>DATEEH010000047.1:0-91349 GCA_035281245.1 Nitrospira sp.
CTCGATCAATAAGATCAATAATGGCTTCAGCAAGTACCTTGGGATCGCGAGCGGGCACGACGATGCCAGTGTCACCTAGAATGTTTCGCGCGTCGCCCACGTCTGTCGAAACGCAGGGAATGGCACAGGCCATGGCCTCTCCTAGCACATTCGGAAATCCTTCTCCAAATGCCGAACTGAGACACACGATATCCATGGCAGGAAGCAAGGATGCAACATCGCTCTGGTAGCCCAACAACAGGATGGCGTCCTTCAATCCCTTTTCAGACGCCAATGGGGCCAATGTTTCGGTATCTTTACCAACAAGGACAAATCTCGCAAGCGGGCGCGCCCTAACAACAGATTGTGCAGCTTCGAGAAACGTCGCGTGATCCTTCATCGGGTCGACTCGCGCGATGAATCCAATGAGAACGGTATCATTGGGAACTTTCCACTCTATTCGACGAGCTGCTCGCCTGTCCGAGTTTGGAGCGAATCGCTCCGTATCGAACCCGTTGGGGATGTATGCCCAACGGCGAGGATGATAACCCAGTCCTTCGTGTTGAGACCTCCCTGCTTCACTATTGACAACAACAGCGACTGGAAGGGCAGACAGCCAGGCCAGGACTCGCTGAACACACCTTGTCAACCTGGAGTACTGCGCTAATTCCATATTTGAACAGCGTAGATTCCAGATGATTCGAGTCGAGCCACAGATGCTGACGGCCAACGTACTCAGAAGGTCGGCGTGATACAGCCAACTTTGGACGATAGCGGGCTGAAGTTGCCTCAGCAGTCTGATCAGCCGGGGGATTGCAAGGACATCGGGACGTCCTCGCTTCATGCCCAACGTGTACACAGGGACACCCAATGCTTCAATCCCCTTTCCTAGCAGACCGCGATCGGTCAGGGAAATGACGGCGCTGGAGAATCGATGACGGTCCATGCTGCCTACCAACTTCGACAGCATCGTCTCGGCTCCGCCGGCATCCAGATCGGAAATCACATGCACGATTCGAATCATTCAGAACGAAATTTTTGAAGTTTAGTCTGACGAGGACATCAATCAGATGCCGTATACAACGACGGCACCCCTAGCCTTCTCACGTGTCGCAACAGCCTTTCTTTGAGCGGTTGATAGATTCGGGCCACTCCCCACAAGAAGCAGAATATCAGGAATGGATAGGCATGGGCCGTATGCCTGAAAGGCTCCACCAGACGAACGCTATACAAGTACGCCACGTACCATGTGGTCCACACTGCTAAAAAAGATATCCACCAATAGTCCGGATGCCGCCAGAGGTATAACCAGCCTATAGCAGTCAGCATCATCAAGAGCAGACCTATAAACACGGCGTCAATACACAGTTGTCGGAATACCGGCGCAGCTCCGCTGGCTTGAAAAAGAACCAGGTATTCGCCGATATGCGGAGCGAGAGATGTTGTCATGTATATTGTGGACTCAAGCCATCCTTTGATTTGTCCTTTCACGAGCGTCGGGAGAGAATGCAGCTGGAACAGATACTGCGCATAGGTGAGCCTCGGACCGGCATAGGGATCCTTGGAAAACTGCTCCAAAGTTGGAAACTGTTCAGTTCCCAACCGTTCTGGAAATTCGAAGTTCGCATTCCACCGCGCATAACCGTGCGACGGCCAGAATGGATCTCCATGCACTCGATACAATCCGTATAGATGCGGACTAAAGATCACCAGAGCCAAACATGATACCAAGGCGAGTTGTCGCCATTCCCATTGAGATGGCCGTAACAATCGGTATCCCCTAGCTTGCCGCCAGTAGTTAATAAGCCGGCACAGCCAAAAAAGCGGCAGGAGGACGCCAAGCAGAGGCAGGCGAAGCAGACCTGTTAGCCCTGTCACTATGCCAAGTAGGACAGCAGCCTTCCATCCCCGACCCCACAACCATACGGAGATTCCCAAAAGCAGGACAAGCACTTCACTTTCGGTGCGTAGCCCTCTGACCGATTCCTCGCTCCACGCAGGGCTCATTGCCATCATCCAAGAAGCTGCGGCCCCGAACAGCCAGCTCCCGCTGACTGACCACATGAATATCCCCACGGCGGCCACGAGGACATTTGACACAAACAGTGAATACCATCTCACGACTGCCGCATTGTCCCCCCACATACGGCTCCAGAGATTGATCGCAGCGATATGCAGTGGTTCTCGTTCACCAAATGTTCCAGAATAAAAACCATGATCTGACGTAAACCATTCAAGGCTTTGTGCATACAGGCGGTATTGAACCACATCGAGATCCGGAGGAAGACCGCGAGCGATTTCCAGCAATGTCCAACGTTGTGCCCAACCAACGGTCACGGCCAAGAAAATGAGCGCTACGCCGAGTGTACAACGCCACGCTCGCTTTGAGTTCTTCTGATGGGCAAGCCAACTCCAACCAGCCAGACACAATGCGATCGCGCCCAAGAGCGGATAGATTGATGGAAGATAGTCTTGCAGGGACGATCTCCAGACGGCAAACCGATCAAGAATCAACTGCTTTCGTGCTGTATCGTTTGTTGCATCAATCGCCAACTCACACGGACCATTGACGGCGATACGTATGACGTCGCCACCTAGCAATTCCCGATGGATGTTGTGATGTATGGCTCCATCTACCAACTCAACCGATAACGGCCCCGCATCGGCCGCCCATAGGCGTAAATTCAGCATTCCCGGCTTGTCACCAGGAAGGCGAATTCGAAGCCTGCCCTGCTCTTGGGATGACAAGTACCAGCCGTAACGCTCCCAATGGCCTCCCCTGCCTTCATTCAGCCATGAAACGTTCTCTGCGCTGACATTGGTTAAGCGCTCGTCCAACCCAGGCACAACCGCCTCTCCTAGGGCGGCTTGCAGAGCAGGGATAAACCGAAAAAGGACAACGCCTGAAAGTATTAGACCGCAGAAGATCAGTAGCCAGCCCCTTAAAGAGGCGCCGGCCTCTTCTTGCTTCAACTGTCTTTCTCCAGCACTACGAGCATTCTGAAAGCCAAAAAACGACTTAGAAATGCAAGGCTTCTCTCAAGACAAAGCACCGGTTTCACTAAAAATGCCGGAATCAAAGAAGGATGCTCAAACCCGCCACTTAAGGGATAAACAAGGAAAGCCATTCGTCTTTTGAGTCGCATCTGAAATTGCGGGAAATCTCTTTCAAACATGTCGTAGCAACGCTCAAAGAGGATAGTTGAAACAGCTTGATTCGCATCAAACGGTCTGCGATCCCTGTCGCTCGCTTGAACTTCCAATGGATGTGCCTCTAAATCTACCGGTTCGGGATGAAAAAAATGGTAGATAGGCCAGGACCACCAGGAGATGTACGGGTCCATGACAATGAGGCGCCCGCGAGGCCTGAGGGTCCTCAACGCCTCGTTAAGAAACAAGCGGACATTTTCGACATGGTGAAGGGTATCGAAAAGAACAATATTGGCGAGACTCTCCGTCGCAAATGGCAAGTACTGCGCGTCCGCCACCGCATCGAGCCAGGGCATTCTGGTCACATCCGTGCAAAAGACGCTTGGGGCGAACTCTTTTAAATTCCCTGTGCCACCTCCAACTTCCAGCGTCAAACCGGGTTGAAGCCAAGGCACCAGTTCTAGATACCAACTTGTGTACAGAAGCCGGAGAATCGGCTTCTGTTCCCACACTGCTTTGTGCTGTCGAAGAATCGCATCGGACATCACACCGCCTTTAATCTGAAGAAACCGAACACGATCATTTTCAACAGCAGCCAGCCATGGGCAAATCGATGGATGTTGGTTGTGCCATACGTTCGGTCTTGATACCGAATCGGAACCTCCAAAATCTTAAGGCTGAGTTTGGAGGCTCCGAATAAGAGGTCAAAGTCTCCGAACGGATCGAACTCTCCGAAGTACGATCGATTACTGACAATCCGTTCGTAATCCTCCCTGAACAACACCTTCGTGCCGCATAACGTATCTTTGATTCGCTGATTCAGCAGCCATGAAAACGCCATGCTAAAGAACTTGTTGCCAAGCACGTTCAAAAACCTCATCGCCTCCCGTTCCATTGGATAGACAAGACGACTGCCATTGATAAATTCGCCCTTGTCCCTGGCGATGGCCTCATAAAACTTCGGCAGATCCTCGGGCGGCATCGTGAGATCTGCGTCCAGAATCACGAGGATATCCCCTGTCGCATTCGCAAATCCTTTTCGTACCGCATCTCCCTTCCCCTTCCCATCCTGTATGAACACTTTGATGTTCAATTGCGGATACGCCGCACGCACACGATGGATTTCCTCCGGCGTGCCATCTGTCGAGTGTCCGTCCACAAAGATAATTTCCTGCCGCTCGCTGAAACGAGGCATTCGCGTTATCGCGGCCTCGATGTTGCCACGTTCATTGCGACACGGGATGACAATACTCGTCGAGAACTCCCGGACCGTACGTCCACCCGGCATCCGCGCCACAATATATTGACTTAAGCACAACCGATTCAGCCCTGGGAGAAACGCCAAGAATCGGTTCAGCAAGGCCGACAGAAAGGGAATAGCCTTGGGAAGCAAGAGCCGTCGTTCGGTCTTGACGACCTCATAATCGGCCAGCCGAAGGAGGTTATGAATATCAGGAGGCGCAAGCCAGTTCTGCTGTTGCTGAGGCATTTTCAAGCCGAGACGCTCGGTCAAACGCAACAGTGGCTCCCAAAGGAAATTGTAGTACGCGATGATCACTCGCGTTTTGGCCGAGCAACATGGCCGCAGTTTGCGTAGAGTCGATTCAATGTCAAGCAGATGGCCCATCACATCCGCCAGAATGATCGCGTCAAACTTCTCGTTGATCTCGAGCGATTCGGCATCGCCGACGCGAAACTCAAGCTCGGGATGGCGCTGAGAGGCTTCTTTCACCATCATTTCGCTGAGGTCGATCCCCAGACCTCTCGAGGGCTTCAGGGCGGCGAGTAGATCCCCAAGGCCACAGCCCACCTCCAAGACATGTTTTCCTTCCGGCACGAGAAAGCGCAGATACCGTTTTTGATCTTCATAGTAGTAGTTATTTTTTTTCTGCCAATATTCCCGGTCTGCGGCCAAGCGATCGAACCGTTCACGAATCGCCCGCTTTTTCTCACTATCAATGAATCCAATATGGTTCATGTCAGCGGCTTTCCCTTGGCGCAAGGTTTTCGAGCACAAGAGTCGTTTCAGTGATCATGCGGTCAAGAGCGAAATGTTTGACAATGCGCTCCCGAGCCGCTCGACCACGTATTCTTCGTTCGTCATCATTGAGATTCAGGGCCTGCATCCAGGCGGTAGCTAGGGCTGCTGCATCTCCTGCCGGTACGACATACCCTGTATCGCCGAGAATCCTCTTGGCATCCCCAACGTCCGTTGCCACGCAAATCCTTTCACAGGCCATGGCTTCTCCGATTACATTCGAAAAGCCTTCTCCATACGTCGAACAGGACGTCGCAATGTCCATCGCCCCGTACACGTGCTCGATGGCGCTGGTAGACTTCACCCACGTGACGTGGCGCTGGATCCCCAGGCTGATGGCCAATTCAGAGAGTTCAGCCACCATGGCAGGTGGACCGTCGCCTATGCAGACAAAATGCACCCGAGCACGGTGTTTGAGCAGCAGCGAAGCTGCATTCAAAAACACAGGGTGGCCCTTCATCGGATCTAGTCGACCAACGAGTCCAATCACAGCCGTTTCTTCTGGAATATCCCAGTTCTGCCGGATAGTGGCCCTGAAGTCAGGGCGCAGCGAGAAACGCTCGGTATCGATGCCATTGGGAACCACGATTAGTTTTTCTTGAGGGAACCCCTGAGAAACCCCGTATGAGAGTCCGGCGTGGGAGTTGGCGATGATTGCGTCAGCAAACGGCGAGAGCATGCGCTCGATTCGAAATTGGACTCGATCGAGCCAGCCATAGCGACTGAGGTCCATATTTGAAGCTCGCATGCCCCAGACGACCCTCATCGAGGGGGACAGCACTTTAAGCAATATTCCAAGAATGTTCGCGGTACCCAGATACGTGTGAAGCACATCGGGCCGGACTTGACGAATCAGCCGCACAAGACGAATCATGAATCCCAAGGCGTCCCATCTCGACCGCTTGTCCAGAGTGATAATCGGCACATTGCCCGCTTGCAAGTCGCAGCGAAGGCTACCCTCAGGATAGAATGTCGCAACCATCACTGTTTTTCCTCGATTGTGCAGTCCTATGGCCAATGCGACCAACTGCCGCTCGCATCCGCCATAATTCAATGAGCGAGTAAGAAACAAGAAGGTGGGAGATGTTACCCAAGTGTTAGTCGTCACAGCGATAGGGCCACGGCTGTGAATCTCGTCGAATTCCCTTGCAAGCTTTGCACGATATCTTCACAACTGGGCCGACCCCTGTGACGGAGTTCACTCGGAAGATGGTCATAATACTAGTGCAGATCATCGAGCATGAGAACCATAGGCTTGAGGTAAGGCCAGCTATCCCAAACCTGCTTAGCAAAGGCGCGCAAATGGAGCCACGCACTGTCGTTCAAACACAAATTCGTTGCACCCGTGCCCACCACCGCAGGTTTTGAGCTTTTTCAAAACAAACCCTCTGGCGGTAAAGTAATCGAAGATCGCCTCCGGCTTGGCAACCTCGAATGGATAGCCGCCGACCCAATCAACAACGTCCCTCCAAGGGGACATGCCACGCTCTCTGCCGTACTGGCTCCACGACCGAAATGGATGGCCGCGAAGCAGGTCTCGAAGGATGGTTTTGCCCCACAAGCGAACAAAAGCTGGCCATACCACCAACCCTTTCGCCCAGGCTGGCAAGACGTTGTATGCGCGCTTCACCATTAACCAGCGACGGCTGCGACCCTCCTGGTCATTGTAAATCGCGACGACGAGTGTTCCGCCGGCCTTCACCAATTGGACGACACGCTCCAAGGCTACCCACATGGCACCCGTGTGATGAAGTACACCCCATGAGTAGACGACATCAAATTGTCCCATTGCACGCAGGTACTCCTCATCGAGAATGGAACCTTGCTCAATTCTCCATTTTGTGTCCTGTGGAAAGTACCGTCGCTTGAGTTCAACCGTGCATGCAACGGAATCAGGATCAAAATCAAACGAAAGCACGCTGGCCCCTAGCCGCTTGGCGGCGAGGCTGAAGAGCCCACTGCCGGAACCAACGTCCACAAAGGATTTGCCTTGCAAATCCTCCACACTCAGCAACGTCTGTAGAGACCGTTCTGCAGTCTCAATACGCTCAGTCGACAGCACTCGGAGAAATTGACTCCAGTTCCTGCCAAATTCAAACCGGCGGTCGGACGAGGATGGCGCCGAATGGGAATTGACCTGTTCGATTTGCGAATGCATCCGGTTCTCCCATCAGTGAGGGTCTGAACCAGCGATGCGGGGCTTTCGCAGCCACAGCTCCAAGACCAGCAGCGGCCACATCTGATAAATCGAGAACGAGCCCGGTTGCGTCTGCCTCAGAATGAGTCTTTCCAACGCCGTCCGATCGATCAGACCACTCAGTCGCCCTGAAGACGAAAGCAAGAACTCCCTCGCCAACTCAAGAATCTCCTCATGAGACCAGGCATTGGAGGGTAATCCGAATCCCATCTTCTTTCTCCGTATCCAGGATGCAGGCAAATACTTCTCAGCCAACCGCTTCAGAATCCGCTTCGTGTCATCCGGCTGCTGCCAGCAGTCGGCTGCGCTCACCGTTCGGGCGAAATCCGCAACCCGCCCGTCCAGCAAAGGACACCGGACTTCCAGCGACACCTGCATGCTCATCCGATCCACCTTGGTCAACACGGCTCCCGGCAGGTACGTCGCGACATCGAGGTTGCGCATTCGATGGAGAAGGGGAAGACGGGAATCGTTCAGCCGCTTCCGCCAATTCGCAAGCTGATTGGAAATTACCGGGCTCATATCACCCAGGAACGCTTGGACCTCCTCAGGTTGAAACATGAGCCAGCGCGGCGAGAGGTAACTGTCGGCAGGAGTCATCCACCGTCCGGCACGCAGACTTCTAGATGCGCGAGCGAACCAGCTCGAGTCCTCGAGCAAGGTATCCCGGTACCGGCCATAGCCGCCGAACATTTCATCACCCCCGTCACCAGAGAGGGCGACGGTCACAAATTGCCGCGTGTACTGACAGAGCAGGAACGTCGGCAGGCAGCTGGAGTCGCCGTTGGGTTCATCGAGCATGGTAGCGATCTGAGCAACCAGTTCCAAGGCATCCGCTTTCAGAAGCTGTTCATGGTGTTCCGTGCCCAGATGGTCCGCGACTTGCCGGGCGAAGAGATGTTCGCTCTCGGCCGTGCCTTCGAAGCCGATTGAATACGTCTTCACAGGCCGTCGAAGTTCCTGCGTGATCATCGCGACCACCAGCGAGGAGTCCACACCTCCGGAGAGAAACGCGCCGAGCGGGACGTCGCTGACCAACCGTTTGCGGACGGCTCCAAGGAGAATCACTCGCAACTCCTCCACATTTTCGTCCAGGGTGCGCGGCGTCGTGGACTCCGGCTCTCGCGCCTCAAATGTCGCGTAACGCCGGACGGAAGGCTCGCCAGACGAAGACACGGCACAATCGAGCTCCAGAAACGAGCCGGGAGGAAGTTTTTGGGCACCTCGATAGATGGTCCAGGGAGCGGGGATATATTGCAACAACAGATAGAGTGCCAGACTGTCTTGATCGACAGTGGCGTTAAACCCGGGAATGCAGGTCAGGGCTTGAAGCTCGGAAGCGAAGGCGAACCACCCTTGTCCTTGCGCATAGTAGAGCGGCTTTTTTCCAAAGGGATCGCGGGCAAGGAGCAGTCTCTGGCGCGGTCGATGCCAGAGGCCGAAGGCGAACATGCCGTCGAGCTCATGCAGCATGGCGGCATCCAGCGACTCGAACAGATGAGGGAGGACTTCGCCGTCGGATTTTGAGCGAAAGCGGTGTCCGCTCGCCTCTAGCACGTGCCGCAGCTCCTGGAAATTGTAGATTTCTCCGTTGAACGTGACGAGGACCGAGCCGTCCTCGTTGCCCATGGGCTGGCGGGCGTCCGGGCTGAGATCGATAATCGAGAGTCGCCGATGGGCAAGGGCGCACCGTCCATCCTCATCGACCCAGAGGCCCGCATCATCCGGACCCCGGTGGACCATCGTGTCACGCATGGTCTGGGTGATCGCCCTCAGCCGATCCCGTCCGAACCCTGCTCCCTGATCAATGATGCCGGCAATCCCGCACATGCCGATTCCCTGGGAGTTTTGGCTTCGCGGCAGACTAGAGTCCCAATCGCCTGCGCAATCTTGTGATCCAACCTGCCGCACGACGAAGGCGTTCTTCGCTTTGCATGATTTCCTTGATCAACGCATCGCTTCTCGCCACCAGATTCTCGGACGCTTTTAACCTTTTCAGCGTGTCTTGAAGCAAAATGCCGTTGAAGACTGCCTGCAAGCTCAGATCCTCGATGCGGCTTTCTTTCTCCACCAGGACCTCTTCGAGAAGGCAGCCTTGCTCCGGCCCAGCAGCGGGCTCTCGCCGGATCACGTAGAGATTGAGCAATTCAGAAGACCTGACGGGGTAGGTGGGAGAATAGGAATAAGGATATATGAGCGGCTCCAAGGATGGCCGAATCATGTCATGGAACCGATAGCCGCGCCGCCAGAACCGGCGGACCCACCATCCGATCGGTCTGGCCCCCCGGCCAGCGATGCCGAGTTCGCCCGGGGGCGTCGCCGCAAACACAATGGTGTCGCTGCATCGAATGCAGGACTCAATGAGATTCTCCAGTTGCTGTTCTTCGAACTCGTCTCCGCTTCCGAGGCAGAGACACAGGTCGAAACGCCGGGACGGAACATACACCCCCTCAAATGCGAACGCTTCCATACGCGGCAAAGTACCATGAGCTTTAGAGACATACGGAGGAGTGTCGCCCACATGCAACAGGTCCTGAACTCCGCAGTGTGCCAGATCGAGCAGCAGCCCCCCTCGATCGCCCCCAAGAGACACGACGCTCTTAGGAGAAGAGAGGCTATAGACGATCGCGTTCAGATGCGCCATAAACTCGGAATGGCCGAATAATCCCGACGGATCGTCTGTCCGGCTCGCTACTGATTGTCTATCCTCGCGCGGCGGAAAATGTTTCAAAACCCCGATGGAATCGAAAATGTCTGCGTAGTGTCCGTGTTCAAATACGAGGCCGGGCGTTTCCGAGAGAAACTGATAAACCGCTTGGCGTACGTTAGACCCCCAGCAGCCGATCACGTCGTGGAGCACGATTCGCCCGCCCGGCTTCAGATATTGGTATGCCAAACGGAGGTCGCTCAGAACCGCGTTGGCGTAGTGCAACCCGTCGACAAAAATAAAGTCAAAGGGCCCATGTTTTTCGCACACCTCCGGCCCGATGACTGGAACGGTCTTGTTCGCATCGTTTTTCGTCGAGGCGAACGTCGCCGCGGTCGAAAACCCGCCGGCATGGAAGACGATCTTCTGTGCGACCCCCAAGCGCTGAGCAACCCTCAAGGCCAGCTCCTGATGGCGGACGGTCAAGTCCGCGCCACAAGCCGGTGTATTCATCGCGCAGAGTTCCACAGCCAGCGGAAAATTGGGATCGATCGTATGAATGACGGCCCCGTCGTCAATTTTCGCGGCCATTATCAAGGTGGACACTCCGACAAACGTTCCGATTTCCAGGAGATTAATGGGGCGGGTCTCTCCGAGATGGTTCAAGAGCCGTCGCGCATCATTGCGTGGCAAGGCCCAATGGACAACCAAATCCGACGGATAACCTGCCTCACGATACGAGTCGAGGACGAGATCGTAAACTCGATCAATATCATCTCGTTTTGAGGACTTGGACGTAGGGTCAGAAAAAGACATATTACGTTACGAAGAACGATCTATTGCGCCGGACTCGCCCTATCGCTGCCCGTGCTCGTTGCTACGGGCTCCCCGCTCCCCACCATTACAGGACCTTTGTCCCGAGCACGTGATACGCACAGGGATTGGCTTCGTTCTTGTTGAGCGTGCGGATGTCGACATAACCATGCTGGCGATACCAGTTGTGAATGACATCTTCCGGTACGGTCCAGTTATAGAAGGTGTTTAACATGTCCAGCACATTGATCGCGTTCTCTGGACAATCGGCGATCTGGTAGGCGTAGCTCAGCTTTTCTTCCATGTTCTTAAGCATGGTATGGTAGTGCCTGCGCGCCTGCCGTACGAAAGAAGAAGCATGATAGGTGGGCGCGTAAATCATGGTGTAGAGCTGCCCGTCCGGCTTGACCGTGCGAGCGACATTTTCAAATGCAATCTTGGGATCATGCGTGCACATGACCACGCCCCAACAGAGCGTGAAATCAAACGCTTCGTGCAAATCCGGCCGCCGATCCTGGATGTCGAACAGATTCAGCACCTCGACGTCATCGTTGAATCGCCGAGTCGATCTCAACGCGTGCGGAGAGACATCCACGGATTTAACGCTGGCGCCCAGCGCCAGCAGCGTGCGAGTCCATCGACCGGCGCCGCATCCAATATCCAGACAGCGCTTCCCCTTGAAGTAGTCGATCTGAAACTTGGGCTCCAGGTACAAGCGTCCGCCAATGTCTCGTCGCTTGTCCAGCCCGAGAACAGACCTGAACCCGTTGACCAGAGGAAAGAGCTGACCATAGCGCCTGCGCTCCAAATACCCGCGGACTCCCGTCAATTCATAGATTCGATCGTCAATATAGGGATCAGTCGTTTCAACGCCGGTGTGCCGATGAAAACCGATTCTCTTTTCCAAGAACAGCTTCCACTGATCATCGAACTGTCGGCTATATTCCACCGGTTGATAGAGACCGCTATAGTCATCGCTCCAGATCACGCGATCGTGATCAAAGTGAGGATTGAGCAATGTTCTGGTCATGATGTCTATCGTCATGATTTTTTATGCCTCGGAGTGAGTTTTCTTGACTCATCCTGGCGCTAGAGCAAGTACCCGTATCGCTCAAGCGGCAGATCAAACGTCTGTTGGAGCTTGCGGTTGCTTTCCCGGTAAAGAGCCGCAAGCTGTTCGAGCCAGGGTGGGTCGATCGAGATCGCTCCCGCGCTGGACGCACGCGGAACAAGCGCCGATAGCTTCCGCCCCAACCTGTGCAGACCATCCATCCGCAACGCAGCAGGCAGCCGGGATTCTATGCGCAGAAAAAACAACTCGCCCCGCGTCAAGCTCGGAAGCTCGTGTCTCCCCCGAACGAGTTCCACAGCCTTTTCGACATCGTGCACGCCCAGGAACCGGCATAACCGCCTCACATAGGCCTCCTGGTCCCGAACGAATTCCTCGTACAGAAACACGCCGACATTGTCCCGTCCGAACAGTTTCGCGTAATAACTGATCGTCTCGTAGTACCGGAGTGTCCCTATATAGTTCTTGTCTGATGTGCGCAACGAATATGTGAGCCATTCTGGCAGGGTCATGGGGAGTGAAAGTTGTTCCCCTGTTTCCTTCGTGAGGAACAGATACTGGCCGAACCGGCCATGACGTCCGTAATAGGACTTGATGCTGTCGAGCTGTTCCCGAATGGTCACAATGATCCGGCACGGAGACAACGCTTCATGCAACCTTCTTGCGACAAGACCCCGGTCCGTCGCCCAGGGATGGACTATAGACTCCGTGGAGATCAGCAACGCCGGCCGGTGAGAACCACCGCGATACTGCCTGATCAGTTCGGCCAACTTCTGAGTTCCCTCATACCGCGTATCGTCCCTGGAAATGAGGGCGTTGAGTTCATTTTCCAGAGACTCGGTCCTGAATCCGAATCCTGGAATGAATTTTCCGAGATAATCGATCTCCGGATGGCCAGGAAACAGATGCTTCTGAAAAGTCGTGGTCGCGGTTTTTGGATATCCGACATGAACATATACGGTGGTTGCCGGCGTAACCATGACTACCCCTACGGAGAAATCGGCTGCACGTCCATTTCGTATTTGGCTTCCAGATTGACCACGGAACCAAACACGAGACCGCAGTCGCCACCCACAGTAAAATGAACCGCATCTACTCGCCTATCGTAATGGGCCCCCTCTCGTGCGCTCCACGCCCCGACGGTAAGAAAATAGTCTCCCGGCGCGAGCCACATCGTCACCTGGACGCGAACCTCCAAGACATCTCCCCGCTTGAGCGAAGGCGAGGGAAGACCCTGGGAAATCGGGTTGACACCAACTAGTTCCACACCTTGAACGGTGCGCAAAGACACCCCGACGTTCACATGCTCAATACTGTCACGCCTGCAGGCCAATTTACAGACAATGGTATAGCGTTCTCCCGTTTCGAGAAGGGTGACCCTTTCTCCGCTGCCGTTCAGGATTCCGATGTCGACGAACGTCGCCTCCTGTGTTCCATAGCGTAACTCGCGATCGCGCTCTTGAGCCGTTGGGGATCCGCCTGTGCCAATCGTCTGGCCTGAACTGAGAACGTCTTTGAGATACAAGCTTGTCACGAGCCGGGGCTCCCCCTCCGCAGCGACTTTGCCCTCATGCAGATAGATGGCGCGGCTGCACACCGCATTGATCGTAGCCGGTGTGTGACTGACAAACAGGATGGCGCATCCCGCTTCTCGAAACTCCTCAAACTTAGCAAAACACTTCCGCTGGAAGCGCACGTCTCCGACCGCAAGCGCTTCGTCGACCAGCAGGATCTGAGGATCTACTGAAACCGCCGTACTGAACGCCAACCTCGCCTGCATACCGGTGGAGTAGGTTTTCAGCGGCTGATCGATCACCGATCGAAGCTCGCTGAAATCAATAATCCAATCGAGTTTACTGTTCACCTCAACCCGACTCATTCCAAGACACAACCCGCCCATCAACACGTTCTCGCGTCCTGAATACTCGGGATGAAAGCCGGTGCCCAGTTCCAAGATTGACGACACTCGTCCCTTGACCTCGACACTGCCCTCGGTTTTGTTCAGGGTGCCCGCCAAAATTTTCAACAGGGTGCTTTTTCCCGCCCCGTTCCGACCCATGATCCCGACGACCTCTCCCCAGCGGATCTCGGCACTGATTCCGCGTAATGCCCATCGCTCGTTATGTCGCGGGCGACCGGTGAGCATTTCCAGCACCATATCCATCGGACGCGCATAGATCTCAAACCGCTTCGACAGGTTCTGCACCCGGATACAGATGTCATCCCCAAGGCCCTTCATGGCGCGTGATTCAATCCAAGTGGTGATAGGCCTATCCCCGTGGACAATGGAAATTTGGGCCGCATCCTTGTTGCCGGCACCTTGGTCCGCCTTCTGTTAGGCTCGGCCTGCCACGGTCCTTCGATACATTCCGATCCATGTTCTCCAACCCCACGCACCCAGCGACATGAACCTTCTGGCTCCGCTGCCAGAAGCTCCGATCCACCGGCGAGCTTTAACGACATTTCACAGGATGTCGCCGAAGCGGACTTTCACCTTTTCAAACAGCCGATAGCCGAAATAGACGCTCATCAGACTGAGCGCGACCACCGCAATCCACGAGAACACATGCTCCACGCGCCCGAAAAAAAGGACATCCTGATAGCACCAGACTAAATGACTGAACGGGTTGGCGTAGACGACAACCTTGAACGGGGCCCACATCCCATCGAACCATGTAGGCACGTAGAAGATCGGGGTGAGAAACAACCCGGCGCTCAGAAAGACCTGGAGGACATCCTTCAAATCACGGAGATAGGCCCCGAGGGGCGCCAGCACATAACTCACGCCGATCATGGCTCCTAATTGCAGGACCAGCAGAACCGGCAGCAGGGCAAGGGTCATTGGCCAAGGCGCATCCGCTGCCAGCATATATACCAGCAGGCACGCGACCATGACGAGCTCGGTGATGAATGAAGCCAGCACAGCCTTGACCGGCAGGATCTCGATGGGGAACACAACTTGTTTCACCAAACTCGCGTGCTTGGCAAGCACGCCGGTCCCTTTCGTCATTGAATCCGCAAACGCCAGCCAGGGAATCAGGCCGGAGAGAATGTAGGTCGCAAAGCTCTTGGGGATGTCCACGTCCTGGAGTCGAGAAGGGTATAAGAACCCGAACACGAAGACATACACGCCCATCAGCAACAGAGGATGCCCGAACGCCCACAAAGCCCCCAGCATTTGCCCCGCATACCGTTCGGTCAATTCCCGCTTCGTCAGCTCCCACGTCAACTCTTGATAGGTCGTCAGTATGGATACCAATCGGGAGGGAGCGCTCAGCGGTTCATGGATGCGTAGCGAACGTATCGCCATATTCAGCTGTCCTCACCGTAAAGGCGGAAATTCTAATGTCCGCACCCGCCGTTGTTGTCTAAGATGTAGAGAAGACCCGAATTGAGTAGCGCCGTCCGTTTGTATTCGGGTCGGAATTGTCCGTTGCGGAAAAAATCAACCCATCAGCCCAATGGGAGTAGCGGCCGCGGCCATACCGCTCAATATGTGAATGGGGAGCATGAGCAAACCCGATAGGTACACCGTCTTCATACAACATCAATCTTGATCGCCGAGGAGAATCCCGGCTGTCCGCGACCCCTCGGTGCTGCGCCAGTCGCGCGATCCACGCCGCCCCACCACGGTGAACGAAGGGCGCCGGCAATATTTCTTCCGAATGGCTCAAGAGGACATCATCCCAATAATTGCGGCTCCCTTTACGTCGGAACAGGTATTCGGTATTGGCTTCACCGGCGTTCACGTTGAGCAATTCCAATCCCAGCTTGTTGCAGCAGAAATCTTTCGTCTCGGCAATGCCTGCGAATTCCATCGGCCATCCGCCCAACCAATCCTTCACGTCGGTCCAGAACGACATGCCGCGGGACTTCTTATACGTGAAAATATACCGCAGCGGATTTCTTCTTGAGTGCAATTCAGGCGCGACGACAAATCTCAAGACATACGCCCACTCCATCCACTTCCTGCGCAGAGGCCCGGCATGATTGTACGCCTGTTTGACGTCGAGCCAGTAGTCCGGTCCAGGATTGAGGCACACGTCTTTAGTGTACAGGGCAATGAACGCCATTCCTTCTTGCTTCAATGCGGACACCGCATGCTCGATCGCTGTCCACATGTCTCCAGTATGATGAAGAACCCCCCAGCTATACACAATGTCGGCTCGTTCAAGACTGTCTATGAACTTCCGGTCGAGTACCGACCCTTGCCTGATGGTCCAGTTGGAGGGGCTCCCGATATGTTCGTGCAGTTTCCGAGTCGTCTGCACTGAGTCCGGATCATAATCAAAACTGAGCACCGTTTGAGCGCCCGCGCGATAAGCGGCCAGTGAATGAAGGCCGCTCCCACATCCGATGTCCAGAAAACTTCTCCCCCGGAGATCCTTCAGCTTGAGAAAACTCAGCAATCGCTCCTGAGCAATCTTGATACGCTCTTCACTGAACGACTGTTCAATGAACTCCGCCCAATTCTTCCCAAAGCCGTATCTAACCTCAGTGGCGGTCACATGACTTTCCTTTCATGATAAGAGCAATGAGCGGGAAGGTGTCAGGTGTTTCGATCAACGAAAAAATCAACGAAACATCTAACCTCGGCTGGGTTGATGCTTGGGTACGGGGGCTGCTTCCAGGCGCGACAATCTGTTTCGAATCCACGCGATACTAAAGAATGCGCTCCGCCCTGTCAAATAGCGTTGGTGAGGATAAATCAAGAGTGCACAAACAGCGAGTCGGGCCCGAATTTGTTCTGAATGAACGACGTTTCAAGGGAACAGCGTTAGTACTCACGAGAAGCCGTTGCAATTATTCTTACAGTCCTATATTCAGAGCGTACGCGATGGCTCATTGAATTCGATTATCGTCTAGTTAATTCGGAGGCAAAGGCACCGCTTTCTCTGAGATTGAGGAGACTTGAGCGTGGGACAATACTGGTCGTGGATTTGTAAGCATCGGAGATGGCGCCAGTTTCTGTCTGTCCGCACGGTCAAACGCGTGGCACTTGCGGGATCGCGACGCATACCTGGGTTGCATCGTGTCGTCAGAAGCACAATGCTCGATACGGCCAACTCCATTAAGTGGCAACCGCCCATTCCTGCCCGGACCGAACAGTACCTGCGACCCCGACTCCGGTACTCGAAACCTGTTCCGTGCTACGGAACGACGACACCCCGTGTCACACACTGTATCGGAAGCCTTATTCCAGGAGGGGCGGAACGGCAACTCTGCAACCTCGTATCGCACGCGGCTCGTCGCGGATTGGATATAAGAGTCATGACACGATTCAATTTGACCGGCGACTCAGCCCATTATGTCGATCTCTTGCGCCATACGGGCATTATGCCCGTCGTCGCCGGATCGAGCTTTGATCCCAAATTCGAGAAAGAGATGCTCAAGAATCCCGGCTGCATCAAATTCTTAGACCAGCTACCTGAGTTTCTTCTCCCATGGACGGCCGACATTTTGGGTGAACTCCTGCGCGACCCTCCAGATATTCTCCATTCATGGTTGGATCATAATAATATATGTGCGGGAGTGGCGGGACTCCTGGCCGACGTGCCGGCGATTATTCTCTCCACGAGGAACGTCAACCCCACGCATTTCCCGTATCTCTCACACCCGCTGTTCAAGCCCTGGTATCAACTTCTGGCAAACAGTCCGCGAGTGCATTTCATCAACAATTCCCGAGCCGGAGCTCAGGATTATGCCGACTGGCTGGGCATTCCGGTCGAGCGTTTCCATGTCGTCCTGAACGGCGTGGACTTCGATACCCTGAAGTATCCCAACCATCACGACATTGTTCGTTTTCGACAAGAAATCGAACTGCCGGATGGCGCGCCGCTCGTGGCAGGCGTATTTCGCCTCAGCGAGGAAAAGCGTCCCTTAGTCTTCGCAGAAGTCGTCAGGCGCGCCATGCTTCAACTCCCTCATCTGCATGCCGTGATTGCAGGAGTTGGTCCATGCGAAGCCGACCTCCGCAAGGTCATCGCAGACGCAGGCCTCTCACACCGTTTCCATCTGTTGGGTCGCCGCACGGATATACCCGTGATCATGACGGCAGCCGACGTCTTCCTCCTCACGTCGCAAAAGGAAGGTACCCCGAATGTACTCCTCGAAGCGCAATGGTTCGGTTGCCCCGTCGTTGCCACCAAAGCAGGGGGCACGATTGATGCCATCAGCCATAATGAGACAGGGTTGCTTGTGGAAGTGGATGACATTGACGGACTGACCACGGCGCTCGTTGAATTGTTGCCAGATACCGAACGTTGCGCTCGTCTTGGTAAGGCGGGACCGGACTTTGTCAAGAGCCGCTTCGGCGTCGAGCGAATGGTCGACGAAACCTTGGCAGTTTACCATCATGCCCTGTCGCAGAAGTTTGACTAAGGACGGCTTCAGGTCAGTTTTGAGGAGATTGCCTGGTCTAACTTAACGAACACGGGTTACAGAGTTTAGATAACCAATCGCTTCAAGCCTCGAAATAATTCGCTGCGTGCTCGCATCGACATTTTCTTTATCCGTCTCCACGATAATTTCCGGATTCTCCGGTTCTTCGTACGGATCCGAGACGCCGGTAAAATGCTCGATCTCTCCGTTTAACGCTTTGCGATACAGTCCTTTTGGATCCCGTTGTACCAGGATCTCAAGAGGACATTTCACAAACACTTCGACGAAGTTCGATATGTTCTTGCGTGCATAGTCGCGGCTCTCTTTATAAGGAGAGATGGCAGCAGCGATTGCCACGACATCGTTACGTGTCAATAGCTCGCAGACGTAGGCGATCCGGTGAATATTTGTGTCGCGATCTTCTCTCGAAAACCCTAGCCCTTTACTGAGGTGCGTCCTGATGACATCGCCATCTAAAATTTCCAATCTCTTCATACCCCGTTCACGCAACACTTTGGCAACCGAATGGGCAAGAGTGGTCTTTCCGGATCCGGAAAGTCCCGTAAACCACAGTGTAAAGCCCTTGTGCATGATGTTTAACCCTCAATCATTGAAATTGGTGGACGCTGAAGAAATATCGATGTGACACGACTATTCAAGCTTCATCCCGGCCACCACATGTTCAGCGAATGGTAATGACGAGGTAAAAGCCGGAGAGACGGCATTCAACACATGGGTAGACTTCATGCCTGATTCAATGACGAAATCGGTCAGCAGTTCGCCCGTGTTTGTCTGAACAAGTTGGGCACGAATGCCGGGCTCTTTGCCACGTTGAAGATCCGCCGCCTCGAACCCAGCGGCCAGACCTCGTGCCTCACGAAAAAATCCAGACTTTGATAGTTTTGCGATCTCACGCCAGGCAATGGACCGAAAATGGTCTCTGTTGCGTGTAAACAGCTTGAGCAAGTAGGCGACCATCGCCGCTCCATCCTGTATGGTGATTCCTTTCAAGCTCCGGTACTGCTCCCGACCCAACAAGGGAAGCGCAGAAGGTCCGACAGTCACCTCGCCTTCAGGCCGGCGTGTGAAATGGACGCCCAAGAATGGATTGCGCAGATCCGGGACGGGATAGATATTCCCTCGTACTGTGACTTTAGACTCGGGCCGCAGTCGATAGAACTGTCCCCGAAACGGAAGGATGCGATACTGGAGCCCAGTTTCACAGGCCCAGGCAATGTGATCTGCGAACAGGCCGGCACAGTTCACCAGATGACCATAGGTGATCGTGCCGCGAGATGTGTGTGCGATGTCTGTTCCCTGGCGACGCTGCCAGGCGCATTCCAGCTGCATGATGACGCCTTCCCGACGAGCATCGTCAACGAGAGCCTCCATGACCTGCTCTGGATTGACGACGGCTGTATCCTTGACGTACAGAGCTTGACCGACGGTCTTGGCGCAGGGTTCGATTTCTTTGAGTGTTTGGTGATCGATCAGTTCCGCCCGCACCCCGTTGCCTTGCGAGCGCGCATAGAGTTCGCGAAGCGCCGGCAGTTCATCTTCACTCCTCGCGACAATGACCTTCCCGTTGTCGTTGAGGGGAATCTGCTTTGCCAGGCAATACTCGCGCATGCGCCTGTTGCCTTCAACGCACAGCCGCGCTTTCAGAGTGCCGGCCTTGTAGTAGACACCAGCGTGCAACACGCCGCTGTTTCGCCCACTGGCATGCTGCCCAGGAAGTGACTCCTTTTCAATCACCACCACCCGAGCATGGTGACGACGGCGTAGCTCCCGTGCGATGGACACGCCGATCACCCCGGCGCCGATCACGAGGAAATCACACGTCATCGCAGACTTTGCTGATCGCATGATCGAAGAACCATCGAAGGCTACGGAACCACCACGACGTCGGCCGTATCAATCTCCACTGCTGCCGCCTGTTGGATCAGCCGCACGCCGAGGATCAAGCGATGACGCTTCTCTTTGCGAAGCAAAATCCCCTGCACGCCTTGAAGAGGCCCACGGACGACTTCCACCCTCATGCCTTCCTGCAGATACGGATGTGGGTCATACGGCAGTACGCTGGTCATCAACGTCTGGATGGCCGAGATTTCCTCGTCCGGAATCGGCTCTGGACGTTGTCCGCCGCCGACGATATCGACGACGCCGATGGTCTTGAGGACCGGCAGCTTCTGCTCAGCATTGAAACGCACGAAGCAATAGCCCGAAAACAAGGGAACCTCGATTTCTTTTTTCCGATCTTTCCACTGGCTGAGCCGCTTGACCGTCGGGAGGAGCGGTTCGATGCCCTGATGAAGGAGCTGGTCGCGCACCATCTTCTCGTGCCGCGACCGGGTCCGGAGGGCGTACCAATGAAGCACGTTCGCCTGGTTTGTCTGGTTCATCTAGTTCGTTTGGTTGCTCACAACTGCAGGCACAGCTTCGCCCTCTCACTTACATTGCACACCCGGCCCTCGTTCTACTGTCGCAGCCCGAGCTTCAACAGTTTCTCCCGCGGAATCCCCGACTGCACCAGTTCCTCCTCATAGGCCGCCGCGTGCTCGAGATCGGCGATGAGCACGCGATCCAATTCCCATGCAGCAATCTGAGCCGGCGACGAGACAGGGCAAGAAAGAAACGTCTCGCGCGTCGTTCCGTCGACAAATGCGACGCACTCGACGTTCATCTCCCGCAGCGCCAGATAGGCCAACTCTGCCAGCTCGCCCGTGCCACAAATCGCGACCCGCTGTCCCTTCGACCACTCAAGCGATGACAGCATGTCTTTGAGACGCCCGCGCATGTCACGGTAGTAGGACAACGAATACTGCATGTATTGATACGTGAGACGGGATTTTTCCGCGAAACCCTGAGGAGTCAACAAATACCGGATGCGATTGCGTGGAATGGTCGTAATCTTGATATAGCCCTTGCGGGCAAGGCGCTTCAGATAGAGGTTCGTCAATCCAAGGGCAACCCCCAGTTTGCTCGCGAGCGTGCGTTGCGTTGCCCCGCCATTGCGATCGAGTTCGCTGAGCAGCAGGAGATCGCGTTGACCCTGTAAATCCATGAAATTAGCGGAAATTTCGGCGCAGCGTTCACAATATGAACAAAATAAGCGAGGGTGTCAAGAGAATTTGAGTTGGCTCAATTAATGGGGTTCAGCGTCCTGTTTGACCGCGTGGACGGTGAGTTCAGTGCCATATCCCAGCCGACCTGCAATGAAGGATAACGGACCGGCGATGAGCTTCTCGATAAGCCTGCGTATGGGGACCTCTCTTCCGAAACGATGCTTCCATACTCGATCCAGACTCGCCATCATGAAGACCGAACTCACCGCCGTACGACCTCCCTCGACCTTGAAACCGGCCCTCGCGAGCGCGTCGCTCAAACTGGCGCGGTCAAAATGATAGAAATGTCGCGGTGGGTCCAGCGGAAACCACCAACGGCCAAAGAGTTTGAACTCCAAACTGTGCACGTTGGGAACGTGGACGACCAGAAGGCCATCATCCTTGAGAAAGCTATGAATTCGCCGCAAGGCATCGACGGGGCTTGGGAGATGTTCCAATGAATGGCTCATGAGCACGAGATCGAAGGAGCCGGGAGGAAACGAGGCCGATTCGACCGTTCCGGTGTGGATCTGTCCTTTGGTGAGTTCGCGAGCATGAGCAGCGGCGATCTCACTGATCTCAATTCCGTGAGGCTCCCATCCCTGATCTTGCAAATTTTTCAAATTGCCGCCGGCGCCGCAGCCGATGTCCAACACCTTCCCCTGCCCTCTCCAGGGCAAGGGATACCGCCCCTTCAGCTCACGCCAGGTCTTGTCCGGCCATAACAGGAGTTTTCTCAGTGGTCTCCACCAGACGGTTTCACTCGTTGAAGGATAGCCATAATAATCTTCCAAGACCCAGCGCTTCAGCTGCGCGGAAGCCTTCTTGGCCTGCCGTTGTAGAGACGGTCTCTCTTTGCCGGCTACGGGAGGATAATAGACAGGCGGATAAAACGATCCGAGCAGATCTTCCGCCGGACGTGGATTCAAATAGACGAGGCCGCAGCGGAGACACCGCACGATCGAAAACTCCTCGTCCGTCACATTCAGCAAGAGATCCCGTTGCCGCATGATAACCTCTGAGTCACTCGAACGACAGAGGTCGCAAACCACCCGCTCCATGCCGGGCTTGAGCACTTCCTGCTGACAGGCCTGTTCCATCGAAGAGGTCTCCCTCAGACGTGCCGCATCTGGCGAACAGCCGCGGCCATCACTTCATCCACAGTGATCAGTTTCATGCAATTCTGTTCGCCCCGTTGGCAGGTTGGATGAAAGCAAATTCGACAGTCAAGTCCTTTATAGATCGTCTCCGCGGGCCCGCCCCGAGGCCCCCACTCTCCCGGATTCGACGGACCGAACAACCCCACAATTGGTGTACCCACCGCTGCCGCAATGTGCATGGCGCCGCTGTCGTTGCCGACAAAGAGCGCCGATCGTTTGACGAGTGCCGCCAATGCTCTGACCGTTGACCGGCCGGCAATGCTCAGCAGCCGGCGCTTCGCGTGCTTGACGACGGTCTCCGTTAATGCCTGCTCTTGCGGGCTTCCCGCCACCAGCACCTGGCACCCGAATCGGTCGGTCATGCGATCGGCCAATTCGGCAAAGCGTTCCGGTGGCCAGGCTTTGAACCAGTAGCGGGCGCCCGGTTGGACGATCACCCAAGGTTCGTCTTGCGGTAGGCCAAGGTCCCCGATCAGTTGCTCGACGAGGGCGTCGTCCTCCTGTGTCAACCACAGGCGCGGAATACGGTCGCGGGCAGCAAGGCCCAAGGGAGCGAGAGCGGCGAGATCCCGTTCGATTCGATGCGCCCCTCGCTCTCCCCTGACGACCGCGGTGTAACACCGTCCGGTCCATCGCTCCTCGGCGTTGAAACCGATGCGAACGGCTGCTCTGCTGATCCAGGAAAGAAACGCCGCGCGGTCGCCGTCCGTCAGATCCACGACCGTATCGAAGTGTTTGCGCCGAATCTGCAGGGCAAAGCGGCTTTGCTTGACGAGTGAGCCGCGGTCAAGCGGAATAACGTCATCCACATGGGGATTCGCGTGCAAGATTTCTTCGGTGCCGCGATTGACCAAGACGGTCAGGCGCGACGCCGGATAGGCCATCTTGAGCGCATGCAGGGTCGGCGTGGCCAAAAGCACATCGCCGAGATAGCGCAGTTTGATCACGAGGATATTGCGCGGGATCATGCGGTTGATCTAGCGAAGGAGTGAGGCATACAGCTCACATGTTTGCCTGGCTGACTGGGACCAGGGGTACTGTTTGATCCGCTCAAATCCTTTTGCTTTGAGCGATGCACGCAGGGTGTCGTTCTCGAGCACCTGAATGATGGTGTCTGCCACCTCACGCGCATCGTAGGGATCGACCAGCATCGCGGCGTCTCCGGCCACCTCTCCCAAAGCCGTCGTTCGTGACGTGATGACCGGCGCACCGCAGGCCATGGCTTCCAAGACCGGCATGCCGAAGCCCTCGTACAGGGAAGGGAAGATGAACAGATCGGCGTAAGAGTACAGCAGTTGCAACTCCCACTGGGATAAACGTCCAGGGCATAAAAGCCGGCCGGTCAATCCATAGGATTTGGCCGTCCCCTCGTACGATCCGAAGGGATGCACGGGCGTCCCTGCAAACACGAGTGTTCGGTCCTCCAGGTGCGTTGGAATCAGCGACGCCGCCTCCAGCACCACGCGGTGGTTTTTTCGCGGATCTGCACCTCCAACGAACAAGAGGAACCGATCCGCCGTCAATCCGATGCGTTGCTTCAACGCCTTGAAGGCATCGGCATCGGTCCGTGGGAAGAAGTCCTCGGATACGCCGTTGGGGATCACGGCAATCCGATCATGAGATAACCCGAACAGTTCGACCAACTCACTGGCCGAAAACCTCGAGACCGTCACCACCTTTTTCGCGCGCGCCGCCGTGCGCTTGGTTTTGTATGACGACAGTTTCTGCCCGAAAACTTTTGATGAATATTGCGGAAATCGCTCGAGCCAGAGGTCATGGATCGTGACAATCCCCCCATACCGTCCCTCGGTATGCATGCGAAAATTGGTCCCATGATACAGATCCAGCCGATCGGTGCTGCCACGACCTTTCATCGACCATTTCGAAGCGGTCACCCATCTGAGACGATCTGCTCCGGACCAACACCGGGTCTCTTCGGGTGGTTGTGACCCCGGCCTGAGATAGGCCACAAACGTGGCATCCGGTTGAGCCAACAACATCTCGCGCAGCAAATAATACGTGTGCCACCCGATCCCGCCGCGATCGCCGACCAGTGGATTGGCGTCAATGCCGATCCTCATGCTCGTTCCTGGCCGGTCCTCACGAGTTGACGATAAAGCCGTTCCATCGCGGCGACCGACGCCTTCACGTCAAATCGCGAACGGGCCGCGTGCATCCCGCTCTCTTCCATGGCCTTTCTTTTCGCGTCATCGCGCAATAACGCGAGGACGGCGGCGCTCAACTCCTCCGGCTGCTCCGGAGCCACCAGCAATCCCGTCCGACCCTCGTCCACGACCTCGGGTACTCCGCCCACCCTCGTGGCAACCACGGCTTTGCCGGCCGCCAGCGCTTCGACGACCGCAATGCCAAATCCTTCCATCCTGGCAGGATGAACGTACAGCGATAAGGCCGACAAGAATGGCGCGACGTCCTCCTGAAAGCCGAGGAAGTGAACGCGGTCCGCAATCCCGAGCGTGGCGGCCAATGTCTTCAATGCGCGTTCGTATGCGTCATCGCCCGTGCCGATGATGAGATATTGCACCGTCGGAACCTCCGCCATAATCCGCGGCAACGCACGAAGCATCACATCATGCCCCTTGCGCGGAAACAGATGCGCGACCGTTCCCAACAGCACGGCATCAGCAGAGAAACCCAACGCACGACAGACTGCAGACCGATCGGCTGACGGCGTCCCGTCGTTCGGGAGCGGCACACCGCTATAAATGGTTTGGACCGCTTCCCGTCCGACGCCTCCGTCGATCAACGACTGCTCGACCTGCCTGGAAATCGCGATGACACGGTCCACGGAGTCGAGGCCATAGCGGCGCACTTTCTGCGGCTCGATCTCCTGGCGCACGTGCGCCACGATCGGCTTCCGGAGCCCTCTTGCGCTGACAGCGCCGAGCGTATGAGGCACCCACCAGATGTCGTTGACATGGATGAGCGCAGGTGCGACCCGGACCATCAGCTCACGGAGCAGCCGGAGGTCACGCCGGCGGGTGAAAAAGGAACGCCATTTTCGCCACGGCCTGATCTCGAGCGGATGCAGCGCCGTGTCTTCCTTGGCCAGGAGATCGGATAGCGGCGTGTCGGCGGGGCACGCGACGTGCGGCTCCCACTCGTCGCGATTGAGACCCTGAAGCATGGTCAGCAGATCGCGTTCGGCGCCGCCGATACTGCCAATGCCATGGAGATAGAGAATTGTTTGGGCCACTAGCGTGCATCCCTGGCGACCGGAGCCGGCCTGGTCAACACCCACAACTTGGCATATTTCACGAACGTGTACATGCCGGCGAACACACAGACGATCAGTCCTCGGACGCCATCGCGGAATCCCTGCTTCAAGAGGTAGGTTTTCATAAACACGATCAGCGGCCTAAAAATGAGGTCATGAGCACCCACGATGCGAACCGTGCGGCCTTTCTCCTGTGCGGCGAGCGTCGTGTAGAGGCCGAACTTCCGGAAATGGTCGCGAATCCGGCGCTCGGTAAAGTGGTCCATGGGATGGACGAGCTGTCCGATCGGCCCCTGCACGAGCAGATTTTCATGCACAGGGACGTCGTTGTATCTGCCGTGGCCACGCCGAAACAGGCGGATCTGATAGTCGGGATACACGCCCGCATGCCGGACCCAGGCTCCGTAAAAAAAGTTCCGTCGCGGAATTTCATAGGCTACAGGGTCTCCCGGCTTCCAGGCGCCGACCCGCGTCAGGATTTCGCCTTGCAGCGGCGGAGGAATGCGCTCGTCTGCATCGACGATCAAGATCCATTCCGACGTCGCCTGGTCCATGGCATAGTTTTTCTGCGCACCGAAGCCGGGCCACGGCCTGACGATCACCCTTGCCCCGGCGACGCGTGCAAGCTCGGCAGTGCGATCGCTGCTCTCCGCATCAACGACAATCCGTTCGGCAATCCACTCGACCGAGGCGAGACAGCCTTGAATGTTGGACTCTTCATTTTTCGTGATGATCACGCAGCCAATCGACGACAGGATCCCCTCCGATCTCTCACGTGGCTTCCACAGGCCGCGACATGGCCGACCTCGCCCGATCGAACTGACGGCGATATTCCTCGACGATGCGTTCAGGCTTTGCCCAGAGCCGTCTAAACGCTGTGGCGCGATCGATTTCCAACAATAGTTTCTTCAACGGCTTCACCACACGACTCCCTACGAGACCCGAGACGGATGTGGACGCGAATTCCTCCGGTTTACACCACAGGCTGGCTTGTTCGGCCTGACTCCATTTGCGATCGATGGACCAGCGTTCATGCGTACAGGCAAACGGCTCACGCTTGCTCTTCATGGTGGCCCGGATAAAGTGATGCACGAACGTCGTCCCGAGCACCATGACGCGTTTCATATCACCGTTGTCCTGCTCCCGTTGACGGAGCCTGTAATACAAGTCCCAGTCCGCCGCTTGGATGCGTTCGTCTAGTCCGCCGAGTTTGTCGTACGCGGCCTTCCGAATCATGACGCACGAACCCACAATGCCATCGAAGATCTGGTCGGAAAACGCCCGATGGATCTCTGCGCAATAGCCTTCCCAATCGCCATACATGGCGTGAATCATAGCACGCAATTGGTCGATGCCCTTTCCGCTGGAAAGACGACCCTGTCCAATGGCGGCCCATCGTCTCTGCATCCAGTCGGTCAGCCTTGCGGACGGCATCATTTCCAGCCCCAAAGGACTGGCCGCATCCAAATTATGCCGCTCCATTGCATCGATCAGCCGCCGGTCCCAATCGGGGGCTACATACAAGTCGTTGTTGATGTGACACAACCAGTTGCCTTTGGCAATCCGGGATCCGGCGTTCATGGATTCGGGATAACAACGGTTGCGGTCATGCCGAATCACGCGGCATCCCTCTTTCTCAAAAAATTCGGGGGACCCGTCGGACGAGTGGTTGTCAATGACAATGACTTCATGGGGACCGGCCGTGTACCGCCGAATGCCCTCCAAAAAGAGCTGATTGTGCCCGATTTGATTGTGGACGGCGACAATGATGCTCAACACAATGCGTACTCCGCACGAAATCAGCAGGTTATCGACAGTAGCTATCGGATGAAGAGCGAGGAGTGTCCATACTTTCGAAAGACATCCCTGGATTTCGGAAACTGCCGGGGCAGCCGCCGGACCCTACTCGCCCGCAGCACATCGTTGCAATTGGCAATGAGCGCCCGCCTCATCCCGGCGAAGCGACAAGGCTTCCCTTCCGTTTGACAATCCACGAAATGATCACGCGCCTCGACACGAAATGCTCTATTCCAATAGAACACGGTGGTTTTGGACGACCGTCGGAAGAAATGCTGGGCTTGGCGGAAATCCAGCGATTCATAGAAGTCACGGAGGAACCGGCCGTCGGCACAGGAACAAAACCGTCTCACCTCTTCGACGGACTTCGGCTCAAACACGAGCAATCCAGGCGACGGCGAAAAGACGAACCATCTGTGGAACCAATGCTCCGGAGAACTCTCGTCCCTGAGGGCGAGGCCCTGCTCGAGGAAAGGAGATGGCGTTTCGATGTACCCGGCCTTTCCCACACGCATGATTTCCCGGCACGCCGCCACGGGATCTTCCACGTGCTCGAGCACGTGAGACGCATAGACGAAGTCGAAGGAAGCCGTCACAAAGGGAAGGAACGTGGCTTCGCCAACGATCAGACTGGCGATCGTCGGGACCAGTACCGCATGGCCACCGCGTTCTCGTCCGTCGGCGATATCTCGTTCCAGCAAATGCGTGACGCCGGCAAACGGATTGTGTCCCGGACCGATCTCCAGGATCCTGCGCGAGAAAAAAGGGCGTCTCCACCAAGGTAAACGCTTCATGACGATCCAATCGAGCGCTATCCGCGAAATCCACGGCGGGCAATCTCACGGTAGAAGCGCCAATTCAACCAGCGACTCCGCCTCGATCCCCAGCGACGGGCACCGGAGAGGCGGGCATTCATGACCGCCGGATGGCTGCCCGTAAACTCCTTCAGGATGGCGTAGTCCTCGAAGCGGAAGGCATCGCCGGTCAATTCCTTGGCGGCCGCCGGCGGAAGCTGTGCGCCATGATAGACGGCCGCCTGTTCGCGCTTCTTCTCGAGCATCGTCTTTGGATCTTTCACCCACCCGTAATGAAACATCCTTGCGCCTGAATAGGCGAGCCACTCTTTTGGACCGCTCTGTAGATATTGTTGAGTCGGCTTGAAGTGGAATCCCACGGCGTCGCCACAGGATTCGATGTCTCCGTTGTTCCGGATGACGCGAACGGCCTTGTGGTAGAACCAGGGATTTGTCGACCAGTAATCGGCGATGAAATGGAGGTAGCGGAACAGCAGGCCCTTCACCTTCGGATTGCCGGCATGTTGCGCCATGGAACGCCGAAGCGCCGGCAGATCATCTTCGTGCAGGACTTCGTCGGCCTGAATGTAGAACGCCCACTCGCCTTTGCAGTGGCTGAGCGCGATATTCGTCTGCTGCGAATAAATCAGGCCATCCTTTCGCAGCGATTCATCCCAGACCGACTCGACAATCTTGATCCTCGAATCACGAATCGACCGGATAAGTTCCAAGGTTCCGTCTTCGCAACGGCCGACATTCACAATGAACTCGTCGCAGAGGGGCAGGGCCGACGTAATCGACTCCACCACCGGATAATCGTATTTCACCGCATTGCGGCAAAAGGTGAACCCGCTGACCTTCATAATTTCAGTCCATCTGGTCGATTTGGTCTATCTCGTCTGTCTGGTTGGTCTAGTCGGTCTGGTCTGTCTCGTCGCGATAACACACCAGACAGATCGGAATAGACTAGACGGATGTCCCGCTTTTCGTGAGTTCCCAGAATTTGGCGTACTTCATAAAGGTGTAATAGCCGTACAACCCGGAAAGAATCAACCCGGGCATCCCGTCCAGAAAGCCGCGCCGGAGCGCGTACATTTTAAGAAAGGCGCCGACCGGATGCGTCAACAATTGATGGGTATGGAACCGGGCCCCGTCTTCCCTCATGCGCCGGGCCATCAGATCGGAGTAGCGATCCTGCTTGGCAATGTAATGGTCGATATCGCGAAACGGGTATTGCAAAGCCGGTTGGGACAGATAGCCGATTGGTCCATCGCAGTCAAAACTTTCATGCACGAGTTCCTGGCGATAGCGCAAGCGGTCCTTTCGAAAGAGTTGCGGCTGACGGTAATCCGGGTACCAACCGCAGTGCTTGATCCATCGACCGAGAAAGAAGTTTCTTCGCGGAACGAAGTACGCGTCAGCGGTAGCAGGACGCGCGAGCAGGTTTCGAATTTCTTGCTGCAGGGCCGGCGTCATCCGTTCGTCGGTGTCAAGGCTGAACACCCAGTCGTGGGAGCAGTAGGCGACCGCCTGGTTGCGGAGGGCTCCGAAGCCCGAAAAATCCACCTGGTACACCTTGTGAGTGAATTCAGCCGCGATCGCGGCGGTGCGGTCGCGGCTGTGCGAATCCACGACGATCAGTTCATCGGCCCAATCCGCGACGGACTCGAGACAGGCACGCATGTTCGGTTCATCGTTGTATGCGATGACGTAGACGGAGACTTTAGACATGCACGACTCGCAGCGGGAACGATTGTGCCGTCACCTCCCTGACATGCTGGACGACGCTGTCGGCCGTGATCCGATCCATGCAATCCCAATAGGGACAGGCCTCATAGATGCATTTCTCGCAGGTTGGGACTTGCGGACGTAGCACGATGCCCGTTCCCAGCGGTTGCCAACGCGTCGGAAGGTTGTTGCGGCGCGGATCGAACAGGCTGACGTTCGGAACGCCGCAGGCGGCGGCGATATGCGCAGGGCCGGTGGCGCCGGACACCACGGCGTCGCTCTCCGCGATGACCGCCATCGACTCGCGCAGCGTCGCCGTCCCCATGAGGCTGACCATGCCCTCCGGAAGCGGAGACCTCGCGGCGGGCGACTGAAAGAAGTGCTCCCGTTCGGTGAGGCTGCCCGTGAACACGACGCCGAACCCAGCGACGCGCAACGCCTCGGCCAGTTCCCAATAATGCTCAGTCCGCCACCGTCGGGCCGCAAATCCGCCAGGATGGAGCACCACGCGAGGCTTGCGGACTGCGCTCAATCGCCCGCCTGCTGTTCGTCGTTCTTCCTCGGTGACCACCAGTTTTGGAGAAAGCGGGGCAGGCGGATCAACTCCAAGGCCCGTCAACATGCGGACATTGTAGGCCGACTCGTGTCGTGAAAAATCGCTCCGGTGTTCATAAACGCGTCGATTGGCCAGCACACTATACCAACGATAGCCCGTGGCCACTCGCAGCGGCACGCGGGCCAGCCATGCCGCCCACATCAACCGGCGATACGGCTTGAGAAACACCGCCGCGTCGACGCCGCCTCGAAAGAGTTCGATCAACTCACGCAACGATTCACGTCCCGAGACCGTCCGGATTTCGTCCAGATCCGGATGATGTTCAAGGACCGGGGCTGCGTACTCGCTGGAGAGGAACATGACCCGAGCCTGCGGCCGTGCCTGTCGCAGCGCCGTGGCCACAGGCAGGCATAGAATCTCATCGCCGATGCCGTCAGGCCTGACTAAGAGGACATTCATGCGATCACCAGGACAGAATCAGTGGGTGCGGGCGCTATCGGCTGGCCGGCGTTCCGATGTTGCTCGCGGCCTGTGGGCGGCATCGTGGAGAATCCAATCGACTGCCTCGGTCATCGACGCCGTCACCGTATCAGGCATGGCCCCGTCAGCCCGTAACATATCCACGGCCTGTTGGTCTACCCGTCCGCTGGTGACCAGGACGGATGTGATGCCGACCGCGTTGGCCAATTTGATGTCGCTGGCATGATCGCCGATCAGGTAGGCCTTGCCGAGGTCCACCTGCAATTCCGACACGGCCCGATCGACCATGCCGGTAGCCGGCTTGCGACAACGGCAACCGTCGTCCGGATGATGGGGACAGAAATAGATGGCATCCAGCGCGGCATCGCTTTGTTCGAGCAGGCCTTCCAGCCTGGCATGAATGGCTTCCAAATCTTTCAAACTCAGGAAGCCCCGCGCGACCCCTGACTGATTCGTCACGACCACCAACCGGGCGCCGGCAAACTTGAGACGTGCCAGCGCCATGGCCACACCGGGCAGCAATTTCAATTCGGACGGGGATTTCAGGTACCCGGGATCCTCGTTCAAGGTGCCGTCGCGATCCAGGAATACCGTATAACCGTCGAGAATGTTTGTCTGGTTTATTTGGTTGGTCTGGTTTACATCCGAAGCACGAGATGAACCAGATACACCAGATGAACGATGTATCAGTTTAATCCCGGCCGCATACACCTGTTCCACCGTGACGCCGGTCATGCAGCGATGATCGATCGGACATTCCCTCAACATACAGGGCGCACAGTCGACCGGATGCCGAAGGAGCGCATGGTCCTCACCACAGGGTGAAGTGGAGCGCCAATCCGTCGGTCCGAACACCGCCACCACCGGCACTCGCAAGGCCGACGCGATGTGCATCGGTCCGGTATCGTTCGTCACGAGCAGGGCACAGCGTTTGACGACGGCCATCAGTTCTCGGATGGTCGTCGCACCTGAAAGGACGACGGAACATACGGACAGGCGGGAGGCAATTTCACGACCCAGCGGCTCCTCACCCTTGGCGCCAATCACCACAACGGCGGGCCGTCGACCGTCGTCGCTCACTCGCCGGCATAGGCGCTCGGTTGATTCGGCAAAGCGATCGGGGAACCAACGTTTCGCGCCGCCATAGGTCGACCCGGGATTGATTCCGATCACGACATCGTCTGCCGTGATTCCGACACGAGCCAAGCGTTCCGCCATCGAACGTTCCTCGTCCGGCGAGAGGAACAATTCGGGCTGCCCCGGGTGTCCCGCCAGTCCCAGCGGGGCAAGCATGTTCCAGTAGTAGTCCACCTGATGGACGGGCGCTCGACGATCGGGAGTCATCACCGGCTCGGACAAGAGGAAGCTCCTGCCATCCGTCGCATAGCCATAGCGCCGGCGGATACCGGCCAGCGTGGTGAGCAACGCGGCCTCGAATGCATTCTGAAACAGCACTGCCAAATCGAAACCCTCGCGGCGCAAGTCACGGGCGAGGCGCCATTTACCCGCCGGTCCTGCATGGCGACCCTTGTCCTCATACAAAAAAATCCGATCGATGGCGGGATGGGATTCGAACAATTCCGCGACCAACGGCTTCACCAGCAAGGTGATCGAGGCCTGAGGAAACAGCCGGCGCAAGCCTTTCAGCGCCGGTTCGCACATGACCGCATCCCCGAGCCAGTTCGGTCCACGAGCGAGAAGCTGCTGGACGGTTCTCTTAGGCACGGATGCCCTCGCCTGTTGCACATCGTGCGTCCATGATCATCTTCCGAATGGCCGCTTCGCCGGTGAGCCACTCAACGCGAAGCCTGGCGGCCCACCAACGATCGTCGCTGGATGTCACATAGGGATGGATCTTTACCGCGTCTTTCTCGGTGGTGAGCATCAATTCCGCCTGAAGCCTGTCGGCTCGTTCGCGAAGGAATTCGACGTCCCGTGCGGTGTACAGGTGATGATCGGGATACACCGTCTCTTCGAGAATCGCGACCTCTAATTGCTCGGCGGTGTGTCGAAACGAAGCCCCATGGCCGACGCCGCTCACCAGCACTACCCTCTTGCCCTTCAACCACTCCAGGGAGCGGCTCTCTCCTGTCCTCACCGACACCGTCTCGGAAGTTCGGAATGTCACCTGGGCCATCGAAGGTAATGAGCGCAGAGCTGTCCGGAGCCGGGTCATCACGTCCTCAACGTGTATGGGCTGCTCCGCTCTCGTGAGGATGATCGCCGTCGCACGCTTCGCCGCCGTGATCGGCTCTCGTAATCGCCCGGCCGGCAAGAGCTGATCCAATCCGGCCGCGTCCTTGGCATCGATCAACAGGAGATTGACGTCCCGGTGGACCCCCAGATGCTGAAACCCGTCATCGAGAATCATACACTCCACTCCGCACGTTTCGACGACGTGCCTGCCCAGGCGATATCGATCGGCTCCGACCGCCACGATCGCCTTCGGGCAGCGCTGTGCAATGAGGTAGGGTTCATCTCCGGCGTCCTGTGGCGTGGCGAGGGTCCGCCTGCCGTCCGATACGAGAAGCAGAGACTCTCGGCTGCTTCGCCGATAGCCGCGGCTGAGCACGGCGACCCGCGTCCCCGCCGCCAGCAACCACTCCGTGACCTCGATCACGAGTGGCGTCTTTCCCGTTCCACCGACTGTGAGATTGCCGACACTGATCACCGGAACGGGAAGCCGTCGCTGCGACAACCACCCTCGCGCATATCCATGAGCGCGCAGCCTGGTCCCAATCTCATACGGCAACGCCGCCCAAGAAAGCCACCACGTCGGTCTCTGTCCGGGAGTGAGCACCGTTTCGTTATCGTCCTGCCATCAATGGAAAGGAATCGGGCGAGCACGACGGAGCATGGCTGGCACCCGCCGACACCAGTTGACGATCAATCGCATCAATGGTGGCTTGAAGCGCCCCCTGGTTTTCATGGACCATCGACTGAGCGGCCTGCCCCATCCGTCTGCATTCTTCATGATGGTCGAACAGCCGGGTGAGCGCCCCAGCCAGTTCATTGGTCGTGGTGACACGGCATCCACCACCGGCTTGTATTAAGAGATCGGCAATCTCCACACAATGGTCCGTATAGGGGCCGAAGAGCACCGGTCGAGCCCAAAACGCCGGCTCCAATAAGTTGTGGCCGCCGATGGGAACGAGAGTCCCCCCCACGAACGCGACCGTGGCCTCCTGATAGATGGCCGCCAGTTCTCCGCGAGAATCGAGAATGACGACGCGCGGTCTGGCTTCTCCGGCCTCGTCCGGCCTGAAGCTCTTACTCCGCCGCCGTACGGCCAACCCCCGGCTACGCACCAAGGCTTCGACCGCATCCGCCCGCTCGATGTGGCGAGGGGCGAGCAGCAATTGTGCGGAGGGATGCCGTTCACATACGGCGACATATGCCTCCACCAGCATCTCTTCTTCGACCGGGTGCGTGCTGCCCGCGACGAGCAGCGGGACGTTGTCCGTCAGGCCGAGATCGGCCCGTGTCAGCTTCCGGTCTGCGGCCGGCAGCGGTTGATCGAACTTGATGTTCCCGGTGCGAGACACGGACCGAGGGTCGGCGCCGAGAGAGATGATCCGTTCCACATCGCGATCGGACTGCATCAGGCACAATCGCAGCAGGGGCAGAATGCTCTCATACAGCCACCGGGCCGGCGGTCGTCGAAGACGGGCATAGGATTTCGTCGAGAGACGGCCGTTGACCATGATCGCCGGAACCCCTCGACGGGCTAATTGGCGAAGGAGATTGGGCCACAGCTCTGTCTCGATGAATACGTACAGGGTGGGCCGGAGCCGTTCGATCGTGCGAGAGACCGCCCATGGAAAATCCAGGGGAGCATACACATGATCGGCAATGCCGGCCAACCGCTGCTCGACGGCGTCTCGTCCCGTCTCGGTGGCCGTGGAAACCGTAAAGCGGTAGTCCGGATGTCGTCGATGCAGTTCGCGCACCAACGGCGTAATGGCGACCACCTCACCCAACGAGACGGCATGCAGCCATATGAGGGGCTTGTGGTCCGGCCGCGGACTTGGCGCCCTGAACCCGAACCGTTGCGGTAATCCTCGCCGGCAGCGCCGCTTGGCCAGGAGAATCGCCAGAATCACCGGTGACGCAAGGAGCAACAACCCATTGTAGATGATGTTCCACATTGGCGTGACAAACGAATGGACGAATCGATTTGTTTCAGGCTACGACATACGGGTCACCGCGTCATCGGCCTGGGCAGTCACCTGATTCAACAGCCTTTCCAACTCAAGACGTTTGGCTTCCAACTCCGCCGCGTCGGCATCGGGCGGGACCCATAAGGGCGGCCCCCACAGGAAGAGGCCGCGCGAGCAGGGATAGGGCACCATGAATCGGTCCCAGCTCGCGAAAAGTTTTTTTTTGAGCAGCTGAATGCCAGGGGAATGATCGGAAGCCTGGACGCGCGCGCGAGCTGAATCACGCCCATTTTCGCCACCAATGGCGGGCCTTTCGGCCCGTCCGGCGTGACGACGAGGTCTACTCCCGACCGGCCGAGGCGGATCAGTTCACGCAATGCTTCGACGCCGCCCCTCGTGCTGGATCCGCGCACGGCCCGAAAGCCGAACCGCTCGACGATGCGGGCAATGATTTCCCCGTCCCGATGCTGGCTGATGAGGATGTGGGCCAACGACCCCCGGTAGGTCAACGGCATCATCAGCTGACGAGCGTGCCAAAACGCGATAATGACGCGTTTGCCCTCCCGATACAGCCGGTCGACGTGCTCCTGGCCGCGTGTGTCGATGCGCATCGAGCGGCCCAGGGCACGAATGATCGCGGCACCGACCGGTGGAAGCACGTTCAGCTTGAACCAGTCCGCGAGCGGTGTGAGCCACGGGCTAGCCATTCGGGACATCCTGGAATTGGAGCGCATGGAGCCGCTTGTACTGTCCGTCTCGCAGCAGGAGTTCGTCGTGTGTACCCGTTTCAACAATGGTGCCGCGATCCATCACGACGATCCGGTCCGCACGCTGGACGGTCGACAGACGGTGCGCGATGACCAGGGTCGTCCTGTGCGCCATGAGGTTGATCAATGCGAGTTGGACGACGCGTTCAGACTCCGTATCGAGGGCGGAGGTCGCTTCATCCAAAATGAGCAGCGGGGGATCGCGGAGAATCGCCCTGGCAATTGCCAGTCGCTGTCGTTCCCCACCCGACAACTTAATGCCCTTCTCGCCGACCATGGTGGCGTATCCCTGAGGAAGCCGCTCGATAAACTCGTGTGCAAAAGCCAGCCTCGCCGCCTCCACCACCTCGGCTTCCGTGGCGTTCTGGCGTCCGAAGGCGATATTGTTGAATACGGTGTCGTCGAAGAGCACCACTTCCTGCGACACGATGCCGATTTGAGCCCGCAGCGAGGCCAATGTATAGGATTGAATATCGACGCCGTCGATCAGCACGCTTCCGGCCGTCGGGGTATAAAAGCGGGGCAAGAGATTCGCCAGCGTCGTCTTGCCGCTGCCGCTGCTTCCAACGACGGCCACCATTTGCCCGGCTTGAATGACGAGGTCGACGTCGGACAACGCCGGAACTGTCTGACCTTCGTACAGGAACGTCACGTCCTGATAGACAACGGATCGTGCAATCGGCGGCATCACGAGCTGTCCTCGATCGGCGTCTTGCTCCGTCTCCAAATCGATGACGTTGAAGACCCGTTCGGCGGCTGCCAAGGCCTGTTGGATGGTATTGTTGGAGCCGGAGAGCCGACGGAGCGGCGTGAAGACCATGAACATCGCTGCCAAAAACGAGAAAAACGCGCCCGGCGTCATGTCACCGCTAATGACGAGCGAGCCGCCGTACCAGATAATCACCGCCACGCCAACCACGCCGATCACTTCGATGTGTGAAGAGCCCAGGGACGAGACCTGGATGGCCTTCATCGTGGTGCTGAGGAAAGCCCTGTTGCTTTCCTTGAAGCGCTCGGCTTCGGCCGCTTCCCGGCCATAGGCCTTGACCACGCGGATGCCCGAGAGAGTTTCTTGGAGGGTGGATGCCATGTCCCCCATTTGTTCCTGCCCGCTCTTGCCCAAGGCCCGCAGCCGTTTCCCCATCCGCATCATCGTCACGACCGCGAGCGGAATCACGATGACCGACATACCACCCAGTTTCCAATTCTGGTAGAAAATGACGCCCAGCATCGCGAGAAACGTCAGGCCCTGCTGAAACACGTCCTTCAGGACACCTGCAATCGCGTTGGCCATCAAGGTGACGTCGTTGATCACGCGGGAGACCAACCGGCCGGACGTATTGGCGTCATGATATTGCACCGGCAACCGCACCATCCGGCCAAACAATTCCTGGCGAATGTCGGTGATGACCTGGTTCCCCACATAATTCATCAGGTAATTCTGCCCGTAGCTGAAGGCGCTTTTTAAGATGGCCACCCCAAAGAGGGCCAACGGCAGAACGAGAAGCAGAGTTTCATTCTTATTGATGAAGATTTCGTCGAGCACCGGCTTGACCAACCACGCGTAGGCGCCAGACAGTGCGGCGACCAGCGCGGAACACACGAAGGCCGCCCCCAACCGAAATCGATAGGGTTTGAGGTACCGCACCAGTCGTATGAAACGGTCTAGGCTCGACATTCTGCCAGCATGACCTCCGCGGCCCGACGTGAGGCGCCCGGTTCACCGAGCGAGTCCCGCACCAGGCGCAATTCGTGTTTCATGGCATTATACCCTTGCCGGTCGGTCAGAAGGCGGCGGGCTTCCTGACACAGCCGCTCGGGCGTTGCCTCGTCTTGGATGAGCTCGGGCACGATCGAGCGTCCGGCCACCAGGTTCACCAATCCGATCCACTTCACTTGCACCAGGCTACGGGCGATCCAATAGGTGGGAAGCGTGGTCTTATACAGCAGAATCATCGGAGTGCCCACAATCGCCGCCTGAAGGGTGGCCGTTCCCGAGGCGATCAGGAGCAGATCCGACGCCGCCATCACCTCGCTCGCCTGATCCTTCGCGACGGTGACCGGCACGGGGCTGCGCTGAAGCAGCGAGTGGAGCAGCTTGTCGTCAACCGACGCGGCCTGCGCCAACACAAACTGCGTCTTCGGGTCATTGGCCGCCAGGCGGCTCGCCGTCTCGAGGAGGAGGGGCAGCAGCATGCTCACCTCCGCCTCGCGGCTGCCCGGCAACAATCCGACCACCGGCGCGGAGGCGTCGAGGTTGAATCTCGCCCTGAGGGCCTGTTGATCGTAGCGAGGAGCCACCGAATCGAGCAGCGGGTGTCCGACGAACGTGCAGCGCACCCCTGCGCGCCGGTAGAGCTCCGCCTCAAAAGGCAGAATGACGACCACATGGTCCACGTATCGTTGAATCCATTTCATCCGTCGAGGCCGCCAGGCCCACAGTTGCGGCGCGATGTAGTACACGACGCGGAGCCCGGCACCCTTGGCGACACGAGCGAAATGAAAATTGAGGCCGGGATTGTCGATCAACACGACGAGATCCCACCGTTCCGCCTTCAAGATTCGGCGAATCGCCAACACTCGACGAACCAACAATCGGACCGCCGAGAGCCCAATCAACCCCATCACATCCAACTGCGGGACGCCGTGAATCATCGCCACACCGACCGCTCTCATGCCGGCCCCGCCGATGCCGACCAGCTGAGCGCTCGGGTCGCGGGCGGCAATGGCTTTCGCCAAATGAGCACCGTGGAGATCTCCAGATGCTTCGCCCGTAATAATCAAGATTCGTGGCATCGACGGACCTAATGATGCTCCTGATTCCGCCGGACAAACCGCTCGATGGCCTCCAAGACACGATGGGCGAGGTCCAGTGCTGCGGCGGCGTCTTCGCCAGAAACCACCGGTCGGCTGTGCGTGGCGACGGCATCGAGAAACGACTCGAGCTGGAGCTTCAAGGGCTCCTCCTCGCCGCCCCGCAGTTGCTCGATGATGATCGAGGGCCGCACGCCGGTTCCGGCCTCCCGACGGCAAATCATGCCTTGTCTGGTGTGAAAGTCGATCGACAAGTAATTGTCCCGTTGAAACAGGCGAAGACGGCGCATCTTGTTCGTCGAGACACGACTGGCTGTGAGATTGGCCACGCATCCGCTCTTGAACTGAATCCGTGCATTGGCAATATCGATGGTCGTGGACAACACCGGCACGCCGGCGGCCTGAACGTCTTCGACGGCTCCGGGGTTGAAGGACAACACCATGTCGAGGTCGTGGATCATGAGATCCAGAATCACGTCCACATCCGTGCCGCGCTCGCTAAAACTGCTGAGACGATGGCATTCGATAAAGACCGGTCGCCCGATGTGCGGGCGCATGACCTGCATGATGGGATTAAATCGTTCACTGTGCCCGACCTGAAGCCGGCACTGCCGTTGAGCGGCCAACTGCACGAGCTCGTGGGCTTCTGCGGAGGTCACCGCGATGGGCTTTTCGACCAGCACATGTTTGCCCGCCTGCAGACAGGCCTTGGCGATATCGTAATGTGCGGATGTCGGCACCGCGACGCTGATGACGTCGCAGTGAGGCAGCAGTTCCTCTACCGAACGAAAGACTTTGACGCCATGTCGCTCGGCGATCATCCGTGCCCGTTCTGCCGATTGATCGACGATGCCGACCAGACGGGAACCGGGAAGCGACGCGTAGAGCCTGGTGTGATGCTGACCGAGATGCCCGACGCCAATCACACCCGCCCGCAACGGTGTCACGGGCTTATGATCCTCCGCTCTGGGGAGGCGGTTTGACGACGCCGACCACCGCGACGCCGGCCGATTGCGCCTTCCGGAGTGTCAGCTCACGGTCAAGAATGACGGTGCGACCGGCTTCCACGGCCAACACGGACGCATTCACCGACGCCATGACATCGATCGTCCGCGGGCCGACCGCCGGCAGATCGAACCGCAAATCCTGTTGTGGTTTGCATCGCTTGACCACCACGGCGCCGTCCTTCGCGAGCTGGCCGCCCCGTTTGATTGCTTCGTCCGTGCCTTCAACCGCTTCAACCGCCACGACCACGCGGTCTTTCACGATCACACATTGTCCGATATCGAGCCGGCCGATGTCATGCGCCACCTCCCACCCGTACCGGATGTCTTCCCATTCCTTTTCACTGGGCACACGGGCCGTCAAGGGGCCTTCCTCGGCAAGAATGCCCTCGAGCCCGAAGGTCGACTCGCAGATCGTAATCCCTTCCTTTTCCAACTCCCTGGCGATCTCGCGCAGGATGTCGTCGTCCTTCCAGAGCGCGAGCCTCGCCGCCAGGGCCAAGGCACGGAAATCCGGACGCACGGTCGTGAACACATGCGTCTTCTTGATGCCGCCCAACATGACCGCCTGATGCACCTGATCGTCCTTGAAGGCCGTGATGAGCTTGTTGAGCTGGCCGATCTTGATCCAATGGATGCGGTCCACATGATTCGCCAACTCCGGATCGGTTTCCCCTTCATGCGCAACCGCTGAAACGTGATAACCCAGTTTCCGTGCGTTATCCGCGAAGATGATCGGAAACCGGCCATTGCCCGCGATCAATCCCAACCGTTCTCCGCTTGCAAGTTGCGGCGCTTCCGTCATCAGGCTATTCCTCGTCCTCCTCGTCCTTCCCCATCGAGCGGCAGATGCCCCGCTTGGTTCCTTCCAGAAAAGTGAGCACGGCCATGACGTCCGGTTGATCGCCGAACTCGGCTTTGGCGAGCCGTGCGGCTTCCGCCACGCGATGTCCCGAACGAAAGAGAATGTCGTACGCCCGTTTGAGCACCGCCACCCGGTCGGGAGAGAATCCGTGGCGGCGCAATCCCACTGAATTCAGTCCGTACATTCGAGCGCGATAGCCGCCAGCCGCCCGCATGAAGGGGGGCACGTCCTGTCCGAGAGCGCAGCAGCCGCCGACCATCGCGTAGGCGCCGATCCGTACATACTGATGAATGCCGGTCAGTCCTCCGATGATCGCGTGATCGCCGATCGTAATATGCCCCGCCAAGCTCGCCGCATTCGCCATGATCAAGGAGTTGCCCAGCCGGCAATCGTGTGCCACGTGGGTATAGGCCATCAGGAAATTTTTGTTACCGATGGACGTCACCCCACCTCCCTGGACCGTCGCCCGATTGACGGTGACATACTCGCGAAAGACATTGTCGTCGCCCACCACGACTTTCGTGGGCTCGCCTTGATACCCCAGATGCTGCGGCGGCCCTCCAATCGAAACGAAGGGGTGGAGTTCACACCGTTGGCCGATCTCGGTCCATCCCTCCACCGTCACATGCGAGAGCAGCCGCGTCCCCTTGCCGAGGGTCACGTGCTCTCCCACGACGCAAAACGGTCCGACGACAACGTCGTCGGCCAACTTCGCCTTCGGGTGGACGATGGCATTGGGATGAATCTGCACGCGCGACCTCCAGTGATTGGTGATCAGTGATCAGTGATGAGTTGCAAAGACATCGTCTTGACCTTCGACACTTCACTCATTACCCATCACGCTTCACTCTTTTTCTTCAGTCACCATGGCGGTCACTTCCGCCTCACAAACCAGTTCTGCTTCGACAAAGGCTTTGCCCGCCATTTTCCAGAAGGGCGACCGCTTTTTCAGCACGTCGATCTCAAAACGGATTCGGTCTCCGGGCACGACCGGTTTGCGGAACTTGGCCCCATCCACGCCCGTCAAATACACGACCGGTTTGCTGGCCGGCCCCAAGGACTTGAACGCCAAAAGACCGCCAACCTGTGCCATGGCCTCTAAAATCAATACCCCCGGCATGACGGGCCGCCCGGGAAAGTGACCTTGGAAAAACGGCTCATTGACCGTCACATTCTTGATGCCGACGATGCGCCGATCCGGCTCGAGTTCGAGCACCCGATCCACGAGCAAGAACGGATAGCGATGCGGCAGGAGCGCCTGGATCTCGGCTTGTTCCATCACGGCCATCGAAAAGCCTCCAACTAGAATTCCGAGCTTGCTCGTTCCGCCTTAAGGCACAGCCTGTATGAGCCCCTTACTGCGCGTCATTCTCACCCACCCAAACCCGATCGCTGCGACACACTACTTGTTCTGCTTGTCGAATTCCTTCACCACCTGGTCGGTAACATCCAACGTCGGCTGATAATAGATCACGATCCGGATCACGGCCTCGTTGCCTCGATCGATGATCGCCACGTATCCTTCTTTTTGGGCCACAGCGTGCGCCGCATCCTGCACTTTCTTCGAGTATTCGGCCACCATCTCGCGCTGTTTCTGTTGGATTTCGCGATTGAAGTCCGCCAGACGTCGTTGATACGCTTCCAGCTTCGCCTGAAACTGGTTTTGTTTTTCCTGTTTGGCACTCTCGCTGAGTTTTCCATCCTGAATCGTCTGCTCCAGCTCCTTGAGCTCCTGGTCGTCGGAATTGATGATTTTCTGCCTCGTCGCCGAATAGGCCTTGAGGTCCTCTAGTGCGCGCTTCCCGGCCTTCGACCGCTCAATCACGAGCTGCTGGTCCATGACGGCGACCTTGACCGGTTCCGCTCCCAGCGCCATTGATGCCATGGCCCACCAGAGTGGTCCCAGGATCGCCGCACAAATGAATCTATGCCTCTCCATGGATCTTCCTCCCTTACACCCAGTCACTTGGCGTTCATGGATATTCTTTGTTGAATTCTTCGATCACTTGCGTCGTGATGTCCAACTCTTGCGCGCCATAAATCGCCGGACCGCCTTTGCCTTTGTCGATCACCACTTGCAATCCGTTTCGCTTCGCCACCTTGGCGACAACGGCCTCCACTTTATCACGGAACGCTTCCAGCACGTCCTTTTGTTTTTCCTGCACTTCGCGATTCAGTTCGCCTGCCTTCTGCTGGTACTCCGCCATGCGGCGTCGAAAGATTTGCTCTCGCTCGTTCTTCGCGGCCGGGCTGAGGACGCTGGCCTGCTTGATAAAATCCTCCTCCATGCGGCGCAGTTCTTTTTCCTCGATCTCGATCAAGGCCTGGCGATTTTTGGAGAATGCCGTGAGCGAGTCCTTGGCTTTTTTCCCGGCGTTTGAATCGTTGAGCACACGGGCCGGATCCACGAGGCCGATCGTGCCTTCGATCTTGGCGCCGGCACCGGCGCACCCCGCAGACATGGCGATCCATGCCGCCAGCGCCACCATCCAGAGAGCCCGACTCATCATAGGCCGCCGCATGCCCTTCATCTTAGAACAAAGATCCAATCGTAAACTCAAACACGCCCTTGCGTTCCCCTTCCCGAGGATCCAGATTGATTCCGTACGCCGCTCGCAGCGGGCCGAAGGGCGAGATCCAGCGTCCTTCAAGTCCGGCCGCTTTCCGCAAGGCGCCGAATGACACGGGTTCATTATCGTTAAACCCGTTCCCCCAGTCGAAAAAGATCACGCCGTTCAACTTCGCTTCCGAGGAGATCGTGAAGATAAAGTCGTTGTTGAAAATCAATTCCTTCGCGGCACCCAGCAACGAGCCGCTGGGAGTCACGGGGCCCGCCCGCCCGAACACGAATCCGCGCATGGTGTTGATGCCACCGACGAAGAACCGCTCCGTCAGCGGAATGGGTTTGCCGTTGAGGCCCTCCGCCGCCCCGTAGCGCGCATGGATCGAGAATCTCGTATCGAACGGAAGCGGAGTGTATTTGATGAAGTCCAGATAGTACTTGTAGAAATTGTTCGTGCCGCCGAGATAAGGCGTCCCGAAATCGAAGCCGACGCTCGTCCGCATGCCGTTGCGGGGGTCGAGGAAATAGTCTCGCGTATCTCGGGCCAGTGAAGTCCGGAACCCGGTCGTCGTTTGAGAGCCCAATTGGGTAAGAACGAGCTCAGGGGCATCGATCGTCGGATCGCTGAAATTCAACTCTTCCGCGACAAAACTGATGCTTCCAGTGACGTATTCCGAGAGCCAGCGGCCAAAGGTAATGCTCGCGCCCGATTTCTTTTCGAAGTAGGTGATGTAGTTGGTCATGCTGCGATAGATGTCGAGCTGCATCGAGGTGAGGGAGTCGTTCAAGTACGGATTCCGGAAGGTGATCAATCCAAGGGTCCGCTGTTGACCCAGTTGTCCGCGGATGCGGCCCATCCATCCGTTGCCGCCGAGATTGCCCTCGGTAATGTCGGCGATGGCCACCAGTTTATCCAGCGTGCTGAATCCGCCGCCGATGCTGAACTGTCCGGTCGGCTTTTCTTTGACCCGCACATTGAGGTCCACCTTGTCGACATCGACCTGTTGGGGAAGAATTTCCACCGTCTCAAAAAAATTCAGGTTGTTGAGCCGCTGAAAACTCCGCTTCAGCGACGGAGTGTCGATGACGTCCTGTTCATCGACGCGCAACTCCCGGCGGATGACGTTGTCTTTCGTTTTGTCGTTGCCATTGATGTTGATCTGCCGGATGCGCATCATCTCGCCTTCTTTAATGTTGAGAATGATGGTCGCGGTGCGCTCCTCGGCATTAGGGGTCACGTTGGGTACGATATCTGCGAACGCGTAGCCCTTGCTGCCGTACAGATCGTTCAGACGGGTGATCTCGTCCCGGATCTTTTGACGCTGAAAAATTTCTCCCGGCTTGATCTTCATTTTGTCGCGGAGTTCGGGCTCTTCGAAGACCGTGTTGCCGCGAAATCCCACCTCAGCGACGGTGAACGGTTCACCCTCGTTGACGGCGTAGGTGACGATGAACCATTTCTTGTCTTCGCTGAGTTCGACCGACGGCAAGCCGACTTGAGCGTTGAGATAACCCTTGTTGAGCAGCACTTCCCTGATCCGCTCGACGTCGTTGTTCATTTCCTCTCGCTTGAGGACGCCGGCATCGGAGAGAAATGACGGCAACTTGAGTTGGGTAAACAAGCCGTACCAGGGCACCCACTCGCGGGTCGCCGTCACCTTGAAGATTTCGCTCTTGGTCGCCGACCGCATGCCTTCGAAGTTCACGGTCTTGACTTTGGCCTTGTCCCCTTCCTTGATGAAAAACGTGAGTCGCTTGCGATCTTCGTCGAGCGTCTGCACGATCGGGATGACCTGAGCGCTGAAATAGCCATCCTCCTGATAGGCTAAACGGATCTTCTCCGCGCTTTCCTTGGCCTGTTGCTGATCCAGAAACGCCTGGCTCTTGATCGTAATTTTTTCCTTGAGCTTGTCGTCGCTGAGTTCTTCGTTGCCGTCGAAGACGATTTCAGTGATGAAGGGTTTCTCCTGAACGACGAACGTCAGCGCAATCCCTCCAACCGCCGACTCCGTTTCCACCTGCACATCTTCGAAGTACCCGGTTTCATAGAGGATCTTGATCTGTCCACGCACGTTTTCCGGGGTATACGGATCGCCCGGTTTCAACGTCAATCGTCCCTCGATGGCGGGAAGCTCGATCTTCTTGTTGCCGCGAATATCGATGGAGGCCACCTTGGTCGTCGGAGTCTGAGCGGGCGCCTCGCGCCAATAGCCGGTCACCACAAGAACCGGAATCAGCATCGCCAGAAACCACCGCAGGCGCTGTACCGCAGACCCCTCCGTCACTCGCACCGGGCTCCCGAACGGACCACAGAATATAACAACCCCATTCAAAGGCCTCGATTAGGGGAGTAGAACGCCCTTCACCGAGCCCCGCAACTGAGACGAACTGGGAGCCACGGATGATAGCGGCAATGAAGGTCAACTGACGCGAGATGCGTACGCGTGCCGCGTTGCAGCATCAGCCACGAACCTGAATAAAAAACTCCCGGATTATATGGGGCAAGTAGTTCAATGTAAAGCGGATCTGGCCCGAAACTGTTGACTTCACCTACCCCATCACATAGTATCGCCATATGTCGCGATCCGAGGTTCGCAAAGCCATTCTTCCCGCCGCCGGGCTCGGAACTCGATTTCTTCCCGCCACGAAGGCCTCTCCGAAGGAAATGCTTCCCTTGGTCGACAAACCGCTCATTCAATATGCGGTCGAAGAGGCGGTCGCATCAGGCATCGAGGATATTATCGTGATCACGGGCCGCGGAAAGCGCGCCATCGAAGATCATTTCGATCGTTCCGTCGAACTGGAGGAAAACCTCAAGGGCAACGGGAAAGGCCAGCTGCTGAGTCAGATTCGACACATTTCCAATTTGGCGAATTTCTGTTACGTGCGCCAGTCGGAGGCCTTGGGTCTCGGCCATGCCGTGCTCTGCGCCCAACATTTGATCGGCGACGAACCGTTCGCCGTGATGCTCGGCGATGAAATCATCGACGCCGCCGTGCCCGGGCTCGCACAGTTGGTGCACACGTACAAGAAACGACACGGCGCGGTCCTGGGCATCCAGGAAGTGCCTCATCAGGAAGTCAATCGTTACGGCATCATCTCGCCCGAGCGGCTGTCGGACGGGCTGTATAAGGTCGCGGATCTGGTCGAGAAGCCGGCGCCCTCGGATGCTCCTTCGAATCTGGCGGTCATTGGGCGCTACGTGCTGCCTCCGGAAATTTTTCCGATTTTGCGAAAGACCAAGCCCGGGAAAAATGGGGAAATTCAGCTCACCGATGCGCTGCGGGAGTTGGCGAAGCACTCCCCCATGTATGCGCTCGAAGTCAAAGGCAACCGCTACGACGCCGGCGACAAGCTGGGCTTCCTCATTGCCACGGTCGAATTTGCGTTGAAAAACCCGTCATTGGGCGCAGACTTCGCCGACTATCTTCGAAGCCGCACGGAGTCGGCCGGAGAACATCGCCGCACCAGCAGAGCCTAGCCATCGCATCCGTTCTGTGTCGAAGAGATCCCATGGAGGCCGTGAGAGCACGCCGATGAGCGAATCGATTGAACAAGATCTGACGCCGCCTCAAAACGTCGAAATCCCCGACCAGCTGCCGCTGCTGCCGGTGCGCGATATCGTCGTCTTTCCTTATATGGTGCTGCCGTTGTTCGTCGGGCGGGAAATGTCGATCAAGGCGATCGAAGCCGCGCTGGCAGGCAATCGGATGATCTTTTTGGCGACGCAGAAGGCGCTCGACGTCGAAAACCCCAGCCCCGACGATATCCATTCGATCGGCACGGTCGGCATCATCATGCGGATGCTCAAGTTGCCCGATGAGCGGATCAAAATTCTGGTCCAGGGGCTTTCGAAAGCCAAGATCTCCGGCTACATCCAAACCGATCCGTACTATTCGGTCCGCATCGACAAGATCAGCGAGGCGAAGGCCGCAGGCTCGACGCTCGAGAGCGAAGCGGTCATGCGCACGGTCAAGGAACAGATCGAACGGATCGTCAGTCTCGGAAAGGTGTTGATCCCCGACGTCATGGTGGTCATCGAAAATTTGGAAGATCCCGGCCGCTTGGCCGACATGATTGCATCCAACTTGGGGCTCAAGGTGGAAGTGACGCAATCCGTGCTGGAGATTACGGAGCCGCTCAAGCGGCTGCGGCAGATCAGCGAGATCCTGGCCAAGGAAATCGAAGTCCTCTCGATGCAGCAGAAAATTCAGGCGCAAGCCAAGGGCGAGATGGACAAGACCCAGCGCGAATACTTCCTGCGCGAGCAGCTCAAGGCGATTCAAAAGGAACTGGGCGAACTCGACGAACGGGCGGAGGAAGTCGCCGAATTCCGCAAGCGCGTCAAAGACGCCAAGATGCCCGAGAAGGTCCTGAAAGAGACCGAAAAACAGCTCAAGCGGCTCGAGAAAATGCATCCGGATACGGCCGAGTCGGCGACCGTCCGCACGTATCTCGAGTGGATGGTGGAGCTGCCCTGGTCCAAAAAATCGAAAGACAACCTTGACCTGAAGTCGGCGCAGAAGGTCCTTAACGAGGACCACTACGATCTCGAAAAGGTCAAGGAACGCATCCTCGAATACCTTGCGGTCAGGAAGCTCAAAGAGAAGATGAAGGGCCCCATTCTCTGCTTCGTCGGTCCCCCCGGCGTCGGCAAGACGTCGCTCGGGAAGTCCATCGCCCGTGCGCTCGGCCGTGAGTTCGTGCGGGTCAGTCTCGGCGGCGTGCGAGACGAAGCCGAGATCCGCGGCCACCGACGGACGTATGTGGGCGCCCTGCCCGGCCGGATGATTCAAGGGATGAAGCAGGCCGGGACCAACAACCCGGTCTTCATGCTGGACGAGATCGACAAGGTCGGCATGGACTTCCGCGGCGACCCCTCGGCCGCTCTGCTCGAGGTGTTGGACCCCGAGCAGAACAGTACCTTTACGGACCATTATCTGGGCGTGCCGTTCGACCTGTCGGAAGTCATGTTCATCACGACTGCGAACTTGATCGATCCAATTCTTCCCGCGCTCCGGGATCGCATGGAGATCATCGAGATCCCCGGGTATACCGAGGAGGAGAAGCTCGGCATTGCGCAGCGCTACCTCATCCCGCGGCAGCTGAATGAGCACGGGATCACGGAAAAACACGTCAAGATTGCGGAACCGGCGATCCGGCAGATCATCGTGCACTATACGCGGGAAGCCGGTGTCCGCAACCTCGAGCGGGAAATCGCCAATGTGATGCGGAAGGTGGCCAAGAAAGTGGCCGAGGGGAAGGGTCTGGGATTCCCCGTGAACGCCGGCAATCTGCACAAGTATCTGGGGGTGCCGAAGTTCGTGCCCGAATCGGAACTCGAGAAAGACGAAATCGGCGTCGCCACCGGCTTGGCCTGGACCGAATCGGGCGGCGACGTGCTCTATATCGAAGCCACGGTCATGAAGGGCAAAGGCGCACTGACGTTGACCGGTCATCTCGGCGATGTCATGAAGGAATCGGCACAGGCCGCCTTGAGCTACGTCCGCTCGCGTGAAAAGTCGCTGGGCATCAACCCCGACATGTTTACCAAGCAGGATCTGCACATTCACGTACCGGCAGGCGCCATCCCGAAGGACGGCCCGTCCGCCGGCATCACCATGGCCACCGCCATTGCGTCGGCCTTGGCACAAGTACCTGCGCGGCGGGACCTGGCGATGACGGGCGAGATCACGTTGCGGGGCCGTGTGCTGCCGATCGGCGGTTTGAAAGAAAAGATCCTCGCGGCGAAGCGGGCGAGACTGACATCGGTGATTCTCCCGAAGCGGAACAAGAAGGATCTGGACGAAATACCGAAGCACATCCTGAAAGGCATTCAGCTCGTCTTTGCGGATACGATGGACGATGTCATGAAGGTGGCCTTGCGACGCAGGACCTCGACCAAGAAGAAAATGGGACAGCCACAGGCTCCCCAACAAGCGCCGAAAACGGTGTCGCGTATCGAGAAACCGAGGCGCCCCGAGCCGACCACCCACGCTCGCTCCGTCACCCGTCCGCAGGCCTCGCGCCAGCCGCGTTGATATGCCATCGTCGGCCAGGTCTCCGGCCAGCTCCCGGCTCCGAGAATTCGAACTTATCCAGACCATCCGGCAACGCCACGCACGAGGCGGCGGCTCGGTCGCGCGAGGGATCGGAGACGACGCGGCCGTCGTCACTCCGCCGGCCGGCCGCCAGCTCGTGCTGACGACCGATCTCCTTGCCGAACATGTCCACTTCGACCTGAGAACCGCCTCGTTGGACGACGTCGGATATAAGGCCGCGATCGCCAACTTGAGCGACCTGGCCGCCATGGGCGCACGACCGGAGCACGTGCTCGTGGCGCTCGCCATTCCCGCCTCGTACAGCCAGTCCGGCATCCTCAAACTCTACCGCGGCTTGATGGACGCCTGCCGACCCTATCGGGTCGCCTTGATCGGCGGGGACACCTCCGCCTCCCGTGAGGGTCTCTTTCTGAGCCTCACCATGACCGGCTCCGTGCCGACTGGATCCGCGTTGCTGCGCAGCGGCGCGAAGGTGGGCGATGCCATCTACGTTACCGGCACGCTCGGCGACTCGCTGGCGGGTGGGTACCTGCTGTCCCGCCATGGCCGGACCACGGCCGCTCGACTCTCACGCGCTCACCGTCGATTCTTGATCGCCCGGCATCGCCGGCCCGTCGCTCACTGCCGTTTCGGCCAGTTCTTGAGCCGACAATGCCTGGCCAGTGCCGCGATCGACCTGTCCGACGGGTTGTCGGGTGACCTCCGGCATCTCTGCGAAGAGAGCGGCGTGGGCGCCGAGATCCAGGCCGGCGCGCTGCCTCTGTCCCCGGCCCTGCAGGCCTATGCCGTAAGCGCGCGCCGCGACCCCGCGACGTTGGCGCTGCAAGGCGGTGAAGATTATGAACTGCTCTGGACGACGCCGATGCCGAAGGCTCGTCGATTACAGCGCCTCGCGAAGGAGCCGGGCCGCCGGATCACGTGTATCGGCGTGATTCGTCCGAAGGCGTTTGGCATCCAATTGCGCGACGCAGGCCATCGTCTCCGTCGACTTCGCGTCACCAGCTATGTCCATTTCTCGGGACCATTGCGCTGATCCATGGCCATCGGATCCTTTCGATCGCTGCTCAGACAGATCCTGCACCTGCAGGAATCGCCGCAACGAACGGCGCTCGCGTTCGCCATCGGCGCTGGAATTGCTTTCTGTCCCCTCTACGGTTTCCATATGATTCTGGTCGGGCTTTGCACGTGGGCATTCAAACTCAACTTTGTGGCATTGCTGGCCGGGGCGTTCATCAACAATCCCTGGACCATCGTCCCGATTCTGGGAGCGACCTACTGGACCGGCGCGGTCCTGCTCGGACGCTCGGAAAGTCCGGCGTTCGATTGGAGCGAGCTCGGCTTCCGCGCTATCTATGAACAGGTCATGCCTTACGCTGTCCCGTTCGCCTTAGGAGGCATCGTGCTGAGCGTGATCGCTGCCATCCTGTCCTACCCCTTGGCTCTGTACCTCATCACGAAGCATCGGCAGGCCGCGGCTCGTCACGCGGAGCCATTGCCGCCTCCCAAGCCGCTAGGCTAAGATGCCTTCCGTCGCCCATGACACGGCCGGAATCCACTCGCCCACCCGACGCTCCGTATGATGGGTCGGCCCTCATCGCCGATCCCATTCACAAGTACGTCTCGTTCACCGTGCCGTCGAGCCAGGCTGATCCACATGAGCGGACCGAAAAGGATCTGATCGACAGCCCCTGGGTGCAGCGCCTCCGCCAGATTTACCAACTGCAAAGCGCCCGTTGGGTCTATCCTTCCGCGGAGCATACCCGCTTCGTGCATTCCATCGGGACGATGCACGTGGCCGGCCGTTTCGCTAGACACCTGTATCCGTTTCTCGTCAAGGCGGCTCCGGATGTTCCCTCGGCTAATTACGTCGAGGAATTCCTGCGGGTAACCGCCCTCGTCCACGACATCGGCCATGGCCCCTTTTGCCATTTTTTCGACGACAACTATCTGCATGCGCTGCAAACAAGCCACGAAAAGCTCGGCCAACTCATCATTCGAGACCATCTCGGCCCGATCATCAAAAAGATCCGTCGCAGTCCGTCCGGGTCGTTCGCCAGGGGCGAGGAACTCAATCCCGACCACATCGCGCATGTGATCCTGAAGGAAAAGGGCAAGGACAATTCCCGCCTGCCGCGCTGGCTCAACATGCTGCAGCCCGTGATTTCCGGCAGCTACACCGCCGATAACCTGGATTACGTTTTGCGCGATTCGTACATGTGCGGCGTGGCCGTAGGTCCGGTCGATTTGACGCGGCTCATTCATTACACGATCATCACCGAGAAGGGATTCACCATTCACAAGACCGGTCTACCGGCACTCCAGATGTTTCTCAACACGAGGATGTATCTCTATTCCAACGTCTACTTCCACCGGACGACACGGGCGATCGACATCCATCTGAGAGATATTTTCGGCGACACGATGAAGCTGTTGTTTCCTCATGACCCGCGCAAACGGATGGATGAGTATCTGACGTTCACGGATTGGTTCCTCCTTGAAGGAGTGCGCAGCTGGAAAACGTCGCGTCTGGCCGCCGAGCGACGGCTTGGGGAGGAATGGGCAAGAATCCTAGGGCGGGACGTGAAATGGAAGATGGCCTACAGCACGGTGCTGAAAGAGAAGGGCCAGGAACGCGGTATGGACTTCCCCAGCCATCAGCATTTCGAAAAGCAGATTCGGAAAGAAATGCCGCGAGGCTTACACCATGTCGAGTTCCGCGTGGACATGGCGCCGCTGGATCCCCGGCCCGACCCCAAGGATCATCGCGGCGTTCCTCTCTACGTCTACGATCCCGGGACCAGAATGGTCTCGACCGAACCGCTCGAAGAATTCCTTGATCTCCTGCCGACTCGGCTTGTCCAATTCCGCATCTACTCGCTGGATCACGCCCACGATGCGGTACTGTCCCGCTCGGCGGCCACCGTCCTCAACAAGACTCCCTCGAGCATCGAATCGAATTACTAGGTGGTGGACACCTTCAACGAGCGGGTTTCCCACAAGAGTGACTTCATCTCTTGGAGCATCTTTCGTTGGGCGAAGGAGGGTCCGTCGACGTCCGGACGATCCGACGGAAAACGCTGCTCGAACTGTTCGATGGCAAGACGCGCCTCATCGTCGAGGCCGGTTTTGATCAGCAATTCCATCAGCCGAAGCGAGGCTGGAACGATGTACGGACGATGCCGGGGCTCTTTGGCGCGTTCGACGACATACCGGAGCCCCTTGATCGCCGCTTCCCGGTCTGTCTTTCCAAAGCACCATCCCTCGAGCAGATGCATGCTGATGCGGTCGGTATCGGCGCTGACGCTCTTGCTCCAATCGCCTTTGGCCAAGGCGCAGAGATCTTCCGACGACAATTGGATCCGATGCTTTTTCGATGCATGTTGCAGCCGGTTGACGAGTTGCCTGGCTTCCGCCCATCCGCCGTAGAGCCCGATCAACTGTCCCTGGCAGGGAACGGGGCCGCAACAGGCCCGGTCGACCGGAGAAAATCCGATCTTTCCGACGACGGACGGCAGAAAAACACGGCCCTGTGCGGCGGTGCAGACCTCGCATGATTCCCGACCATCGGGCAGGACAAACAGATAACACCGCACCACGGAACGATCGAACAGGTCGACCGCTTGGATTCGTCCTGAACGAACCTGATGTTGATGAAACAGCCACAACCCCAGCAGTGCCAGGATCCCAAACAGATAGAGGCTGTTTTCCGCGCTGAACTCCACGTCTCACCTCGATTCTGACAATGCCGCAATTCGCAGCATAGCACTGCCTTGTGCAAATCCAAGCGAAAATGAAAATGTCTATCGAACGCTCAGGTCGGCGGACGCCAACCATTCGAAAGGCTCGATCGTGCCCTTACTGTTTGATGGAAAGCGCGTCTGGCATGACGGGAGAGGCGGGATCCGAGACGATCGGGCCAGCCCCGGACCCGTTCTTGAAGGGGAGATCGAGCAGCGCATAAGGGTTCACGCGAGCACCGTTGAGTTTCACGCCCCAATGCAAGTGCGGGCCGGTCGCGCGGCCGGTCGCACCGACCTTGCCGATGAGTTGTCCGGCCTTCACGAGATCGCCGTCCTTCACAAGAATTTCCGAAAGATGAAAGTACATACTATAGAAGCCCAGACCATGGTCTACGAACACTCCCCTGCCGGAAAAGACATGATCAACTGTGAGCCGTACCACGCCGTCGTTGGTTGCCACGACATCCGTGCCCAAGGGCGCGCCGATATCCTCTCCGTTATGCGGATTACGCGGCTGACCATTCATGATCCTGACGCTGCCGAAGATGCCGGTGCGTTTGCCGTTCACCGGCTCGACGAAGCCGCTGTGCCACAACCGGAGCGCGGAGTTGTCGGCTAACGCCTGCCGCACCTGCTCTTGCTCCGTCTTCCAACGGGCCAGCGTCCTGTCGTCAAGATCCACCTTGTCTTTGGGAAGTTTGAGGTGCTCGACCGCGAATTTTTCCTTCGTGATCAGCACGTGGTAGCTCAGCCGCCTGGCCTGTTGCTCCCCGTTCTTGATGTCCACAACGAGTTCGTACGTCCCGGGGGCATCCTGCATATCAAGGCCGACCAATCCGAGATACCCGGCAGGCTCTCCACTGCGCATCTCCCGAAAGAACGGAATCGTCCGGTCCAGAAACGTCCCTTTGACTTCTGACGCCTCTTCCGCCATGGGAACCTTGACTAATAGGACTTGGCCTTGCCGGCCGCTGTACTGCCCGTCGATGCCTTTGGGCGGCGGAGGAGCGTTGGGAAACAGCTCGACGGGAAACACGCTGGTCAGGAGCACGATCATCATGATCAGCGTCCGGTCCAGCCGGGATACCCGCTCACCCGCCTGTTTCAACGCAGAAGTAAGCATGGAATGCATTACCTGTAGAACCGAAGACCAGATACCTGCGACACCAGCTCGTCGACACGCCGATTGACGGCACTAAAGGGATCCATGCACAGGATCGTCTCTTCCCAGTAGCCGTTCAGCTTGAGATAGGTCCAATCCACAGTGTACGAGCGATTCTTGGCACGAGCAAACCGGATAAAATCGCCCCGCACCTTGGCCCTGGTCGTTTGCGGCGGGGTCGACATGGCCCGCTGCACGGCATCCTCTTCGACCACCCGCTCGACCAATCCGCGGGATTCCATGAGGTAGTACAGTCCTCTCGTACGCTTCACATCATGGAATTGCAGATCCAGGAGAAACACGCGAGGATCGTCCCAGCTGCAGCCCTTGCGGTCGACGTAGGATTGGATGAGGTGCCGCTTGGTGATCCAGTCGATTTCCCTGACCAGCTGCATGGGATCGTCTTCGAGCTTATCCAAGATCATCGCCCATCGCTTCCAGACATCATCGAGAATGGGATCGTGATCCTGTTGCGCCAGATACTCCTGCGCACGCTCCAGATACACCCGTTGAATCTCGACCGCGGTCATTTGCCGACCATCGTCAAGTTTGACCTTCCGTTTCACGGTGGGGTCCCGGGAAATCTCACGGATCGCCTTGACCGGATCTTCCAACTCCATGCCGTGCACGGAGAATCCTTCTTCGATCATCGAGAGCACGAGCGTTGCGGTCCCGACTTTCAGGTAGGTGACCAACTCCGACATGTTGGAGTCGCCGACGATGATGTGCAAGCGCCGATAACGCTCGGCGTCGGCATGCGGCTCATCTCTGGTGTTGATGATGCTGCGGGAGGAAGTCGTGGAGGAAGAAGTCTTCTCATGGATGTGCTGGGCCCGCTGAGAAATAAAAAATTGCGGCTTTCCGGAAACCTTGAGCACCTTGCCGGCACCGCTGTACACCTGGCGGGTCACAAAAAACGGAATGAGCTGCTCGGTGACCTTCCAGAAATCCACATCCCGTCGCATGAGGAAATTCTCATGACACCCGTAGGTGTTGCCCAAGGAGTCGGTGTTGTTCTTGAAAATGTAAATTTCGCCGGACAGTCCCTCTTCGCGTAGACGTTCTTCCGCCGCCGGCAAACAGGCTTCCAACAAGCGCTCGCCAGCCTTGTCATGGACGACGAGGTCCAGAATGTTGTCGCATTCGGGCGTGGAGTATTCAGGGTGACAGCCCGTGTCCTGATAGAAACGGGCGCCGTTGACCAGAAACGCATTGGACGGCCAGCTGTTCGGAATCAAGCCTTCGAAGATATAGCCGAGGACCTTCTCCATCGGCAAATAAATGCGGCCGTTGGGCGAGAAAATGAGGCCGTACTCGTTCTCGAGGCCGAAGATACGCTGTTTCATGGGACCCGGGGACGGCATAGAAGGAGAATACACGGCCTCCCGCCCATCTTCAACAGAAGCGGTATGTTTCGTCAGTGGAGAGTTACGCGAGGAGCTGCTTCGTCTCAGCGGAGGTGTACCGGCGGAATTTCCGGTTCTCTCTCGTGCGATCCAGCACCGCCACTTCGAGGCTTTCCAGCGACAGCTTCTGGTTCCCGGTCTGCTCGAGCGCCACGATGCACAGATTCAGCGCTGTTTTGAGATCCGGAGGGTTGGCCGGCACCCTTTCTCTGAGCGCGGCCTGGACGGATTCTGACTTTCCCCCGATGACGGCGAACTGCTTCTCATCGATGATGCTGCCGTCAAAGGAAATGCGATACATCTCGTTCGTGTGCCCGTTGTGTCCGATCTGGACGACCAGAATCTCGACTTCGAGCGGTTTCATTTCCTGACTGAAGATCGTTCCGAGGCTTTGGGAGTAGCCATTGGCCAGCGAGCGGGCGGTCACGTCTTCCCGGCTGTACATGAAGCCCTTCAGATCCGCATGTCTGATGCCCGCCTTGCGCAAGTTTTCGAACTCGCTGTATTTTCCGGCGCCGGCGAAGGCGATGTTGTCATAGATCTCGGAAATCTTGTGAAGACTTGCGCTCGGGTTCTCCGCAGCCAACAGGATGCCGTTCACATATTCCATGGCGATGATGGACCGCCCCTTGGCGATGCCTTTCTTGGCATACTCCGCCTTGTCCTGCATCATCTGCTCGGGCGAGACGTAGTAGGGCATCGGCATGGTTATCGCTCCTTCGCCACACGGCCGGCCAGCACCTCGTCGTAGATGCCCCGGATCCGCGATTCCGGCACGTCGGTAATGCCGGTACCATTGACAATTTTGGCGGTCGGATAGATCCCGCGTACCAGATCGGGCCCGCCGGTGCCCACATCATCGTCGGCGGCATTGTAGAGGGCGAGGAGGGCCAGCTTCAGGGCGTCGGGTTCGGCCATTCCCTTTCGGAAATGCTCGCGCATCGTATTGCGCGCGTCCTTGCCACCGGAGCCGATGGCATGATAATCGGACTCCTCATAGCGCCCGCCGGCCAGATCGTACTTGAAAATCCGCCCCTCGCTTCGTTTGAGGTCGTAGCCGACGTAGAGCGGCATCACGACCAGCCCTTGGAAGACCATCGGCAGGTTTGCTTTGACCATTTGGCCGAGCTTATTGGCCTTGCCTTCACAGGACAGTTGCATGCCCTCGAGTTTTTCGTAGTGCTCCAACTCGGTTTGAAACAGCTTCGCCATCTCGATACAGGGCCCGGCCGCACCGGCAATGGCCATGGCCGAGTAGTCGTCGATCTTGAACACTTTTTCAATGCGGCGTTCGGCGATTTGAAATCCCTCGGTGGCCCGGCGGTCGCCGGCGATGACGACGCCTTCCTGATATTTCACCGCTAGGACGGTCGTGGCATGTGGGACACTGATGGAAGGGACCTGTCGTGCGGGCTCATGCGGTGTCGAAGGCAGCTCGGGCATCCGCCTCCCGCCGGGCGTCAAATCGGGGTGCTGCCTGGTCAGGAAATTAAAAAAACTCGCGTCGTCATGATTGGGGAAAAAGGGAAGCTTCATCAGGCTTTCAGCTTGGCGAGCAACGCTTCCGCCGTATCCGATTGGTCGAGCAGTTCCGCGGTTAACGATTCCGTACCCCGTAACGGGTCCATCAACGGCACCTTCTTGATCGTCGTGTTGCCAACGTCAAAGAGAACTGACGTCCAGCTGGCTCCGTAGATGGACTTCGAGAACTTTCCGATACACCGTCCCCGGAAGTACGCGCGCGTACCGGAAGGGGGCATGAACTCCGCTCTGGTGATTTCCACATCCTGCACGATGCGCTCGATGAGATGGCTGCGCTCGAGCGTGTAATACAATCCCTTGTCCGGCCGGATGTCATGGTACTGCAGGTCCATGAGACGCACGCGCGGATCGTCCCATCCGCAACCTTTGCGATCCATATACGATTCGATCATGTGGCGCTTGGCCGCCCAATCGAGTTCCTGGGCGAGTGAACGGGGATCCTGTTCCAATTTGTCCAACACGTCTTCCCACCGGACTAGAATGTCCTTGGTGACCTGGTCAAGTTCATGACAAGCGTAAAAGTTCATGGCGGATTTCAGATACGCACGTTGGATTTCGATCGCAGTCGTCGCTCGGCCGTCCGCCAGCTTCAACGTACCTTTCATGGTCAAATCGCGCGACACTTGCTTGATCCCAAGGACAGGATCCTCGAGCTCAATCTGGGGAAGATCGATACCCGCCTCGAGCAAATCCAAGACGATTCCGAGCGTCCCAACTTTCAGATACGTCGACAACTCTGCCATGTTGGCGTCGCCTACGATGACGTGCAGACGCCGATACTTCCCATAATCGGCGTGCGGTTCGTCCCGCGAGTTGACGATCGGACGCTTCACCATGGTGTTGAGGTCCACGAGACATTCGAAGAAATCCGCTCGTTGGGAAATCTGGAATTCCGTAAAATTTGTCTGATTTTCCGCGCCGACCTTTCCCGCTCCGGCATAAACCAGTCGTGTGACGAAAAACGGGGCCAGGATTTTCACGATCCGCTCGAACGGTATCGACCGAGACAGCATGTAGTTTTCGTGATAGCCGTAGCTGTTGCCCTTGCCGTCGGAATTGTTCTTGTAGAGGACAAACAGGTCGCGGCCTCTCGTGCGCGCCATGTTGTCGAGGCATTGAGCGAGAATCCGCTCGCTGATGCGTTCATAGGCCACGACTTCGCGCGGGTTCGTGCATTCGGGCGTGGAGTATTCCGGGTGGGCCCCGTCGACATACAGACGGCCCCCGTTCGCCAACACCTTGTTCAGTTGGCGGTTGTAATCGGGATTCGGCCGTTCTCGCTCGCCCTCGACCTCGAATCCGCGGGCGTCGAGCAGCGGGTTCTCGTTTTCATAGTCCCACACGGCGTGAGGCACCGAGATGCCTGGATAATGACCGATCACGGCAAGGGAATTGGAGATCGGATCGGACGCCGAGGCGTCCCTGGAGGCGATGCCAAATTCCGTTTCCGTTCCGAGTACGCGAGGAGCCGTCGGAGGTGTGGGTTCCCGCATGGGGGTCTAGAGGTAGTGGCCGGTGGTGATGGTTTCGATCTGACGCGATTCGGCCGGACCGCCGCTGATCGTCCGGATGTGCACGATTTTCTCGCCTTTCTTCCCGGCGACTTTCGCCCAGTCGTCGGGATTGGTCGTATTGGGCAGATCCTCGTGTTCCTTGAACTCTTCCCGAATCGCCCGGATCAGGTCGTCGGACCGGAGGCCCCTGCCTTCCTGAGCAATGGCACGCTTCACGGCGTACTTTTTGGCACGCGATACAATCCCTTCGATCAAGGCGCCGCTCGCGAAATCCTTGAAGTACAATATCTCCTTCTCGCCGTTCGCGTAAGTCACCTCGATGAACTTGTTTTCTTCCGAGGTGGCGTACATCGCGCCGACCGTCAGATCGGTCAGATGTTCGACCAAGGCCTTGGCATCGCCTCCGTGCCGCTTCAACTCCTCCTCGTCGAACGGGAGAGTGATGCCCACGTACTTCGAGAAAATGTCTTTCGCGGCCGCGGCATCGGGGCGACCCACTTTGACCTTCACGTCGAGACGGCCGGCCCGCAACACGGCGGGATCGATCAGATCCTGGCGGTTGCTCGCGCCGATGACGATCACGTTCCTCAGCCGCTCAACGCCGTCGATCTCGGAGAGGAATTGCGGCACGATCGTCGATTCGATGTCTGACGAGATACCGGTGCCCCGTGTGCGGAAGAGCGCGTCCATTTCGTCGAAGAACACGATCACCGGATTGCCGTCCGCCGCCCGCTCTTTGGCCTTCTTGAAGACTTCCCGGACCTGGCGCTCGGACTCTCCCACGTACTTGTTGAGGAGTTCCGGTCCTTTGACGTGGAGGAAATAGCTCCGCACTTCCTTGCCCGTCAAGTGTCCCAGCTTCTTGGCGATGGAGTTGGCCACGGCTTTCGCAATGAGCGTCTTGCCGCAACCGGGAGGACCGTACAGCAACACTCCTTTTGGCGCGCTCAGCTGGTATTCTGAAAACAAGTGAGGATGGAGAAACGGCAGTTCGACCGCATCCCGCACCTGCTCCAACTCGTGCTGAAGTCCGCCGATATGGGCATAGTCCACATCCGGCACTTCCTCGAGCACCAGTTCCTCGGCTTCGGATTTCGGCAACTTCTCAATGACGCAGCCCGAGCGCGGATCGAACAGGAGGTGATCACCCACGCTGAGCCGTTCCGTTAACAACGGTTCCCCAAGTTCAGCGACCTTTTCCTCGTCGAAATGCAGCGTGACAAGAGCGCGGTTCCCTTCGAGGAGATCCTTCAAGCGAACGACTTCGCCCTGCACGTCAAACCCACGAGCCTCGATGACGTTCAAGGCTTCATTGAGGATCACCTCCTGGCCCTTCCGCAAGCCTTTGCTTGTCACCGACGGATGCAAGCTGACCTTCATCTTCCGTCCGGACACATACACGTTGCCCGTGCCGTCCTGATTGAGACTGGAGAAGATAGCGTAGGTGGAGGGAGGCGCGGTCAGTTTTTCGACCTCGGCGCGAAGCGCTTCGATTTGCGCCTTGGCTTCCTGAAGCGTCGTGACGAGTTTTTCGTTCTGTTTGTTGGCTTGATCGAGTTGGTACCGGGATTGATACAGCCGACGGATTTCTTCTTCCATCGACTGGATCTGCACACGAAGCTTTTCGATTTCCCGGCCTTGTTCTTCGTTTCGATGAATCACGTCTGGGTCTCCCTCGGACAGCCGCTTCGTGATGTGCTTAACGGAATCTCGGAGGGACCGGAGCCGGCTTGGACTTCCTTTCGTATCGGCCATGGACCACCTGGGACAAGCGACAAGCTCTCATGAATCGCAAAGTCCAAGTCTTGAGCGGATTCTAACACTCGTTATTTTCACGGTCAACTAGACGACCGATTTCGGCGCGTCAAATCAGTCGTTCGGGGCCGTTGATCCCGTCGAGATGACGGCGTCGAGCAACGCGCGAGTCGCCGCTTCCACATCTTCAGCGCCGAGCACGGCGGTGATGACGGCGACGCCGAATGCGCCGGCACGGCGCGCGTCGCGTGCGCGAGCGGTGGTCATCCCGCCGATCGCGATGATCGGGACACGAACGGCGCGAGCGGCTTCTTCCACTTTCGCGAGACCGAGCGGAGGCCCGTACATGCGTTTGGACGGCGTTTCAAACACCGGCCCGAGGACGATGTAATCGGCTCCTGCCGCTTCGACCTCGACAGCCTCGTTGACGGAATGGACCGAAACGCCGAGCAACCGATGAGGACCAAGGACCCGCCGCGCCACCGACACCGGCAGACTGTTACTCCGAAGATGGACGCCGGCTCCTTCGAGCGAGAGCGCCACGTCGAGGCGGTCATTGATGACGAACTGGGCGCCGTGAGACACCATGATCTGTTGGAGATCTTCCGCGAGCGCGAGAAGATCTTTCCCGCAGAGGTCGCGCTCTCGCAGGTGCACGGCAGGTCGCCCGGCTTTCAAAGCTTGGGAGAGGACGGACATTAACGGCCTGCCGTTCGTCTGTTGACGATCGGTGACGAGAAGGAGACGGGACTCAAGCGACGGCATGTGCGAGTGACCAGTGATCGGTAATCAGTGAAGAGTGGATCTCAGAGATCCGTCCTAAACTGATCACTCATCACCCGTACTCAGAGCATGCCTTCGATGGGGCTGCTCGCCGTCGCATACAGTTTACGGGGAATACGGCCTGCCTTATAGGCGAGACGGCCGGCATGGACCGCATACTTCATGGCTTCGGCCATGGCAATGGGATCTTTCGCACCCGCGATGGCCGTGTTCATGAGCACCGCGTCTGCACCGTATTCCATGGCAAGCGCCGCATCCGAAGCCGTCCCGACGCCCGCATCCACAATAATGGGAACCTTGACGGTCTCCATGATGATTTTCAGATTGTAGGGGTTGCGAATGCCCAGCCCTGAGCCGATCGGGGCGGCCAACGGCATGACGGCGGGACAACCAATGTCCACGAGCTTCTTTGCGACGATGGGATCATCGTTCGTGTAGGGAAGGACAATGAACCCCTCCTTGAGCAAAATCTTGGCCGCCTCGATCAAGCCAGTCGTATCAGGAAACAGCGTTTTCTCATCGCCAAGTACTTCCAGCTTCACGAGGTCGGAGACGCCGGCCGCTCGAGCCAACCGCGCATACCGCACGGCATCCTCAACGGTATAGCACCCCGCCGTATTCGGCAAAATTGTGTATTTCTTGGGATCGATGTAATCAAGAAGATTTTCTTTCGATCGGTCCGTGATGTTCACGCGACGAACGGCGACGGTGACGACGTCGGCACCCGAGACTTCTATGGCTTTCTTGGTTTCAACAAAGTCCTTGTACTTGCCGGTCCCCACCCAGAGCCTCGATTTGAACTCGCGTCCGGCAATGATTAATCGGTCGTCATACATCGGTCCGTTCCCTTCTTCATCCGCTCGCCGGAGACGCACCCGCCGCCGATGAAGCTCAAGATTTCAACCCGGTCGCCTTGACTGAGACTTCGGGACTCGAAGTCATTGCGATCGAGAATTTCCAGGTTCAACTCTACGGCGACGCGCTCCGTCTTGATCTCCAATTCGCGCAGCAGATCGCCGATGGTCGCGCCCATCCGGCAATCGCGCTGCTGCCCGTTCACTTGAATCCGAACCGCCTCCGCCATGTTCTATCATCCTAGGGAACCGCAATTCCGGTTGTCAATGAATCCAACGGCCGGGCGCCCTTGCCTGTATCGTAAAGACGCGGCACAATACGAGCGAACCGCCGATGGCTGTGCCCGAACATAATCAGCAGCTTGCCACACTCTTCCGATCGATCGCGGAACTGCTCGCCGCTCAGCGGGCCAATCCCTATCGTGTCCGTGCCTACCGGCGCGGCGCCGATGCCCTGTTGGCCCTCGACGAAGACGTGGCGGAGGTGGCCAAACGGCATGCGCTCGAGGACATCGACGGCATCGGCACCGACTTGTCCGAGAAGATCGAAGAATTTCTACGAACCGGCAAGATCCTGACGTTGGAGGCGCTCCGGATGCCCCTCCCCGAGCAGGTGAAAGCCTGGGCGCGCTTACCGGGCCTCTCGGAATCCCTAGTGGCCTACCTCTATAGTCGACTGAACATCGCCACCCTGGCAGATCTGGAAAGGCTCGTACGCTCCCACATGCTCCGCACCGTGCCGGGCTTCTCGGGGTCCGAAGAGGCGCTGCTCGAGGCTATCGACGAACTACGCCGGCGCTCCCAATGATCACGACGGCCGAAGTTCCTTGAAGATCTTCCATGTCTTGAGCAGCTCCACGGCCTTCTGCAGCTGCACGTCCTGGTCCAACGAAGGCTCTCCCGACAGATCAAGTGGAGGAGTTGCCGGCGCCGTGCCGTTCTTTTGTACCCCATCTTCGGCGCCTTTCGGCGTCACGGCAGACTGCTCTTTCCCTGGACCGGCCGTGACGGGCGGTTTGGAGGTTTTGCCGTCCGCCTCTTTGTCTCCGGGCTTTCCTTCGGCCTTCGCCACTGTCGTCGCCGGTTGCGGCTTGATCACGATGTCCGGCGTAATGCCGGTCGACTGAATGGAACGCCCCTTCGGCGTGTAGTACTTGGCCGTCGTCAGCCGCAGACCCGATCCGTCGCCCAGCGGAAGGATGGTTTGCACCGACCCTTTGCCGAATGACGTCGTCCCGACGATCACCGCTCGACCGTAGTCTTGGAGTGCGCCTGCCACGATTTCCGACGCGCTCGCTGATCCTTCATTGACGAGAATGATCATGGGCGAGTCGTCCATTTGGTCCCTGCCCTTGGCAAACCACTCATCCTTTTTGCTCTCACGGCCTTTCGTATAGACCACGAGCTTGCCGTTGGGCAGGAATTGTTCCGACACCTCCACGGCGGCCGTCAACAGACCCCCAGGATTATTGCGGAGGTCTAGGATCGTGGACTGTACTTTTTGCTCTTTGAACTGCTTCAATACCCTGCCCAGATCCCGACCGGTCGCCTCTTGAAACTGTGTCAGCTTCACATAGCCGATGTTGTCGAGGACCTTGGATTTCACGCTTTCGATCTTGATGGTGTCCCGTACCAATGTGAATTGCAGAGGGTCGGCGGTCCCGTCCCGCTGGATGGTGAGATTGACCTTCGTGCCTTTGGGCCCCCGCATCTTCTGGACGGCGTCCATGAGCGACAGGTCCTTTGTCGACTCGTCATTGACCTTCGTAATGTAGTCTCCGGCCTTAATACCGGCCCGCTGGGCCGGCGTTCCATCGATCGGCGCAATCACGGCCAGGCGGTTTTCTTTGACCCCGATTTGGATGCCGACACCGCCGAACTCCCCTTTCGTTTCAACCTGCATTTCCTTGTACATTTCGGGAGTCATGTAGGCCGAGTGGGGATCCAGCGTCGAGAGCATGCCTCGAATCGCGCCCTGCACCAGATCCTTGACCTTGGTGTCGTCGACATAGTTTTTTTGAACCTGTGTCAGGACCTCCGAGAAGGTCCGCAACTCCTCATACGTTTCGGTGGCGTGGCCGGTCCGTTCCCATCCCTTGCCGATCAACACGCCAAAGAACAAGGCCACCATGACCATGGGGCCCAGCATCCAGAATCGCCGCCGTGGGTTCTGTTCCATCATATGCGTCCTTTCGCCCGTACCGTCTTTGGTGCCTTTATCGTTTCGCGAGCCATTGGAGCGGATCAACCGCTTCAGCCCCTTCGCGCAATTCAAAGTATAAAGTATTTTCGCCCGTTATGCCCGTATCTCCCGTCTCACCGATCGCCTGCCCCGAGGTGACCTGCGCTCCTACCGAGGTCAGGATTTTGGAGGCATGCGCATAAAGCGAAAAGAATCCGTTCGCATGATCGAGGATTATAACGAGTCCGTAGCCTTTCAACCAGTCCGCGTAGACGACCGTCCCAGGCATGACTGCGTGAATGGCGCTTCCTTCTAACGTACGGATCTCAATCCCTTTCCGCTGGACATAGGTATTGAAGGTCGGATGCTTCTGACGTCCGAAATACGTCAAAATGCTGCCCTCGGCCGGCCAGGGAAGCCCTCCCTTGAGCCCCTTCGGCAAGGAAGCGGACGGCGGCCGGGCTGCCGCCGCTCTGCGGCGTTGTTCCAGTTCACGAAGCATGCTATCGATCCGCGCGGCGGATCGCTCGAGCTCCTGCAACGCGCGCTCGGCCGATTCCTTTTCGTGCGTGAGCTTGGCCAAATACAGTTTCTTCTCTTTCTTCACCGCCTTGATCTCATCCAGGTGCTTCTCCGTGCTGCGCTTATACGCCAGCATGCCCACCCGTGCCGCTTCCCGTTGCCGCTCTGCGTCCTGCATGTTGGCCATATCGGTCCTGAAGGTCTCGATAAGTCCGTAGTCCCGCGCTGATACTGCAGAGAGATAACGGAGCCGGCGCTGGAAATCCCCATACGAATCCGAGGCGAGCAGCGGTTTCCAATGACCAAAGCGGCCCTCCATATATTGGACACGCAGACGGGCCAGAATCGCCTCCTGCCGCACCCGCACTCCATCCTGCAACCGCGCGATCTGCGCGTTGATCGCCTCGATTTCCTGGTCCTTCTTTCGCAGCTTGCGACTGATATCCTGATGTGACTGGCGGTACCGCATATGCCGCTCGTCCAGCGTTTGAATCCCTTGAAGGATGGACTCCCGCCTTTTCCCCGCTTCGTCCGCCTGACGCCGTTTTTCTTCGATCTGGTCCTTGAGCTGCTCGAGCGTCCTGCGCTCCCGGTCGATTTTTTCATTGATGGAATCGGCGAAGACCGCACCCGGCGTCCACACAGCGATGATCAGCACCAATCCGAGGCAACGCGGGAACTGTCTCATACCCTGGCCTCGTCAAACCGCCGCAGCGAGACGAAGCTGCCGGCGCAACCGAGCACGATGCCGACCGCCACGAGCAGCAGGCAGATCGACAGCGGGAAGAACATCGTGAGTTGTTCCAGGCCGCGCAGTCGTCCCGTCGTCTGCAGCTGATGGCGGAATAGCTCGTACAGAGCCTTCAGCATGAACAACGAGCAGGCGCTTCCCAAGCCTCCGAGGACCGCGCCTTCCAATAGATAGGGAATGCGAATGAACGTCTTGGTGGCACCGATCAAGCCCAAAATGGCGATTTCTTCGCGACGCGCGTACAGGGTCAGCCTGATCGTGTTCGCGATGATCGTCACGGCCGCAGCCGAGAGAATGAGTCCGATCCCAATGGCGACCAACTCGATGGATCGGATCACCGTGGAAAGCGCATCGATCCAGTCCTGATTATAGTCCACTTTCTCGACCCCTGGGAGCACGCCGATGCGTTCGGCCCAGCGTTTGATGGCATCCGGAGATCGGTACGGCGGCGTCAACGACACGACAAACGAGGCCGGTAACGGATTTTGGCCGAGCCCCTCCAGCAGATGCGAGTCAGCGGGAAACTGCGCTCTGAATTCTCCCAGCGCCTGATCTTTGGAAATGAAATGCAACGCCGCGACGGCGCGGTCTGCGCGCAGCTGCTGCTCGAGATCGGAGACGGTCGAGGCGGCGGCCCGATCATTCAGATACACCATGAGCTTGATGTCTTCCTGGAGCCACCCGGCAGCGGCGCGGAGATTGACGTACAACAAGAGAAAAATTCCCACACAGGCCAGGGTGAACGCCGTCGTGAAGATTGCCACGACGGTGGTCGTGCGGTTGGTCCAGATATTCGCCCAGGCCTCGCGCAGCAGATAGAAGATCGTTCTCATACACCGACCCGTTGTTCCGGCATGAGCGCGCCCCGCACGAGGGTTACCACTCGACGGTTGATCTGTTTCATCACGGAGGGATCATGGGTGGCCACCATGACGGTCGTTCCGCGCGCGTTGATCAGCTTGAACAATTCGATGATTTCTCCCGTCAGACCCGGATCCAGATTTCCCGTCGGTTCATCGGCCAGCAGGACCACCGGCCCGTTCACGATAGCCCGCGCAATACAGACCCGCTGCTGCTCGCCGGTGGAGAGGCTCATCGGCAGCTGGTCTCGCTTGTGTTCGATGCCGACCGCGCGCAAGGCTTCCGTCACCTTCCGCTTGATGTCCATTTGCGATACTCCCTGGACGAGCAACGGCAGCGCCACATTGTCGAAGACCGACTTCTTGACGAGCAATTGGAAATCCTGGAAGACCGTCCCGATCTTGCGCCGCAGATATGGAATTTCGGACGGCTTCAGCGCGGCGACATTCTTGCCGTTCACAAACACCTGCCCCTGATCCGGCCTCTCCGCGCCGATCAACAGGCGCAGCAGCGTCGATTTTCCGGCGCCGCTCGGACCCATCAAGAGCACAAATTCCCCTTTGTGGATTTCCAGCGTGACGTCCGAGAGCGCCGTACGCCGGTCGTATTGTTTGGTGACATGGACCAGCTGGATCATGATCGTTTAGCCCAGGTCCCTGGCCGAGACTTCAAAGGCATTCTGGATGTGCTCGACACGGAGTGCTGCGGTCCCGGTGGCCTGGAGCAGAACCACGTCGAAGCGGCATGACCGGTCCATCCAGTGACGTTGAGCGAGAAATTGCGCGGCCAGTCGAACAAGTTTGTGTTGTTTCTGCCGATGCACGGCATGAATGGCTCCCCCGAATCGACCGGTCCGCCTTGCCTTGACCTCGATGAACACCAGCACCGGGCCGTCCTCTGCCACAAGGTCCAACTCCCCCAATGATGACCGAACGTTTCTCGCAACGATGCGGTAGCCTTTCCCGCGCAGATAGCGCTCGGCCTCTGCCTCTCCTTCTTGCCCAAAGAAACGCCTGGGGTCAAGAATTGTCACGCTCTTGTCCGCGGAGGTCCCGCCGTATGGACGAAGGCGGCTGCGATTGCCGGAATTGCGCAAGCACGTCGGCTACGGGCGCATAAGTCCGGCGATGGATCAGACAGGGCCCATGCGTCGCCAGTTGCTGGAGATGCTCTTCCGTGCAGTAACCTTTGTGGGAAAGAAAATTATAGTGGGGATAGAGACGGTGATACTCGGCCATCAAGCGATCCCTCGTGACCTTGGCCACAATCGAGGCCGCCGCCACCGACATGCACAGCGAATCGCCCTTGATGATGGAGCGGATCGGGATGGCGCAGTCCGGCAGGGAAATCGCATCAATGAGCAGGCAGTCCGGTCGGGGCTTGAGACCGGCCAGAGCGCGATGCATCGCAAGCCGAGTGGCTTCGAGAATGTTGAGTCGGTCGATCTCCTGCTCCGTCGATGAGCCGATCCCAATGCCAATGGCGCGGCGAGTGATCGCGACGTAGATTTCTTCACGCTCCGACTCGGTGAGAAGCTTGGAGTCGTCACACCCGATGAGACGGCACCGCGTGGGCAGGACCACAGCCGACGCCACCACCGGACCGGCCAGCGGACCGCGACCGGCTTCATCCAAGCCGGCGATCCGCCGATAGCCGCGACGCCGCGCTTCGAGTTCAAATTCGTCTGTGGGTCCCACGAAGTTGACGATCCGTGCGGTCACCCGCTCCCTCGTGGCCGGTGGAATGCTCGATGGTCGCTAGGACTTCGCCGCGCCTGCCTCGACCGGCTCTTCGGCAGTTTCAACGGCGCGCGAGGCACCGGCTGGTGCCTTGCTCTCCCCGACGAACTCCCGATCTTCGACCCGCGAGAATTTGCCCTTCTTTTCCCGGAGGTAATAGAGCTTGGCGCGACGGACTTTGCCTTGACGCACCACGTCGATCCTGGTGACGATCGGCGAATGGACAGGGAAAATGCGCTCGACTCCGACACCATAGGAGACCTTGCGCACGGTGAACATTTCCGTGTTGAGGCTGCCTTTTCGAGCGATGACGGCCCCTTCGTACACTTGGATGCGCTCCTTTTCTCCTTCGACGACTTTGACGTGAACCCGCACGGTGTCCCCGATTTCAAAGCGCGGGACGGATTTTTTCTGTAACGACCGCTGAACCCTCTCGAGCTGATTCATGACCTCACCCCTCCTCCCCGCATGGCACCGGTGCACCGGGCACGCCTTCACGAATAATGTCGTCCAACAATTGTCGATCCTCCAGAGTCAACTGCCGATCTTTCAACAGATCTGGTCGCTTTTCATAGGTCGCGCGCAGCGCTTCCTTCCTGCGCCATCGACGGATGGCCTCGTGATGTCCGGAGAGCAACACCTCCGGCACCGTCAGGCCCCGCACCTCGGCCGGCCTCGTGTAGTGCGGATACTCCAATAAGGGCTCGGCAAACGATTCTTCCTCGATCGAGGCCGGATCGCCGAGCACGCCGGGAATCAGCCGGGCCGCCGCATCGATGAGGATCAATGCGGGCAACTCTCCGCCGGTCAGCACATAATCGCCGACCGAAACTTCTTCCGGCCTGAGCGTCAACCGCACCCGCTCGTCGATACCTTCGTAGTGGCCGCACAGAATAATCATCCGGCGCGAGTCAGCGGCCAACTCATGGGCGTACGCCTGGGCGAACGGTCGGCCCTGGGGTGACGGCAACAGGAGTCGGATGGCCTCTCCGCGGTGCTCGTACGGTCGGCGGATCTCTTCCACCGCCCGCAACATCGGTTCCGCCTTCATGACCATGCCGGCACCGCCGCCATACGGGACATCGTCGGCAACCTTGTGCTTGTCCGTGGTGTAATCGCGCAGATTGTGCACGTTCACTTCGAGCAGACCCTTCTCCCGCGCCCGCTTGAGCATGCTGCTCTCCAGTACGGGCGTCACCATCTCCGGAAAGAGTGTGATCACATCGCAGCGCAGCACGTCAGGCCTCGACCAACCCTTTGATGGTTCGCACGGTCATCCGCCCCTGAGCCACGTCAACGGTTCGCACAAATTCTTTCACGGCCGGAATGAGCACCTCACGGCCTTCGCGCTTGACGACCAGCACGGGATGAGCAGGCATGTCCCACACAGCCTCAAGACAACCAAGTTCCTGCCCGGCCTCGTCCGCCACGGTCATTCCGATGAGGTCGCATTCGTACCAGGCATCAGCATCTTGTGCGGACGGAATTTCGCGAGGTACCTGCAGCAATCCGCCGCGCAACATTCCGGCTTCTTCCGGGGTATTCACACCCTCGAACTCGACGATATAGGAAGGGCCGGCGCGGCGAACATGTTTGACGGTCCGTTCCACCGTCCGACCGCCCCGCTCGGTCACGGAGACCGCTTCCAAGTGCTCGAACCGACCTGGTCGATCGCTGAGCGATTGCACTTTGACCGCTCCGCGGACGCCGAAGGCGCGGTCGATCTTGCCAATGGTCACCATCTCGGGAAAGCTGATCATGACTCAGGCTTTCTTCTTCGCCGCCTTTTCGGTCTCGAATTGCTTCCACACTCCCGATCGCCGAAGCAACGTTTTGACCGTCACGGTCGGCTGGGCACCCTGATGCAGCCACGTGAGGACGCGCTCCTGTTTCAACTCGGGAAGTCCCGCATCCTTCAAGGGATCAAAAATTCCCAAAATTTCCAAGAAGCGCCCGTCGCGCGGCATGCGTGAATCCGCCGCGACCACGCGGTATATCGGTCGTTTATGTCTCCCGGTTCTCGTCAACCTCAAATGAACGGCCACTGTCGCCCTCCTTGATGTCCAGCTCACAGCCATCCGCTGTCAGCCTCTTAGGTTTCGATGCGTTTCGGTCAGCTGGGAGCTGTTCGCCGATAGCTGACTGCCTTATCCTCACATTGAACGGAGCAGCTGCGCCAACTGATGGCGGCCCGCCGACGCCGTCATGACTTTTGCGATCTTCCGCGCGGAAAGGAACTGCTTGATCAGCCGGTTGACCTCCGTCACACTCGTCCCGCTTCCGCGCGCAATACGCTTTTTGCGACTGCCGTTGATACAGGTATGATCGCGCCGTTCCCGCACAGTCATCGAATCGATCATCGCCATGACGTGCTTCAGCTCACGCTCCGGCACTTGTCCTTCCATGGCACCTTTGAGCTTCTGCCCGCCGGGCAGCATGCTCAGAATCTGATCCAATGATCCCAGCTTGTTGACTTGAGCGAGCTGGCTGCGGAAGTCTTCGAGCGTAAACGTGTTGGTGCTCAGCCGCTTGTGCGCTTCTTCCGCCTCCTCGCGTGTAAACGTCTCCTGAGCCTTTTCGATGAGCGACAGCACATCACCCATGCCCAGAATTCGTGACGCCATCCGGTCCGGGTGAAACAAATCCAGTGCATCGAGCTTTTCGCCGATGCCGAGAAATTTGACGGGTTTTCCTGTGACGGCTCTGATCGAGAGCAGCGCCCCCCCGCGCGCGTCCCCTTCGACTTTCGTCAAGATGATGCCGGTGAGCCCGACACGCTGATCGAACTGGCTGGCCATGGTGACCGCGTCTTGACCGGTCATCGCGTCTGCAACCAATAACACTTCATGAGGCTTTACGGCGGACTTGACGGCGGCGAGTTCATTCATGAGTTCGTCATCAACGTGGAGGCGGCCGCCCGTATCGAGCACGACCAGATCAAACCCCTGGACTCGCCCGCGCTCCACGCCGTCTCGACACACTCGGACCACGTCCTCGGCCGTCGTTCCCGGCTGATCCTGCCGGTGGACGTCAACATCCAAGCTGCGCCCGATACTGGCGAGCTGATCGGCGGCGGCGGGCCGGCGGGGATCCGCCGCAACGAGCAAGACGCGTTTGCCCTGCTGTTTGAAGTACTTGGCGAGCTTGCCGCAGGTCGTCGTTTTTCCCGATCCTTGAAGCCCGACCATCATGACGACGGTGGGAGGCATCGACGCCAGCGAGAGCCCGGCCCGCTCCTGCCCCATCATCGTCCGCAGTTCTTCCCAGACGACTTTCACGACATGATGGCCGGGCGTCAGACTCTGGAGGACCTCCTGTCCAATCGCCTTTTCACGGACCCGGTCGACGAAGTCCTTGACGATCTTGAAGTTGACGTCTGCTTCCAACAGCGCCAGACGAACTTCCTTCAACGCTTCCGCGATGTTCTCTTCGGTGAGGACACCGGTTCCGCGCAATTTTTTCAGGATCTTTTCAAATTTTTCGCTCAGCGCATCCAACATAAGGATCACACAAAAAAAGCAATCGAAGCCTTAGCTGAGGAGCCTGTTCGCATGACCGTTCGCCGCCAGGCGGAGGAGGCGCAGGCAGATGCGCGACCGCAGGCTCTGAAAAACCGGAGGCGTATTCGCTGGAATACGGTGAGATTTTTCAGCGCCGAGAACAATGCAAATGCTTGTGCATCATTCGCCGCAGTAGAAGGGCAGTGTCGAACAGGCTCCTATGTCTTCGATCGCCTCGAAAAATCTAGCAAAAGAGCATCGGGCAGTCTAATGGAGGCCCCCTAAGAAGTCAAGGCGCAGAGAGCGGCATTCTGGTTGACAGGTCGGACCCCTTCCGATATCGTCGTCCTCGAAGAACGCCGAGTCGGATCAACAGTTTAAGAGGCCGTCGACGTGAGAAAATCGCCCTGGCTGCTGCTGGTCTTCCTGCTCATTGGCGGGTTGCTCGGCGGTATCCTGGGAGAGGTCCTACGGGCGATGGCCCCTCAAGGTACGATTCAGACCATTTTCGCCACAAACTTCACGCCCGGTATCAGCCCTCCTCTCGTCATCGATCTCATTCTCCTCAAGCTCACGCTAGGATTCAGTTTCAAGATCAGTCTTCTCAGCATTCTCGGCATGCTGCTGGGCATTTACCTCTACAAGAACGTTTAACCACTCGATTTCAGTTCGAGTTCGCGCAACTTGAGCGCCCGGATTTTGTTGCGGATCACCGCTGCACGCTCGAATTCCAGTTCTTTCGCGGCGGCTTTCATTTCCAATTCAAGGCGATGGATCTGCTGCTCGAGCCCCTCGTCCGCCTCGATATAGTCTGGTGAAGCCTCAGCGGCAAGCGTCAGTTGTTCGGGCTCGGCATAGGCCTCCGCATACTCCAGCCGCAGCACCGCCTTGTGAATGCTCGTCGGCACGATGCCGTGCGCTTCGTTGAACGCCGCCTGAATCGACCGGCGGCGGGCGGTTTCCGTGATCGCCTGTTGCATCGAGTCGGTGACGGCATCGCCGTAGAAGAGCACGCGGCCGCGGACATTCCTGGCAGCCCGTCCCGCCGTCTGAATCAGCGAGCGATGCGACCGGAGGTACCCTTCCTTATCTGCGTCCAGAATGGCAACCAGACTTACCTCCGGCAGATCGAGTCCCTCCCGCAACAGGTTGATGCCGATCAACACGTCGAACCGTCCCAGACGAAGGTCGCGAATGATCTCCGCCCGTTCCAGCGTCTTGATATCCGCGTGGAGATACCGCACTTTGACACCCAACTCATGATAGTATTCGCACAGGTCCTCGGCCATCCGTTTGGTAAGCGTTGTCACCAATACACGCCCGCCTTGTGCGATTTCTTCCCGCACCTCTCCGAGCAGATGATCCACTTGGCCCTTGGCAGGGCGTACCTCAATCACCGGATCCAGCAGTCCGGTCGGACGGATAATCTGTTCGACGACCACTCCACCGGTATGTTCCAATTCATAGGGACCCGGCGTGGCGGACACATAGATGACCTGGTTCACGTACCGTTCGAATTCATGGAACTTCAGCGGGCGATTGTCAACCGCCGAGGGAAGGCGAAACCCGTATTCGACCAGCGTCCGTTTTCGTGAGTAATCGCCTTCGTACATTCCGCCGACCTGCGGAATGGTCGCGTGCGACTCGTCGACGATGAGCAGATAGTCCTTCGGGAAATAGTCGATCAGCGTTGGCGGCGGTTCGCCGGGAGCCCGGCCGCTGAGATGACGGGAGTAGTTTTCGATGCCGTGGCAATAGCCCATCGCACGGATCATTTCCAGATCAAACTTCGTTCGTTGCGCAATGCGTTGGGCCTCGAGCAGTTGGTTGTGCTTCTTGAAGTAGGCGATCCGCTCGTCCAATTCCTCCTCGATCCCGGTGATCGCCCGCTCATAGCGGTCCGGCGCGATCAGATAGTGGGTATTCGGATAGACGGCGATCTTGGGCAGTTTGCGGATTGCTTTTCCCGTCAACGGATCGATTTCATGGATGGCGTCGACCACGTCGCCAAACAGCTCGATGCGGACCGAGACCGCTTCGTTCGAGGCGGGAAATATCTCGATGACGTCTCCACGCGCACGAAAGGTCCCGCGATGAAAATCCACATCGTTCCTGGCGTACTGAATCTCGACGAGCTTGGCCAGAATTTTTTCGCGCCTGATTTCCATCCCCTCCTCGAGGTACACCAGCATGTCGTGATAGACCTCGGGTGAGCCCAGGCCGTAAATGCAGGATACGGACGAGACGATCAGGACGTCGTTGCGCTGGAGCAATGACGTCGTCGCCGCATGGCGCATCTGATCGATCGCGTCGTTGATCGACGAATCCTTGGCAATGTACGTGTCAGTCTGAGGGATATAGGCTTCCGGCTGGTAGTAGTCGTAGTAGCTGATGAAGTACTCGACCGCATTGTGCGGAAAGAACTGCTTGAATTCCTGATAGAGTTGGCCGGCGAGGGTCTTGTTGTGCACCAGGACCAGCGTGGGCTTTTGCACCCGCGCGATGACGTTGGCCATCGTGAAGGTCTTGCCAGAACCCGTCACGCCCAACAGTGCCTGATGTGTACGACCTTTCTGTACGCCGGCCACCAATGCATCGATGGCCGGGCCTTGGTCCCCGGTGGGCTTGTATGGAGCTTGCAATTGAAACGGCGGCATGACACATCCTACCGACTGTGTACTCTACCATGCCGGTGTGAAGTGCGTCCCGCACAGGTCTGCCGGCTGGCGGGACGCCGTCGATTCGCAACGTCAGCGTGCAAACCGTCGCCGTCTTCCTTCGCCGAACGAGGGACGATGGCTGACCGACGCTCCGTCATGATGGAATTCATGACGACCGGGAAAGCGGTGCCCATCGACCGCGTGAGGGATCGGACGCCGGGCCTCATGGTTTCTGGTGGCGGCGGCCGGAAGCGCCACGAGCTCCGGCAACGAGAGTCTCCGCGTCTGGATCTTCAACTGCCGGACCATCCGGAGATAATCGCGCTCTTCCGCCTCGGAAAGAATGAGGAACGTGGCGCCTTCTTTTTCCGCACGACCGGTCCGTCCGGCCCGATGCACGTAGGACGTGGGATTGACCGGCAGCTCGTAATGAATGACCTGGGCGACATCGGGAATGTCGAGGCCGCGCGCCGCGACGTCCGTGGCAACGAGCGACGTGAGCCGTCCGGCGCGAAAGGCCCCGAGCGTCCGCTCACGCTGCGCCTGACTGTGATTGCCGGTAATCGCACCGACTGACGCCGCTTCTCCGCCAAGCTTGGCCGCCAGACGCTTCACCTTATATTTCTGATCGCAAAACACCATCGAGCGCTCACCGGTTTTCACCCCTTTGAGCAGCGTATGCACGAGTTGGGTGCGCGATTGTTCGGCGGGCACCACATAATAGGCGTGGCTGATCGTCGTCGGACTGTTCACGCCAGGATCGACGGAAATCTTTGCCGGATCTCGCTGCATGGTTCTGGCGAGTTGCTGAATCTCCGACGAAAACGTAGCGGAAAACATCAAGGTCTGCCGTTGTAGAGGGAGCTGCCGGAAGATCCGTTGGATGTCAGGAAGGAACCCGCGATCCAACATTTGATCCGCTTCATCCATGACCACCCATGTGACAGTCCCCAGGTGGAGGTGACCCGATCCCGCCAGATCGAGCAATCTGCCCGGCGTCCCGACGACGACCTTGGGCGAGTGTCGAAGGGCGCGGTAATGCCGCTCGATGGGCGTTCCACCGTACAGGGCAAGAGACGTCATCGCCTGGGGCGCATACTTTCGTAACTCCATATCGATCTGCAGCGCCAATTCCCGTGTGGGCGCAAGGATCAAAGACTCGGGGCCCCGGGTGACCGAAGCGCCTGAACTCGAAGCCGGCACGCGCAATGCGCGCACGATCATCGGCAGAAGAAACGCCAGGGTCTTGCCGCTCCCCGTCTTCGCTTGGGCCATGATGTCCCGGCCTTCTAGGGCCGGTGAAATAGCCGCCTGCTGAATCGGCGTCGGCGTTGTAATACCGGCCTGTAACAAGCGTTGGACAAGAAACGAGGGCAAACCCATCTGAGCAAACGTAGACATAACACTCCTTGTGTGGATCAACTTCCTGAGACTGCAAGGCGGCCGTTCATCCGGCCGGAAAACGCATCAGCGAGATGGGCAATTCTTAGGAAGGAGATAACGGGGCTGCCTGGCAGGCAGCCCCGAGGTGAAAAAACAACGGCTCGCGCTTAGTGCCGGCCGCCACCGAACCCGCCGCGGCCTCCGCCGCCCGAGCGTGGTTCCTGCGGACGCGCTTCGTTGACGGTCAACGTGCGGCCGCCCAGTTGGGTACCGTTCAGAGCAGCAATCGCTGCCTGAGCCTCTGAATCGCCAGACATTTCCACGAAGCCGAAGCCCCGGGACTGTCCGGTGAACTTATCAGTGATGATTCGGGCTGACGCCACCGACCCATGCGCAGCGAACAGATCGCTCAGTTGCTGCTCGGTTGTGGAATACGGCAAACCCCCAACATAAATCTTCGAACCCATTGGGTTCCTCCTTTGAGAAATTGGTGTTGTCTTGGACTCGAGAAGAGGTGAGGAAGGAATGGGCCGAAGACGCAAACACGATGGCGACTCAGGTCTGGCTTCCGATCAGATCCCCGGGCAGAACCAAAACAACACAAGTATCAGCCTTGTCACTCTCTGCTGCACCACCACCAGGCCTTTCGCGGTGGTACACGATGGCACTCTAACGCATGACCGGTCCAAAAGCAAGCCTGAAGCGAAACGGCGGAGGCGGTCGGCGATTTCAATACGCAGCCGGATTGGACGTGGGCCGTTGGGAAAACAAGGGGACCGCGTGCAAGCTATCGAAATGCAAAGGAGATTGTCCTCGCACCAGCAGACCGACCCTGCCCAATCCAAACGTTTGATCCTGCACCGACAGCAACAGCCGTCCGTCGAAGAACACTTCGATCACATCCTTGCTGATGATCGTGTCGCGATTCATGCGCAGCGTATGCCACTCGACCGGCTTCGGCGTGATGACTGTCTCACCCAACACAGTCACCTGCTCGCCGATGACCCGCACCACTTCCAATTTCTTGGCCGCCAAATCGATGAGTGCGGCATAAAAATGCTGTTCGTCCTTGAGGCCGATGACGATCCCGCCTTGTCCCACGCCACCCTCGCCGGGAAAGCGCATCCGAACCGACACGTCCGGGTATTCGTACTCCAGTTTATCGGCCACCAACAATTGATAGCAGGACGCCGTGCGGCAGGAGGACTCGGCCTTGAGGATGTTGGGAGGAGAGGGAGCCTCCTTTTCCGGCGCAACGGTCCATACTTGCGCGACGTCCCCGCCAACCACGAACTGCGCGAATCCGGACAGGGCGTCTTCCGGGGTCTGTTGATCGAAGGTCCAGCGATGAAACAAGCCACCGAGGGCTTGCTGTTTGAAATTGGCTTGCTTCTCGGCGGGACTTTCCGTTTGGATCGCCGAAACGCCGGGCGCGAGCCAACTGTCAAGCAGCAGCACGACAAGGATGCAGAATCCTTTCATGAGATTCGTGCCTCCCGTCATCGTCGACTGTCCTTCGAACGGTCGCTCTTGATCTCGATGATCTCGCGCTGGAGCCGGTCGCGTTCGGTCAAAATCTTTTTCCGACGCCGCCAGCGATCCAACGACCACCAGCGCAATTTGTCACGGAAAGTAACGGTCGGCAGTTGCGCACTCCCCCCGGGCGCATGCTGAAATTCGTAGCCCTGATGACGGTCACGATTCGCAAAGAACCGTCGGTACAGGTGATCGTAAATGCCCTTTGAACCGTCACCTGCCGCCATCGTGCGTCCTACGCGTCCCTGAGGATTGCCTCGAGCTGTTGGGCATCTGTCGCGGGTGCCGAACAGGTCTGCCGCTGGCACACATACGCCGTCGAGCGGCCATTGAGGCGCGCTTTGCCGCGCAGCAGCGGCAGCTCGCCTGTGCTGTCTTCAGCCAACAGAAGGACCCGATTGGGTATGTACCGTTGTTGCACTGTGGTCAACATCGCCTGTGTCAGCGTCTGCTCACGCGATCCGATAATGACGATTTCCTTCGGCCCTGCCAGCCACCAGTCCAAGACACAGAGCAGCGCCGCCGAACTATACGGATTCTCGGTCATCACAGTCTGAAATACCGTGAGGATTCGGCCGGCCCGCTCATAATACCGCTCCTCACCGGTGAAAGAGAAGAGCCTCAAGAGGACCGACGCCGCCACGGCGTTGCCGGACGGAACGGCTCCGTCAGTGCCGATCTTCAATCTCTGGATCAACCGCTCGTGATCGTGACTGGTGAAAAAACATCCGCCTTCGGTGTCATCCCAGAAGTTCGATAACAAAACTTCCGCGACCGTACGGGCCTGATCGAGATACCAGCGATGAGAGGTCGCCTCGAACGCGTCCAACAGCGCCGTCGCCACCCACGCCGCATCATCGAGATACCCGTTGAGACGGCCCCGGCCTCCCGACACCATCCGGCACACTCGGTCCTGGACGAGCGCATAATCCAGGAGGAACGTGAGCGCCTTTTCGGCTGCAGCGCGATAGGCGGGGACGCCGAGGGTGCCGCCGGCGTCGAACAGAGCCGAAATCATCATCGCATTCCAGCTGGTCACGATGTTCTCATTGCGCTGGGGCTTCGCGCGCGTGTTGCGAGCGGCGAGCAATTTCAGGCGGGCGGGTCCCAGCACGGACTCCTCTGCGGCACCGGCGTCGGCGGATTGTTCCACTCCCACACGTTGCAGCACATTCTTCCCTTGAAAGTTGCCCTCCGATGTCACGCCGTACATCCGGCAAAATTCGCCGCCAAGGTCCCGTCCGAGTACCGCTTCAACCTCCGACGGCGTCCAGACAAAGAAAGCGCCTTCCCGCTCCTCGCTGTCCGCGTCCTGCGCGGCAAAGAATGCACCGTCCGGATGCGTCATTTCTCTCCGCACATACTCGAGAGTCTCATCCACCACTTCACGAAACCGATCCTCTTTGGTCAAACGCCATCCATCGAGGTACACCCGCACGAGCTGGGCATTGTCATAGAGCATTTTTTCGAAATGCGGAATTTTCCATTCGGCGTCGACCGAATACCGATGAAACCCGCCGCCGACGTGATCATAGATGCCGCCAGCCGCCATTGCCCGCAACTGATGCAGCACCTTGTCCCGCAGGGAGAGATCTCCCTTCCTGACCGACACCCGTAGCATGAGGTGTAACGGAGGCACCGTTGGAAATTTCGGGCCTGCGCCGAATCCTCCGTGGACCGCATCAAACCATTGGGCCAGTTCGCCGCCGGCGTCGTTCAGAAGCCGGTCCGTGAGTGGATTCGTGGAGCGCTTGGGAGTCGAGATCCTGAGCAATCCACTCTTCACTCGCTCGATGTTTTTCTGCACCTCGTCCGGATGATTACGGTAGGCTTCCACCACGCCCCGCAACACATCCGGAAAAGCCGGGAGGGAATGGCGGGGCACGGGGGGGAAATAGGTTCCTCCATAGAATGGTTCTTGATCCGGCGTCAAAAACATCGTCAACGGCCAGCCTCCACCCCGTCCCGTGAAGACCTGTGCGGATTTCTGGTAGATCTCGTCGAGATCGGGTCGCTCTTCGCGGTCCACCTTTATATTGATGAAATTCTGATTCATGAGCACGGCGATTTCGGCGTTGTCGAACGATTCGCGGGCCATCACGTGACACCAATGGCACGCTGAATAGCCGATCGACAGCAAGATCGGCTTGTTTTCTGCTTTCGCGCGCGACAAGGCCTCCGGCCCCCACGGATACCATTCGACTGGATTTCCGGCATGCTGCTTCAAGTAAGGGCTGAATTCAGTGATGAGGCGATTGGTCGGGCGACCGGTCGATGAACGATCCACAGAGAGACCTTCCGTTGAGCGCTGGTCATCGTACCCTGCCACCTACGGCCCTGCAACGAATCTCACAGTCCGTGCTATAGTGCCCGGCGAGTCCAGAACGCATGAAACTTTTTGCGACAATCGGTCTGGCCTGCTGCCTCTTGACCTGCCTGGGAGCCCCCCTGTTCGCGAGTTCCTCCGTTGAGTCGACCACCGCGGGTATCGGTTGGCTCGCCACGGCGTTGGAGCAAATTTCGGTCGAACGCATGTTGGAAGACATCCGAACCTTGAGCGGGCCCGCCTACGGAGGCCGGCTGACCGGCAGTGCGCAAGACGAGGCCTCGGCGATATTCGTCGCTAATCGATTCAGTGAGCTCCGACTCCATCGCACTCCGGGTCTTGTCCCCGAGAACCGAACCAATCCATTGCCTCAGCGGGAGTGGAAACAAACCGCCTCCGTGTCCACACGAAGGATTACCGGCCAATCTCTGGTCGAACTCGTCACGCCGCGCGAGCGCCTGGCGCTGACAAGCGGCTCACAATTCTTACCGGTATTGGATTCCCCTTCGGCCGACGTCCGAGGCCCGGTGGTGTTCGTAGGATACGGCATCGTCGATTCTTCTCAGGGCATCGACGATTATGCCGGTCTGGATGTGCGCAATGCGATCGTGCTCTTCCTTCGCGGGAAACCCGAGACCCATGCAAAACACATCAGTCATGCCGAGAAAGAGCGACTTGCCAAACAACACGGCGCCATCGGATATCTCACGACCACAGGACCGATGTTGAGTCCCTACGAACAGCGCCGTGGCGTGGCAGGCGCGCCCAGTGCCTACTATTCGGCAACCGCGAATGACGACCAGCTGCCAGGGGCATGGATCAGTACCGAAACGGCCGAATGGATTTTCGCCCATGCCACGTCGGAGGGAACCACGCTCCGCAGCCTGCAAGAGTCGCTGAACCGATCTCCTGGCTCACGGTCGATGCGGACCAATGCCGCCGTGGAGATGAAATGGACGAGCGTGGCCGAAACCGGCACGCTCTTCAACGTCCTGTCCGTCATCCGGGGATATGCACCCACTAACGACGAAGCCGTGCTCCTCGGCGCGCATCGGGATCACTTTGGACAACAGGCAGGCCTGTTGTTTCCCGGCGCTGATGACAACGCATCGGGCACGGCCGTCATGCTCGAAGTCGCCCGCGTGCTTGCGCTCTCCCCGGCAGCGCCGAAACGCTCGGTATTGTTTCTCTCGTTCAGCGGAGAAGAGCAGGGCCTACTGGGATCGCGGCTGTATGTGACACAGCCGATCGTGCCATTGGCCAAGACGATCGGCATGATCAACGTTGATCATGCGGGCATTGGCAACGGACGGCTCACGGTGGGAGTGGCGGGATTCGAGAAAAGCACGGCCCAGCACATTGGGGAGCTGACAGGTCTCGCGGATCAGTTGGACGTCTTCGGCTATTTCCCAGGCGGCGACCATGTGCCGTTCAAGGAAGCCGGCGTGCCGACACTGACCGTCGTCAGCAGCGGCGTCCATCCACATTTTCATCGGCCAAGCGATACGGCGGAAACGGTCAAACCGGAAATTCTGCGGGCGGTCGCGCGCTATGTGCTCGCGTTGACGTGGCAGCTGGCCAATCAGCCCTAAATGCCGTGCTATGGGATGTCGTCGAGAAGCGTGGATTGAATGTCGACGAGAGGCGGAGTCTGTCGCGGAGGAGGGGGCAATACCACCGGTGAGCCGACCTGGTTCGCCCCTTGGATCAGGCCGATCGAGAGCTGCGGGCCTAAGGTCATGACCGCGCCGCTCCATGCCTGCCCGGTGGTCGGATTGCGGAAGCTAAAGGACTGGAAATTATTGCCCGGATTATAGAGGAACCCCTGCGTGCCTTGACTATCCAGATACAGACTGCCGGGACCGGTAAGGTTGAAGAGCGGCGCCACGCCGCCGTCGAAGGAACGAACGCTCGAGACCGATTGCGCCCACGCGGGTTCCATGCCACAGAACATAAGAAAAACCGCCCACACGACGAGCATGGTTCCGATGCGTCTGAGAGGAAGTTCATGACAGATCGGCATGAAGGCATTATAGTATGGCCGACGATCGTTGTCGACCAAAGGGGGCACTATGAAAGATCGAACCGCTCCTCGGTTCTGGCTGCTGCTGGTGCTGGCTGCTGCCGGCACCCTCTCCCCCGCTGCTGAATTGAGCCTGGCCGCAGAAGAGGGGACGAAGGGTGCGAACGGTGAGCGGCGGGAAGAAATCTCGCTCGCGGATGCCGCCCTCCGCGCCCTCAAAAACAACTTGGACATCAATATCAGCCGGCACACCAAAGAAAGCCGCCTGACGGATATCGTCGTTGAACAGGCGAAGTTTGACCCGACGTTGAGCGTCAACGGCCAATACAACCGGACCGTCAACCCGCTGAACCGTCCGGTCTTCGGTGGAACGGGCGGCACCCTGAACGAGATTACGATCTTTGATCAACGGGTCGGACAAGTCACCGTGGATGCGACCACGAACCTCATCACCGGCGGTAATCTCGACTTGAACTACAGCCCCGCCAGAACGAACGTCAACCAGGACGTGGCCAACGGATTCTTGTTCAATCCGGCCTGGACAGGTGGCCTCGCCATGACGCTGACCCAACCGTTGCTGCGCAATGCCGGCATCGACATCAACAAGACGTTTATCCGTATTGCTCAAAACAATGCCGCGGTCGAAGAGCACGTGTTCCGTGACCGCGTGCTCACAGTCCTGGCCACCGTCGAGCAGACGTATTGGGAAGTCGTGTTCGCTAACGAAAACTTGAAGGTCGCCGAAGCGGCGCTCAAAGCGGCGCAGGAACTGCTGGCCAGCAACCGGGCCAAGGCCAAGGCTGGGGTGATGTCCATTGTGGACGTACTGCAGGCGGAAGCGGCCGTCGCCTCCCGTGTCGAGCAAATCCTCTTAGCGGAAAAGTCCATCCGCGATCAGGAGGACCAGTTGCGTCGGCTCTTGAATCCGGGCGAAGAAGATCTGCGCCAAGAGGTTCGCCTGACACCAAGAGACGCGCCGGTCGTCGCCCTCGAACCGATCAGCCTTCAGGAAGCTATCGACATCGCCATCGATCAGCGGCCTGAGATCGTGCAGGCCAAAAAGAATGTCGACACGAGCAACCTCAACACCAAGTTTGCCAAGAACCAGTTGCTGCCCACCCTGTCCTTCCAAGGCACGATGGGTTTGGCCGGATTAGGGAAGGATTATCCCGATTCTGCGAATCGCAATTTCAGCGGGGACTTCTACAACTATGGAGCGGGACTCGTGCTGAGCTATCCGCTCGGCAACCGCTCGGCCTGGAGTACCTTCAACAGACGCCAGATCGAGGGCAAGAACGCCGAAACGTCATTGGCCAGCGTCCGACAACAAATCATCATCGGGGTGAAGGAAGCGGTCCGCCGCGTCCAGACCGACTTCAAGCGTATCGAGACGACCAGGTCCGCCAGAATCATGGCAGAGAAACAGCTCCAAGCCGAACAAGAGCGCTTGAAGGTAGGCCTCAGCACCACGCGATTCGTCCTGGATTTCCAGCGCGACCTCGCGACGGCACAGGGCAATGAATTGCGCGCCATCGTGGATTACAACAAATCGCTGTCCAACCTGGCGCGACACAAAGCCACCACCCTGGACCGTTACAGCTTGCAAATCTATTAACCGCCGATGACGCCACGTGCTCATCCGGACTCCAAGGCGTCGGCGGATGAGCGGGGCGCCGCCTTGGCGCTCCTTCCGGTCGCGGCAACCATCGACTATTATGCGCTGCCTGAGTGGTTGCAGATGCAGCCGCTGGTGCAATTCGCTCCTCAGTTGATCGGTTATCTCGCCTTCGCCTTGTGGACCTCCCACAACGATTCGATCCTCGGCAGGTTTGGATTGCAGCCGTCGCTCTGGCGCAGCGGGGCGAAGCTCGGTACCATCACAGGGCTCCTGCTTGGCTGCGTGAATTCGCTCGTGATTCTGCAGTTCGTCCCTTCTTTGGGTTGGGACATCGGCTTTCTCAAGGAGACTCCGCATGCGCGGGTGCCGGTACTGCTCATGCTGCCCTGGTTCATCGCAGGCATCGCGCTGCTGGTTGAGTTCAATTTTCGTGGATTTGTGCTGGGAAGGCTCGCCACACTGGAAGCCATGGTCTGGCGGTCTGCGAGCCTCCGACGCCTTGCTCCGTTGGCCCTGATCACCAGCGCCCTAGTCTTCGCCTTCGATCCATTCATGGTCGCCACCTTTCGGCACCTGCATTGGATCGCTGTCTGGGACGGTCTGATTTGGGGAGCGCTATGGTTGTTGACAAGGAATCTCTATGCGACGATCGTCGCCCATGCGGTGGAAGTCATCGTAGTGTATAGTGCGGTACGGTCGGCCTTAATATCGTGAAACAATGAATCCTTCGTTCTCCAGCTACCTCGTGAACGATTGCTTCGGCGATCCGGGCCTCTATGTGGAAGTGCGCTGGTCGAAGCGGGCGCTGCTGTTCGACCTCGGACAGAACGACGTCCTCGGGTCCAGTCGTCTCCTTCGAGCGAATGATCTCTTCGTCTCTCATACCCACATGGACCACTTCATCGGATTCGACGCCGTCGTCCGGGTGGCGTTGGGACGAGGCAAAACGCTGCGTCTGTATGGCCCTCCAGGGCTCATCGACAACGTCAATGGAAAGCTCCGGGGATACACCTGGAATTTGGTGGACGGCTATCCATTGACCATCGAGGTTCGTGAATTCGATCAGCAGGAGGTCCGGAAGGCGACCTTCCATGCTGCCCAGGGGTTCGTGGCATCACAGGCGACGAGTCATCCCCTTGCGATTGATGCGAGGACGGGACTCTTCACCGTCCTCGAGGATCCGATGTTCACGGTCCGGGCGGTGGCGTTGAACCATCGGATCCCCTCCTTTGCCTACGCCTTGGAAGAACGCTTCCACATCAACGTCAACAAGCAGAAGCTGCACGAGGCCGGACTCCCGGTCGGCGGCTGGCTGAAAGACGTGAAACAGTACCTGTGGGAGGGGAAGCCGGAAGACCTCCGATTCGCAGCGGCGCTGTTCGATGAACATCGACGGATGGAACGGGAATTTGTGTTGGGTGAATTTGCGCGGCAGTTTTTGACGATCTCCAAAGGTCAAAAACTCGCCTACGTGGTCGACACCCGCTACGACGACGACAACGAGGCCAGAATCGTGGCGCTCGCCAAGCACGCGGATGCATTCTACTGTGAATCGCCCTATCTCGATATCGACGCGGAAAAGGCCCGCGACCGTTATCACCTCACGGCCCGCCAGGCCGGCATCATGGCGCGCAAGGCCGGCGTCCGGGACCTCATTGTGTTTCATTTTTCGCCACGGTACACAGGACAGGGCGAGGCGATCGAACAGGAAGCCCAGGAGGCCTTTCGAGGCCTCTGAGAGGAGAGGAGACGCTCTGGTGAACGACTGGGGAAGGTACCTCGTCTATTTTTTACTCGGAGGCACGGTGGTCAGCGTGTCCACCTATTTGGGCGCGCAAGGACGACCGTACCTCGCGGCATTTGCCAGCACCTTTCCCGCCATTACAGGCGCGACCTTCGTGTTGCTCTATCTCAATGGCGGCAGCGACGCAATTGTGGCCTATGCGGAAAAGCTGTTCTGGTTTGTGCCGCCCTGGATCGTATACGTCATGGCAATGATTTTTATCGTGCCGCGCCTGGGATTTTGGCCGGCCATGGCGCTTTCGTTGGCGCTCTACATGGGCTCTGTCTGGGTCGTCAAACTGGCATTGCGGTGATGCCTCCGCGCACGTAGGGGTTCCCCCCAGATACATGCCCGTCCTCAAGTCCGCTGTCTGAACGGTGTTTCATCCGCTCCCCTGCTTTCGAACTACCTTGTTCGAGTCCTACCGGACCCCCGGAATGGGCGCTAGCGTTAAGTCATGGATTGGATGCACCCCGACCAACACCGCAGAGGGAGGCAGCCATGATCAGCCTCATCGAGTTTGTTTCCATCTGTGGAGCCGCCACCCTTACGGCCGCAGGAGCCTCCCAAGGCCTTCGCCTTCTGCGGAGATCCGATCGGCAGCCTTCGGAGGCCAGGGTCAGCGCTTCCTACGACGAGTGTTCCGGACGGCCGGCCGCAGGCGCATGGCATGAGCCGCGATCCGGGAAACGGCATGTGGCCACCTGCCGGATTGAATATGTGGTGGGCAACATTCTCCATGAGGGCCTCCTCATCGACATGTCGCAACGAGGATGGCGTGCCAGAGGTGTGAGTCCCGTGGCGAAGGGGTCCGTCATGACAGTGCACATTCTCTGTTCCGACCCCGTTCAGCAGATCTCCATTGAGGAGGTCGTCGTGCGGTGGACGGAGGGGCTGGAATTCGGCGTGGAGGTGACGCGCATCAGCCCAGAGTCTGCTGCAAGGCTCAGCGACTATTTGACCTTGCGTTATCCGCCAGCCGAGCCTGCGCCGGTGTACGCCCTCTCGCCTTTCTCGTATAACTAGCCGGTGCGGCGGAAGTGGAGGATGGACTCGTCAGGCGGCGCGGCCGAAATGGAGCCGGCTCAAGTCTGTCATGGCGGACACGAGACGGTCGACGGCTTCGGTCACGCAAGTGCTGGCCTTGTGTGAAGGGCCCTTGCCGCCGGCCCAAATATCCGGTGGATGTTCAATCTCACGCACGTTTTGGCAAAACTGCGTGAGGGATCGCTTCCAAAACACCCCGTCGCCGGCTTCATCGAGGAAATGTTCCCGGTCCTGGGTAAAGGGCCGGTCGAATTGCTTGGCCCGCATTTGCCACATCTCTTCCATCGCATCCTGCCGTTCCTGACTGAACGCGAGTCCGGCGGCCCGTTCGTTCAACGCGGCAAACAGACCGCCGATCACGCGCTCCACTTCTGCGCTTGGAAACATTCCGACGCAGGTTTGCACGATCAGGTACTTGTGAAAGAGAAAGACTTCGGCGCTGATGCGTGCCTCGTTCGCGGAGGGGTCGTAGGCCCGTGCCAATTCTTTCAGCGCCTCCCCCGACGGCCCTTCCAGACTGGAACCCAACAGTCTGGCTAATTGACGCCCGATCCCCAAATAATCCGTCGGCACGGCTGGCTGCGTCATAGGCGAGCGGTCCTTGTCCGCGATGAAGTGCTGTTGACAATGGGGACAGAGTCTTCCCATCCTCTCATCCCCCCCTCAGTTCCCCAAGACAAACCACAAATCCTACCGCCAAGGATGGCCTGAACCGCGGCTGGCAGTGTCCGGTGCGGCCTGCTAGGATGACGGGTCATTCTTCAAAGGAACCAGTCGACGTGCCCCATTCTGAGGTCTCCACATCGCCTTCGGACACCCTCATTGTCGAGGGGGCGAGGCAAAACAACCTGAAGGACATCTCTCTTCACATCCCGCACAACCAGGTCACAGCCATCACCGGCCTGTCGGGATCGGGAAAGTCTTCCCTGGCGTTCGATACCCTTTTTGCGGAAGGTCAATGGCGATACGTCGAGTCCCTTTCGACTTATGCCCGCATGTTTCTCGACAAGGTGGCGCGTCCGGACGTGGATCGGATCCTCAACGTCCGCCCTGCCATTGCCATCGAACAAAAAAATCAGGTCAGAACGGCCCGCTCGACCGTGGGCACGACGACCGAAATTGCCGATCTGCTCCGGCTCCTCTTCGCCAAAATCGGCCGACCCATCTGTCCCGACTGCCACGAGGAGGCTCGCGCGTTCTTCCCCGATACCGTCGCCTCCGATCTGCTTGCGCGTTTTCCCGATGCCAGAGCCATGGTGCTCTTCCCGCTTCCACCACCATCGGTCAAAGGCCAGCCGGCCGTCGTGCAGTCCCTCCTGACGAGAGGATTCACGAGAGTCAGACTGGGGGACGAGACCGTCGATCTCCATGACGTCAAACTTCCTCTGTTTCATCGCCAGCCCAGCATGTTTGTCGTCATCGACCGGCTCGTGATCCGTGATGACAACCGGTCGCGTCTCTGTGAGGCGGTTGAAACCGCGTTTCGGGAAAGCGATGGCCGCTGTGTGGTCGAGATCATGAGCCATGGACCGCAGACGTACCATTCAGGGTTTCGTTGTCAACGTTGCGGCCGCGCGTTCGAACCCTTGCGTCCCGTGCTGTTCTCCTTCAATCACCCGCTCGGCGCTTGTCCGGAATGCAAGGGGTTCGGCAACGTCCTCCGTTATGATCCTGCACTCGTGGTTCCCGACCAGAGCAAATCGTTGGTCCAGGGAGCGATCGAACCCTGGAGCAAACCGGGAACGGACTGGTGGCAGAAGCAGATGCTTCTCGCCATGAAGCGCAAAGGCATCGATCTGACGGCATCCTACCGGCTGCTTGGTCAGGACACGCAGCGACTGCTCTGGGAGGGCGACAAATCGTTCGATGGGATCAATGATTTTTTTGAATATCTCGAGGGCAAGCGTTACAAGCTGCATGTGCGCGTTCTCCTCAGTCGTTATCGGACGCCGTTCGACTGTCCCAGTTGCCACGGCAGCCGGCTGAAGCCGGATGCCCGCTTCGTCAAGGTGGCCGGCACCGACATTCAGCAAGTCACCGAGATGACGATCGAAGGGGCAATGGCCTGGCTGACATCGCTCGCGTTGCGGCCCTACGAATACTCCGTGGCGGCGGACCTGCTCGGTCAACTCAAGGCGAAGCTGGGATTTCTGCTACGGGTCGGTCTGGGCTACCTCACACTGGGACGGCAGACGAAGACCCTCTCGGGCGGCGAGGCGCAACGCGTGTCTTTGGCCAACCAATTGGGCGCCCGCCTCGTGGGAACGCTCTATGTCCTCGACGAGCCGACGATCGGTCTTCATCCCCGCGATACGGAGTTGTTGGCCGGCATTCTCAAGGACCTCGCGGCCGCAGGCAATACGGTCGTGGTCGTCGAGCACGATCGTCAAATGATCGAAGCCGCGGACTATATTGTCGAACTCGGTCCCGAATCCGGAGAAAAAGGTGGAGAGGTGGTATGTGCGGCGCCGACAGGAGAGTTTGTGCACGACCGTCGTGCAATCACCGCTCGATACCTCAGAGCCGAGGAACACATACCCGTGCCGCGGGCAAGGCGCTCGGGCACCGGAAAGCTCCTCGTCATCGCGGGCGCCAGCGAACACAACCTGAAAGACTTGGTGGTGCGGTTTCCATTGGGCATGCTGATCTGCATCACGGGGGTGTCGGGCTCTGGGAAAAGCACTCTCGTGGAAGACACGCTCTACGCGGCGCTCGCCCGGGCATTTCGCGTCGAACACGTGCCCCTGGGACGGTTTAAGGCCATCAAAGGCATCGAACATCTCAAAGGCGTCCGGTTGATCGACCAACAGCCGATCGGGCGGACACCACGATCGAATCCGATTACCTACCTCAAGGCTTTCGATGAGATCAGACAGCTGTTTGCCGGCGAGCGCGACGCATTGCGACGCGGATTTACGCCGGGCCATTTTTCCTTCAACGCCCAAGGCGGCCGGTGCGAGCGCTGCGAAGGAGCCGGCGTCGAGAAGCTCGAAATGTATTTCTTCGAAGACATCTATGCGCCCTGCGAACGCTGCGAAGGTCAACGGTTCAAACCGGAGGTGTTGGCCATTCGCTATCGAGGCAAGACCATCGCCGAGGTCCTCAACATGACGGTTGACGAGGCGCGAGCATTTTTTTCAGGGACTCCGCGACTCCAGGAGCGGCTCCATCTGCTTTCTTCCATCGGCCTTGGCTACCTGCGCCTCGGTCAATCCGCGACAACCCTCTCGGGCGGTGAGGCACAACGACTGAAGATTGCGGCTGAGTTGAAGGATGCCAGTGCGAAGGATCTTCTCTACATCATGGACGAACCCACGACCGGTCTGCACGTGGATGATGTCAGGAAACTGCTGGCGGTCGCGCAGAAACTGGTGAATGCGGGCAACACCCTCGTCGTGGTGGAACACAATCTGGATGTGATCAAATCCGCCGACTGGGTGATCGATTTGGGACCGGAAGGAGGCGATGCGGGAGGGCAGATCGTCGCGGAAGGCCGTCCGGAACAGATTATGAAGAACCCCGCCTCGTTCACGGGCCGCTGTCTGGCCCGCCTCATCGCCGCAACGGCGGTTTGAGTCACGGCGTGGGCCCTGACTCGCTCGGCGGATGCTCTCCTAACAGTTTTTTCTGCAAGTACCTCTTGCTGAACGTCGTGATCCCGAAGGCAAGGGCGATGGCGATCGGTACGAAGACGGCCGACGCAAGGTTGGCGTTGCCAAGCCAGCCCATCTCTTGAAGGCCCTTGAAGATGTAGCCCGCCAAACCCGCCACATAATACGCAATCACGATGACCGACAGTCCTTCCACGGTATGTTGCAAGATCACCTGGCTCTTGGTGGTCTTGTCGACGCTCTGCAACAATGCGAGATTCTGTCCCTCCAGAATCAAGTCGACCCTCGCACGGATAATGGAGATGATCCCCTCGAAGCCGGCCCGGAGGGTATCAATGCGCCTGAGCAGTTGCTGATAGCCTTCGGCGACTCCCGTGATGCCACTCAACACGTAATCGGAGACGGGTCGGTACGCGTCCAATGGTTTTTCGGTCAAGGACGCCAAGGTCGTGTGGACAATCTTGTCGTACGGCACCGAGGCGGAGAGTTCAAAATGCAGCTTGCCCGCGATTCGGTTGGTTTTCAACAGATCCTGTGTGAGACTGTTCAGCCAGCGCTGCAGCGTCTGGGAATCGGCGTGTGCAATGTGCCCGCTGATGATCTCTCGCTGCTTGAGATGGACCTGCTCGAACTTGTAGATCTGGTCGATGGCCGCGGAGAACAGGGGCTTCTGCATCAACAGCAGGTGATAGTAGGTTTCGATCCGCACGATGGCATCGACGATTTCCTTCAAACGCGACGCCTGCACATGAGTGGGACCGAGTGCGACCCAATATCGCTCCTGATCAAACTCATCGGGAGTGAAGTTCGTCACCAGGCAGGTCTGCTCGTCCAGAATGCGGCTGCCGTACAGCACCGGCCCGGGCAATATCGACCGCATCCGCTCAGGCGCCGGCAAGGCCTCGGGTGAGAGCAGAATGTCGAGCCGACACACCTCCGTCCCGAGCGGCTGAGGGGGAAATTTGTAGTCGGGAAACGTCAACGGGCCGAAGGCAACCGCCGCATGGGGCAAATGCCAGATCTGATAATTATAGTACTCCGTATGGGCCTGCCAGATAACGATGAGTCGCTCGCCGTTGTCAGTTTCCTTGACACCATAGCCGAAATTTTCCCGCACCATGATGCCGTCTTGATGGACGCCGAGCTGCAAGAGGAAGGATTGGAACTCTTCCCGGCTCGACTTGCGCTGTGCCGGCGGATCGGCCATGCGAAAGGCTTTATAGTGCACGTGTGCGGGCGCTCGAAGCCGGTCGCCGAGCGGCACATGCGGCCGCTCGTGCAATTTCTTGATCAAGGCATCCGTGCCCGATTGCCCAGGATTCTGACTCATCCGTTTCATCCTCCTACGCGCTACAAGCCGGGTCGCTTTTCCGCCGTGACAGTCAGTTCCATGGGCGCGTTCGAGCGACGGATACCCAATTGCAGCGTTTCTCCCGCTTCAACGCGACACAGTCTTTTCGCATCCCGATCGGTCCCCACGGCGGCCAGGGACACACCGTTGCAGACCAAGACGCGGTCGCCGACCTTCAGCCCTGCCTTTTCAGCAGGAAGTCCACTGCGCAGCTCCCGCACCATGTAGTACCGCGCCCCCTTTTCTTCCAACAACTCCCAATTGACGCCGATACGTCCGGATCCCAGCAGACCGGTCTGCGAGCCAAAGCGAGCAAGGATACGATGGACGATCAGAC
>DATEEH010000048.1:0-32168 GCA_035281245.1 Nitrospira sp.
ATACTGATATGAGATTTGAGATCTGAGATCTGAGATCTGAGATTTGAGATCCCCTGATCTGAAATCTGAGATCTGCGATCTGAGATTTGAGATTTGAGGTTAAGCGGATCTGCTTGACATCTTGCTGATCCCCACATACGGTGGAAAAAATTTGTGCGGGAGAGAACACCCGTGTGATTTCACATCTCCAAGGAGGCCCCCTACATGAAGTTCGTGAAGGTGCAGGATGAGGAACGCCCCGGTGAAGTGGCCATCAATCTCGACTTAGTGCGCGAAGCTCACTTTGGAGGCGGATTATTGCGTCTCTATTTCGAACGAGGCGCTTCACAGGATGACATGACGTTTACGGGTGAGAATGCCAAGAAAATTTGGGCGGCCATGGGATAAAGCCCTATAGGCGCCTTATGCGATCTCTAACGACGTGCGCGGAATTTCCCACTCTTGGCGGGTGTTTGTCCCTTCGTCATGCAGTTTGACGATGCCTTGTTCCTCCTGCACGCGAATGACTCGGTCCGCCTGGGTGCGAAGCTGATCAAGGCAACGGCGGCTCGCACGCGTGAGCATGGGAGCTTGCGGACACAGGAATAATAATGTGCAGTCATGCTGGGCCAATCTCCGACTGGCCTCCATCATGCGGCCGAACAGCCGCATCGCCTCGTGCTCAGGCATCGCCTGATCGTTGAACGTCTCGAATAATCCCGAGAGAATGGCCATTCGGGATTGGTAGCGGTCGAGGGCGGACATGAGGCAATCGGACATGAGCCGCTCGAGCTGGTGACACGTAAAGGCCCGTGCCACATGAATCATCGACAGCAGCGCCCCCGGTTGCCGTCGATGCGCGCGGGCCATACGCCCGATGAATATCTGATCGAAGGCGTGAGCCCCATCGAGATACACAATCGGTTCGCCCGCCAGGACGCGGTCAGCGGCAGAATAGAGTCCCAATCGAAAGACGAGCGGATGTCCATAAAACAACAGCAGCCGGTCATCCGGCTGAAACGGAATTTGCGCGTGACGCAATCCGAGAAACCACTCGCGACTGGACGGAGACATTTCTCGGGACGCCCCCTGAGCCTGAGAGTGAACGAAAGGCAGTGACTCGGATTCTGTCGCCGTGACCGTTGCATGCATGGCCAACCCCATTATCCGCAACACCCGCCGGCAAAGATTTGCCGCTGCTGGCAGGCGACCCAGCAGGCATAACACAGATCGACCGACGAGTGGGTAATGCCATCCACACAGGCGATCCGTTGTTCCACGATGATGCCGCAATCGGTGCAAGGCCCGCTGGCTTGGATCTTACTGTTCGCTTCTTGTACCGGCATAATTCACCATTCTTGTGTTCGGCCGGACCCGCCTGTTACAGCAGGCCGACATGAAGGCGTCGCTCGACCTCGCTCCCAGGAGACTCTTCCACCACCGCTCGGTCAGTGGACGCTGGGTGGCCTGCCGCAGCTCCACCTGCATGTCTTGGACGCGCCCCTGCAAGCAATCCACTGTGCGTTGAAGATCCATCAGCCGTTCTTTCGTAACTCCCGCCTGCATCCGCCCCTCCCTTCTGATTACATGGCGCAATGTCGAATCACACCGATGAGCACCCCTTCAATATGAAATTCATCAGCCGCGTGCACGATGATCGGCTGCATGGCCGGATTCGCAGGATGCAATTCAATGTGCCCCGGCTTCTTGAAATAACTTTTGACGGTCGCCTCTCCATTGACGAGCGCCACGACCGTTTGACCGTTTTCCGCCGTCTCCTGCTTTCGCACCACGATGAGATCCCCGGGAAGAATGCCATCGTCCTTCATCGATTCCCCTTTCACGCGCAGGGCAAAGGTTTTTCCGCCCTGTAACATGGTGGGCGGCACATCGATGAGCTCCGACTGCTGCACCGGTTCGATGGGAAGCCCGGCCGCTACAGTACCGGCCATCGGGACTTGAGACGCACGGCCCAGTCGATCGATCGCCACTTTGACCAAGCCGGGAATACGGCGCATCCCCGCTTCGTAGCGCGCGACCGATACTCGGGTCGTACGCAGGGCATCGGCGAGTTGTTGCTGCGTCCAACCCAGTTGCTCACGAATGCGTTTGAGCTCGGCCGGTTTCATGATGTAACCAATGGTTACACACACACCCTGCACCTGTCAACCCCTATTTTGCCGCTTATAATGGAGCCGAAAAATCCCTGTCGATCGGGGTACTGTGCATAACTTCGGTCGAAACGCCAATCCAGGCTTTGCAGTTCGTCGCAGCTGGCGCGGAATACCGCGCCCAGCATACGAATAACGATCTGTCCCCTTTTGCAAGAAAGAACCACTAGATATGGTGGCATCCGGGCAGCCGGGCCTATGCCTAAAATATAGGCAATGAGGTGGGATCGGGGATGAAATGCAGGAAAATCTACAGAGGCTCGACGTTACACACAGACTTATCCCCAGAACCTGGGGAGACCCCTAGGCTACTCCGTCCTGGCGACCAAGTGGACCGCTCCCGCCTTGATGACCGCCACCACCGGAGCGCCCATCTCGATCCGCAATTCTTCTTGGGCTCCCCTGGTCACCATGGCCACGAGCGGGAACCCGCAGTCCATCTTCACATGGACCATGACACCATGCGGGATAATCCCGCTGACCTTTCCGTTCAGATGGTTGCGTGCGCTGGTCAGGCCGGTGCCACCCTGCTCCAACACCACATCTTCGGCACGAATGCAGACGAAGACGGGCGAGCCGATCTCATGCGTCCCGAGTCCTTTGAGCGGCGTGCCATTGACACGCACTGTCGCTACCCCGTCCGCCTGTTCGATGACATGGCCTTCGACGACGGTTTCGACCCCGACAATTTGGGCCACCGCCGCATTGGCCGGTCGACAGAAGACGTCTTGCGGCGAGCCCAACTGAACGACCTGTCCTTCATGCATGACCGCCACCACGTCTCCCAAGCTTAGCGTTTCCGCCCAGTCGTGGGTCACGATGATCGAAGGCAGGGCCAGACGCTTGAGTAGCGTCCGGAGCTCTCCTCTGAGCTGCACTCTCGTGGGTGCGTCGAGAGCGGAGAGGGGCTCGTCCAGCAACAGCAACTGTGGCCGAGGCGCCACGGCTCTCGCCAAGGCCACCCGCTGCTGTTGTCCGCCGGATAGTTCCATCGGTCTGGCGCTTTCAAGGCCGCGCAATTGGAAGAGATCGAGCATTTCATCGATGCGCTTCCTCCGATCGGCTGCGGACAGCGCCGTCAGACCGTACGCAATGTTTCCGGTCACGGTATGTGTGGGAAACAACGCATAGTCTTGTGCCATGTAGCCGATCTGGCGGGCCTGAGGAGCCACGCGCACTCCCATCTTGGTGTCGAGCCAGGTTCTCGAGATGAACCGGATGCTTCCCCGCTCGGGCCATTCGAGACCGGCAATGGACCGAAGCACCGTCGTTTTGCCGGATCCTGACGGTCCGAATAACACCAGCGCCGTTGCTTGTTGGAGCGGATACCGGAACACCGCGTTGATCGGCGCCCGGCCGGGGAAGGTCTTGGTAATATCGACGGCTACTTCTGCGGCCATACCGCCCACGCTTTACGATTCATCGCATAGATGAACAGCAGGACTGCGTACGACACGATGAGCAGAAATAGCGCCGTATTCGCCGCGGCACCGTAGTTGAGGGCCTGGACATCGTCATAAATGTCGATCGAGACCGTGCGGGTCGCGCCTTCGATGTTTCCCCCCACCATCAGCACGACGCCGAACTCGCCCAAGGTGTGGGCGAAGCTCAACACTGCGCCGGTGATCACGCCCGCGGCAGACAGCGGTACAATGAGTTTGAAAAAGGTCTTGGCTTTGGAAAGGCCCAGCGTCCAGGAGGCCTCGATGAGTTTACGGTCGACTTGCCCGAAGGCCGTCGCGAAGGGCTGAACCGCGAAGGGGAGGCTATATAAGATCGAGGCCAGGAGCAATCCTTGGAAGCTGAAGGGAAGCGTTTGACCGACGACATCGCTGTACAGCCGGCCGAAGGGACTGTACGGACCGATGGCGATCAGGATGTAAAACCCAAGCACCGTCGGCGGCAACACCAAAGGAAGGGCCACGACGGATTCGACCAGAAACTTCCACCGCCATTTCGAAAAGGTCAGCCAATACGCCATTGGCAGGCCTATGACGAGCAGCGCCATCGACGTAAGGGTTGCCAACTTGGCGGTGACCCATATGGCCGTCCAGTTCATGTCCTCCCCTCGTCTATTGTGGTTGATCAAACCCGATGAGGAATCCCTCGGGTCCATAGACTTCCAAGCGATCGACCTTTCGATGCCCTCGGGTGACGCCCGGTTTCATCCGGAAACGGACAATCTTTTCCCGATCCGCCTCGGCGAGTTGAGCCAGCCCTGATTCTCGGACGGCTGCCTGCAGGGTCTCGTACACCGACGCCACGTCCTTGACCCAAAAATTGATTTGCACCCATCCCGTCGGCCGCGGATGACGAAGATCCTGTCTGATCGCCACGATCACATCGCGCAGACAGTAAATACGTATCAGGTCTGTTTGCGGATGGTCCATGCGTTCAAGGCTTGCCGCATGGAAGACCTGCTCAAACAACCGCTCATGCAAGGTGATGTCGGTTGTTTCGAGTTGAATGCTCGAGAATCCTTCCGCGGCAGAAGTCCCGCAAGTCGGATGCTCCTCGGCATGAACGCGGGCTGCGGCGAGCCACCACAACAGACCGACTCCGACGATCACCGCACGCATGAGGCTCCTACTTGCATCGGAATTGAATTCCCCATCGACGGCCCGTGATTTCTCCTTCCTGGCCTTCGACGCTGGACATGCTGCCGTAGCCCTTCATTTCCCCGTCCCTCACCACGGTATAACCCTGCGGACACTTCTCATCGATGAGTTTCAAGGCGCCTTTGCGATGCGGCGATCCCATCGGACCGCCGCGATCTTCCTTGAAGAGATAGGTGACAACGCCGCCCTGCTCCGTTTCATGGGTCATCTGCACGGCATCGGAACAACCGCTCAGCAGCGCGAGAATCAATCCCCAGACCGGTTTACTGAGGAAGCGTAAATCCATAGCGGCGCATGATCTCCTGCCCTTGCGTCCCCTGCATGAACTCGATGAACTCTTGGGCCGTCTTCTGTAGCTTCGATGATTTCAGGATTGCAGCTCCCTGCTCCAATGGCGGATGGGCTTCGCTCGGAATTTCCCAATACGTCCCTGCCGCCTTCATCGTAGGGGCCAACGCAAGGGAGAGGGCAATCACGCCGACATCGCACGCACCGGATTCGATGAACTGGGCGGCCTGCGAAATGTTTTCTCCCATGACCAATCGGTCTTTGGCCTCGTCGTAGACCTTGAAGTGTTGCATGGCCGCGACGGCAGCCCGCCCATAGGGGGCATGCTTGGGATTGGCAATGGCAATTTTTTTCACCGCACGATCACGCAGCAAGTCCATCCCCTTGGAGACATCGCGCTGCGACCTATGGTTCGTCCAAAGGACGATCCGGCCGACGGCATACCGGTACAACGAACCAGGCACAGTGAGACCTGCCTCCTCCAATTTCTTGGGATAGCCGATGTCGGCCGAGAAATACAGATCGAACGGTGCGCCGTTTTGGATCTGCGCAAAGAAGTTTCCGGACGAGCCCAAAGAGAGCTTCACATGATTGCCCGTCGCCTTCTCGTACTTGGCAATCACCTCCTTGATGGCGAAGTTCAAGTCCGAGGCCGCGGCAATCGCGATTTCTTCTGCGAACACGTCTTGAGGCAACGCGAAGCCGCCGACGCACATGCCCCATGCGAAACACCCTGCCAGGAATAATTTCCGAAGGTATGAGGTCACTCCGTTCATGAATGCATCCTTTCCGTTACGACTGTCATTGCTCCCCATGCACTTTTACCGTATATGCGCTCCCGGCTTCCACTTGTTGGATCGGCACGATGCGTCCGGACCAGGGGTTCCACCGCTGTCTGCTCCGGCGAACCATGCCGTGTTCCAGAAGGCACCGCCATGCGGGTCCTCCCCGGTTCAGAAAAAGATCTGCAACTGGATCCGAATGGCATTTTCGATCAACGTTCCGCCTCGCGCATCGAGGGGCACGCATCCCGATGGGAACGTTGCTGGACAAGGAACCGTATTCTGGGATCCGCCTGTGCCGGGAAGCGGATTGCTTCGGCCTATGGCGTATCCCCCTGTGCCCATTGCCATGTTGGTGTATGTCAGCATCAACTGGTAATCGTACGTTCCAAACGGGAACCAATTCAGAGAGGCATCCACCTGTTTGATCAAATCGCCGGAGGCATTGGTGTCCGGATCCCAGTAGGAATATCGGGCAGCCACCTCCAAATGCCGAGGAATCAGGTAGTACCCGGATTGGACGTACCATCCTGTCGCATTGCCCAAGAGACCAGCCGCGGTCGCCGTACAGGGACCGCCCGTTCCGGCCGTTTGCATGCAGGGCACGCCTTTGAATGTGCGTTCGATATTCTTGAAGTACCACTCGCCTTGAAGGGAAAACCCTCGGTACTTGAACACGCCATCAAAGGCGTAGGTCGTGTAATTCACGACGCCCCATCCCAACTGGCGGCCGTTGCCGAATGTCGCCAATTGCCTCCGGAAATTCAGATTCGCCAAATCGATCCCGACAAACGCGTTGTCGGTGCTCGTGTTGATACCGGGGTTGTAGGCCAGCCCGCCGCCAACCGCCATTTGCGGCGCTTCGGAATAGGCCAAATCGCCTTCGCCATATCCGGGCCGACCCATGATGTTCCACTGGAGCCGGCCGGCATACATGAGCTTGTCGATCTCATTGCGGAAATTGGCGTTGAGATTACGCGAGTTCGTCGGGCAGCCGGCCGGCGAGGGAAACGGATTGCCGCCTGTTTGTCCGCCAGGACATCCTGCCGTGGCTTCCTCACTGTCATAACTGCCATACCGGTTAAACAATGGTCCTGCGCCGTTGAAAATCCCCGCGTAGTAATTGACGGGGTAAATTTCGTCATCGTTCATGATCGTCAGACCGATGTCCCGCCGGTTGAGGCCGCTCGCGGTGAAGGCATCCTGAACCGGCGCCCGTTCGGCAAACTGCATGGACGCGGTGTTGTTGATCTGACTGCGGTTGAAGAACACCTTGTACTGGCCGAGTTGCACGTTCAGCAGCGGGAGATGCGTACTCAAGACATAATAATCGAGAAGATTGGCCGATCCCGGCGTCTGGGCATTTTCAGCGGTCTCGAATCCAATTTGCAGGAAATATTTGAAGTCCGGACTCAGCAGGTGCCCCATGAACAACAGCCTGGCCCTTCGTAAATTGAACTGAGAGGCAAAGTCATCCGATCGATTGGCGCGGTAGTCCCCGAACACACCCAACAGCTCGGGGAAATTCTTGGCATCGCCGGGATTCCTCCAGGCATCGTTCCTCCAACGCGTCGTTTCCCGCAACTGGAGACGTCCACGAATCTTGAGCATGAACGCATTGTCGTTCATCGAGAAATTGAAGCCGCGGTCGTACCACAGCTTGAACGTTGGCTGCATCAGGTACGCGCGAGCCTCGGAATCCTTGATGGCCTTGTCGCGTTCATCCTGAGTGATGATGCCCTTCTCGTAGGCCCGTTCCAGCAAGAGCCTCGTGGCCGGGTCCATGCTTTCCACAAACACGTATTGTCCATCCTTCTCAATCAGCTTTCCGGACTCGACCGCATGGGCGGAAAATGCCGGAACAAGGGAACACATGACGCCCGTCAGCACGATGATGCCGTGTATTGAGCGACACAGTCGAAAGACGCAATCCCCGGTGCGTGGCGATCCCATAGTCCTCCGAGAAAAGAAAATACATGGGTAAGAATTCATCCGTATGATCCGCATGGTGTTTCAGGCTATTTCTGAGCGGGGATGACGGACTTGAGAAACTCACGCAGCTGAACCGCTTGCCGGCCGCTCTCCGGTTCGGTCTGCCAGAACCGTCCAGGCTCGAAGTACAGCAGGTAGGTTTTCGGCAGCGGAGGCGTGGCAGGATATCGAAGATCCCATTGTTCCGATTTTCGAATGGGAAATTGGGCGTGATAATGCTCGAGAACCAGGTGGAGGAAGGGTTCTCTCACGGCAACCCATCCGCCCGTTGTGTCACGCTCCGCGGCGGGATCCATGCCCGGAGCGAGCACCTGGAAATACACCCGTTCATCCGCTGCAGCCTTTCCAAGCCCTTCGACTAAAGCGGGAACGAGCGCTTGCAATTCATCCGAGCGGAAGATCTTTTTGGGCGGCACCTCTTCGGCAAACCATCGGAGCGGCAGCCGCTGCTTCTCACGGAATGAAAATCCGTTCAGCACGGCACTGATTTCGTCGGCTTGGAGGTGCACCGGATGGGTGAACGGTTTGGCGTCCGGGTCGCGCTGCAATGACACGATCACCCGTCGGTCTTCGTGCACGACCGACGTGGTATAGGGAAGCCGCGCACACCCCCCTGCGATCGCCCCCGCCGTCAAGACACATAGAAGAAGGCCGTATGGACTCGCTAAATCACGACACATGACTCTCTCCTCTTCTTGAACGACCCAGGGGATCACCGTGTGAGCGCTTGGAGGGATGCAGGCGAGGTGAAACCAAGCCGCCTGAGGATCGCCTGGGCTTCGGGCGATTGAATGAAATTCAGGAATTCCTCACACAGAGGACGATTGGGACAATAGCGCTCCATGGCCATCGAGTGGATGATTGGCGGGAGGCTCCCGCGCTCTGCGACGGCGACGATCCGGATTCGCTGACTCTCTTTCGCGGCGTCGGGTCCGAAAAGAATTCCGACGTCGGCCTGTCCATTGAGCAGATGATCCAAGACGGAGCGCGTGTCGGTTGCTTCATCCAGACGATGTTCGACGGCCCCCCAGACCCCTAATCCCGTCAATAACTGTTTCGTTCGTTGTCCGAGCGTCGTCATGTCCGGATCGCCGATCGCGATTCGTACCGAGGGATCTTTCGCCAAGCTTTCGAACGAGGTGGGCGCCTCAACGAGCGACTCGGGCACGACCATGACGAGGGGCACTTCGGCATAGGGCCGCTTCGTGCCGGGAAGGACGTAATACTTCTGTTCGAGGCGAGTGATCAGTTCATCGCCGCCTGGCGCGACGAGATGCAGCGGACCAGAGCCAAGAAAGAACTGTCCCCGCGGGTTGTTCTCCATGCCGGCGATGGTGCGGCGAAGGTCGAGTCCTGAATCGAAATACAGTCGGACGCTGACGTCGGGATGTGTTTGTTCGAACTGACGACCGAGTGCTTCGACTGCCTCCCGCACACTGGGCGAAGTCGCGATCACCAGCGGCTCAGTCGCACCCACGGCGGCGACCTGCACAATCCACAAGAGCATTGCAACACGACCGATCCGGATCCACATCATGGGCCTTTTCTTATCCCAGCGGATGCATCTTCCCCGTCTCGCGCGTGTCATATCCGCCAAGCGCCTCGATCTCGTTTCGAAACGATCGGCTGACGAGCGTGTCGAACAGATTGGCCAGCGTTGGATGAGAGCCGAGATAGGCCGTGGGAACGACAAGATCGTAGCGAGCCGCTTGGACGGGTACGAAATCCAATCCGAACAGACGGGCCGCCGAGCGAATGCCAATGCCGGCGTCGGCTTGGTGGGCGACAATCGCACGCGACACCTCGATATGGGACCGCGCGATGGTGTCATAGCCTCGAACCTCCGAGGACTCCACGCCGGCGGCCCGTAACCGTTGATCGAGCAGCAGGCGGGCTCCGGATCCCTCTTCGCGGTTGATGAGCGTGACATTCGGGTTCGCCAGATCAGCCGCCGTGCGTATCGATCTTGGATTCCCCGGCCGAACCAGTAACCCTTCCTCCCAGGTGGCGAACGTGATGACGTTGTAGGCCTTGCCTTTCAATGTGCGCTTAAGAAAGGGCAAGTTGGATTCTCCGCTCGAGGGATCGAACAGATGAAGCCCCGCAATGTGGACCTCTTCGCGTTCCAAGGCATGCAGCGCTGCCATGCTGCCCATCGTCCAGCCGATAACGGACGCATGATCTTTGTGCCGGCGCAGGTGTTCTCCAGCAAGAAAGATGGCCGGATCGCAGCCGGCCACTGAGATCTCTTCGTCGACTGCCCTGCGCTCGCGCGATAAGCGCACGCGCGTCTTGATGCCGGCTCGCTGTCTCGTCGCGTCGATCAAGTAGCCATCGGCTGGAACCGTGTAGGACAGGACATCGCCGACTCCCGCGACGGGGCGAACGATTGTTCTGTGTCCGACCGTGGAGATTTTGACGCGGAGCGGCACTGCCTGGGGTTCGAGCGGCGGCTCGCCGATCAACGTCCCTTCGATCAGTTCATCGGGCTGCGCGAGGCTGAAAAGATCTTCGACACGACAGCCGAGCACAGAAGCGAGCCGAAGAGCGACTGCCGTCGTGGGAAGGTACACATTCGATTCAATCGCCGAAACCGCTTGTCTCGTAATGCCTGATTTCGCGGCAAGCTCCCCTTGCGAGAAACCTTTGGTGGTCCGTACGTGTTTGAGACGGTTATGAAACAGATGCGGAGGTTCCGCCCGGTGTTTTTCGCCCATAATAGGCGAGGAAATACCATTTATAATTGCTAATAGTCAAGTATGACTGACATATGATGTGGCTGAGTTTTTCGAAAACGATTTGCGAATTGGCAAACTGCAGCTGGATTGAAAAAATATTGTTGACAAAATAGATAATATTAATTTATAAGCCTTATCACATACTCTATAGGGATACTGTAGATTAATGTATCGACTGAAAATCGCCGAAATCGAATAAGGAGGAGGTTGAAGATGCCCCCCGAATATAGTCCCCCCATTGAACTCACAATCTTGCAGGCACTGAAAGACCTTCGCTTTGGATCAGTGGAGATCATCGTCCATGATTCGAAAGTTGTGCAGGTCGAGCGCAGGGAGAAAGTGCGCGTGGAACCGGAACCGTCCCGGCGGGCATCCTTCGCCTGATGATACCGCCTCACGCGCTGAGGCTGAGAAAGGGATATCCCGCCTGTCAGTCCACTGACAGGTTATGAAGCTGGGCTCGTCGACAATTTACGCTGTGAACTGACCGGACCACCGGAAGTTCCCATGTCATTGAAGGAGTCGAGACATGAGAATTTCCGGATTTGCCGTGCTGGTCATGACTGCACTGGCCGCCCTACTCGTCCCACCCGGCGCTGCTCGGGCGGTGGAAGAGGGACAGTTCATCAAGAAGGAAGGAAAGTGGGAGTACTATTCGAGCGAAGATCCTGGACTGAAGTATCTGTACCTCAAGGGCATCATTTCGGAAGAGGAATATTCCAAGGGTCTTCGCACATTGGAAACGAAGGAACGTCTTGCCAAGCCGAATTTCAACGTCGACGTGAACAATGGTCTCAACATCCGTGTCGGCGATAGATTCTTTTTAAAAATGCGCCTGCTGGTGCAAACTCGGTACACCTACAGCACTTACAACAAGGCGTGGGGCTCCATCGGCGACTCGCGGAACGAGGAAATCCTGGGAGGTCAGGTGGAATTTCGAGCCTTCAGGCGGGAATCCGATTCGAGCCAGTTTCTGATTCCTCGTGCACGACTCCAATTCATGGGATACGCCTTTGATCCGAACTTTCGCTACAACGTTTCTTTGCAGATGGATTCGACACCGTCGAATCAGGAAGGGAGCAACGGCAAAGCCGGACTCCTGGATGCCTATGTGTCCTCTTGGCATATCCCTTGGGCCAACATTCAAGTCGGGCAACAAAAAGTGTGGTTCAATCGAGCATTGATCAGCCCCATTGCGACGTCGAGCTTTTCGGACAACATGATCGTCCAGAACATGTTTGCCTCCAACCTCCAAAACGCTCGCGACATCGGCATCAGCATTCTGAGCGATGAAGAGCAGTACAAGTTCAACTATGCGTTCGGTATTTGGGGCGGTGTAGGGCCGAACCTGGCACGGGATGGAACCTCCGTGAGCCAAAATGTATTGCCGCCGACGGGAGGAGGAGGGGTGAATTCTGGTGTGACGCGAACCTATAACTACGATACCCGCTTCATGAGCGGGGAACTCATGTATACGGCGCGGTTGCTGTGGAAGATCGCGGGCAACCCGGGTTACGGCTGGGGGGACATCATGAACTCTCGCACCCCGCAATCGGCCATTGGGTTCGGCTACGCCTACGATCCCGCACAGAACTATTTAAGTTCGACCAGATCCGATATTGTCGACCGAGCGTACCGCCAGTCGGTGACGAAAGCCATGAACGGACGTCTCTTGGGCGGTGGCATTTACGATTTCCAGACCTACGAGGTGGATTTCGTCGCCAAATACCAGGGATGGTCCCTCCATGCTGAAGGCTACTATCGGCATCAGCGGGTCAGGAATAAAGACAGCGGAACGCAGCCATTCGACCTCACCACGATCCCGGGTTCCGCAATCCAGGGCCCCCCGGTGGATCTTGGCCAGGCCTGGGGATGGTACGTCCAAGGCGGAAAATACATTATCCCCCGCAAGCTGGAACTCGCGCTCCGTTATGGGGTCCTCGATCCGTCCACAAAGCAGAAACAGGACCTGACCTATGAATTCGGCGCCGCCATCAACTACAGCTTCGACGGAACGTACAACAACCGACTCGTGATCGACTACTCCAACATTACCATGGGGAGCGGCGGGCGTGCCCCTGATCGTTTTCCGTTCGAATCACAACCAGGATTCGGCCAAAAACTGGTCGAAAACAGGATCAACGTGCAATACCAGTTTTATTTCTAACTCGAGGACGACCATGACAACCACTCGCATGACGCATGTAGTGATGTTTCTCCCGGTCCTCCTTGCCATAATGGTGGCGGCTCCCGATCGGGTCTTTGCGCAGCCGGAGACGTTCACCATTGCTGCAGCGAACAGTCTGAAAGATGCCCTGCGCAGACTGCTCCCCGCCTTTGAATCCCAACATCCCGAAGTGAGTGTCCGTGTCATTTACGGGCCATCACAAACGCTCCGCAAACAGATCGAGGAAGGGGCACCGGTCGATGTGTTTCTGCCGTCCCTTTCGGAGGAAATTGACCAGCTCGGAAACAAGGGATTGGTCATTCAAGGCACCAAACGGATTTATGCGGGGACGTCCTTGGTCTTGATCACCGGTCCCGTGCTTCCCGCCCCCGTTCGTTCCATCGAAGATCTGCACTCGATTCCTGTGCGGCGGATTGCCGTGGGTGATCCGAAGACCTCCTCGGTGGGGAAAGTCGCGGCGCAATTTCTCAAATTCAGCAAACTGGATCCCAAACTCAAATCCCAATATGTGTACGGTGAACATTCGCGAGCCGTGCTGGATCTGGTCGCCAAAGGAGAGGCCGAAATCGGCGTGGTCTACCGGACAGACGCCATCACGGACAGTCATGTCCGCATTCTCGATACGGCGCCGGCGGAATCCCATTCGCCCATCCATTACGGGGTCGCCGTCGTGTGGACCGCCCGGAACATCACGGCAGCCGGCGATTTCATCGAGTTCCTCCTTTCTTCGGGGACTCAGGACGAATTGAAAAAGTACGGATTCGATCAGCCTGGAGAGAAAATCGGGTTGGTGCACCGGCAGGAGGTCAAGTCATGATAGATCGGACAATCCTCTCTCGTCGTGTCGTGTTCCTCGCTGGATCATTGCTCGTGGGCGCTATAGTGATGGCCGGCGCCGGTTGCGCCAGCACTCCCGAAGCACCGCCAAAAGTTATCTACGAGTCCGGACGCAATCAGGTTCGCCTCGTGAAAGATCCCGACTCAACGTCCAACGCGCATCCGGCCAATCTGACGGCTGCAGAAGTGGGCACCTTGCTGCGAAGCGTGCGGAGTTGGGAACGGCGCAACGTCGTTCACCGGCTGTTCGCCGGAGAGGCCGATCGCACACGGGCCTTTCGCAATGAAGAGATCACACTCCTCGCCCCGGCCCTTTCAAAGGCTTTGACACAGGCGGCCTCCGATGAGCGAATCTACTTTCACCTCAGCCACGCAACCGACGAGGGCCAGGAAGAGAGCACCACGGGGTGGTTATCGATTCGAAATGACACGCTGTATCTTTCGCTCAGCGAAGTGCATGATCGCCATGGCCCGCAACCCGATATCAGCAAGTATGATCGGCAGATGCCGAACGTGCCGGAGCAATCGTCCGGGTTCGACGTCACCTTCGAACCGGAGGAGTATCTGATCAAGGTCGTATCGAGAGGAAATCTGTTTGCGCCGGATCAGCGCGAAGAGCTGCAGATCAAGTATCGTGAAGCGCTGGCCGCGCTTCCCACGTATCCTGGGCTGGAGCCTCGCACACACAACAGACCGTAAGCCCTGTCACGAAACGGTTATGAACAACGGATCATCATGTTGAACCAACTGTCCCATATCGGCATTGTCGCCGGAACAGCGGACGGCGCCGCGCTCTGCTATCGAACCCTGTGTTATGAAGCAGAGCGTCTCACGGGGCGGCCTGCTTCCCCTGAAATCACCATGCACGCGCTGCCGCTCGAGGCCTATCTGGCTTCCATTGATGCCGAGGACTGGGTCGGGGTGGCCGCGCTGATGTCCCGATCGGCGTCTGTGCTTGCGCAGAGCGGAGCCGACCTGATCATTTGTCCCAATAACACCTTGCATCGAGCGTTCGAGTTCGTCGCGTCCTCCGTCCCCTGGCTGCACATCGCCACAGCCGTCGGTGCCGAAGCCATCCGCCGGAATTTTCGGCGGGTGGGCCTCCTCGGAACCCGAGTCGTCATGGACGGAGCGGTCTATCACCCATTCTTTGAACAACATGGAATTGAGCTTGTGTTGCCTCAGCCGCGCGAGCGCATGGACCTCGAGAGGATCATCCGAACCGAACTGATCCGAGGAGCGTATTCACCTCAATCTCGGCGGGATGTACGGGCCATGATTTCGACGATGGCGACCGCTGGCGTCGAAGCCATCATTTTGGGTTGCACCGAATTGCCGTTGTTGCTGTCAGATGCGCCAGACGGTCTTCCGCTGTTGGATTCAACTCGTCTCCTGGCCACTGCGGCATTGACAACCTCTCCCCTGGTTTCAACCTCATATTAAGGTGGACGCATGCACATGATGATGTGGGTGGTTGTGTTCGGTCATGTCATGGCCGCTGCGCCCTCTCTTGCTGCAGCCGGCGACACGATACGGGTGGGCCATTTTCCGAATGTCACGCATGTCCAAAGCCTGGTGGCACACCATCTCTCGCGAACAGGGAAGGGATGGTTTGAGCAACGGCTGGGACCCGACGTGAAGATCGAGTGGTATATCTACAATGCCGGCCCGAGCGCCATGGAAGCCATTCTGGCGGATTCCATCGACCTGACTTACGTGGGACCGAGTCCCGCCCTGAATGCCTATACAAAATCCAACGGCGAAGAGATTAGAATAGTGGCAGCCGCAGCGGCTGGAGGCGCGGCCCTGGTGGTGCAAGCGGATTCCGGACTGAAGCAGCCGTCCGATTTCCGCGGAAAGATCATTGCGACCCCACAGCTCGGCAACACGCAAGACATCGCCTGCCGAGCCTGGCTCGCAAACGGTGGCCTGAAAATCACCCAGACCGGCGGCGACGCGTCGATTATCCCGACGCCGAACCCGGACCAGCTCGTATTGTTCAAGAACCGAAAGCTCGACGCGGTCTGGACGGTCGAACCGTGGGTGTCGAGGCTGGAACGAGACGCAGGAGGAAGAGTGGTCGTCGAACAATCGAAGGACAGCATCACGGTGCTGGTCTCTGGCGTGAAATTTCTCAAAAGGAAACGGGAGCTGGCCGCCAAGTTCGTTCGGGCGCACCGCGAATTGACGGAATGGATTCTCTCGCACCCGGACGAAGCGAAACACATGGTCAGGCAGGAACTGATTGCCGAGACCAAAGCCGACGTGTCGGCCGATCTGATTGCTCAAGCATGGAAACGCCTCGTGCTCACCAATGACCCTTCCCCCGAGGAGTACCAGCATTTCGTCGCGGATGCGCAGCGCGTGGGTTTCATCCGGTCCGCTCCCGACCTTTCGCGTCTGATCGAAAAAGTCAATTGACATGTTGAAGACCGAATATCCGCCCGCACAGGCGCAGGCCGCGAAGCTGGTCCTTGAACATGTCTCCAAATGGTTCCAGACCAGCTCGTTGCATGTGCACGCCCTCGACGACGTCACGCTCCGCATTGCAGAAGGAGAGTTCGTCTGCTTGGTCGGCCCGAGCGGCTGCGGTAAATCGACACTCTTGAACATCATCGCCGGTCTCGACCATCCCGACCGCGGCATGGTCCTGGCCGACGGCAAGCCCATCGATGAACCGGGTCCTCATCGCTTGATGATGTTTCAGGAAGCCGCTCTCTTTCCCTGGCTGACCGTCCTCGGCAACGTCCTGTTCGGCCTGAAACTCAGCAACAGGTTGAGCGCTGCGGAGCGCCAGGAGAAAGCGGAGTATTTCCTCGAGCTCGTCGGGCTCAAGCGGTTCATGCACAACAATGTCCATGAACTGTCAGGCGGCATGAAGCAGCGAGTGGCGCTCGCCCGCGCGTTAGCACCGAATCCAAGCGTCCTGTTGATGGACGAGCCGTTTGGGGCCTTGGATGCGCTGACACGCGAGCAACTCTATGGCGACATTCAGCGTATCTGGAGCCAGCACCGCAAGACCATCGTGTTCGTCACCCACAACGTCCGCGAAGCCGTCTGTCTCGGAGATCGCGTCATCCTCTTCTCCCCGCATCCGGGACGGATCCGAGAAGAATTCAAGATCCCCCTTCCTCGACCCCGTGACATCAACAGTGTGGACCTTGCCCGCTACGCGACCGAAATTACGCGAGTCTTGAAAGGGTACGTCGAGTCGGAGGTGGCGGGTTGATCACGCGGTGGTTGGCGGCATCATTGTTTTTTGTGGGTCTGGTCGCCGCCTGGCATTTCGTCGTCAAGGCGCAGATCTGGTCACCACTCTTACTGCCTTCTCCGCTGAGCGTCCTTGAATACCTGAAAGGCGCCGCACAAGACGGCACGCTATGGGAGGCCACCCTGGTGACGGTCCGACGGCTGCTCATTGGCTATGGGCTCGGCATTGTCGTCGGCATTCCTCTCGGGTTGCTGACCGCTTCTTCGCGATGGTGCCATGACACCATCGGCATTCTGGCGTTGGGACTCCAGACCCTTCCGAGCGTGTGTTGGGTGCCGCTGGCCCTCTTGTGGTTCGGACAGACCGAATCCGCCATGCTGTTTGTTGTCGTCATGGGCACGGTATGGTCCTTGATCATCGCCACCGACAATGGCGTGCGGACCATTCCTCCGATCTACCGCCGGGCGGCCCGTACGATGGGGTCCACCGGCCTGCATACCTGGACGCACGTCGTGCTTCCGGCCTCCCTTCCGTTTCTGATCAGCGGCATGAAACAAGGCTGGGCATTCGCCTGGCGCTCGCTGATGGCAGCCGAGATCTATGTGACGATTCTCAGCGGGTTCGGTCTCGGCCAACTGCTTCATTATGGCCGGGAACTCCATGCCATGGACCAAGTCATCGGCGTGATCCTCGTCATCATCGTCATCGGACTGGCGGTCGACAAGTCACTGTTCGCTCCCACGGAACGATTCATGTACCGCCGCTGGGGGACCGCGCGCAGCTGACTCGTATGTCCGCTCCCATCATCTGGTACCCGTATGGCTCCTGTGGTACGCTAGCCCACATTATTCATGAACGCTTCTACTGCAACCGCCGATAGGCCGCTGCGACAAGCTTGGCTCCAGGATGTCCGCAGCCAAACGGGCAGGCTCGCCCCACGCAGGCCTCAACGTACTGCACGAGTACGCGTCGGCCGGGCGGGGCTCCGCGTGCCCGATTCGCGTTGCGTCTTGGCGTTTCGTCTCGAACCGTCATGAATAATGTGGGCTAGCGCCATGAACCGCTCTTTCACGGGGTGGTTTCGCCACCTCTCGATCGGCCAAAAGCTTCTCCTTTCGTTCGGTCTGCTCCTCAGCATCCTGGCACTCAGCTTGACGGCGCTGCTGTTCTACCTGGCTCAGATCAACAGCTACGTCGATCGACATAAACGTATTACCGTCCCCGCCATCGTGACGGCAGCGAACATGCGACGCGAGGCCTACGATTTGAAGATGACGCTGCGCCTCTACGACGATCACCGTTCAGCTCGAACGGAGAACATGACCGCTCGGTTTGAACGTCATATCGACGCCATCAGCCACGCACTCGATGTCTACAGAACCACCCACTCCGCACGGACCCATCCGATTTTGTATGGCATGCTGACGGAGCATCATCGCCTCGATCTGGCCGAACAAGAGGATCGTGCGATCGAACACATCGCCGCTTCTTTGCATAGATTAACCAATGAGTGGAAGACTCTCGCCTCGTCGGAGGCAGAGGGACTGATGGGAGGTCTGACCGCTGCGCTCGACGAGCTCGTCGATGCGCATACCAACATCGACATTGAAATGAAGCACGAAGGCGATCGGTTGCTCGGACATGCTCGTGTCATCGCCCTGTCTCTCACCTTCCTGCTGGCCCTCGTGATCGCCGTCACCTACTGGCTTGCCATCAAGCATATCGCCCGACCGCTCATGAGTCTCGCATCGACGGCAGACCGCGTGGCGCATCACGACCTGTCCGCACAATTCACGCCGTGGCCGAGTCGCGACGAAGTCGGCACGCTGACGGACTCGCTCACAACGATGCTCGCAAGTTTGCGCGAGCATGGCACGTCGCTCCTGCGCAAAACGAAAGAACTCGAAGCCTTCACCTATTCGATTGCCCACGATCTCAAAGGGCCGTTGCGGGAGATCGAGGGGTTTTCTTCTTTGCTCGAAAAGCGATTTTCAGAGGCCGGCGACCAAGAGGTCAGGCATCACATCGGCGTCATCCGGCAGTCCGCCCTGCGCCTCACCCATATGATCGATGCGCTTCTCAAGTATTCACGACTGGAGCAACAGGCGCTGCCAAAGCAGCGATTTAACGTCCGCGACATGCTCAGGAGCCTCATCAGCGACCGGACGAGCGGCACGCAACACGCCTCCCCGATGATCAGTCTCGAGCTGCCGTTTGATGACCTGTATGGGGAACCGGTCAGCATCCGCCAGGCCCTCGCAAACCTGCTCGACAACGCCATCAAGTTTTCGCGCAACCGGCAGCATCCGGAGATCCGGATCGACGGATCGCGGGACGACGACGAATGCATCATCCGGATTGCCGATAACGGAATTGGCTTCGACCTTGCTCAGACGGACAAGATCTTTGGGCTGTTCGAACGCTTACACGGCCCTCAAGACTATGAAGGCACCGGCGTGGGATTGGCGATCGTGAGGCTGGTCATGGACAAGCATGGAGGCCGGGTGATCGTCGACTCGGCACCGGAACGCGGCAGCACCTTTTCACTCGCATTTCCTCAAGGAGCGTCGTGATGCGGGTGTTGATCATCGATGATGAAGCCTACGTGCGGCTCGTCCTCGAACAGACGCTCCGCGAGGAGGGCTGCGACGTGGTCGTCGCGTCCGACGGCAAAGCCGGAATTGAGTCGCTTCAAGGCCAGACATTCGACTGTGTGATTACCGATTTGCGAATGCCGGGCATCGATGGTTTGCGTGTCCTGAACTGGGTCGCCGATCATCAGCCGGGAGTCGACGTGGTAATGCTGACCGGACACGGCGACGTCAAAGACGCGGTCGAAGCGATGAAACAGGGTGCATGGGACTTCCTCATCAAAGACACGCCGTTCGACGGCACGGCCGTCAAAGCGGCGCTTGCGAAACTCCGCGCCGTTCGGGCATTGCGACAGGAGAACCTTGCCGCACGCCGCGGCGGCTACACACGCGATGTCATCATCGAGGGGACCAGCCAGGCCTGGACCAGGCTCAAAGCCCAGATTGCGAAAGCGGCGACCTCCAAAGCTCCGGTGCTCATCCAGGGACAAACCGGCTCCGGCAAGGAAGTCGTCGCTCGTCTGGTGCACGAGTTCAGCAGCAGAGCACAGGGACCGTTCCTCGCGATCAATTGTGGCGCGATGAGCCGAGAGCTGCTCGAAAGCGAATTGTTCGGCCATGAGAAAGGCGCGTTCACCGGCGCTGTCGGCGCCAAGGTCGGTCTGGTCGCGGCCGCCGGCGGAGGCACGCTTTTTCTCGATGAGTTGGCGGAGATGCCCAGTTCCATGCAGGTCAGTCTTCTGCGATTTCTGGATCGAGGCGAGTACCGGCCGGTGGGAAGCACGCGGACGTTTCACGCCGATGTCCGCATCGTCGGAGCAACCAATCAGGATCTTCCAACGCTGGTTGCGGAGGGCCGCTTTCGGGAGGACTTGTTCTACCGCATCAACGCCGTGACGCTTCACGTTCCCTCGCTCAGTGAACGGAAGGAGGACGTCCCTGCGCTGGCAGAGCACTTTCTCCGGCACCTTCGGCCGGCAGGGTCGCCGACTTGGACTCTATCCGAAGAGGCGAAGACGGCGCTCTGCACCTACGCCTGGCCCGGTAACATCCGGGAATTGCACAACGTCATCGAGCGTTTGATCTTGATGGGACCGGGGACCGGAGTCATTTCTGGCGAGGAAATCATGGCTGTGCTCCCGAGACCGAGCCGCGCGACCCAGGCCGTCGGCCTCTCGGAATGCACCCTCGAGGAAATGGAACGCTTGCACATTCAACACGTCCTCGAGGCCAATCAGGGGAACAAGAGCCAGGCGGCCAAAGCACTCGATATCGATTATAAAACCCTTTTGACCAAGCTGAAGAAATACGACGTCAGGAGCTAGCGCAAGCGGTCACGGCGTGAGAAGACGAATCGTTCACCCTCACACAGGAGGAAACATCATGACCCGCATTCCTTTGTTCGGCCTGTTGATCGTCTGCTTGTTCTTTGTTCCCGAAGTCGCGTCGGCAGGCGACAAGCCCTTCGGGAAAAAATCCACCGTGAAGGACGTCAAGGCGATGTCCGAGAAAGATCAGACGGCATTGGCGCTCAGCGCGGCGCCGGCACACATCGCAAAAGACGCCGGTGTGATCATCTACGGCACCGATGGCAAACTGACCGAGGTGAAGAAGAGTAGCAATGGATTCACTTGCATTCCGACCGTGACGAACCTTCCGGTCCCTGATCCGATGTGTATGGACCCGGCCAGCCATCAATGGATGGACGACATGATGAGCGGCGCCCCCAAACCTACCAACACCGTTCCTGGCGTTGCCTATATGGCCCGAGGCGGATCCCATTATGAAAAGGACGGGAAAGTCGTCATGGGCGCTGAAGGGGCAAAGGTGGTCAAAGAGCCACCCCATTGGATGGTGTTCTGGCCTTTCGACCCGGCAACGACCAAACTTCCGACAGTTCCGAATCCCTCGGGCGTGTATATCATGTTCGATGGCAGCCCGTATGCGCACCTGATGATCTACCAGGATCCCAACAAGATGAAATGATTGATTTTCTGCCCTGGGGGTATGACCAGTGTCAGTCGGGGTTTTGGACGGCTTAGGCTGCCGGGATGAGCGTTCGCGAGAAAGAACTGCAAGCGGAAAGCATCGCCCGACTGCTCGACAACGCGCTGACCCTCCCGGGATTACGTCCCAGAGTCGGCTTCGACCCCCTGGTGGGATTGCTGCCGATTGCGGGCGATACGCTCGCAACGCTTGGCGGCGCGACGATTTTGATCATGGCGCGGCAGCTGCAGGTCCCGTGGGACGTGCAGCTGCGCATGGCCTATAATCTCTTCAAGAACGGATTCATCGGGACCATCCCGCTCATTGGCGATTTCTATTCCTTCGTGTTCAAGAGCCATCAACTCAATGCCGCACTCTTAGTGCGTTCCATCAAGCACGGCGAGGCCGGTCAATGCGACGTCCAGCCGAAATCGTTGACGCTGAGGGATCTGATGGCGTTGGCCGTGCTGATTCTTCCCACCGTTCTGCTCGTGCTGGCGACGGGCATCTGGTTGTGGAACCGGGACGTGTCGCTGCTGGCACTGCTCTATCCAACCCCATATCAGAGCCGGGGGGATTGATCGCCTTCTGACCCGCTCGTCCAACGAATGCCGGGAATAAGGCGAGCAGCAGAACTCCCACATTCATGGAAGCGCAGCATGCCTCGGGAGGAATGGCACTCCCACTAATCCATTACAACTTCGGCTTCTCCTGCTGCTTTGCCTTTTCGAGGTCTTGCCGGTGCTGTCCTTCGGCAATGCCCTTTTTCCATTTCGACGTGGCTTCGGAAGCACGGGCGGCAAATGGCAGGCTCGCAATCACGAGCCGCATGTGGCTGTAGAGCTCCGGAGGATTCGACTCCATGACGGTGGCATACACGGCGGTGTACGAGGAATAACACCAATCGGCCTGGGCATTCTTGCCCTTGTAATTGTTCATGTACACCTCAACCGTATCGATGTGGCCATCAACTGCCCCTATACACTGCATCAGAATCACGTTCGCAAGGTTGTTTCCCGACGAAGGCGGCGGCGCCGGACGCCCCGCTTCATCATAGATCCAAAGGAGTGTGGCGATTTGATTATCGTTCGAGGCCGGTTTCCCCTGTTGGACATTCGTGAGCGTTTCCTTCCCGTATTTCTCCCGCAGAGAAGCCAGCAGGGTGCTCTTGGGTATTCCTTTTCCGGGGAAGGAATGGTTACGGTCGACTCTCCAGACGGCTTGCTTGTTCGGAGGTAATGTGACAGCGACCATCACCTGGTCGCCTTCATCGCCCATAGCAAGGGGTTGCTTCGGGCTTGATTCAAACGACGTGATCACGGGCTTCTCAATGGTCGGCAGATTCGTGGACATCACTTGTATGACATTCTTCGGCAGCTGCGCTTGCAGTTTGGCATGAGCCTCCCGCGCCGGCATGCCGAGCTGGATGCCGAGAATGTCGGGCAATCCAGCCCCTTCTCCATATCCGTTAAGTGCCACCACCAGCCCTACAGTGAAGATCATCGGCCGCCATATCCTCTGCGTCATACTTCCTCCTTTTTCCCCCTCCAATAACGTCTTCAAGATGACCGTTGGCGGCGTCAGAATTTTGGCATATCTACTTTCTCCGCCTCTTTCAGCTTTTTGTTCGCTTGGCCTTGGCGCAGCTGATCGATCCATGAGTACGTGGCATTCAAACCGCTGACATATAACGGAAGGTGCCATAGGGTCGATTCCATACCACTCACCAGTGGGCTGGTAATGATCGGCTTGCTCAATGCCACTCGTAAGACGACCCAGTCTTCACAATGGAGGTATGGTTTGCTCGGATCGCCGGGAAACGTGATTCCGTTCTGCCCGACAAGAGTGTTTCCCTCTTTTTTGAGATTTGTCGCTGTCCCGCTGATATCCGGCATCTCAACAGCCGCTGACCGTTGTCCACACGACTGTGCCACAGCCTTCCCAATTGGGCCGCCGACCAATTGCCCCTTGGTATCCCACACCCATCGCAAGTCAGGAAAACCCTCAGCGGTTGCCGCCGGGACCGGAAAACTTTCAGGACCATACTTTTTTCTCAATCCAGCCAAGACGTTTTCGGCAGTCGGCATGGCGCCTTCCTGAAAAGAGATCTGACGCGACACGAGATACACAAAGGACTGGTTTGGATGCGTGGTTAACCCCAGGCGGATCGTCTCGGGAATGATGTTTCCGATAAACGGGGCGTTGGCTTGGAGGCCGATGACCAACAGTTTTGTAGGATCGGCTCGGGAATCATCCGTGAGCCGAGCCAGGTAGTCCCATCGGGCCGGACTGTAGATGAGCTCGCTCTTGAATTTCCCATTTGCCGCCTTGAGTGCGGCCATCGCCTGGTCGGCGGTCATACCGGGTTTGACGCCTACGACATCAACAAATCCCGCCGACGCCGCCATTTTTGCCGTCGCCTCCGGCGTACAGCATTCGTTCATCCAACTTGAAAAGGGCACCACCTGGGCGGCAGGCTGGGTCGAGGCCGTCTGTGGGGACGATGGCGGTTGAACCTGCGGTTGACCATGTTGCTGCATGTTTTGACGCCTTTGCTGTTGCTCCAATTGCTCGGCAGCCTTTTTCATCCGCTCGATGAAATCCTCGGCTGGGAGACGGCCAGGCCATATCAGAACACAAATCCCGACGATGCCAAGCCACCCAATGACCCATCCGCCAACGTCTCTCCTCATCATGATTGATCTCCCTTTTCCTATGACGTTTTAGCGTCTGCGATTCCGACAATCGTGAGGGCGCCGGCTATACCCATCGCCGCAGAACAAGCCAACCGCACCGCTCGATCCTCATCGCGGATATTGGCTATTTGGATTTTTTCATGCTGCCGATAAAGCCAGGCCCGGAGATGGACCCGTCACCATGGATGACAAAATCCACCTTTTCGCCTTGCGGAGTACAATCCAACACCAGCTTTTCATCCTTCACGTTGTACTTACAGGGCATCGATTCACCCATCAGCGTAAAGATGGCCTTGCCGCCGGACTTGAGGTCAAGCACGACATTGCCCAGGGTGCTTGTGTAGGTACCTTCCATATTTGAGCCGGCAGAGGTACCGGTTGGAATCATGACGAACAAGGAAAGAGCCAACACGACCCCGAGAACCATCCAATTTGTCATGCGATCCTCCCTGCTAACGCAGTGACGACCGAGAAGGACTGCAGGCTCCATGAGCTGCTCCTTGTCGCAACATCACCATTGGTGACACCAGGGGCATTTCGTAGGTGAATTGGAGGGGTAGTATCTTCGAGCAGCCGATGCAAATCAAGATCAAGAAATATACGGAGGTGCCCTTGCCCCGTCGAATCCGGCCCCGTTATGATGACCGGCCATGACACAGGCTGAGGCGCGCGCCCATTACAATTTTCTGCTGACCCTCTGCATTCGGAAGGCCGAGACGTTCGGTCCGTTGGCCTTTGCGTTCATCAAAGAGCACAATCTCACCGCCTTGGGACTCTTGCCGGAGGAGCAGTTTAATCTCTTCGTCGCGACTGCCGAGGTCTTTGCAGACGAGCCGAAGCGCTACACCCACAAGCTGGATTGTCTTCAGAAGGCGCACGACATCCTGCCGGACACCAGCTTTTTCGATCCCCAGCTGGCCCGGCAGATCTATCAGGATATCCAACGGTTGAAAGCCGAGCTTGAATTGTATGGTGCGGCCATGAGACCTGAGCGACCCCCTGCCTCAGGCACCCCGCCACACCGCATCATCGTCGAAACGGACATGCCCGACTATTATCTGTCCATGGCCCAACAGCGCGCCGCCGCCTACTACCAGGAAAAGTATCGCCTTACCAAGGAATCCAAGGTCGCCCAGCATTTCACCAGCGCCACCCGCAAGTTCGAGCCGGAGACCACGACCGTCCATAAGGAATTCCCGGGCGCCTGCGCCCCCTTCGTCGCGGCCAGAACCGGCGCATGGCATGTCATGCTCCCCTTTGATCTCAAGATCAGTCGATCGCCGGACGATCCACTGGACGCCGCCTTGCGCATTTGGTACGCGAAGATCGGCTACTCGTTCCCGCTGCGCTACGACATGGGCCGACTCTGCAGCTACTACGATGACCAGGTGCTCGATCTCGCCATGAACGATCCGCATCTGCTGTTCGTGTCGGTCGGGCCCTTGCGCGAGACCGATCTCGGCAAGGTGGATCGGCCGGTTCCCGACGATGTGCCCTTCGAGATCGGACTACCACGCGCCTTTCTGGACGGGACCAACTCCCTCGGCCCATACGTGCAGGTTGGCTGCAATATCAAGGTGTGGTTCGATGCCAATGCCGTGAGCTTGCTGGTTCAGGGCGCGCCGGACTTGCATGAGTATGGCTTGGAAGGCGGCGCGGGTTTACTGACGCGAACCTATGCTTCGGAGAAGGTCGCCGCCTATGCGGCAGCGGGCAGCCAGCCGTGGCAGGACGGCCTCAGCTTCAACTACGTCAACATGCACCTTCAACTGCTGCCCACCGTGACTACGGCGGTGGTGCCGGCTCACACGCCGATCTTCTCGCTCTATCCCGTCACGGCAAGAGGACAGTATCAGCTGACCGACGCACGCACGCTTTTGTAAAGGATGTTGAAATAGGCCGCCATCTCACCCGCCCGCCCCGAGCGCGTCAGAACGCGCTCTCTACCAACCTGCGTTCTCGCATTGCATATCAATCACACGCACGCGCCAAAGTTCATTTGACGGAGCGCTTCATAGACGACGACTGCGACCGCATTGGACAGATTGAGGCTGCGGCTGTCGGGCAACATTGGCAGGCGGATGCGGCGCTCGCCGGAAAATTGCAGGAGCAGTTCCGGCGGTAATCCTCGGGTTTCCGGGCCGAAAAGAAACACATCACCAGCGCCATAGCGATTGACATCGTAGCGTTGCGACCCCTTGGTCGAGACGGCAAAGACTCGCCGGTCTTGGAACCGTTCGGCGCACCGGGGCCAATCGTCATAGACTGTCACAGTCGCATACTCGTGATAATCCAACCCCGCCCGGCGCATGTGCCGATCGTCCAGCGAGAACCCTAGCGGTTTCACCAAGTGCAGTCGCACCCCCGTATTGGCGCAGAGCCGAATGATGTTTCCCGTATTGGGTGGGATCTCCGGTTCATACAAGATCACGTCAAACATGCTGATTCTGCCTCCTGCCCGATCCACGCTTTCCCAAGACGTCCGAATTGAAACCCCTCGCGGTACCTAGGGCGATCCCCAGTGTTTGCAGGCCACACCGTAACGGATGCTGAATCGATGAACAAGCAGCTGTCTCAGGCGGACCCCGCCATCAGGAGGGCGCGGCTCGCTTTCGCGCTCGTCGCCGTGTTGGCAGCGCTCTTCCTGTTTCTCCCCAATTCTCCGGCCCACAGTGAAGAAACAGAGTCGCCGACGCCACTGGCCGGCGAAGAATTCGATACGGAAGTCATGGGGGAACCCGTCAAAGTGGCGGCGCGAGATCGCAAGAACGTCACTGCCGCCAGCTTTGGCGTCCAGTATCTGCCCGACGGCCCAAGCTTTTATCAAGTGCTGCCCTTCGGCGCGTTGTATGTGTGGCGCAATTCGGACGACATGAGGCAACGGTTCCGCGGGACTTTCTCAGGGCCAGTCAATGACTTGACGTACAATGCCGGCTCACACTCTTCCAGCGGATGGGAACTGCGCATGACGTTGAATACGATGATCATTCCGCTTGGCCGAGCCGAATACGTGGAAGGACAAATCATCCCTGACGTCACCTTAGAATGGAGTTACGTGTTCGGAGGGTTGGGAATTGCCTTCCGCAGGCTATTGGATCCCGGCCATCAGGACAACGCACTCGAGCTGTCCCTCACCTATGAACCAGGGTACCGGTGGTTCAAAGGCACGAGCAAGACTGGCTCCAATTTCATCGTTCCCGACGATACCTACGAAGGGCGCGTGCACGCGCGCGTCCGCCGCGATGCCTTGGAACGCAATCTCATGGAGTTGCCGCATCGCGGTTACGCGTACGGCGGCGATTTTTTTTACGGGCATCGTGCCGATTGGAGTACCTGGGGAGGCGGCCTATTCGGCCTCTCCAACGAGCGTACGTATATGATGGGGAGTGTCTTTGCTGTCGGGGCAACCGGCCTACCGTTCGTCAACAGCGAACGACACCGATTGATCGCCTCGGTCTATGCGGGGATTGGACAGAACTTGGACCGGTTTTCGACGTTCCGTCTGCCGGGACGGCCGACCGGCTACGAATGGGAGGCGTTGGCCTTGCCCATGCTGCCCAGCGTCGCCTTCAACGAATTATTCCCACGGCGCTATGGCATCGGCCATCTTGAATACCGATACGAACCGATATTTTTCATCTATCCGTACATTCGAGGATCATGGGGCATCGTCGAACAACCCCGTTTTCAGCCGGACGGCTCGATCCGCTATAAGATGGATGCGATGCCGGCCGTGGGCGGCGGGGTCGTGACCGGCGCGCCCTGGCGCTCACAGATAGAAATCAATTACAGTTACAACTTCGGGATTTACAGCGACCATAGCGGCGGCCCGCCGTTGCCAGGCCGCCATGGATTCTTCGTGTTCTGGTCCAAAGAACTCTGAACCGGCATTCCTCACCATGACGAATCCTTTCCCTGTTCTCGGCCTCTCAGAACATGGCACGATGTACGTTATGATGTACGTTACAATGAGGTGAGCATGTCTCGACTGTTCTCCTGCATCATCGGTCTGTTCAGTCTCCTCCAGCTGTGCGCTGGAACCGTCGTCGTGTATGCCGACGATTCGCAAGGTCGTTCGGACGGTGAAATCCTCGAACGAGCGAAATCAAACTGGGAAAGCGGGGCTTTGGCGCCGGCGTTGGAAGCGCTCGATCAAGGAATTGAGGCCAACCCGGATGGGGTCACCCTGTACAAATTACGCGGCGATATTCTGGCCACGTCCCGCGCCTCGTCGGAGGCGCTTCAAGCCTATGAAGCCGTCCTTGTCAGACAACCACGTGCGCTCGATGTGCGCTGGGCCAAGTGGAGCCTTCTGGTTCGATCGGGACAAGGCGGGGAATCCATCAATGAATTGCGCCGCATCGCCGAGGTCGATACTCAAAACCCCTTGATCCATTTTCGTCTCGCACGCGAATTGCGGAAACTTGATCGCCTCGAAGAGTCGCTCGACGCTTATAAGAAAGCCGTCGAACTCGCCCCCGAGATGCTCAGTTGGCGTTTGGCGCTCGCCCGCGCACGTTTTGACGTCTTGGATTACGAAGGCGCGGCCAATGACGTCCAATACGTTCTGGACCGGCTTCCTCCCGACTCCCCGCTGGAATTGCCGGCCAACACGCTCGCCACCGTTTTTCATGGACATTCCCAGGATCGAGGCCGGCGCTTCGACCCCGTCTTCACTCCCAAAGACATCAATCCGGACCAACTCAAGGAATGGGCGCTCATGCGGGCGGACGCCTGGCAGATGTTTGTGGCGGGGCGTTACCGGGAGGCCGAACCGATGTACCGAAAGCTGTTGGCGCTGAATCCCCGCGATCCCTCGGCGACGCATCAATTCGGCCTGACGCTCATGCAGTTGGGCAAATGCGAAGAGGCGCTGCCCGTTTTTGGCAAGGTCTCCGATCTCGATCCTACGGAAGACCAATATTCCGACATCGTTTTCCGAATGGGGCAGTGTCTCGTCGAATTGGAACGATGGGAAGAAGCCTTCATGCACTTTCATTCCCTATACGAACAGGCCGTGCAGTTCGAACTACAGAACAAAGACAATGCTCTTCCCCCCGGCACGCGTGTGCTGGACAAGAAAAAACTGGCGCGCTGGCTGGAGAGAGTCCGCCCGCACATCCCTGCCGAACTGGCGGCGATCGAGACCGAACGAGCGGCGGAAATGACCGCCGCTGCCGAGCGCACGACTCCCGCTGCCCCGACGAAAGAGGAAGTGAATGAGGTGCTCGACCGGCTTAAACCCGAGCGAGCCTTGGATACGGGCGGAACGTTAGTGGGACGAGACGCAGATTTCAGCTGGTTTCGCTTCGTGATTCCTGCCGCCAAGGTGATGCGCGACGATCTGCCCACGGGACAGCATGATTTTATCCCCCTCAACCCGAGTGACAGTTTTCCCAGCACACAACAGGAAATCTACCTGGTCTTTCGACTCGTGTCCGACTCCTACGATGCCGTGCCGCTCGCCTCTCAGTGCTTCCTGGAAGTGGCAGAGGCGACGGGTGAGCAACGTGCCATCGCGCAAGATCGTGTGATGATGGCGATGAGCGATCAGTCGGGATATTTCACACTCGGCAGGCCTGACCAGGGATGGACGCCGGGCCTCTATCGTTGCGGTCTCTTCGCCGGCGAACGGACGTCGGCTTATACACAGGCGGACGAAGTGCGTTTTCGCATCGTGCAACACGACCGGACCTCGTGATCCCTCCTCATGTCTCCGTGGTTCCCTGCCCGTCGATTTCGGCTTTCACTGCGATGAAACGATAGATCCCGATGCCCAGGAGGAGAGCGCCCAGCATGAGCGAGGCAACTCCCAACCTCTGAACGAGCGCGTCTTCGAACCACCAGACCGCCGGGATCCCGACGGCGAGAAAACCCAGGGCAGTTCGCAGGTACGCCAAGAGGGTCCGTTCATTGGCCAATTGGGTACGCTTTCGTGCCAGCCGATCGCGGGTGAGCGTATCCGATGGATGCGGCATGGGACGTGTCCTTTCTCTCTATCATGCCTCGGGCGGCTTTGCCTGTGACCCCAGGGTAATTCCTAAGCTCGATCCTCGGGGGCCGCCGATACAATAGAACACAGAAACTTCGCAGGAGATTCATTATGAGCTGTCATCGAACGTTCCCATGCCTCGCACTTCTTGTTGTCATCGCATTGCAGGCCACCGGCTGCGTCACAAACCCCTACACCAAACGCTGGCAGCTGCTCATGATCCCTCAATCCTATGAAGCCAATTTGGGCGCGCAGGCCTATCAAGACGTGCTCAGTGATCCGAAAGTCAAGATCTCCCAAAATCCCGCCGAAGTCACGCCGGTCCAGCGGATCGCTGCCAGGATCATCGAGGCGGCCAAACGATCGAAATACGCCGAAGCCGCCAATGAATTTAAGTGGGAAGTGAGTGTGATCAAAGACGATGGCACCAAGAACGCCTTTGCCCTGCCCGGCGGGAAGATCGCCGTCTATACGGGAATTTTTCCCGTCGCGGACAATGAGTCGGGACTCGCGGCCATCGTCGGGCATGAAGTGGTCCATGCGCTTGCCCGCCACGGTTCGGAACGCATGAGCCAGGGCGTCCTGGCGCAGATCGGCTTGGTGGGGGCTTCAATCGCCATGCAAACGCAGGGGTTCAGTCCGGTCACGAGCCAGGCCGCAATGTCCGCGCTGGGAGTCGGCACGCAGGTGGGCGTGTTGCTGCCCTTCAGCCGGGCCCACGAATCGGAAGCCGACTACATCGGGCTCCTGCTCGCTGCCGATGCCGGCTACGATCCACAGGAAGCCGTGCGTGTCTGGCAACGGATGCAACAGTCTGGAGGTCAGCAACCGCACGAGTTCCTGTCCACACACCCCGGCCACGAAACCCGCATCAAGCGATTGACCGAACACATGCCGGAAGCGGTCGCGCTCTACAATCAGGCCAACAAGGCCCCGGTCGCGCAACTCCCCCCGGTGGGGGGGCAGGCAGGTTCCGCGCCCCTTGCCCAGCAGCACTAACTCGCCGACGACCTGCGAGATTCCACTCCCCGTAAGCATGGAAAACTTCCAGGGCTCCTCTGGAAATCTTCCATGATTGTCTCGTTCCCTTTCCACCATCGACAGGACACATCGCAGCTAAGCCGTTGATGTCTCGACAGGAAGCTTCCTTCCCGCTTCTCGCTGCTTCCAGGCACGGTCTCTGCTGATAATGTCCGCCATGCATCGTCACTCCTCTGTCTTGTTGATCGACGACAGCGCCGGCGAGCGGGAACTCTTCCGCCAGGCGCTGTTACGCACCAACCTTGATGTCGCTTTGTATGCGGAGCAGGATGCCGAGGCCGCTCTCCATTTTCTGAAAGATCGACCTGATCTGCCCGAATTAATCTTGCTCGACTGGCACCTCCACCACCAACGCGGCGACGTCTTCCTGAAGCGTCTACGTTCGGAGCCACGCTTCGCGGCCATTCCGGTCGTCGCGTTCACCACCTCCGATGATGCCGCCGACCTTTCGGCCGCCTACGCCAACATGGTGAACGGCTATGTGGTGAAGCCGGAGACCTTCGAAGACCTCGTGCTCTGCGTCGGCGATATCTGCCGCTACTGGCTGGCGAGAAACCGAACGCCCTATTGGGTTGAAACCGCATGCTGACTCGGGCCGCCCTCAAGAATCCGTACGCCGTCTTTGCCCTGTGCATGATCGCGCTCGTGCTGGGGGCCGTCTCCTATCAGAAGATGCGCGTGGACATTTTCCCAGAGATCAAGATCCCGACCATTCTGGTGACCACCTTTTACCGAGGCATGAGTCCGACCGAGATGGAGGGCGCAATCACGCTGCGAATGGAGCAGCGCTTCGTGGAAGCCAGTTACGTGGAGCACATCGAGTCTCAGTCGCTGGCCGGCATGAGCTACATCAAAGTCTTCTTTCAGCCGGAATACGGCATCGATGCGGCGCAATCGGAGTTGACCAGTCTCGCCTACAGCATCATCCGCCTCTTGCCGCCGGGCGTCTATCCGCCTTCGGTCTTCAAGTTCGGCGTGGCCAGTTTACCGATCGGTTTTCTTTCCATCAGCAGCGACAGCCTCGGGGCGAAAGAAATTCGTGATCTGGCCTATTTCAC
>DATEEH010000049.1:0-59319 GCA_035281245.1 Nitrospira sp.
CCCTCGTCGCCACTGGACGTCCCGCGATCATCCAGCGTAACCCATTGGTTCAACGTCGGCACGCCCGCGTGGGCATTCGATGTCGAAGTCAGTTCGCATCCAGCAACCAAACTCTCGCCGGCGAGGGAGAACTCAGAGACCTGTCTCCCGGCGGTTGCCGGCTCAAAAGTTCCGTCAACGTTCCGGTGGGAGCCAAACTCGTCTGTTGGATCTTTCCGCACAACGGAGTGGAACCCGTGACGATTGAGGTCGCCACCGTCCGTTGGAGTCACGCGCAGGAATTTGGTGTGGCCTTTGCCCAGCTCTCGCCGCAGGTCGAGCGGCAGATCGCGAGGCTCTGCGCGAACGCCGCATAGTCTTTGTCAGAATCTGCTGTGGAATTGGTGCGCCCGGCTGGAATCGAACCAGCGACCCTCAGCTTAGAAGGCTGATGCTCTATCCAACTGAGCTACGGGCGCAGGGAGGATCTTTAATCACTTATTTCCGAGTATCTTGGTAGACATTCGCCAGGAGTTCCCGGCGTGTTTCTTTTGGTTTGGCCCACCTCGCTGTTGCAGCCGCTCTGGCAATCGCTGCCCGTCGTTTGGCAGAGAGCTTCATAGCCCGCGCTTTTCCACCCTTTAGCCCCCCTAGCCGTCCTAACACAACAGCCGCTGAGAGCCGCTTTTCTCCATTCACAGGGGCTTGGTCGCTTCTTTTATTCATGAACCAAAGATCAGGCCCCTTTCCCTCAGGCATGTCACTACCATATCGTAACTTCCAAGTGGTCAGAAACGTTTGCAGTATGGAAACCGTGAGACACATCGACTCGAAATGAAGGGGCCTCAGCGGCCGGCCTTGCTTGAGATACTTCTCTACTGCCGTCGTTGCGGCCATGAAATCCGCCATCAATCGCTCCAGTTTAATTTGTCGCTTTCTCATTGGCCTTTTAGATACATGAACGCTTAAGCATAAGCGGAATTTCATGCTTGCGCAAGATGCCTGATCAATGTACGCTACGTGCCCCGATTCTTGCTCGGAGCTTTGAATGTCGGCCATCGGCTATCCGCTTCCACCATACCGATAAGCGGGGCTTTCGTGTCCCTGTCAGCTCGTGTCTTAATTGTCGAAGACGAAGCCATTGTCGCCGAGGACCTGGCTCTAAAGGTACGATCTCTTGGCTATCACATTACGGGAGTCTTCTCGGCCGGCGAAGAGGGAATTCGTGCAGCACAAGAATGCTCCCCCGACCTCGTGCTTATCGATCTTCAATTAGCCGGAGAATTAGACGGCGTCCAAACGGCGGAAAAGATCCGTCAAGCGTGTGATACCGCGATTGTCTTCGTCACAGCTCACTCAGATCCCGCGACAGTGAAAAAGGCAAACGCGACCGCACCCTACGGATACATCCTGAAACCGTTCGGCTATCGCGATCTTGCCGTACAACTCGATGTGGCTCTGCACAAGCACCGAGCTGATCGAGCGCTCAAAGAACAAATAGCTGAGCGAGAGCGTGCTGAACGAAAGTTGCGCAGAAGCGAAGATTTGCTGCTGCGGGCGCAACGGGGGGCCAAGGCGGGCGTCTGGGAAGTCGATCTACGAACTGGTCGGCTCACCTGGTCGCAGCCCTATTATGACGTCTTCGGTCTGAATCCTTCGATAGAACCGTCTGTGAATGCTTGGTTGTCTCGGATTCATCCTGATGACCGTGCTCGCATCGCGAGCGAATATCAAGAAGCCATCAAGGAACAATCCGATCAGGACATGGAATTTCGAATTCTTCGTCCCGATGGAGCTGTCCGATGGATCCACAGGAAAGGACACGTTGAAACTGATCACGCCGGAAAGCCGATACGTGTCAATGGCATTAGCTTTGACGTGACGGAACGCAAAGAAGCTGAGCAGGCTGTCGCGGCAGTCGCGCTATTTCCGGCACAGAATCCATCACCGGTCCTTCGAGTCAACGCCGTTGGGATACTCCTCTATATGAACCCCGCTTCCGAGATGCTGCTCGGGGAATTACGTTTACAGGCCGGACAGCCCGTCCCACAGTATCTAAGAGACCTGGTCCACCAATCACTACAGATCGGACGATCACAACAAGTCGAGCACGATATCGGCTCCTGTCATTACCTCATTTCCATCACGCCCATTGTCAAAGAACACTATGCCAATTTGTATTGGACGGATATCACCGATCGCAAGCGGGCGGAACAGGCGCTGCGGTCCAGCGAGCAACGGGCTATGGCTTTTCTGGATAACAGCGCCATCATCGCATGGCTCAAGGACGAGGAAGGCCGGAACGTTTTTCTGAGCGAGAATTACGTGCGACGATTCGGTTTGCGAGACTGGAAAGATAAGACAGACTTCGACCTTTGGCCGCCTGATATCGCGGAGGGTTTCCGGAAAAATGATTTGATGGTACTTGCCAGCGACCAACCACTGGAAGTCATTGAGCAAGCGCGGATGGCCGACGGCACCGTATCCGTTTGGTTGAACTCGAAGTTCTGGTTTTCAGATGCGTCAGGTCGTAAATTTGTCGGTGGAGTCGGAGTAGACATCACCGAGCGCAAACAAGTCGAAGAACAGCTGCGCGAAAGCGAAGAGCGCTTCAATGCCATTGTGAACACGGCGGTGGATGGCATTATCACGATTAATGAGTCCGGTACGATTGAATCGGTTAACCCGGCTGTCGAACGAATCTTCCAGTATGCACAAAAGGACCTGATTGGCCACAACGTCAAGATCCTCATGCCCGAGCCTGATCACAGCGGACATGACCGTTATCTCAAGCGGTACCGCGAGAGAGGCGAAAGGAAAATCATCGGGATCGGTCGAGAAGTCATGGGCCGGCGAAAAGACGGATCCCTCTTTCCTTTGGAGCTCTCCATCAGTGAGAGCGTGTTGCCCGCTCGACGGTTCTTTACCGGAATCGTGCGAGACATTTCTCAACGCAAGCAGGCCGAGGAAGAGAGAGCCGAGTACCTCCGCATGATTGATTCCGGCTTCGATGCCATCATCGTTCGCGATGCGCAGGGTCGGATTACGAGCTGGAATCGGGGGGCGGAGGAAATTTACGGCTGGACACGCGATGAAGCGCTGGGTCAGGTGACTCAGTCGCTTTTGCACACGAGGTTCCCGAAGCCCCTCCCGGAGATTCTTGCAGACGTGCTTCGAAATAACCGCTGGGAAGGAGAGTTGATTCACACGCGCAAGGACGGGGCAATGATCACGGTGTTAAGCCGATGGACGTTGGAGCGGGATGCGCAGGGGCAACGAGCTTCCATTCTGGAGATCAACTCAGATATCACCGATCGCAAAAGAGCCGAAGAAGCCCTGCGCGACAGCGAAGGACGTTTCCGTGAATTGGTCGAGCGTTCACCGTTCGGCACGTATATCGTGGACTCCTGCTTCCGCATCGCACAGATGAATGAAGCGGGACAACGCGGCGCCTTCCGGAACGTGAGCCCTGTGATCGGCCGGGATTTCGCCGAAGTCATGCGCATTCTTTGGCCGGAACCGGTCGCGGCCGACATCATTGCGGTCTTCCGCCAGACGCTTGAAACCGGGGAGCCGTACTACTCGCCGCGTTTCACGAATCCCCGCCACGACGTCGAAGCCGTGGAATCCTACGAGTGGGAAGTCCATCGTCTCACGCTGCCTGACGGACAATACGGGGTCGTTTGCTACTACTTCGACTCCACGGAACTCCGAAACGCCGAGCAGGCTCTACGTCTGCGGAGCAACCAAGTGCAAGTCCTGTATGAATTGGCAAGCGCCGTCAATCGTGCGGACGAATTGCCTTCTCTGTACGAGACAGCGATCGATGCGATCGTCTTCTCCTTGAAAGCCCACCGCGCTGCCATCTTGACCTTCGACGAACAAGGCGTGATGCGCTTTCAGGCTTGGCGAGGGCTCTCGCAGTCCTATCGGGCGGCCGTGGAGGGCCATTCGCCTTGGAAGCCGGGACAGATCGATTACGTGCCCATCACGATGGCAGATGTCCGCGCATCGGAGATCGAGCCGGCGTTACGGACAACCATCCTGCAAGAGGGTATTGGAGCCTTGGCGTTCGTTCCACTCACTTACGGGGGCCGTCTCATCGGTAAATTCATGGTGTATTACGACCAGCCTCACGTCATGACCCATGAAGACGTGGAGACGGCGCAAGGCATCGCGAACACCCTGGCGATCGGTATTGAGCGGAAACGGGCGCAAGAAGCGCTACGTGAAAGCGAAGAACGACTGCGCTTGGCGAACCTCGCGACGAATGACGTCGTTTGGGATTGGAATGTGACCACCAACACCGTCGTATGTAATCAGAACATGGAGACGCTCTTCGGATGGTCAGAAGCTGTGAAAGAGCCCCAGACTGCGGCATGGTGGGTGGAACGCGTGCATCCTGAAGATCGCACTCGCGTGGTTGATCATTTTTTTGCCGTGGTCGACGACCCAATGATCGTCTCATGGGCCGATGAATACCGTTTTCAGCATAGCGATGGAAGCTACTCCTTTGTGTTTGACCGCGCGTATATGATTCGAGACGCCGCAGGCAAGGCTGTTCGTATGCTAGGCTCAATGTCAGACATCACCGAGAAAAAGGAAGCGCAGCTCCGTCTGGGACAGTGGACGGAAGAATTGGAGCGTCAGGTCACCAGCCAGACGGTGGAATTGTTAAAGTCGCAGGAGCGACTGCGGAGATTGGCAAATGAATTGAATCTTGCCGAGCAACGCGAACGGAAACGGTTGGCGGCAGAGTTGCATGATCATCTTCAACAATTGCTGGTGCTGGGAAAGCTCAAACTGGGGCAAGGCAAACGTTTAGCAGAATCCCCTCCACATTCCGTCCAGGTCTTCGAGCAGACCGATCAAATCCTGTCCGATGCCCTCACTTACACTCGCACCTTGTCCGCAGAGCTCAGCCCGCCGGTATTACGCGATCACGGTTTGGGCGCTGGCCTCAAATGGCTTGCCGAGCAGATGAAAAGGCATGACCTGGCCGTGACGGTGACTTTACCCGAGGATAAGGATGCGCACGTTGCAGAGGATCAGGCACTATTACTCCTTCAATCGGTTCGAGAACTTTTGATTAATTCGTCAAAGCATGCCGGCACTCACCAAGCCTCGCTCCTCCTGGAGGTGCACGATCAACACTTGGTGATTCAAGTGATCGACAATGGCAGAGGGTTCGACCCTGCTACCGTGAATTCTACCGACGCTGCCATCGCTGATGGGCTGTCTTCAAAGTTCGGAATCTTCAGCATTCGGGAACGCATGATTGCACTGGGAGGGTGGTTTCATATCCAATCCGCTCCCCAGCAAGGAACCACGGCCACCTTAAGGCTCCCGCTCGGGACCACGGCGCTGGATAAGAAGCCAAGACTGCCCGCAAGCCGTGCGAACGAACAAACCCTGCAACATTCAAAGGTCGACCATCTGCCCATTCGCGTGCTGTTGGTGGATGATCACGCCATGGTACGGCAGGGACTTAAGACTCTGCTCGAGAACTACACTGATATCCAGGTGATCGGTGAAGCGAGCAATGGAGAGGAAGCCGCCCTGCTCGCCGATCAATTGAGACCTACGATCGTGTTGATGGACGTCAACATGCCGTGCATGAACGGCATCGAAGCGACGGCGGTCATCAAAGAGCGCCATCCCGACACGCCAGTCATTGGATTGTCGGTCAATTGTGATACCGGGACACAAAAAGCCATGAAGGATGCCGGAGCGTTGGTGATCACGACCAAAGAGGCGGCAGTCGAACAATTGTATAGGACGATTCAGGAGGCGATACACGGCCGCCTCTCCAACAACCACTCGGCGCTCGACTTATTTGACTGGGCGGCCACACAGCCAGAGCCTGAGAGCACAAAGTGACTTCCTCTCTTCGTCCGAAAGAATGCGATATCAGCAGCTACCGTCACGGCAGTGACCCGCCTAAAACAATTCATGCTTCTCCTCTTTCAGACCGCAAAAAATACCGCCCGACTCAGACTTCAAAGCAGTCACTCATACGATTAGTCGAGTTACAGCCATCCCTCTTGGACGCACGCTTTCGATTTCATTCAAAGCAAAGAAAGTGAGGAATGAAATGCCAGCGGCAATACTCACCACGACGCTTAGCGAATTGAACCGACTCTTCGGCCGCTACTATGAAGTGGCAGACACGAAGACACCAGATTCACAGGAAGCGGAGAAAGCCTGGAGTGAGTATGAAATCTATGCAAGACGATACAATGAAGAGCGTGGACTGAACAGCGCTATGGGCCAGGATCGATCGTGACTTGGGTTGTCACGGAGTTGGCGATAAAGCATCCGCTGTGGGCCTGTTCGTGCAGCTCGGCGATGTCCCCGGCGGTCGGCAGAGTGGACCCGCTGAATTCGACGCGCGGGTGTAACACGACCCGAGTCATGGCCATCTTCCCCATGGGGTTCTTCTCAAGATATCCCACGGCGTGGTCGCTGTAGCGATCAACCACAAAGCGTTTTTTCGCCGCGACAGCCAAGAAGGTGAGCATGTGACAGCTCGACAACGCGGCGACGAGCCCTTCTTCGGGATTGACGAGTGCGGGATTTCCGCGATAGGCGGGAGCGGCCGATGCAGCCACTTGGGCACCGCCTTCATAGGTCACCATGTGATCCCGGTTGTAGGTATCGTACGTAAACCGTTCGGATTGTCTCTTCCATTCCAGCTCAATTTTGTGTTCCGACATGGGGAGCTCCTTCCCGTGGCTCTCGGCTGCCTCGATCATTCGTCTTCTTTGAATTGATGATTCCGGTAGTCCTCCAACTTCGAGGCAAGATGCGTCTTCAACTCCAGTCGCTTTGGCTTGCCAGTCGACGTGTACGGGACGTCCTGACCGAACACGATCACCTTGGGACATTTTGAAAACGGCAACAGGCGGCGGCAGTGTTTCAGCAACTCCGTTTCCGTCAGACCGACTGCGCCGTCTCGCAGCACGACATACCCAGCAATTTCCTCTCCATAGTACCGGTGCTCGAACGGAACGGCCATCGCAAACCTGACCAGCGGATGGCTTTTCAATGCGTCGTCGATCTCGAGAGGAGCGATATTGACGCCACCGCGGATGATCAATTCTTTGAGCCGTCCGGAAATAAAAAAGAACGGTCGTCCCTGCGCGTCTCGCCGATAGAAACCTTCGTCGCCGGAGCGGAACCAGCCCCATTGAAACGCGCCTTCATTCGCATCGTTCCGTTTATAGTATCCGGCGCAGACGGTCCCGCCCCGGATGCAAATTTCCCCCCGCGACATTTCCGGCAGTGCTCGACCTTCCCCGTCGAGAATGGCCATTTGATTGTGTCGAAGCGGGACGCCGATGGAGGGAAACTCAAAGTCTCGGATCCAATGACGATGCTCATCGGGCGCCAAGTCGTTCGGGAGGAAGCAGGAGTAACACGTGGTTTCCGACAATCCGTATCCATGGCGGATGGGAAAGCCGAATCTGTCTTCGAATCGCGCTGCCGTATCCTTCAGCAGCGGGCCGGCGCCGCAGATGAATCCCGCGAAGTCCTGCAAGTGATACGCCGACGTGTCCTCGTTCGCATCCAGGAGAAACTCCAGCAATGTCGGAACGACGCTGACGCAGGTGACGTGCTCGTCCTGAAGCCTCCTCCAGAACGTGCCACTCCTGAACTTGCGATTGAGCACCACACTCCCCTTGAAATAGAACGGTGTCAGCAGCGTCACCACGGTTCCATTCACGTGATGGATGGGGAGAACGCACATCAGGCGGTCATCAGTGCCGAACCCATGCCAATCGGCGATCGCATCGGCATCGGTCAGGAGATTTGCGATCGTGAGCACCACTCCTTTGGGAGGACCCGTCGTCCCCGACGTGTAGACAATGAGCGCTTCGTCGTTCAGGGAGCCTAGGTGAGGCGAAGACGCGGATGTGAATCGGGATTGCGTCTTCTTGGCGCCTGGTCCGCCGCCTCGAACAAGCCCGTCCTTATCGACGGCAATCACCTGTCGGAGGGTTGGGATCTCTCGCTGAAGTTCCTGGACTTCTTCCGCATAGGCGTGCCAGCAACAGCAGGCAACGGCTTCGGAATGCTCAAGGATAAACCGCTTTTTGTCGGCAGGCTCATCGACGTTGATCGGGACGATCGTGAGGCCTGAGACCCATGCGGCGAAATACAAAATCACGGTCACGTCATGGTTGAACAAAATCGTCGCGACGCGATCTCCTCGCCGAAGGCCGGCATGATCATGAAGAAACGCCACCGTCTCTTGAACCACCGTGCCGAATTGGGCGTAGGTATAGCTGTAGTGCGCGCCGCCCTCATCGTCGCAATACGTCAAGAACGGCCGGTGGATCAAGGCACGATCGTAGACGCGGGACTTGAAGAAATCGGCAAAAGACGCCCACGGCAAGGCGGGACAGAGGCCGTCAACTTCCCTTGCTTGCGCGATATGGCTAGGTACGGCGATCAAGCGGAAGATACTCCTTCCTGGAGGGACCCGTATACAATGCGCGCGGCCTCATCAACCGATTGTGACTCTGTTGTTCGATGACATGCGCGCACCAACCGGTGATCCGTGAGCAGACAAACACCGGCGTATAGAGGGTGCGCGGAATCTCCATGAGGAGATAGGCCACCGCCGTGTAGAAATCCAGGTTGGGGTACAGATTCTTTTCTTCCCGCATGACCTGTTCCACCACCGTCGCGATCCCGTACCAACGATCGTTTCCGCAGATGCCGCTCAGGGCCGCCGCATGTCGCTGGATGATGGCGGAACGGGCATCACCATTTTTGAGGACGCGGTGGCCGAATCCCATGATGCGGCGCTTGCTCGCGAGTGCCTCTCGCACCCATCGCTCGGCATTTTCGGGACTGGCGATGTCGACAAACATCTGGGCCACCGCTTCGTTCGCGCCGCCATGCAGCGGTCCTTTCAGCGTACCGATCGCCGACGTAATCGCCGAATGGAGGTCGGTCATGGTCGAAGCCGTCACCCGCGCCGAGAAGGTGGAGGCATTGAATTCGTGTTCCGCATACAGCGTGAGGGACACGTCGAGCACATGAGCCATGGCTTTTGCCCGCGCATCACCCTTTCGACCGGTCAAGAGATAAAGAAGGTTTTCAGCGAAGCTCAACTCCGGGTGTCGTGACAGAAGGGGTTTTCCGCTCGCCACCCGATCCGTAGCCGAGATCAATAAGGGAATTTGCGCCAGCAAGCGCACGGATTTCCGGCGATTCGCCTCCACGGAGTTGTCGCCGGCTTCCGGATCGGTCATCCCAAGAATGGAAATACCTGTCCTCAGCACATCCATTCCATGTGCGCCTGGCGGCACTGCGTCGAGAAAAGCCTCGACCGGACGGGGCAACAAAGATTGGTCGGTGATCTGCGCGCAGAAGTCTTTGATCTGCTGGCGCGTGGGAAGTTCGCCATACAGGAGAAGATACGCAACCTCCTCGAACGTGCTGTATTCCGCAAGATCGGCAATTCCATAGCCCCGATACAAGAGGCCCCATTGCCCCTCGTCCACGAGGCACAATGCCGATTCTCCGGCAATGACGCCCTCGAGACCGGGACTGTACGATTGATGCCTGGTTTCACGTGCCGGAAACTCGCTCATGGCCGTACCCATATATCCTCTCCTTGTGATTCAAGGGATTCCGGATAACGGAGCAACCCGTACAGCTCTTGCCGCGTCATCATGTGACGGAGCCAATCTCGCTGCGTGCCGAACAGCTTCAACTCCGCCAACAGGGCTTCGATCGCCCGCAACGCCGTCCGTAACGTGGTGACGGGGAATAGCACGCCCCGATAGCCCAACGAGGCAAATTCGGCGCAACTCAGCAGCGGCGTTTTTCCAAATTCCGTCATGTTCGCCACCAACGGCACCGTGATCCCCGTCTCCTGCACTCCCCGTGCGAATCGCTGAAATTCGTCGGCTGACTCCAATGCTTCTGGAAACAGCGCATCCGCTCCCGCTTCGGCATAGGCCTTCGCCCGGCGTAGGGCGCCATCGAATCCCTCCACTGCGCGGGCGTCCGTACGGGCGATGATCATGAAATGCGGATCAGTCTTTGCGCGTGCAGCCGCCTCGATCTTCGAGGCCATTTCCGCGACGGGCACGACCCGTTTGCCGGGAAGATGACCGCATTTCTTGGCCGGCTCTTGATCCTCGATCTGCATGCCCGCGAGACCGGCCTTCTGGAACGTCCTTACCGCCTCACGAACCATCGGAGGATCGCCGTACCCCGTGTCTGCATCGACGATCGTCGGGATGGAGACCGAACGGGCAATCCTGCCCGCTTCGTCCGCCACGTCGTCGAGCGTGAGAAGCCCAATGTCCGGAATTCCACGACAGGCCGACAATGCAGCCCCGGACACATAGACCGCCTCGTAGCCGGCCCGCTCGATCTGCATGGCGATCAAGGCATTGAAGGCGCCGGGAATGCCGATGGTCCGCTGGTTCAGCAGTTCATGAAGCCGGGAGGCCTTCGTCTGTGGGCCCTGTGTCATGAGGTTATCCGCTCCCCCGTAAATAGGGCATGAGTGTGCCGACATGCTTCATCTGATCGAGGCTCCACACCAACCGGATGACCTGTTTCGCCCTGGCAGGACTCAGCCGCCGGGCAACCAGCCGCCGGAATTTGGCCTCGAGTTCCTGGTCCGACATCGGATTGCCGGGGTGGCCAAGCGGGAGGTCCTTCTGCCTGGTATAGGTTTTCCCTTCCCGTGTTCTCACCGTGATACGGGTTGGCATGGCGGCGGGGTAGCGATCTACGAAGTCGCCATCCCGCACGACTCGAACCTTTTTCATCAATTCGCGCAGTCCCGTATCGCGAAGACGTGCAGGACCGAACGACTGCAGCGTGACCTGTCCGTCCATCAACGCAATCGCCACACAATACGGAAAACTGTGATCGGCGGTTTCTCTGGTCGTCGGTTGCCATTTTTCCGGTTCATGTCCGATGATTTCGATCGCCACATCGTAACTGCCGATCTCGATCTCCGAGAGCTGTTGAATGGCGTTGGTTCCCTCCGCTCGCATCAGGTCGGCCCGTAGCTCCAATGCCGCTTCCACCGCCGTCTGTGCGTGATATTCGACGGGGTAGTGCTTGATATACGTCTCGAGAATCTTTTCGGTCCTGCCCCCCGCGGGTGGATGACCCGTTTCACCACCGAAGGCTGGAACTTCGAAGGATCCGGAGACGAGTTTCATGAAGCCCTTCTCCCCTTCAAAAATGGGAGACGGACCTGTCATCCCGCATTGAGCGAGCATGGCGGCGAAGACCCCGTTACGGGCAGCGTTTGAGAACGCGCAGGCCTTCCACATGGACAGGTCGCCGACTCGAGTCTGTCGCAGGGCGATATTGGAGACCCCCGCCAGGTTGACCGCCTGCCGCATCTGGCCTTCCGAGAGCTTCATGACGTTGGCCGCCGCGAGAGCGGAAGAAAACGGACCGTACGTCACATGGTCCCACCCGCGGGGACGCAACGCCGCGGCATCGCACAATCGGCATTGCACTTCATAGGCAAGGGCGATGGCCTGGATCGCGCGTTTTCCCGACGCACCGATCGATTCGGCCACGGCCAGAACGGCCGGGATGTTGTCGGACGGATGTGCCGGTTCCTTGGCGAGATAGGTGTCGTTGAAATCGAAGTACCTCACCAGTCCTCCATTGGCAAACGTGGCGAGCTCTGGAAGGGTTTTGTGGCCGGTCCCCCAGAGCGTCGCACCTTTCACGAGCTTGACGCGCTGGGCGACTTGACGAGCAAAGCGGCAGGGTGGAGCGTTCCAGGCCCCGAGCGCGCATCCGAGGCTGTCGAGCACGCGCCGTTTGACCTCGTGGACGACGGCGTTTGGCAAGGCATCGAAGGTCACTGAATGCCCATATCGAGCAAGGCGATCCGCCAGCATTTCAACGCCATCCCCTTCGCGAATCACGGGAACGTGCCTATGGCACGCAATCCCTTAGGACTCAATTTCCGCCATTCTCGCTTGACGTGTTCCGATGAACGGCTGAACAGCCTTGCGTTTCCCGTCATGCGCCGGCTACGACTCAATGCGTCGAATGGGTGTCCTCTCGTGTTGATGTTCGTTGATCGCCGTCAGCAGCTCCGCGATCCCGTCTCCGGTGGTGGCCACCGTACCGATGACGGTGGGGCACCATTCGCGGAGATCCCGGAACGTTCGTTCGGCATCAGGATGGTCGAACTTATTCACGACGATGATGTGTGCCACTTCGAGGAGACCGGCTTTCATCGCCTGGACTTCGTCTCCGAGACCCGGGGCGACGACTGCGATCACCGTGGAAGCCACCGTCAGAATGTCCGATTCATTCTGCCCGACGCCGACCGTTTCGATCAGAACGACATCGTAGCCCGCTGCCTCCAAGACCTGTCTCGCCGCATCTGTGCTGCGCGCAAGCCCGCCTCGGTTGCCGCGGGTCGCCATGCTTCTGATGTAGACGTCCGGATCCAGTGAATGCTCTTGCATCCTGATCCGGTCTCCCAGCAGCGCTCCGCCAGTTCTGGCGCTGCTGACATCAACCGCCAGCACCGCGACTTTCATTCCCTGTCGGCGATAGGCTCGCACGAGCGCGTTCACCAGGGTGCTCTTCCCCGCCCCGGGATAGCCGGTCACTCCGAGGACAATCCGAGGGCGTGCATCCGAAGACAGCAACCGTAGGCCCTCGATGCCATCAGGATGCTCATTCTCCAACAATGTCATGAGACGCGACAGGGCACGAACGTTCCCCACCCGCACCTGTTCGGCAAGAGCGACGGCCCGTCCCGTTTCCTTTGTGGTTGCGCCGGCGCCACTCGTCATGAGACCGCCTCATAGCTCGTGTGAGGCTCATCGATCCGGGACAGCCGCGAGGACAGAGGGTGGTTGAGCTCTGCACCCAGCTGTCGTGCTGCATGCACGACGAGTCGTTCATCCACGCCGATGGAAGCGCCGGAGGCCTTCAACGCATAGACGACGTCTTCCGTCGCCACGTTGCCGGAAGCTCCAGGCGCGTACGGACAACCGCCGAGCCCCCCTGCCGAAGTGTCAAAAGCGGCGATGCCGAATTCCATCCAGGCGGTCAACACATTGGCAATCGCCATTCCGTACGTATCGTGGAAATGCAGCGACAGAGCCGCTCGACCCAGGTGCGGCGTGACCTCGTCCAATAAGCGTTTAACGTCGCAGGGAGCGGCCTTGCCGATGGTGTCGCCCAGGGAAATCTCGTCGACGCCGAGATCCAGCAGTCCCCGCATTACCGAGAGGACACGCGACGGGGAAATCCGCCCTTCGAAGGGACAATGGGTGATCGTGGAAATGTATCCTCGGACGGCCATACGGTCCTGTTTCGCCTGTGACACCACGGGCCTGAAGCGTTCGATCGATTCCTGCACGGCGCAATGAATGTTTCTCTGGCTGAACGTCTCGGAGGCAGCCGTGAAGACGGCAATCTTGTCCACCGCGGCCGCCTTTGCTCGCGCCAATCCCCGTTCGTTCGGGACCAAGGCTGAATAGACGACGCCGGGTCGGCGCGTAATCCTTCTGAAGACGTCCTCGCTATCGGCCAGTTGCGGGATGGCGCGAGCGGACACGAACGACCCGACTTCGATCTCCGTTACGCCGCTTTCCGACAAGGCATTCACAAACCTGACCTTGGCCTCCGTCGACATGATCCGCCGCTCATTTTGCAGACCATCCCTGGGACCAACTTCGGTGATCCGGATGGACAGCGGAGTGCCGGGTGTTTCCTCGTGAGGCAACATTGCTACGCGTTGGTCTCTTCCTCACCGTCGCTCAGGCCAGGCCAGACGGGTGTCCGGCGTTCGCGGAAGGCGCGAAATCCTTCCTGCGCTTCCGGCGAGAGACGGGCTCGGATGTTGGCGCTGACACAGATCTCCCGGGCTTCTTCGGCCGACACACGGCCCAGTCGACGCAAAAGAGCCTTCGTGTCCCGCGCAGCCTGCGGCGCCGCGCGGGCGATCTGTTCCGTCAGCGCGGTGATGTGAGCGTCTAGCCCGGCGGGTTCGGCCACTTCGTGGATCAGACCGGCCTGTCGCGCTGTAGCCGCCGAAAACGGCTCTCCGGTGAGACAGAACCGTCGAGCGAACGATTCTCCGGCCTTCCGAAGCACGAACGGACTGATCACGCCCGCGACGAACCCTAAACGGACTTCGCTGAAGGCGAACGTGGCGTCGGCAGCGGCCACGGCAATATCCGACACGGCGATCAAGCCCACCCCTCCTCCATATGCCGCTCCTTGAATACGGACGATGACGGGACAGGGACATTCATCGATGGTCCGGAACATGGTCAGCAAGCGCTCGGCGTCCTGTCTGGCTTCCGACACGGAGACCGTACGGTCCGGACCCATCCAGCGGAGATCGGCCCCGGCGCAAAAGGTGTCCCCGGCACCGGCGAGGATGATGGCGCGCACCGAGCGATCCTGTGCCAACCTCTCAAAGGTCAGACGGATCTCTTCCACCATGGCGGCATCGAAGGCATTGCGCCGATCCGGCCGGTTCAGCGTGACGCGCGCAAGACCTTTCTCCGATTCAATGAGGATCGACATCAGCTCCCTATCGGGCTGCCCTTACATGCGAAAGACCGGCGGATGCGATCGGCGCACGGGCATCGTCAACGCAATGTCCAAACACAGACTCAGAATCGATCTGGTGTCCGCTGGATCGATGATGCCGTCATCCCACAGCCGGGCGGTGCTGAAATACGCGCTGGCCTCTCGTTCATATTGCGCGAGCGTCGAGTCTCGCAGTCGTCGTTGCTCGTCCTCCGAAAGTGCCGCCCTCTCACGGGCGCGCTGCTGTTGTTTCACCGTGAGCAATACATGAGCGGCCTGCTGCGCTCCCATGACCGACGTCCGTGCGTTGGGCCAGAGAAAGACGAACCGGGGACCATAGGCCCGTCCGCACATCGCATAGTTGCCGGCCCCGTGAGAGGCGCCAATAATGATTGTGAACTTCGGAACATCGGCCGTGGCGACGGCTTGCACCATTTTGGCGCCGTCCTTGATGATCCCGTGTGCTTCATAGTCCTTGCCCACCATGAATCCGGTGATGTTTTGCAGAAAGATCATCGGCAGGCGCCGCTGCGCACAGAGTTGCACGAAATGCGCCCCTTTCAACGCGGCTTCTGACAGGAGCACCCCGTTGTTCGCCAGAATGCCGACCTGGTGCCCCGTCCAACGCGCGAAGCCGCACACCAATGTCCGGCCGTAGCGCGCCTTGAACTCATGGAACCGGCTTCCGTCCACCAGACGGGCGATTACCTCTCGTGCCTCGAACGTCACGCGAGGATTACTCGGAATGAGCCCGTACAGCTCGTTGACCGGATACTGGGGCTCTTCGAACTCCGCTGGCCTTCGCGGCACCGGTCGCTTCGGCAGCGTATCGACGATCGACCGGCAGATTTCGAGCGCGTCCTGGTCGTTCTCGGCCAGATGATCGCTGACGCCGGAACATCTCGTGTGCAGATCGGCGCCGCCCAATTCCTCGGCGGTCACGTCTTCGCCGGTGGCGGCCTTGACGAGCGGCGGGCCTGCCAAATAGATGGTGCCCGTGCCTTTGACGATGATGTTCTCGTCGCACATCGCCGGCACGTAGGCACCGCCTGCCGTGCACATCCCCATCACCACGGCGATTTGGGGAACACCCAGAGCCGACATCCTGGCCTGGTTATAGAAGATGCGCCCAAAATGCTCCCTATCGGCAAAGACCTCCGCCTGCATGGGTAAAAACACGCCGCCGGAGTCCACCAGATAGATTGCCGGAAGACGGTTCTCGAGTGCGATCTCCTGAGCCCTGAGATGCTTCTTGATCGTGACCGGAAAATAGGTGCCGCCCTTGACGGTGGCGTCGTTGGCGGCAATGACGCAGGGACGCCCGCACACGTAGCCGACCCCGGTGATGAGGCCCCCGGCGGGCAGCTGATCCTCATACATGCCCGATGCCGCCAGCGGACTGAGCTCAAGCCAGGGTGTGTCGGGGTCGATCAATGCGGCGATCCTGTCCCGGGCCGTCAGCTTGCCTCGCTCCTTGTGAAGTGCGACCGCTTCGGGCGGTCCGCCGGCTTTGGCAAGGGCAAGATGCTTCTGGAGGTCGGCGAGGAGGCCCTCGTAGTAAGTCCGGTTCGACCTGAATTCGTCCGAAGTGGAAGCGATCGATGTCGTGAGCGTCCGCATGGTTCCTCTACTGCCGTGGTCGAATTCCCCTCACGAATTCGACGATCTCGTGCAAAGGTGCGCCCGGTCTGAACAGCGCCTTGACCCCGGCAGCCTTGAGCGCGAGAACATCTTCGTCGGGAATGATGCCGCCGCCGAAGAGCGTGATCTCCCCGGCGTCGCGTTCCTTGAGCAATTCCAATACGCGACGAAGCAGCGTATTGTGGGCGCCGGAGAGGATGCTCAAGCCGATCGCGTCGACGTCCTCCTGAATCGCGGTGTTCACGACCTGCTCCGGCGTCTGATGGAGTCCCGTATAGATGACTTCCATGCCCGCGTCGCGTAACGCCCGTGCGATCAATTTCACGCCTCGATCGTGCCCGTCGAGGCCCACCTTGCCGATAAGGATGCGCATCGGTGCCACGGCTACTGCCATGCTGTCACCTCCCGAAGAAAATATTTGCCTTCCTGATCCCTGCGGACGTATCCCGCCTGAACGAGCGGATCATGCTCGAAGAGAAGCAGCCAGTTTTCCTCAAAGGCCCGATCCAGCACCCAGCGTTTCGTCTCCAACGTCTGAATCGGGAACAGGTCGTAACCCATGATGTACGGGAGCGGCAGGTGGGAGACGGTCGGGATGAGGTCGCCGAGAAAGAAGGCCACCTTGCCTTCCGATTCGATCCTGACGCTTTGATGCCAACGTGTGTGACCGGAGGTGACGACGGCCTTCACCCCCGGAACGAGCTCCGTGTCGCCGTGAAGGAATTCCCACTGATTGAAGTGCGCGACGGGCGCAATGTTCTCCCGTCGATAACTGGCTCGCGTCCTCTCATTGGCGTGGGCGGCGTCTTCAAATTCCCCGTGCTGGACGAGATACCGGGCTTTGGGGAAGGCCGGACGTACGGACCCGTCCTCCGTCCGTATCGTGTTTCCACCCGCGTGATCGAAGTGGAGATGCGTGTTGATCACGAGGTCGATGTCTTCCGGGTAGACATCGAAACGCTTCAAAGATTCCCGCAGCGTCGACACGCGTTCCACGGCAAACATCTTGTGAAATTTTCCGTCTTCCTTGGCTCCCAGACCGGTATCGACGAGGATGTTCCTGCCGTGGGCCCGAATGAGAAGGGCCGTGATGCTCAGCGGGATCCGGTTCAGCTCATCCACGGGACAACAGCGCTCCCAGAGCACCTTGGGAACGACGCCAAACATGGCGCCGCCGTCCAGCGCGAAGCGCCCGTCGCTCACCGGATAAATGTCGAATGCCCCGAGTTTCATAGTATTACCTACTAATTCTTTCTTTCCTCACCATACGAACCATGCGGGTGGCGCTGATCTGGGCGCCCGTCCGCCCGCAGCGGGGTCCCCACACCGGGCGGGGTGCGAGGACGGACGGGCTGGTCAGCGACAGGACCCGCATATCTCCCTCAAAGCACCACGGGTTCGCGATAGGCGCCGTAGATTTCCTGGAGTGCCGAACAGATTTCTCCGAGCGTCGCCTTGGCCTTCACCGCCTCGATCAAATAGGGCATCACGTTCTCGCCACACGAAGCCGCTTCCTGCAGTTCCTCGACGGCTCCGGCCATTCGGAACGAGTCGCGGGACTTCCGCAGATCTGATAAACACGCGATTTGTTCCTGCTCGACCTCCGGCCCGATTTTCAGAGTGGGAATAGAACGGTCCTCCGGCTCGATGTGTTGATTGACGCCGACGATGATCCGTTCTCCCCGCTCCACCTCCCGTTGGTACCGTTGCGAGGCGTCGAGGATCTCTCTTTGGGGATAACCTTGCTCGATGGCTTTGACCATCCCACCCATGTTGTCCAGCTTGCGGAAGTACTCCACTGCCCCTTCTTCCAGCCGATCCGTGAGCGTTTCGACGTAGTACGAGCCTCCCAGGGGATCCACGCTGCTGGCCACTTCGCTTTCATGCGCGATGATTTGCTGCGTGCGCAAGGCGAGCTTCACGGCCTCTTCCGTCGGCAGGGCGAGCGTTTCATCCATGGAATTGGTATGGAGCGATTGCGTTCCGCCCAGGACGGCTGCCAGGGCCTGGATGGTGGTGCGGACGACATTGTTCATGGGCTGCTGGGCGGTGAGCGAGCACCCCGCGGTCTGTGCGTGACAACGTAATTGAGCCGATCGCGGGTCGTTGGGGTGATACCGACGCGTCATCTCGCGGGCCCAGATCCGGCGCGCGGCTCTAAACTTGGCCACTTCTTCGAAAAAATCATTGTGGACGTTAAAGAAGAACGACAGCTGCGGAGCGAATCGATCGACGGAGAGGCCTGCGTTGATGCCCGCGTCCACGTACGTGAGCCCGTCATACAGGGTAAAGGCGAGTTCCTGCACCGCGGTCGAACCGGCCTCCCGAATGTGGTAGCCGCTGATGCTGATAGGGTGCCACTTTGGGACCTGTTGCGTGCAATAGGCCAGCGTGTCGGTGATGAGGCGGAGCGAGGGTTCGGGCGGGAACAGCCATTCCTTCTGGGCGATATATTCTTTCAGGATGTCATTTTGTAACGTGCCACCCAGGTGTTCGACAGGTATGCCACGCCGTTGGGCGACTGCAATGTACATGGCGAAAATGACAGCCGCTGGTCCGTTGATCGTCATGGATGTCGTCACCTGATCGAGCGGAATGTCCGCGAACAAACGTTCCATGTCATCCAGCGAAGACACGGCGACCCCGCAGTGGCCGACTTCACCGTGCGCCCGCGGATCATCCGCATCGATTCCCATCAAGGTCGGCATGTCGAAGGCGACGCTGAGACCGGTCTGGCCGTGCTCGAGCAAATATTTGAAGCGACGGTTGGTATCATCGGCCGAGCCGAACCCGGCGAACTGCCGCATCGTCCAGAGCCGGCCGCGATACATGGTGGGGTAGACGCCGCGGGTATAGGGGTACGCCCCCGGAATTCCGAGGTCGGTCTCAGGCGACCAATGCTTCAGGTCGTCGCCGGTATACAGCCGGTTGATCTCGAGCCCTGACAGCGTGTGGAACCGGGCACGGCGTTCTTCCATGGTTCATCCTCAACTCTTGTGGCTGGTCGCCTCGTGTCGCTCCCCGCTGGGTTCATACAGGTAAAAGCCGCGTCCCGATTTCCTGCCCAGCCAGCCGGATTCGACATAGCGGCGAAGTAAGGGACATGGACGGAACTTGGGATCGCCCAGATCCTGATACAGGACCTCGCAGATGGCGAGCACCGTATCGAGGCCGATGCGGTCGGCCAAGGCCAGCGGCCCGACGGGATGATTGGCTCCGGTGGCCATGGCAAGATCGATATCCTCGGCAGAGGCCACTCCTTCTTCCAATGCGAAGACCGCTTCGTTGATCATGGGCATCAGGATGCGATTCACGATGAAGCCCGGAACGTCGTTGGCCACCACCGTCACCTTCCCCAGTTTGCGCGCAAAATCCACCGCCAGGGACAAGGTCTGCTCGGATGTGTCTCGACCTTTGACGATTTCGACCAGGCGCATCACCGGGGCGGGGTTCATAAAATGCAATCCGACGACTCGATCCGGTCGGCCGGACGCAGCGGCTAATTTGCCAATGGAAATCGATGAGGTGTTGCTGGCAAGAATCGTATGGGGTCGACACGTGCGATCTAATGCGCCGAACAGCGTCTGCTTGCCCTTCACGTCTTCGGGAACCGCCTCGATGATCAATTGCGCATCCTGGAATCGATCCATGCGGACCATCGGATGGATGCGCGCGAGCGCCTCTTCGGCCTGGTGCTGTGTGAAATCGCCCCGCTCCACGGCACGATCAAGGCTGACACGTATCTTGGAGACGGCCTGCGTTAACAGCGCCTCGGTGACGTCGACGAGCAGGACGGGATACCCGGCTGTCGCGCAGACCTGGGCGATTCCTCGACCCATCTGCCCGGCCCCGACGACGCCGATCATCGTGATGTCGTCGATCCGCATGTTCGCCCCGTCATCGCGCAGCTACCGCTCCACGATCATTGCCAATGCTTCTCCGCCGCCGATACACAGGCTGGCGAGTCCACGCCTCGCGCCGCGCACTTCCATGGCATGCAGCAGCGTCGTCAGGATGCGAGCCCCGGTGGCACCGATGGGATGCCCGAGCGCCACGGCCCCTCCGTTCACATTCACTTTCTTGGGATCAAGCCCCAGTTCTTGATTGATCGCCAACGACACGGCGGAGAACGCTTCGTTGATTTCGAACAGGTCGATGTCTCCGATCGTCAAACCGGTGTGCTTGAGCACGCGCTTGATCGCCTCGATCGGCGCGATCGTAAACCATTCCGGCGCCAGCGCGGCCCCGGCATACCCAACGATGCGGGCCATTGGAGCGAGACCGAGACGAGCAGCCTCCGCTTCCGCCATGACAATGAGCGCCGCAGCGCCGTCGTTGCAGGAAGGCGAATTGCCCACGGTGAGCACACCAGTCTCCTGAAACGCCGGCTTCAAGTCTCGCATCTTCCGCAGGTCGACCCGATTCGGCTCTTCGTCCTCAGCCACTGCGAGGGGCCCGCCCTTTCGCTGCGGGACGTCGACCGGCACGATCTCCTGTTTGAACGCGCCCGTCGCCATGGCTTCACGCGCGCGCCTGTAACTTTCCAACGCAAAATCATCGACCTGCTGGCGGGTCAGCCGGTATTTGTTTGCGCACAATTCTCCCCCGTCACCCATGTGGAAGTTGTTGTAGACGTCCCATAGCCCGTCTTTGATGAGACTATCCACAACTTCTCCGTGGCCCAGGCGATAGCCTTGGCGCGCCTTGTCAAGAAGGTATGGAGCGCGTGTCATGTTTTCCATTCCGCCTGCCACGACGATCTTCGCTTCCTCGAGCGCAATCGAGTGGGCCGCCATGATCACCGTCTGGATGCTCGAGCCGCAGACCTTGTTGACGGTTACGGCCCCGACGGACTGTGGGATTCCTGCGCCGATCGACGCTTGTCTCGCCGGAGCCTGGCCAAGACCGGCGCTGAGGACGCAGCCCATGTACACGGCATCGACGGATTCCGGAGATACACGAGCCCGCCGTAATGCCGCGCCAATCGCGACGCTCCCAAGCGTCGTCGCCGGTACCGCGCTAAACAGCCCGTTGAAACTTCCCATCGGAGTTCGTGCAGCGCTGACGATCACGGCACGCAGTGATTGTTTCACAAGATTTGCTCCCAGTGACTCTGTTCAAGATAGTGTTTCACCTTTGCCATGAACTGGTCGGCCGTCGCCCCGTCGATGACCCGATGGTCGAACGAGAGGCTCAGATATCCCATCGGTCTGATCGCAATGGCGTCATTGATCACCACGGCGCGCTTCTGGACTGCGCCCACCCCGAGAATCGCAATCTGAGGCTGGTGAATAATCGGCGTGCTGAACAAGCTGCCGAACCCGCCATGGTTCGTGATCGTGAATGTGCCGCCCTGCACTTCATCAGGGCTGAGCTTCTTGGACCTTGCACGCTCGGCCAGGTCCGCGATCTCTTTCCCCAACTGCGTGAGTCCCTTGCGATCGGCATGACGTATCACCGGTACGAGCAATCCCTCTTCCAGCGCGGTGGCAATCCCGATATGAAGGTCTTTCTTGATGACGATGCCCTGATCTCCCCAGGTCGAATTGACAATGGGGAGATCGCGGAGGGCCTTCGTGACGGCGCGGACGACAAATGGCAGATACGTCAGATCTCGGCCTTTACGGAAATCGGCGACGCCGGAAAAGTCTGCTTCAAAAAAGGTGCTGACGTGCGCCGAGGTCTGCCGGCTTTTCAACATCCGGTCGGCAATGGTTTTGCGCATCTGCGTGAATGGGAGAATCTCCTCCCCCATGGAGGGCTGGCCGTTCGGCGTGGTCTCCTGACGTGGTGTTGAATTCCGCGCCACGAATTCGAGCACATCTTTCTTGGTGACCCGGCCGCCGGCTCCCGTCCCTTTCAGATGGGTCAGGTCCACTCCATGTTCTTTCGCCAACTGCCGGACGGCGGGAGAGTGGTGTTCTTGGCCCGCGGCATCCGAATCGACCGGACGAACCACCACGCCGCCTACGCGGTTGATCACTTCCGCCGGAGGCGCACTGTCGATGCGCGCCAGCAGCGTTCCCACGGCCACGGTTTCGCCCGCTTTCACGAGGATCTCGTTCAGGATGCCGGTCGCCGGCGACGGGACCTCTAAATCCACCTTCTCGGTCTCGACCTCCAACAAGGATTGGTCCTTTTCGATCGCGCCGCCGAGGGGCACAAGCCACTTCACCACGGTGCCCTCCGCGATGCTTTCACCGAGTTGAGGCATGATGATATCGGTCGCCACGATCACTCCAATGAGGCGTTAGTAGGCTGCCAGCTTGCGTGCTGCAGCCAGAATGTCAGCCGTCTTCGGCAGAAAAAACTCCTCCAACGGGGTGCTGAACGGCACCGGCGTATCTGGCGCGGCAATGCGCACAATGGGGCCATCCAAACTGTCGAAACATTCTTCCGCCAAGAGTGCGGCGATTTCTGCTCCGATGCCCCCCGTCTTATTGTCCTCATGCAGCACAATGGCCTTGCTCGTCTTGTGCACGGACGAGTAGACCGCTTCCTTGTCAAGGGGTACGAGCGTGCGCAGATCCACGACTTCCAGATCGATACCTTCCTTCGCGAGCATCTGCGCCGCTTCCAGGGCCAGATGCACCATGGCGCCGTAGGTGATCACCGAGATATCGTTGCCCGGTCGCTTCACGTCGGCTTTGCCGATCGGGACGATGAAATCGTCGCCAGGCAGCGTCGCCTTGATCCGCCGGTAGAGAAATTTGTGCTCGAAGTAGATGACCGGATTCGGATCGCGGATCGCGGCCTTGAGCAGGCCTTTGGCATCGTAGGGCGTGGAGGGAGCTACCAGCTTGAGACCGGGCGAGTGAAAGAACCAGCCCTCCGGGCATTCCGAATGAAACGGTCCACCGTGGATGCCGCCGCCGAACGGCGCGCGAATGACCAGCGGCACCGCCGCACCCCACCGATAATGATTCTTGGCCGCCACCTCGGTGATTTGATCGAAGGCGCAGGAAATGAAGTCCGCAAACTGCATTTCGACCACCGGACGCATTCCCATCATGGCCGCGCCGATGGCCGCGCCGACAAATCCGGATTCGGCCAGCGGAGTATCCAGAATCCTCCATTCGCCGTATTTGTCCAAAAAGCCTTCCGTAATCCTGAAGGCTCCCCCGTACTGACCGATGTCCTCACCCATGAGAAACACTCGCTCGTCTCGCATCATCTCTTCATCGAGCGCTTGCGAGATGGCCTCCAGGTAGGTGACCTCTCCGGTGGCGTGCGATGTTGCTGTAGTCATGAGGCGCTCCTTCAATGGATGGCTTATTGAGAGAGTTCGGATTCGGTGGCGAAGACTCCTTCCAGGGCTTCCGGACCTTCCGGCAGCGGACTCTTCTCGGCAAATTCGAGCCCGACCTCGACTTCTTTTTTCACGCGCTCACCGATCTCGTGGAAGTAGGTTTCATCGCCATACCCCACCTCCATCAGCAGGCGCTCGGCTTTGAGAATCGGATCCCGTTGTTTCCATTCTTCAAGGAGTTCCGGCGGAACGTATTTGGCCGGGTCGTGCTCGGAGTGGCCGTGCATGCGCATGGTCTTGAACTCGAAGAATGTCGGCCCTTCACCGGCACGGGCTCTCGCGATCCCGCGCTTGGCCGCGAGATAGACGGCTGCAACGTCGTTCCCATCCACAATCTCTCCCGGCATCCCGTACGCCTTGGCCCTGTCGACGACATCGGTAATCGCCATTTGCAAGCGGAGCGGCGTCGAGTAGGCGTATTGGTTGTTGGTGCAGAAGAACACGACGGGAAGCTTCCGCACCGCCGCAAAATTCATGGCTTCGTGGAAATCTCCGCGGCTGGTTCCACCGTCGCCGGTCCCGGCGACGATGATGCGCGACTCGCCTCTCATCTTGAAGGCCAAAGCCGCTCCGGTCGCCACCGGCAAATTATCCGCCAAATGACTCACAAAGCCGATGATCCCGCGTTTGAGATCGCCCATGTGCACGTTGCCATCCTTGCCTTTCGTCGGTCCCGTCCGCTTTCCCAAGTACTGTGCGAGCACTTCGCCCGGCGTGATGCCGCGAATCAGGAACGCGCCCATGTCCCGGTGAAAGGGGGCGATGACATCGTCACGCTCGAGTGCGGAGGCGTAACCGACGGCGATGGCTTCCATGCCGTGGCTGGTATAGCAGCCGCCGACGATCCGCCCCTGACGATAGAGCGCGGTGATGCGATCCTCCAGGGCCCTGGTGAGCCGGAGGTAGTAGTACATCTGGAGCAGGTCGCCTCGTTTGATGTGATTCGTCACGTCTGCCAGGTCCATGAATCCCTCCTCGTGGAGCAATGGGCGTCAGAGTTCGGGCATGTCTTTCCAAGACAACAGCGGTTTGTGCTCTCGGCACAACGGACAATGCGCCGGTTCCCACTGCGGCATATCCAGATCTGCGGTGTAGTAAAACGGGTACTGGGCGATCAAATCTTCCATCAGAGGGAATTGACCGCTGTCTCGCCTGGCGAACACCATCATCCCGATCAGGCGTCCTCCGTGGTCGGTGATGACCTTTCCGAGTTTGCTGACGCAATTGCCGCGTGTGGTGACGTCATTGAGTGCCAGAAATCGATCCTCGGCCCCCAGGGCGCCGACGGCGATCTCGGTGCCGATCCGGCCGGTCTCGCAGCTGTACGGCGTCAATGTCACGCGGAAGGGCGCTCGAAGCCGGTCTGCCACGCCTTGTGCCAACTGTTGGGCCGATGATGCCGTGGCCAGCAATCCTGTCACTGCGTCCTTTGGAAATGTGCGCGTGATCCAGTCGGCCATGTCGTCTGCGATGCGTCCGATCAAATCTGGAAAACGAGCGATGGATTCGAACCTCAGGTAGGTGCCGGTGTGATGGCCCGACACGACTTCGACATGAGTGTCGACAAATACGGCTTGAGCCGACCGCACCACATTCAGAATATTGCCTTCGGTCAGGTGGGACTGGGGGCCTGCTCGAATGATGGTCGCAAGCCTCGTATTGATGTCGGGTGTTGAGTAAAGAGCACGATGACGTTGTGTCAGCTCGGCAAGGGCTTCTTCCATCGTCGTTGTGGTCATGGGGCCTCCTGGCTGCCTGCATTGGTGATCTGTGTCCGCAGGACGCCGATCGGCTGAATTTCCAGCTCCACCACATCGCCCGGCTTCAAAAAGCGGTCCAACTCCAAGCCGCACCCTCCTCCCACGGTTCCCGAACCGAACACATCGCCGGGATAGATGGTTTCCCCTCGAGACACATGGGCGATCATTTGTGAAAACGACCAATGGATGGTCCCGAAACGCCCTCTGGACCACTCCTCTCCGTTCACTCTGGCGATCATGGTCAATGCCCCAAGGTCTTCGATCTCCTCAGGGGTCAGAATACACGGTCCCAGGGCTGTGGCGAAGTCTTTCCCTTTTGCCGGTCCGAGTCGGCAGGCCATTTCTTGAAACTGGATGTCGCGTGCGCTGAAATCGTTCATGATCGTATAGCCAGCGATATAGTTCTGGGCGTCGCGTTCCGGAATGTCACGTCCCTTTCGTCCGATGATGCAGGCGAGCTCCAATTCGTAATCGAGCTTCGAGGTGTCAAGCGGCCATCGCAACGGTTCATTCGGACCTATGATCGTGCGGTGGTTTCCCTTGTAGTACACGGGAAACTTGTACCATTCCGGCGGAATGGGCTGACCGCGTTTCTTCGACGTCGCGGCGATATGGTCCTCAAACGCAATGAAGTCGCGGAGCGAGGGAGGATTTGGAAGCGGGGCCGCAAGCTTCACGGCAGTCAGCGAATGGACAATCGTTTCCCCGCGCGGGCCTTGCGATGAAGCTCCGAGGGTAGCCACATAATCCAACGCGCGACGCGCCGCTGCCGTAGCGGATGGTCCTCCTTCAAGGAAGGCCAACATGCTCGCCGGCACCTGGGCATCGGCCAACCGATGCGGTTGCGCCTCTCCTTGGTCGGACAGCCACCGAACATAGGCCATGTTCAGGTCGACCACATGAGGGCCGTGTACCGCCCCCACCCGGAAAAACGGGCCAAGTACAGTATCGATCTGAAACGTCACGAGTTTCATTGAGGACTCCAGCTCAACGCATAGTCTTTGATTTCCATCGCCTCCATGTCCTTCCGTACCGTGAATGGACGCTTGGATTCGATCATGACGGCGACTTCGGACGTGTGAGTCTTGGTTTTGATCGACTCGACCGCATTTGGTTGCGGCCCGTGATGAATGCCTTGCGGGTGCAGCGTCAGCATGCCCGGCTGGATCCCGGCGCGACTGAAAAAGTCTCCCGCGTGGTAGAAGAGAACTTCGTCATAATCCATGTTCCGGTGGTAGAACGGCACTCGCAGCGCCGCCGGGTCAGTCTCGAGTGGGCGGGGTGCAAAGGTTGAAATCAGGCATCCGCCCGCTTGAAACGTTCCATGCACACTCGGTGGAAGATGGTAACGGGGGCTCGTCACGGGCCTGAAGTCGCGCACGTTGAGTTTGGCAACCCAGAGATCTCCTTTCCATCCCACCACATCCATGGGATAAAACGGATAGACCACACGGGTCCAACTTCCTTGCCGCTTAATGCGGACTTCCCACTCGGTTCCCTCCGCCTGGACGCCGTCGGGAATGGCCAACTCCGGTGCGACGAGCACCCCCTTGTCGAAGAGTGCATGCTGACCGAGCGGTCCCCGCTCCGGCAGCGTGACCGGTTCCGGCGTTTCCACGATGAGAAAGACTCCCGGACTCGCGTCAATATGGAGCCGGTACGTCGTGCCTTTTGGGATGGTCACGTAATCGCCGGGCTCAAAATGCAACATCCCATAATCCGTTTCGAAGCGGCCTGTTCCCTGATGGACGAAATAGACCGCATCCCCGTCAGAGTCGCGTACGAAATACCGCATGGTTTCGGTCCGGTGCGAGAGAGACAGGCTCACGTCCGGACTCTGCATCATGAGCAGAGGTTCGGCGGAGGGAGAGAGTTGACAATGAAAGGCACGAGGTTTCAGCGGGCCCTCGATCCGAATCCATCCGGTCGGCGGATGGCTTCGGTAGAGATGGGACACCGGCCCGGCAAAGCCATTTCGGCCATGCTCCTCTTCGCAAAGTCCCTCAGGAATTCCGACATGCGCTTGTCGGGGAACCTTTCCTTTGCTGTTGAGATACATGCCGGCCTCCGCGGTCAGGCGGTGATCAGGATGCCTTCTTCATTCGTGGGGGGGATGTAGGCGCCTGTTTGGGCGCATAATCGATGATCGTCCGTTGACCTCCGGATGTCTGATCCCGCTCGATGTCCTTGTACAGGGATTCGACCGTGCTGCGGACGAAGGTCTTAGCTCTTTCGTCTCCATGCTCTCGCTGCGTCAATTCAATGAACAAGCCGCTCCCCGGAAAGAGCGGGTAGGTAAACCGCTGTTTAAGCGGTCCGAATCCATCGCGACCTTCCTTGACCCCGCCGCTGAATTTGACGCCGTGAGCTTCCCATTCGCGACAGACGGCCTCGATGTCATCAACTTCAAAAGCGACGTGCTGGACGCCCTGGCCGTAGCGCTCGATGAAGTCGTTGATTTGCGATTTCATCGCCTTGTCCCGGCCCTGCATGAGTGCGATTCTGGCGGCGCCGCACTGAACCACGACGGTATCCATCGATGATTTGTCCGTCCCGACGTCGCGGGCCGACCAAATCACTTCAAACCCGAGCACCTTCGTGAACAGGAATTCGGCCTCCTCGAGATTTTCCACGCAGAGAGTGATGTGATCGATACTTCTTGGCTGCATCATGATGGGGATCCTCCTCTCCGCGAATGCGACCTAGGCGGCTTTCATCAGTCGCTGGTCACCACAAAGGTAATACAGGCCAACCATCGTATGATAGAATAGTACTATCATTCTGGAGTTATGGCAACATGTTTTACGACTTCTGACCATGATCAAACCGACTATTTGCCATGAGGGGCTTGGCTGTACCCATTACACTCTCTTGTTGCAGGAGTGATATAAAACGTATATCATTGAAAGCGATAAGTGTCTATGAGCGATTGACGTCCGATCCACTCCCTGTCCTGGAGGGATTCTCATGACATTCCATCAAGAAATGCGGCAGCTCGTGCTCAAGCATGGCGCGATCAATAATGCCTACCTCACACGGTTTCGCGCCGGAAACGTTTCGGACAGGGAGTTCGGTGCGTTTGCCATCGAATTCTACAACTTCGCACGGTTTTTCCCGCGCATTCTCGTGGCCCAGCTCGTGAATACTGAAGATGAACAGGTCGCCGACGAACTCACTAAAGTCCTGTATTCCGAATTGGGAGACGGACATAGCCGTCATCGGCACGAACTCCTCTATCGGGATTTTCTCCGATCAGCAGGAATCGACATTCATGACGCCATGACGCGCCCGATGCTGCCTTCAACGCGCAGTTACATCGAGGGAATGGAACGACTCTACAGCCACGGCAATCACACCACAGCGCTGGGCGCCTCCTTTGGCCTTGAAAACATGGCGATTACCATGTGGGACCATCTCATTCCCGGGCTCACACACTTGAAGAACACCCGCTATCCCGAGATGGATCTCACGTACTTCACTTTTCATCGAGAGCTCGAAAGCACTCATGAGAAGGCGATGGAGCACGCCGTGGAAGCCGTGGAAGGCGCCGCACAGCAGGGTCTGTCGGAACACGATAAACAGGACTTTCGCGCGGGGGTCATCGCGGTCCTCGATTATCTGGAGGGATTCTGGATGGGGTTGGAACGGCAAACGTATCCCGACAAGCCGACCCGTCCCATGTATCACCACGCCGCGTGACGGTGTCCATTCATGAGGACGAGCGAAGAGACGTTGTATGTCTGAGATTTCCGCGTATCTCCAGGCGATCAAAGAACGGTATGACCTCGGCAGCGATTATGCCCTGGCTGAAAAGTTGGGCATTGCCCAACCCGACGCCAATTTGATTCGCCGTGGACTCAAAATTCCGAAACCGGAAATCTGCATCAAGATTGCCAAGCTCTTGGATAAGAACCCCGTCGAGCTTCTGTTGATCGCACAGAAAGCCAAGGCGCCGAGCTCCGCCAAACAATACTGGACCCTGGCGTTGACGGCGGTTGACGTCATGCTTCACGTTCCCAAGACTCCACGGTACATCCCGCGCAAGGTCGAGGCGATCGGCCGAGAACTGCGGCAACTCGAGACTCAAACCTTGACGTATGAAGGAGCGGAGGCGAATGCCGAGGCGGTCAGGCTTGTTCAAACGGCCGACCGATCCATCGACGCGGTCATGGAGCGCTGGAACATCTGGAAAAAAGGCGAGGCGCTGTATCCGAACTATCTCTTGGCCAACCAGGCCGCGGCGAAGCGAGGAGTGGTCATTCGCCGACTCTTGGTGTTGACCCGTGAACAGATGCAACAGGACGCGGTCGCCGCCGACGCGATGCAGGTCATGGACGATCAACACCGCGCCGGCATCAACATCTACTATGCGTTCCGCGAGCAACTCGATCGCTCACCCGCCTTTCTCCGTTTTGAAGAAGACTATAAACGCCAAGGGGCTGCGACCGATCTCAATGCCGCGATGTTCGACCAGGAGATTCTCATTTTTTCTCAGTCATACGGTCAGACGGAACTCGGCGTTGTCGGCACGCCGACGCCCATCACGATGATCAATCAATTGCAGATTACCTGGAAACCGGAACTCCTCAGGGACTTGGACCCCGCTCCCCTCTTCGATATGACGCGTTACGTGTTCGAGTATTCAGGCCAAGAAGCGTTCAAGGCGGAACTCGCGCGTTTCAAGAGGGCCTCCGCATGAAGTTTCCCTCCGAACCATTCAAGATCAAAGTCGTGGAGCCGATCCGGCGCACCACGCGCGCGGAACGCGACCGCCTCCTGAGTCAAGCAGGCTACAACCTCTTCCGGATCCCGGCAGAAAGCGTCTACGTGGACCTGTTGACCGACAGCGGTACCTCCGCCATGAGCGATCGGCAATGGGCCGGCTTGATGCTCGGAGACGAATCCTACGCCGGCAGCAAGAACTTCTACCACTTCGAAGAGACGGTCCGCTCCATTTTCGGCTACCAGCACGTGATTCCCACTCATCAAGGCCGCATGGCCGAAAATCTATTGTTTTCAACCATAGTGAAACCGGACATGTGCGTGCCGAACAATATCCACTTCGATACGACCCGGGCCAACATCGAGCATCAGGGGGCGCAGGCGATCAACGCGGTGGTGAAGGAAGCGTACGATCCGCACGACGAATCGCCATTCAAAGGGAACATGGATGTGATGCGGCTGGAAGAGATCATCAATCACGTCGGACCGGACCGCATCCCTTTGGTCTTGCTCACGATCACGAACAATAGCGGCGGCGGGCAGCCGGTCTCCATGGAGAACATTCGGCAGACGCGCGCGCTACTCAGTCGCTACCGTATTCCTCTCTTCTTCGACGCATGCCGTTTCGCTGAAAATTGTTTCTTCATCAAAGAACGGGAACGAGGGTATGGGGACCGTTCGATTCTGGACATCGCACGAGAGCTCTTTAGTTATGGCGAGGGGTGCACGATGTCCGCGAAGAAGGACGGTCTCGTGAACATCGGCGGATTTCTCAGCCTCAATAACGAACAATGGGCCCGGGATATCACGAACATGCTGATCCTGGTCGAGGGATTTCCAACGTACGGCGGGTTGGCGGGCCGCGATCTTGAAGCGATGGCCATAGGACTCCGTGAGGTGCTCGACGAGGACTACCTCGGCTTCCGTGTGGGACAGGTGCGGTACCTGGGGGAGATGCTCAACCAGGCCGACGTCCCGATCCTCAAACCGATCGGAGGGCATGCCGTCTATTTGAACGCCAAGGAATTTTTGCCACACCTGCCTCAAGACCAGTTTCCGGCTCAATCGTTGGCTGTCGCCCTCTATCGGGACTATGGCATTCGAGGAGTCGAGATCGGCACGGTGATGTTCGGAACAAAGGAAGCGGCGACCGGGCGCACGCTGCATCCGGAGCTCGAAATGGTCCGGCTCGCGATCCCGCGCCGAGTCTATACGAACATGCAGATCAGTTACGTGGCCGAGTCGATTGTCGACCTCTATCGCCGTCGAGAGAGCATTCATGGCCTCACGATGGTGTACGAGGCGCCGATGCTGCGCCACTTCACGGCTCGGTTCGAGGAATTGGATCACACGACTCCTGTACAGCAGGTGATCTCCTGAGGGAGGTCCTCGTGGCTCGACTGTTCAAAGGACTGGAACGGATCGAAGAAGCGCGCGAACGCGTGACCGGTGAAAGCTTCATGGCAGGGCTCTACACCGGTGAGCCGAATTTCTCCCTCCTACTTACTCAGGACGAATCTCTCGAACAGATCGCCGCGTGGAAAGAATTCCGTCCCAAGCTCGAAAGCTTCCTTCTCAATCACGTCGATCCCGACGAAATCGACCGGACGGCGAAGATTCCGGAGTCCGTCATACAAGGGCTGTTCTCGATCGGCGCATTCGGCATGAAGATACCCAGAGAGTACGGGGGGTTGGGCTTCTCGTACCAGAACTATGGCCGCGCCCTTACGCTCATTGCCGGATGGAGCAACATCCTTGCCCTGACGGTGGCCGTCCCCCAGTCCATTGGTATTGCGATGCCGTTGCTCTTGTTCGGCAGCGAAGAGCAAAAGCGTCGCTATCTGCCGCTCGTCGCCCGCGAAGCCGTCTCCGCGTTCGCGCTCACCGAACCCCTGACAGGATCGGATGCGGCCAATATCAAGACCGAAGCGGTCCTCGATGTGGACGGAAGCTACGTGGTCAATGGCGAGAAGCTGTGGTGTACGAACGGTCCCATTGCCCGCTACATCACGCTGATCGCCCGTGTGCCCGCGAAACGAGACGACCGAAGCGGCCGTAGCGTCTGGGTTCCAGTGGTGAAAGGAGAACATGCAGAGCAATCAGTCCATACCGCCTTCGTGCTTGATATGAAGATTCCGGGAGTCGAGATTCGGCAGCGATGTCAGTTCGAGGGATGCCGTGGAATCGAAAACGCCCACATCGCGCTGAGCAACGTTCGCATTCCGGCCTCAGATGTCATCGGCGAAGTCGGACGTGGACTCAAGTACGCTTTGACAATTCTCAATGTCGGTCGCGCCGTGAGCATCCCCGCCATCTGCCTCGGCATGGCGAAACAAGCCTGGCAGCCGACGCTCGACCGAGCCAACAGCCGCGTGACGTTCAAACGACCGCTCTCGGAGTGGCAGACACAACGAATGCGGGTGGGGCGAATGGCCGGGCGCCTTTTCGCGATGGAGGCCCTCGCTTCGGCCGTCTGGCGCATGGCCGATCAACACCGATATGACGTCAGAATCGAAGCGGCCATCGCCAAAATTTTCTGCTCCGAGACGACCATTCAGTTTCTGAAAGACGCCCAGACCATCTTTGGGGGCATGGGATACGAGACTGCGGATTCGAAGCGCGTCCGAGGTGAGCCCGCTTTCGGCATCGAACAACTCGTCCGTGATGTCGAGATGTACCGGATTGGCGAAGGCGCGACCGACGTCTTACGTCCGTTCGTCGCGCGCGAGGCGCTCGACATGCACCTCGATCGCGCACGGACTTACCTCGATGAGAACATTTCCCTGGCCCGACGACTGGCAGAAATGAGGCGCCTGTTGGCCTTTTACGTGCCCTGGTATCTCAAACAGTGGAGATCGAAGGGGCTGCCGACTCACGCCATCTTCCGACACGTACACGTCCGTGCTCGCCTCCGATTCGTCGAGCGGGCGAGTCGACGGCTCGCCCGCGCCGTGTTGTATGCCATTCTGTGGCGGCGGCAGGCGTTGCAACACGATCAGGGACGGCAGAACCGCATTGAGACGATCGGCGAAGATCTCCTCGTGATTGCGGTGAGCAGCCTTTATGCCGAGGAGCGGGAACGGACGGCGGGCGAGACGGAGGCCTGGGATCTGGTCGACATCGTGTTCGCCGAGGCAAGCGCTCGCGTCAAACAGCAGATTCGCGAGTGTATTCTCAACCGCGACATGCCGCTGACGACCGTGGGAAGAAAAGCCCTGACCGGCACCTATCCCGCTCTCTCCAAGGGGATTATTGAGCGGAGACTTGAAGACTATCGCGTGCCGACGGACGCTCGTGCAACTGCCCCGGAAAAGCGGGAGCACGCCATCGTCTGATCCGCACGCTGGTGACGCATGCTCTCCTTGATCGTATTCTGCGCCGTCGTCGATCCCTCTCTCATGAGGACATCCCGATGCGCGCGTGGCTGATGGACTCCTACGAAGGAGTTGAAGCCTTACGACTCGACGAAGTGCCTGATCCTCGTCCTGGTCCGGAAGACATCCTCTTAAACGTGCGATGGGCGGGGCTGAACCCGGCCGATGCCTTCCTTGCATCCGGAATGTACCCGGCCAAGCCGCGCCTTCCCCACGTGCTCGGTCGCGATGGAGTCGGCGACGTGGCCATGGTTGGAACCGGCGTACATCACGTTCGACCGGGCGAAATGGTCGGGATTCTACGATGCGACGTCGGGGTCGACGTCTGGGGCACCCTGGCAGAAAAAGTCGTCGTTCCCGCCAAAAGTGTGGCTCCCATCCCTCAAGGCTGGTCGCTCGAAGAAATGGCTGCGGCCCCCTTGGTGTTTTTAACGGCTTGGCAGGCGCTCACCCAATGGACCGATCCACCAGCTCCTCCGCGCCCCAGCGCAAATGTTCTGGTGAGCGGTGCGTCAGGCGGTGTCGGCGTTGCGTCGGTGCTGCTGGGCAAATCAATGAACGTAAACGTGATCGCATTGTCACGAAGCGTAGATAAGGGGGCCAGACTACTGGAACTTGGAGCCGATTTCGTATTCGATCCGACCGACCCTCAGCTGGGAAGGATCATTCTCGGCGCCATTGCGCCGGCGAAATTGGATCTGGTGATCGACAGCGTCGGCGGACCGCTCCTTCCTCGGCTCGTAGGTTTGCTGAACTATGGCGGCCGTGTCAGCGTGGTCGGGAGAAGCGGAGGGGTAGTGCCCGAATTCAATACGGCCATCCTGTTGTTCCGCCGCATCCGCATGGGCGGAGTCCACGTCGGCGACTATACCGCCGCTCAGGCGCAAGTGATCTGGAAGGAGATCGTGGATCGTCTTCAGACCATTGGACGACGACCGGAAATAGACAGCAGCGTTCCCTTCGAACAAGTCAAAAAAGGATTCACGCGTTTGGCACAGGGACCCATGGGCAAGGTGCTCGTACGGATTCTCAACGGCGTGTAAATTAAAGATTGCACTCCTCGCTTTGGGTTAATCGGATAACGTCATGGTCTCATTTTGCCTGCTGGACCTTACCCTACCCTCCCCTGTAGAGAATCTCGCCCTCGACGAAGCCTTGCTTGAGGACCTCGAAGAAAACAATTGCAACCCGGTCCTTCGTTTCTGGGAAAGCGATCATTATTTCGTCGTGCTCGGGCGTTCGTCTCGCCTCGGCGACGATGTCCATGTCGACGCCTGCCGGCAGGATCTCGTGCCCATCTGGCGGCGGGCCAGTGGCGGCGGCACTATATTGCAAGGTCCCGGATGCCTTTCCTATGCCGTTGTCGTTCCCATCGGCCTGCATGCCGATTTGCGGGATATTCGCCTGACCAATGTGTTTGTGTTACGGCGTATTGCACAAGCCCTCACTCGATGGCAGCCGGCAATTGACCTGCAGGGCATTAGTGATCTGGCGGTCAAAGGCCGGAAAATCTCGGGAAGCGCCCAGCGAAGAAGGCGAAACGCCCTCCTCTTTCACGGCACGATCCTGTATCGGATGCATGCACGGATTATTTCCCGCTATTTGAAGCTACCGAAGCGTCAGCCCGATTATCGAGAGAATCGACCGCATGCTGAATTCTTAAGCACCATCGATGCGCCGGTTCAGGAAATAAAACGGGCTCTTGCCGATGTTTGGCATGCGCAGATCGAGTTGAAATGTTGGCCCGAGACCCGCATGAAGAAAGCGATCGCCGGCATCGTTGAGCGGAGCTTGCCTCAGGACAACGAAAATACTGATGGCTGCGCCTGAAGAGCCGCCTGAGCGCCACGACTCGAACACAGAAAGAATAATCGCTGGAGGGGTTTATCCAGCGCCGTAAAGAGGGAGTAGACGGTCGAGGAAATCATAGAGAAGGTCACTGGTGGGTTTATCCGGCGGCGCAATGAAGAGAGGCTACGCCTGGAGAGCCGCGGGGACGCACGAATACCGAAGAATGGAGACTGGAGGGTTTGTCCGGCGCCGCAAAGAAGAGGGCTAGCGCCGATGAGGCGCCGGTACGAGCAAGCTTGGTTTGGTCGGGGCGAGAGGATTTGAACCTCCGACATCCTGCTCCCAAAGCAGGCGCGCTACCGGGCTGCGCTACGCCCCGATCCTCTGGATGTTGAAAAACGCCGCCAGCTTTGTTCTCGCATCATTCAGAGGCTCAACGTACCAACAACGTACACCTCGCCTCTTCATTCGCTGCGGCCTCGCCGGCGACCTTTTTGAACATCCAGTACTATGTCCGCTCAGTTCGTAGTCTATTCTGCAACAACTCCCGCACTTGTGCAAAGGCTTTCGCTCGATGACTGATGCGGTTTTTCTCTTCCCCGGACAGCTCTGCCAAGGTCTTGCCGAGCTCTGGGACATAAAATACCGGATCGTAGCCAAAGCCCCGCGCGCCGGCCGGTTCTTCAGTGATCACACCGTCGAGCCGACCTGCTCTCACCTGCACGGCCTGTGAAGGGGACGCCACGGCGGCAACCGTGACAAAGTGAGCCGTCCTGAGATGGGACGGTATGCCGGCCATTTCCTGGAGTAATTTCTTCCAATTGTCTTCGTAGCTCGCCTCCGCTCCGGCATACCGCGCTGCATGGACTCCGGGTCGTCCTCCCAACGCATCCACTTCCAAACCGGTGTCGTCTGCCACGGCCAGGAGACCGGTTGCCTCGGACACCGCCCGGGCTTTCTTAATCGCGTTCGCTTCGCACGAGTCGCCGTCTTCGACGACTTCTGGTACGTCAGGAAATTCGTCCATGGTCCGGATACGGATGGGCAGGTCGGCCAAGAGTGCGGCAAGTTCCTGGCCCTTATGCCGATTACGGGTGGCGAGCACCAGGTCGCAGACCATCAAGGCTAATCCAATGCCCCGATGAGATCACGCTGTAAAGCCGTCAGTGTTTGGATGGCCCCCCAACCCTGGGCGAGAAATCCGTCCATGTCTTGTTTCGCAAAGGGGGTCTTTTCGGCGGTTCCTTGAATTTCGACGAACTGCCCCTTGCCGGTCATGACGAGATTGAGATCCACTTCAGCCGTCGAATCTTCGTTGTAGGCCAAGTCCACGAGGATTTCTCCGCCGACTTTGCCTACACTGATTGCCGCGAGATAATCGAGCAACGGTCGTTTTTTGATGAGGCCGCGGTTCTTCAACACGGCCATGGCATCTGCGAGCGCAATGAATGCCCCCGTGATCGAGGCGGTGCGCGTGCCGCCGTCCGCTTGAATCACATCGCAATCAATCCAAATGGACCGTTCACCCAGTTGGGGCAAATCGGTCACCGCACGCAGCGCCCGTCCCACCAGACGTTGAATTTCCAGCGTCCGGCCCCCTTGCCTGCCCTTGACCGACTCCCGGGGGGTTCGATCATGCGTGGCCCGGGGCAACATCGCATATTCCGCAGTGACCCAGCCTGTGCCCTTGCCCTTGAGAAAGGGCGGGACTTTCTCTTCGACGGATGCCGTGCAGATCACTTTGGTGTCGCCCATTTCGATCAAGACCGACCCCTCCGGGTGTTTGATGAAATTTCTCGTGATCTTGACGGGACGAATCTGATCCCTGCGACGTCCGTCCGCACGTAGCACGCCTGCGCCAGCATTCATGCAAATTCCCCCTGCGAAATTGGGGCATTATAGAGAAGCGCCTATCAAAGCGCAATGAAACCGCAGGTGCAGGTGCAGCCGCGTCGCCGTTTCGCATAGTCGCCGTACAATCTGGTGGCGATTCGTCGAATTCTGTACAGAAAAACTGCGGTGCCCTTCTACTCTCTGCTGTGTCTTGGATAGTTGGGAAGCGGAAACCATCTCAGGACACCAGCAATATTGCCGCCCTCGAACCAGTCAATGATCCGTGTCGTCATCCTTCCAACTCAGCACAAAATCATTAATTAGTGGCACAAAAGCTGCACCAGTTTTAGAGTCAGCGAAGATGATGGTCACCCGAACGACCCACACGCATTGCACCTGATTGAGCCGATAGAGTTCACCCCATGACCTTGCTGCTCGATCGCCCCACCCAGCAAGCGCTTCTCGATCTCAGACGCGTCCTGATTGTCGATGACGAAGAGCCCATTCGCCGTTTGCTGGGCTACATGCTCCAGTCGCACGGCTACGAGGTCGTGCTCGCCGCCGACGCCAAGGAGGCTCGGCTGCGGCTGGATGAGCAGCCTTTTGCCTTGGTGCTGTGCGATGTCAACATGCCCGGCGAATCGGGCATGGACTTGATCCGCAATACGTTCCTGCAGCATCCATCGACTGCTGCGATCATGGTGACAGGGCTCGATAGTCCATTGCTCGCCAACGCGGCGTTGGACATGGGCGCCTTCGGCTACATCATCAAGCCCTTCGAAGCCAACGAAGTGCTCATCAACGTCGCCAATGCCTTGCGCCGCCGGCGTCTCGAAATTGAAAGCCGGCTGCATCGGGAGAACCTGGAGGACGTCGTCAGAACGAGGACGCTGGCCCTGCAGCAAGCGCTGGAGTGGCTGGAACGCAGCGAAAAGGAATTACGCCTCTCACGCGAAGAGACGATTCAACGGCTCGCCATTGCCGCCGAATACCGCGACAGCGCCACGGCTCAGCACATTCAACGCATGAGCCATTATTGCGAGCTGCTGGCCCGCCGCTATGGATTATCGAATGAACGCTGTGACCTGATCCGAACCGCCAGTCCCATGCACGATATCGGAAAAATCGGCACACCCGATCATGTGCTCCTGAAGCCGGGGAAATTCACACAAGACGAATTCAACGTCATTGCACAACATGCGGAAATCGGCTATCGCATTCTGGCTGGATCGGATGCGGAAATCCTCAATGTGGCCGCGACGATTGCGCTGACGCATCATGAGCGCTGGGACGGGAGCGGCTACCCCCGCAAGCTGAAGGGAGAAGCCATACCCATCGAGGGCCGCATCGCCGCAATCGCCGATGCCTTCGATGCGCTCACCACGGCGCGCGTCTACAAACCCGCCTTTGAGTTCGATCATGCCGTGGATCTCATGAGCAAGCATCGGGCGGAACACTTCGATCCGGAGTTGCTCGACGTCTTCCTGGCCTCGCTGGCTGACATCAAACGCATTCACGAACAGTACGCGGACCGCGTCACCCCCGGCCTGCCTCGTCCGTTGTGATTCCTCGCTCACATCCTCCGCGACGACAGACCTTCCGGATTGTTGCATTTCGTTGACTGTCCTCGCCCTGCCGCTATACTGCAATCATTCGCACGGGTCGCTTCACCCCGGAGACCATTCACCGACCGTCCCGCTGGCATCGAAAGGATTGCCGATCATGGCCAAAAAAGCTGCGTCCGTGAAAAAACTGGCAGTCACGAGAAACTGGATTGCCTATCTCTGTGAATCCCTCGTGACGTCCGGAGTCATGCCGACTTGGGAAGCCGCCACCTATCTGACTGAAAATCTCTTCGGCGAATCGCCGAACCCACGGCTGCTCGGGACGAGCAATGCCTATGAAGTCACGTCGCAGTTTCTCCACCGTATGTATCAGCCGCTGGCAGAAGCGGCTTCACGCGAAGTGACGCTTCCGCACGGCGCGATGGTCCATGTGTTCACGGACGTCAGTCTGACGGGCAAGTCGGCCGTGCTGGTCGTCTATTTTCCCTCCGACGGGCTGCCGCACCATCTCTTGATGCTCGATGCCGCCAAAGCCTGGGACCTCGTCTTCCAGGACTCGGAGACGTTCAACCGCTGGGCGGAGGACCGGTTTCGTCTGCTCAAATCCGCGTTGACCTCAGCCATCGGGAAGCCGACCAAGCAACCGTTGCTGGCGGAAGTCTCCTAGAGCGAATCAGCGGGGCTCGTAGTTCAGGTTGGGTGAAAGCCAGCGTTCGATCGTCCGTAGCTCCATGTCCTTCCGGCGGGCATAGTCTTCCACTTGGTCCGCACCAATCTTTCCCACCGCAAAATACTTCGCATTCGGATGAGCGAAGTACCATCCGCTGACGGCGGCGGCCGGCAGCATCGCAAAACTTTCCGTCAGCGTGATGCCCGCATGTGTTTCGACCTGAAGAAGATCGAACAAGATGCGTTTTTCGGTATGGTCCGGGCACGCCGGATAGCCCGGAGCGGGGCGAATGCCTCGATACTTTTCTCGAATCAAATCCTCCTGCGTCAGCTGCTCCTGTCCGCCGTACCGCCATTGCTCCCTGACCCGCTTGTGAAGATACTCGGCAAAGGCCTCGGCCAGGCGGTCCGCCAGGGCTTTCGCCATGATCGAGTTGTAATCGTCATGATCACGATCAAACCCGCGGCAGAGTTCGTCCAGTCCGAGACCCGCCGTCACGGCAAAGGCGCCCACATGGTCCGTGCGTCCGGACGATCGAGGGGCCACGTAGTCCGCCAAGGCTAGATTCGCCTGGCCTTGCGGTTTTTCCGATTGCTGGCGCAACGTATGGATGGTCGCCACGACGGCGCGCTTCGACGGGTCCAGATACAATTCAATGTCATCCCCGCTGCTGCAGGCGGGAAACAGACCATAGACACCCTTCGCCATAAGCAGCTTCTCACGGACGATGCGGTCCAACAGCCCTTGGGCATCCTCAAAGAGCTCTTTGGCCCTTGGGCCGATCGTCGGATTCTCGAAAATCGTCGGATAGCGCCCATTCAACTCCCAGGTATGAAAAAACGGAGACCAGTCAATAAAAGGCAACAGCTCGGTCAGCGGCTGATCGGCAATCACCTGAACCCCGAGGGCTTCAGGGTCGGGAATATCGAGATGGCTCCAATCGGACGCCAAGCGTCGAGCGCGAGCCTCCGCAAGCGACAGCAACGACTTGGCGTCGCGCTCCCGGTGGGCCTGGCGGACACGTTCGTAGTCGGCTCGTACCTGCAGGACGAACGCCTCCCTTTGCTCCCGGTTGATGAGGCTGCCGACCACTCCGACCGCCCGCGACGCATCCAAGACATGGACCACCGAGGGCTCATAGGACGGGGCGATCTTGACGGCCGTGTGCGCTTTGCTGGTCGTTGCGCCGCCGATCAACAGCGGCACCACGAACCCTTCCCGCGTCATCTCCTTGGCCACGTGCACCATTTCATCGAGAGAGGGCGTAATGAGTCCGCTCAAGCCGACGATATCCGCCTTGTGTTCCCGAGCGGTGGCCAGGATGTGCTCGCAGGGCACCATCACGCCGAGATCGATGACTTCATAATTGTTGCAGCCCAAGACGACGCCGACGATATTTTTTCCAATGTCATGGACGTCGCCCTTCACCGTGGCCAGAACGACCTTGCCTTGCGACTGGTATCCTCCGAGACGCTTTTTCTCCTCCTCCATGAACGGCAGCAGGTAGGCGACGGCCTTCTTCATCACGCGGGCGCTCTTCACCACTTGAGGCAGAAACATCTTTCCGGACCCGAAGAGATCGCCCACGATGTTCATGCCGGCCATCAGAGGCCCTTCGATGACTGCCAGGGGCTTCGGATACTTTTGCCGCGCTTCCTCGGTATCCTGGTCGATGTAGTCCGTGATGCCCTTGACCAGGGCATGCGACAGCCGTTCTTCCACCGTGCCCTTGCGCCATTCGTCGTCCTTGAAGACGGTCTTGTCCTGCCGTTTGACCGTTTCGGCGAACGCCACGAGCCGCTCAGTCGCATCGGCCCGCCGGTTCAACAGCACGTCCTCCACGAGTTCAAGCAGGTCTTTGGGAATATCTTCATACACCGCCAGCTGACCGGCATTCACAATGCCCATGTCGAGTCCGGCTTTGATCGCATGATAGAGAAAGGCCGAGTGCATGGCTTCGCGCACGACGTTGTTGCCGCGGAAGGAAAACGAGATATTGCTGATCCCCCCGCTGACCTTCGCGCCCGGCAGATGTTGCTTGATCCACCGTGTGGCTTCGATGAAATTCACGGCGTACTCGTTGTGCTCATCGATTCCGGTCGCCACGGTGAGCACATTGGGATCAAAGATAATATCGGTGGGCGCGAATCCGATCCTTTCGGTCAAAATCTTGTACGAACGGGCGCAGATTTCTTTTTTCCGTTCGAGGCTATCCGCCTGCCCTTTCTCGTCGAAGGCCATGACCACCACTGCCGCTCCATACCGGCGGATCAAGGTCGCCTGCTCGATGAATTTGCGCTCGCCTTCCTTCAGGCTGATGCTGTTGACCACCGCTTTACCTTGTATATTCTTAAGGCCGGCCTCCAAGACTTCCCATTTGGAGCTGTCGACCATGATCGGAACTTTGCAGATGTCAGGCTCCGAGGCGATCAGGCGGAGGAATTTCTCCATCGCAGCCTGCGAGTCCAGCATGCCCTCATCCATATTGATGTCGATGATCTGGGCGCCCCCCTCCACCTGTTGGCGCGCCACCGACAAGGCCTCTTCATATTTTCCCTGAAGGATGAGCCTGGCAAACGCCGGCGAACCCGTCACATTCGTCCGCTCGCCGATGTTCACAAAATTGGAATCCGGCCGGATCGTGAGCGCCTCGAGACCGCTCAAGCGCGTATAGGGTTCGACGGTGGGAATGGGCCGGGGGGGCAGTCCACGAACCGCCTCCGCGATGAGCTTGATATGCGCCGGCGTGGTTCCGCAGCATCCCCCCACGATGTTGAGCCAGCCATTGTCCGCCCACTCCCGGAGTTGCGGCGCCAAGGTGTCCGGCGTTTCCGGAAAGCCGGTGGGCAACAGCGGATTCGGCAGACCCGCGTTCGGATGAGCGCTCACATAGACCGGCGCAATCCGCGACAGCTCTTCGATGAGCGGCCGCATTTCCTTCGGGCCGAGGGCGCAGTTCATGCCGACGCTCAGGAGCGGGACATGGGAGATCGAATTCCAGAAGGCTTCGACCGTCTGCCCCGTCACGCCCCGATTGCTTCCGGCCTGGATGAATGTCACTGAAGCCATAATGGGAACGCGCCGCGCGCCGGCGGCAAACAACTGTTGGATGGCGTAAAACGCCGCTTTGGCGTTCAGCGTGTCGAAAATGGTTTCGACGAGCAGGAGGTCGGCTCCCCCGTCAAGAAGGCCCCGGACCTGATCGGAATAGGCGGCGACCAATGCGTCGTACGTCGTCCCCCGCGCACCGGGATTGTTCACGTCCGTGGAAATGGACGAGGTTTTCGTGGTCGGACCGATGGCCCCCGCCACAAAACAACGGCGTTCAGGCTGCGCGCCGCGTACATGAGCCACGGCACGTTGTGCGCATTCGGCGCCGGCCTTGGAGAGTTCATAGCCCAAGCCCTCCATCTGATAGTCGGCCAGCGAAACGGCTTGAGAATTGAACGTGTTCGTCTCGATGATGTCGGCGCCGGCCTCGAGATACTGCCGGTGAATGTCCTCGATGACCGCGGGCTGGGTCAGATTCAGGAGATCGTTGTGTCCCTTGAGGTCCTTCGCCCAATCGCGGAACCGCTCGCCGCGAAAGGCGGCTTCATCCAGCCGCCGCTGCTGGATCATGGTGCCCATGGCACCGTCCAGAATGGCAATGCGTTGCGAAAGGAGTTCTTCGATTGAGGTCACGCCGTCACCGTTCCCATCAGGGCCTGAGTCGTGCCATCATACTGGTTCATTGGACAAGCGGCAACCGATCCCGCGCTGTCTTGACAGCGCACGGGCCGGTCGATACGATGGGCTGATCGCGGAGACCAGCGCTTGCTCCAGCGGAATCACCTCCAACGCCTCGGCCTCAGAGGGCTTTGCGCCGCCGCGGTTCTTTGCCTGCTTCCTGCTTCTGTGCCGGCAGCCCCCTATTTTGAAGACGGGTTTCTCGGCCTCACTCAGCAAGAACTGCACGACAAATTGGGCATGCCTCAGGCGGTCCGGGATCGCAAATCGGCGCTGCGCGTCTTTACCTATTATGCCATCACCGATTGGGACAAATATTTTCGGAAGCTCGTCTCGCCCGAGAACGGCGAAGACGTCTACACCTTTAAACGGGAAGGCATCGACGTGCGCTACTCCTTCAGCTACACCGTCGATCCCAAGGAGGAGAGTGAGAATCGGACCTTATACGTCCGTCTCGTCGATATCGAATTTTCGCCGGCCGTCCCGATCAGCCAAGTCCCTTCTCTCGTTCCGGAGTTTCGGCCTCCTACCGATGCAGCGGCGCCGGCCTTCCGCTCAAACATTTGGGTGCTGCTCTTCAAGGGCGCCGCTTCGCCGCAAGCTCGATTCATCGTCAAGGAAGCCGCCAAAGATTCTCTCGACTGGACGCTTGCCTATCAGCTGTTCTCGTTGCAGGGCCTTCCCGATCCTCTGACCGTCAAGGCGCCCATCGACCGGATGGAGATCAGCACACAGAGCATCGACCTCGTCAAGCGCCGGCAGAAGCACACGCATGATCCGGTGATGAACCCCTACTCGCCGGAATTTTCCCAGCAGCCACCGGCGGCCCGACCGTCACAGACCAAGAAAATCCCCGTCCCGACATACGCGGACTGATCCTCGGATTCACTGCGGTGGGAGAGGTGAAGGCGCCTACTGGGCGTGCGAGAGGCGATCCTGCTGCTTGCGCTCGATTTCTGCGGCTTTCTTTTTCATGATGGTCGCGGCGCCGTCGTCGGCAATGTACACGAGGACAGGCGCGCCGATTCCCGTGAGGACGAGGCACCAGAGGGCAAGTGCTCTGAGGGCATCGCTACGGGAGAAATTCATGGCCAGCACACAGAGCAATGCCAGGACGGCGGCGTAGGTGATCACTTTCGATTGCTGATACGACATTCCCGGCACAGTAACGACGAACCCTTTACCCGAACCCACCATCTCCCCCACACGTTCGATCTCTCCGACCAAACCGTCCGATTCCTGCTCAACAGCGGTCGCTTTCGCCCGGTACCCAGCAGGGATCTTGTCATAGTTGTCGGTGATGACCCGCGTGCCTCGTTCATCCGTATAGGAGTAGAGCGGTTTTGCCTCGACCGCTGCCGCGGCGGTCCATATCAGGGCAATCACCATCAGGGGAACGATCGCGGAGCGACACAGGGCAGGAAGAATCATACGACAAGTATAGCTGTTGCTCCGATGTTGTTGAAAAAGCACTAATAATTCGACCAGTCTCTTGACGCCTGGTTTGATCGATTGCTACCATGCGCACGAGACAACTGCCATGGAGTCGTTCGAGCCCAACGTTCCCACCTCGTCCGTGAACCAAGAACCTGAATCGTTCATCCGTCGGAAGCCCGTCCGCATCATCATTTATGCCGGCCTTCTGGTGTTTGCGCTGTTCATCATCGTGATGCCGCTCGTGGCAAAATTACGCGATCCGAATTTCGAGAAACATATCTCGCAGCATAGGGTGATGGTCGGCATGTCGAAGGAACAGGTCTTACAATCTTGGGGCGGACCGCAAACGATCAATACCAGCTTCACGAAGGACGGAATTCGGCAGGAAGAATGGATTTTCGAGGACTGGGAGAACGCAGCCGTCGTGAAACACCGCTACCTGTATTTTGAAGAGGGCACGTTGATCGGCGGGTGGTTTCAAGGATCAGGGGAACGACTGCCCACCCAATCGCCCTCAAATCCGCACGAGCCCAAGCGGAGCGGATGACTCAACCGCCCGTGTCGCTGGTCACCTCACGCACATCGACTCTCAAGCGCTGAAGAATGGCTTCGGCGCGCGGATAATCCCGCTCCTCCACCATGACATGAGATGTGAGACCGGGCAGACCCGGATACAGGCTGCTGATATTGGCATGGCGGATCAAGTACGCGATCCCGCTGCCTTCGAGGAGACTCTGCAACAGGATCAGTTCTCCCATGCTGTACGGCTCAGCCAAGAGGATGAGCTTCATCTCGTGATCCTTCGTGCGTTGTTCCTGCATGCGAGAATATCCGGTCGTATCATTGCATTTTCACTGCAACGCCCATACACTCATTTCGAGGCTACGGCGTCTCGGTGATTTGGACGCGCCGCTGCTTGCCGGCGCCTCCGGAGATCGTCAAGACGCGCTTCCACTCCCGGACCTGATAGACCGCCCACGCCGGCGATTGTCCCTTGAAGTATGCGTCCGGATCTTCTCCGCTGGCATTCAGGTAGATGGGCTCGGTAAAGCCCTCGTCCAACACATAGTCGAGCAAACATTCAGTCACGAACCCCGATCCGCGGAGCGCGACATCGGCCAGGAGCGAGAGAATTTCATCGGGATTTTGAACCGTCACTTGCTTCATCAACACCTCGATCGACAAATTGTAACGAGGGCTCAATGAGGAAGGCAACCCGCACGTCACGTCCGTTGACGACCAGCCGTTTTCGAGAAGAGATCCTCCGTATCATGGATCGCAAGCACCACTGGGCGTGGCCTGTATTCTCAGACGGCACGGCCACCGTCGCCCAATTGAAACGGCATTTTCAACAGGAATATGCCGTGTACGTGCGGGACTTTCCCGTGCTGTTGGCGCGGGTCTACGGCCACAATCCGCCACCGTCCGTCCGTCGAATGCTGGCCGAAAACATCTATGAAGAAGATACCGGCGGCTTATCGCTGGGCAAATCACACCCGGATCTGTTTCTCCACATGATGGCAGGACTCGGATTACCGGCCCGGACGTTCGGCGACATCGCGCTCCTGCCCGGCGCACGTCGGTACCGCGCCTGGCTTGAGCGTGCGTCGCAGCACCGCGACTGGGTCGTCGGAGCCGCCGTGATGACGGTGTTTGTCGAAGGCAGCATTAAGGACCGCAAAGAACTGGCCGAACCTTCGAAGCCACAGACCGCGGAAGAGATCGAGTCGATTGTTCGGCAACACCCTTTGGTCAGACATTACCGCCTGTCGGTTGATGCCATGGACCTCATCCGCTCCCATCAGATGGTCGAAGCGGGCCATCGCCATGATGCCTATCACATGGTCGTCAACCACGCCAAGACGCGCGCTCAACAGGAGACCATCTTGCGCTATCTGAACAGATCGCTACGACTCTGGACCGCCTATCGCGATGCAGTGGCGCAAGCCTGCGGAATCAGAAAGCACTGACGTTGTCGCGTTTCTCCGCCCACATCCTCTTCTGGTGTTGCCTGACGGTCGGCCCTCTGCAGTCGGCCATCTCTGCAGGAGACCCGGACGGAATGGTGCGCATCCCCGAAGGTGAATTCTACATGGGCTCTGCATCGGGCAGCGGCGGACTGCCTGACGAGCAACCTCAACGATCCGTGTTTCTTTCCGCCTACTCCATGGATCGATTCGAGGTCACCAACGAAGCATATGCACTCTTCGTGTCCGCGACCGGTCATCGGATGCCCGAAAATCAGAATCCCGCCTCGACGCTATGGAAGGACAGAAGACCACTGCCGGGCAGCGAACGGCACCCGGTCGTGAATGTGAGCTGGACCGATGCAGACGCCTATTGCCGATGGACCGGGAAACGGCTTCCCACGGAAGCCGAATGGGAAAAGGCGGCACGGGGAACGGATGGCCGCCGCTATCCGTGGGGGAACCAATGGGACATTGCGCTCGCGAACAGTGCCAGTTATTGGGCCGGTCGCACGGTTGAATTCGACAGCGGCGCGGACTGGGAAGCCTTCTGGGTCAAGGGTGATGGGGCACGCATCGCCAAAACGAAGGGATTGAACGGAGAAGTGTTGACGATGCCAGTCGGCAGTTTTCCGACCGCGGCAAGCGTCTACGGTCTCATGGACATGGCGGGGAACGTCGCCGAATGGGTGCAGGACTGGTACAACCCCAATTACTACCCGACCGCTCCGCTGACAAATCCGACAGGTCCGGAGCACGGCGCCATCAAATCAATGCGTGGGGGCTCCTGGCTCAAACCCGCGGTCAGTCTTCGCACGAGCGACCGCGATTGGGGCCTCATGGACAGCCGCCCCAGTGGAACCGGCTTCCGTTGTGCAAAAGACGCCTACTAGCGTTGCCTCTTCAACGGTCACTCATACAGAATGTCACCGATCCTCGACGATCGGCATCACCAAATCGACCTGCTCCACCCGCACGAACGGCATGATCAGGCCCAATCCTTCTTCGTCATGAGAAAAATCATAGACGATGGATTCTTCCGGAACGAGTTTCCCGGTCATCACCACTTCAATCTCCACCGGTTGACCTTGCTCGAGCACTTGCTGAAGCGTTTCCTGATCGCTCGGACCTGGGGCAAGGCTCAGATTCCCAGGAGCTTCTTCCGGCTTGAACCGGACCATCCCCCAGCTGCTCTTGATAAATTTCGGCCCGAGAGCGATGGGAAACCCGCCGATGAGCGGGTCGTAACGTGACAGCGTCCCTGTCCATGCAAACGCGATTGTCCTCGACAATGCGGGCCGGCCTTCACGCTTCGCATCTCGCTCCCGATTGAGCGCGAAGAGCCGGTCGTCATGTCCGGGATCGTGGTGCCCGTGACCGTAGAGAGCTTTCCAGTCCGGCGGCTGGCCGTCCAACTCGACAAGAAACTCCTCGACCGACGCGGGATGGACCATGAGGAGTGTGCCCGGGGGGAGCAGGGATTCGAGTTGATCGGAGGTGAGATGCCGGAGAGGACCAGGTCCCCCAAGCTCTCCGCTTAATCCTTCCCGTTCACCGACGATCGCCAGGACGAGGGCCATGATGAGCGTGGACACGCGCATGGCATCGCGGGAGGACCATCAGACCGGCGCACGAGCAATGGCCTGCTCGAACTCCGAGCGCAACTCGCGGGCTCCGGCATGGTCGGCGGACAAAATTCCTTCTTGCGCCAACACATCAAGACGAGGGGACGGATCGATGCGAAGCAGCAGCTGTCTGGACAATCCGGGCGAGGCGACGGCTTTGCGGTAGGCGGCCAGCCAGGCGTCGGTCACGACACGCAAGCCTGGATCTGCACGCTGCATTCGGCCGAGGCGCACTTGCTCGACAAGTTTGATCAGAGGATCGGTCTGCGAGAGCGTGGCGATGGTTCGGTGGAGCAGAAATTCCGCGTCACTCATGTTAATTCATCGAACAGGCGCCGGGTCCCCGTGGATCGCCGCAGCTTCCACAAGCTCCTCCGCCGCCGGCGGGTGGCCACCCTCCCGTGGCTCCAACGCCAAACGATGAAAACTGTTTTTCGAGTGTCGTCGCCTGGCAGTTGGGACAGGCCGCCTGAGTCGATCCCTGAAGTAACAGCTCAAAGCGATGATTGCATTCCCGACAGACATATTCGAAGATAGGCATGATCGTTCACTCCTGTGTGCCTCCATTATAGAAGCGAAGGACCCGGCTGCGCAACGCATGAGGCCGAAGATGTATCAGGAAGAAAAAACCTTCGTGCTGCGATTCACGTTAGAGGCGTCTTTCCCGGATGACTATGAAGGCGAAGAGGATCATCTGGGGTGGGTGGAAGAATGGGAGTCCAGCATCAAGCCGGCCATGTTGAAACAGGTGTTCGAGTCGCTGCGCGGGCATCCGGGGTGGACGTCGCATGTGCGCAATCGAGGTCTGCCTTCCACGGATGAAATTGAGATTGTCGTGGCACGTGATTTTTCGAAGCCGGCTCCATTTTCGTTGAGACGATGAACGCTGCGTTCGGCTTGTATCTGCACATTCCGTTCTGCCGGCAACGCTGCCATTTCTGCGCCTTTTATCTCGAAGTCCATCGGGATGCGGCGGCGGAGGCATTCGTGCGCGCTCTTCAGACCGAACTCCGCCTCTATGCGGCCGAGGAAATCACCGGGGGACGTCCGGTCCAATCCCTCTACTTCGGTGGCGGAACGCCGACCATGCTCAGCGCCGCCCAGCTGACGGCCATCTTGAAGACCGTCCGGCAGTTCTTTGCCCTTGATTCGGGGTGTGAAATTACGGTGGAGGCCCATCCCGGTACCGTCACGGTCGCCGACCTGTCCGCCTTGCAACGATCCGGCGTGACACGCGTGAGCTTTGGCGCAGAATCGATGCAGGACGCGGAGTTGGCCGCCATCGGCAGACCGGGCGCGCAAGCGGAAACCATCGCTGCCGTCCAAGCCGCTCGCTCGGCAGGATTCACCAACATCAATCTCGATCTGATGTATGGGCTCCCCGGTCAAACCATTGAGAGCTGGACGCGGACGCTGGACGCCTGTTGCGCCCTCTCCCCATCGCATCTCTCCTGCTATGCGTTAACCGTGGAAGAAGGAACGCGATTCGCCAATGACATCCGGCGCGATCCGGGACGGGCGCCCGATGAGACGTTGCAGAACGAGATGGATGACATCGCCCAAAGGGTCCTGAGGGGAGCCGGCTACCAGCGATATGAAATTTCCAACTATGCCCTGGCCGGATTCGAATGCCGACATAATCTGTTGTATTGGACGCAAGGCGACTATCTCGGCGTGGGTCCCAGCGCGCAGTCCTTCATGGGCGGCGTTCGCTTTGGCAACGCTGCCAATCTTGCCGCCTATCAGTCGGCGCTCGAGAAAGGCCGGCTTCCGGTCGAGGAGCGGATCGCGCTTACCCCTGAAGAGCAGCTTCGTGATGCGGTGATTTTTGGACTACGACTGCATCACGGCATTCCAACATCCCAGCTGAACGGCCATGCGGCCAACTACGGACGTGTGCAGGTCGTCAAAGATCTCCGCGAGGGGAACCTGATCGAGGAGGAGGGAGAACGCACTCGACTCTCCGCCCAAGGCAGGCGGCATGCCGATACAGTCGCCGAAAAATTATTCTAGCGACGGTTACCGTCGGACCATCAGCACATGAAGCGCCGTGTCCGCCAGAATGCCGGCCCAGGCTGCAGCGTTGAGCCACCGCAAGGCACGATGCGGAGTCTGCCAATGGTAAATCAGGGCCAGCAACAAACAAAGCTGAGTCGCCAAAGAAAACGGCCGGTGCAGATTCGCCGACACGGCTCCGCGTTCGCTGGCGATCGCCGACACCGCGGCAAGGAGATAACAACTGAAGGCACCGACCTGGAGCCATCTGGCCCGCGCATCGTATCCCCCACGGACCGCCAGCACCAAAGCCCCTGTGAGACAGACAATGACGATCAGCAAAAGGAGCGGGAACAGCGGCCACCAGACTCTGGCGTCGAGCATGGGCGGCGACTGTAACAAAGGGGTGAACGGGAGGTCAATGAGGCGGCCGTTGACATTCGCCCTGGGCACACGAGAGACTAACGCGAGCAATAGGAGGACCCATGCCTGTCAATATGGATCCGGCCAAGAAACACCGTCGACGGCCCGTCGAGGCTCCCGGCCCTTCCGATCCTCCTCAGAATCCTTCCGTGAAAAAATCGTTCGGAGAGGAAACGGAAGAGGATCGTCTCAAAGCTCTTGCAGACGCGGAAAAAAAGAATCTGTGGGATGCGACGGAGGTCATCGACATGGACACGTTCTAGGCGAAGGCGAGCGATGCCCTACCCGTGTGCGGGCAGAAAATAGAAGGCAATGGCCAGCATCGCATAGACGCCGACCAGCATCACCCCTTCCATCCAGTGTGATTCACCATCCATCGAGACAAATCCGACAATCAACACCGAGATCGTGACGGCGGCGACCTCGAACGGCGTAAAGATCAAATCGAGCGGCGTTCCGAACAGATAGCTGCTAAAAACGAGGATCGGTGCGACCAGCAGCGCGATCTGTAAGCTTGACCCCACCGCAATACTGAGCGCCAGATCCATCTTGTTTTTCATGGCCACCATGACGGCCGTCGAATGCTCGGCCGCGTTGCCGACCAGCGCCACCAGAATGACCCCGACGAAAATTTCCGTGAGACCCAGCGTGGTCGCCGCATGATCGAGCGCGCCGACCAACAACTCGCTCATCACGGCCACGAGGACCGTGGAAACCGCCAGCACCCCGATCGCTCGACTGGGACTCCATATTTTCTCGCCGTCGTGAGAGGTTCCGTGGTCGTCGCCCTGATAGACATGTCGGTGCGTCCTCAAGGAGAACACGAGGCTCATGACATAAATAGCGAATAACACAATCGAAATTTCAAGGCTGAGTTCCCGTTCGACGGCTGAACCACGATCGGAAGCGGTCAGGTGAAACAACGCGGGAATGATGAGGCCGACGGCCGAAAGCAGGAGCAGGCTCGATCCCATCCCGGCAGCGGTCTGATTGAACTTCTGACGTTCGTACTTCAATCCGCCTGCGAGCATCGAGGCCCCCAGCACCAGAAGAATGTTCCCGATGATCGATCCCGTGAGCGACGCCTTCACGACGTCGTGCAGGCCTTCGCGCAACGCGACGAGTGCGATGATCAATTCTGCCGCGTTGCCGAGTGACGCGTTCAGCAGCCCGCCCACTCCCGCCCCCACATGAGCGGTCAAATGTTCCGTCGCGCGTCCAAGAAGGCCGGCCAGCGGAATGATTGCCAAGGCCGCCGAGATGAACACGACGAGATGATTGGGCTGCACGAACGCCAGAACGATCGTCACCGGCACGAAGATCAGCAGGAGATCGAGCCACGAGGTCAGGATCCGGGCCTTCATGGCGGCGCACGTTAGCATGAGCCATGGGCTTTGTCGATGAAGCCTGGTGCACTCTGACGGCAGAAAAGGACCTTAATTGAGGCGGCAAACTCTGTTAGAATCGCCCCCCATGGCCGAATCTCCCGCCCCGGTTGCGACGCCTCTCGCCACGGAAACTCCCTCCACCGGCACCGGTGACGATCTGGAAGCCCGCGTCATCGTCTACAACTGTGACTGTCATACCTATCAGCAAGTGATTGCACTGTTTTGTCAGTGCATTCCCGGAATGACGCCGTCAAAGGCCTTCGAGTTGGCGTGGAAAATCGATCACCAAGGCGAGGCAGTGGTGTTTGCTGGCTCGTGGAAACAGGCAGAAGAGATTGCGGGGAAACTTGCCGGTGGAGGATTGAAAGTTGCGGTGCAGTAAGTACGCCTTGGCTTACTTTTTCTTGTGAATCCTTGCGGCAGGCCTCGCCTTATGCTTCACTTTCGGCTTGGCCGGCAGGCCTCCGGACTTCTTGTGTGATGATTTGCGGGAGGCCCCTTTGGCGGCGGCCTTGGCCTGAGCCACCTCCGCCTGAAGCTTGTGCGTACCGGCAGTGCGATTCAACTTGCTGACCATTTCGTTGTTGTAGACGCGCACCTGGTACAATTCGAAGAGCTTCGCAACCGCCTTCTGATCGCCTTTCTTGGCGGCATTCAGCAGACGGCGGCGCTGATTCATCTCTTCTTCCTCGGTGTGAGAAGCGGCCCGTCGTTCCATGCCATCCCCTTTGCCAAGTCCCGCTGCAATATTCTCCCGGCCGTCGCAGACCGGCAGGAGAAAAATTGCCGAACTATATCAGAAATCACGGCAATTTGAAACGCCGAGTCGTCTTCATTGAGCCGCGGAAAACGCCCCGGGTATAATGGGTGACACGCAACCTTTTCACCCCCTCAAGGAGACTTCGTCATGAACACGCATCCCCAAGACCAGACGGCCGTGGTCGACGATCCAAAGGCCCGGGAAGCACTCCGCCGCGCATTTGAAAATACCGCACGTTGGCCCCAGGGCTTCAAAGGTTTCACCGCCGAGTTGACGGTCAACATCAATGGAAAGGAACTTCATGGGCCGGTGACGGTGAAAGGGCCGCGCGAAGTCTCCGTCCAACTTGGCGACGAAGAGATCCAGAAGTGGGCGCAGGACCAACTCGCCATGATTGCCGTCCATCGCGGTCCACGCACGTTCGAGGAATCCGATGGGAAGTATTCGCTGACGATGAAAGACGATGGTCATCCGCTGGGGACCAGGCTGGACATTCATGGGTCCCACTCGTTTTACCGACTCAAGGACAACCGCATCACACAGATCAACCGGACGATGTCGCACCCCGGCATGGCGCCCTTTGCCTTCACGATCAACGTCGAAGACAGCGCCGTCACGCAGGACAAGAAATATCTCACGACGAAATACACGGTCTATTATTTCTCACCCGAAGATGGAAAATTAAAAAACGTCGAGAGCTTCACGGACACGCACGTGCGGGTCGGAGCCGCAGACCTCCCCGCCACGAGGCGTATCATTGCGTTCGAGAACGGGGGGGTCATCGTCAAGAGTCTGACGATGGCCGGCCATCAATTGTTGTGACATGGATCTGAGAAAACACGTTCCACGCAGCATGCGTGCGACCTTAGCCGGCTATGTCCACCTGGCGCGCATGATCGACAAGTGCCGGGCGGTACTCGCCGGGACGGAAGGCGAATACATCTACCCTTGTCCGATGGATGAACGATTCATGGAGTTTGCCGGGATCACGAGCGAGCAATTTACGGCGGCCGTCAAGGCCAATCCCACCGACGACGGCGTCGTGGCCTGGTTCCGCCAGACGGCAAGGCCTCATCCACCGGCAGAAGTGGATGCATGGAATCAACAGCTCCTGTCCCGTGGACCGAGTTCTCCGGAAAGCGCAGAACGATTCAAGAAATATCTCGCCGCCGTCGATCCTTCGAGAACGGACATCGTGGCCTGGTCGGACCTTCAAGATCTGGAGGAAGGCCGCCCGGTGCCGCGCCGCTGATTGGCGTTCACCGATCAAACCCCAGTTCAGCGTGGAACCACGCGGGGCAGGCGCGTCAGGCTCCCCATCGCACGATCTGCAGCACGTTCGAGAAATCGTCCGACCAGACCCCGACCGTTCGAGACCCTTTGAGCGGCGTCCACCTTGGATCCTGGGCCAGCGGCCCCAGCGCCTCGCGACGAGTGGCCATCACGACAAGGTCCGAGCCGGATTTATAGGGCACACCGTTCGCGTCATCGAATTGCTTGATCGCGACAAGCCCGAGGGCGTCTGCGATGTTGGCGAGCACCGGCTCGAGCGCGAGATACCCGTTGGAAATATGCGCGACGAGCAGCCCGTCGGGCGCCAGCTTCCTGAGATAGAGTTGCACGGCTTCCCTGGTCAGCAGATGCACCGGGATGGCATCCGAGGTAAACGCGTCGAGAATGATCATATCGTACGAATGATCCGGCGCGGATTCCATTCTCAGCCTGGCATCACCGACAACGACTCGCAGGTCGGCGCCTCGACTCTTCGTGTCCTGGTAGTACGTAAAGAGTCGCCTGTCTTGAGCGATATCCACGACCGCCGGATCGATTTCGTAATAAGTCAGCGACTGTCCCTGATCGACGTAGTTGGCCAGAGCCGCGATGCCGAGGCCGGTCACGGCGATGCGTTTCTTTGCCGCCGTTCCGCTAAACGCGGTAAAGACCTGCCCGTACGGCCCGGTAGGATGAAAATAACTCACGGATTGCCGACGAGCCTCCGGTTCCACCCGTTGAAGGCCATGCTTGGTCACTCCGTGGATGAGAATGTGCGTGTTGTTTTCCTTCGCATGGACGACCTTCAGCACGCCGAAAAAGGTGCGGGTTTGGTAGAGCACCCGATCGCCAAACCATGCCTTGGTGCCGAAGGCGACGATCAAGACTAACGCCAGACCGGCGCCGAATCGCCGTGCGCTGCCCACCGTGGCGTACCATAGAATCAGTGAAGCTCCCGCGCAAACCACCACTTCAATAAATGTGTCGTCTTTCAGCAATCGCAGGCTCCACACCAGAAGAAACGAGAGGAAAGCCAGGGCGACATAGAACCAGGGATCGCGGGTGGACTGCATGAGACGCGACACGCGGTACGGAGACCAGCGCGCCTTCCACAGCCGATCCTGTTCGCCCAGCTTGGGAATGAACAAGGCAGCCAAGACCAAAATGAGTTGGTACTCATACGTGTCGCGGAAGATGACAGGAGCCACCAACGCATTGAACAGTCCACCGAGGGCGCCTCCGACGGACATGAGCAGATAAAACAACGTGAGTTGCTCGGCCGAGGGACGCGAGGCAGCCAATTCGCCATGACACACCAGGGCGATGACACCAAGACCAGCCAGAGGGAGGAAGAGTTGCATCCAGACGGGCAGTTCGGGAACTTGGGGCATGATGTCCAATGCGAGCAGCACCAGCAAGACCGGCATCGTCACGACCATCGCCCGGTGAAAAGCGGCCGGCCAGTGTGCAAACACAAGGATGAAACTCATAAGATAGATGGCCAATGGGATCACCCAGAGCAGCGGGATGGCGGCGACATTGAGCGTGATGTGCGTGGTCGCTCCGAGGAGAAAGCTCGAAGGCACGAACGCCAACAGGATCCACCGAAGCATCGTCGCCGTCGGCACAGGCGCAGATAACTTGCCCGGAGCGCCCGAGGGAATAGCCGCCCCCGCCAGATGCTCGGTCCGCATCACCCAGCCAGCGCATCCCGCGATGAAGAAGACCAGCACGCCATACCCCACGCTCCAGATGTTCGTCTGCGTGAGCCATTGCGTCCCTTTCAGCGGGAGCCAAGGCTCGATAATTAGCGGATACGCGAACAGAGCCAACATGCTGCCCGCATTGCTTGCGGCATAGAGAAAATAGGGATCCCTGGCAGAAGGATGATCAGTCCAGGAGAACCATTTCTGAAGCAGGGGGGCCGTCGTCGACAGAAGAAAAAACGGCGGTCCGATGACCATGCTCAACAACAGCAGGACCCACCAGGCCGGATTCGGCTGATCGGGCGGCACCCAGCCGGCAGGCAGGCCGATGGGCAGCATCAGCAGCGGCAGCATCATCAGACCCAGATGAATGGGCGTTTGACGGCGCGGTGTGATGCGGGACGTCAGCAGATGCACATAGCCGTATCCGCACAGAAGTGTCGCCTGGTAAAACAGCATGCAGGTGTTCCAGACGGCAGGTGTCCCTCCCAACATGGGAAGAATCATCTTGGCCATCATCGGCTGGATGAGGAATAAGAGGAATGCGCTGAGAAAAATCGCCGAGGACCACAACACCGCCATCACGGCCTCTGCTTTCCGCTCACCTGAACCCTTCGCCGCTGGTGCCTCCACCGAACCCGCCCCAGTTTCCACCGAATCCACCCTGCCCCGTGCCCCAATACTCACCTCGTTGAATCCGTCGATAAGGATGGCGCAAGTCGGGACGACTGATCCACCAAAAGAAGGCAATGGCGCCGATGCTGGTGAAGAGGGTGATCCAGAATCCAGTGCCCTTATAGTGTGTCTTCGATGCTGTTCCGACACGGACGTCCTGGGTGTGCGAGGCAAGTGCGACGACCGTGCGGTACAAGCCTTCTCCGAAATGACCGCGTTCGATCGCGGGATGCAAATATTCGGTGCCGATCTGGCTCATCACGGTCGGTGTAATGACAGGAAGCATCTGTCGACCCAGCGTGAGCGCCGCCTGGCGTTCCTCCACGGCAAGCAGGACGAGGATGCCGTGTTCCTGCTGAGTGGATCCGATGCCCCATTTCTCGTAAATGGCGGTGGCATACTCATTAGCGGACCGAAACGGTTTGACGTTGGGCACGGTGACGACGACCATTTCAACGCCCGTCTTCCGCTCCAAATCCTGCGCCACCGAACGGATTCTCGCGCGCCAGTCGTCTTCGAGGATCTTGGCGTGGTCGCTGACGTAGCCCATCGGATCCGGCAGCTTTCCGGTCGGACGTTCGTACGGACTGGCCAGGGTCACCCCTGGGATGACCATGACGACACACACCAACCACGGCGAGAGACGGCGGCTCATTGAAGGACCCGTTCCGCCAGCACTGTGGCAGCCTTCAAATAACGGTCGAACACGTGCGGAATCTCGGACGGCCCCGGCGAAATGATGCCGCGTTTCAGCATCAAGGCGTCGAGAAACCCTTGAAGGTCGATGTGAAACCGGTCGGCCACATCCTTGATGACGGCATCGGATTGTGTGAGCACCGGCCAGCCATGCATTCGTTGTATGCCGCGAAGCAGCGGAACAGTCGACGTGATCGCCAGTGGAAGCAGGATCGTGACGGCATCGTCGGCGCCCCCGGCTTCGGCAAATCGTTGTCTCAGTCTCAACACATGCGCGGCGAGCCCCTGCGTCACCGCATCTCGGACTCTGCCGGTGTCGACATGAAAACCGACGAAGGGATCCCGACCACCCAACACCCGGTGATGCTCCTGAATTTCAAGAAATTCGAGCGGAAACAGCGCGGACCCTGTTTTGATCTCGTGGTCAGTGAGAAAGAGCGGAATGACGACGCCTTCTTTGCTCCACCTCTTATGCAGCGGCTCATAGCGCTTCAACATTGCGGCGTCATAGCCGGTCACCACCAGCAATACGTTGAGGTTCGAGCGGCCCGGCAGGAACTCTCCTCGTACCGCGCTCCCATAGATCAGAAGTCCTTCGAGCTGATCCCCGAAGGCGCTTTTGACCTCCTTGACGTAGGATTGCAGGAGTCTTTGTGTCTCCTCAGGCAATCCCTCGATAATTCGTTCAGTCGTCGCCATGTGGCCTCGTGGAGGTGGAGGGCCCATCGGTCGTCGTGAACAGGTCAGGGAGAAATCCCGCGGCGATGAGCCGGTCGAGCATCGAAAACGGCGCCGTCTGGCGCAGTCCCGCCGTCGTCGAAAGCACCCGATACCGGAGACGCGCATTTCGATCCAGCGTCCGGAAGACGCGATCCCTCAGCCAGGCGACGAGGGGGTTCCCGGTATTCCAGAAAAACACTTGTTGATCGGCCAAACGTTGAAGCATGGTCACCGGCGGCCGCCGCGCCGCCTCGTAGGCCCGCAGGCGCGACGCCGAGCAGTCCTTCGCGGCCAGGCATGATGGAATGACGTCGGCCAGCGCCATGGCATCCATCATGGCCTGCATGCGCCCCTGGGACGCATGGGGATTCATCGCATGGGCCGCATCTCCGATGAGGGCCGCGCCGTCCGCAACCCAACGCGGAGTCCGCACGCGCCCCGTCGGCATATAGGCGGTTTGATTCCAATCGGAAAGTTTCTCGAATAGAGGAGCAAAACGTGGCGCAATCGCGCTCCACGCGTGCTTCAGGGCCGGCATCCCCTTCTGCTTGAGCGCGTCATAGGATCCGCTGGGAATCATATAGAACACATACACCTTGTTGCCGGTCGCAGGAAAGAGTCCCAAAATCTGTTTGCGCCCGACATAATAAAACGATTCCGTCAATGCCTCGTTGGACTCGAGTATGGCGATTACATAGCCTTCCGGATAGAGATGCACGTCCGCAGGAATCGCCAGCGCCTCGCGCACCTTCGAGAACGCCCCATCGGCACCGACCACGAGGCGGCTCTTGACGGTGTACGCCCCTTCCGGTCCCTGCACCGTGAGTCCGATGACGCGGTGCTCGTGTTGCACGAGTCCGACGAATGACGTCCCATACCGGAGCTGTACCGTGGGTTGCCGACTCACCGCCTCGACGATGGAGTGATGCGCCACGTTCGGCATGGTCACGATGGCGCGATTATAGGGCGGCGGGAGATCGCCGTAATCGATCGAGCAGAGCCGCTCACCGCCAGCCCGGCAGAAATGAAAATGCCTGATGGACCTGGTCGTCTCCGGCGGGAGGCTCTTCAGCACGCCTAACCGATCGAGCACTTGCTGACCGTTCGGCTGTAGAAGTTCGCCGCGCAGGCCCTTCGGAGGGCCGGGCGCCTGATCGAGAACCAGGGTGCGGATGCCTTTCTGGGCCAACGCGAGCGCCAATACGGCGCCGCCTCCCCCGGCGCCCACAACCGCCACGTCGGTCTCTACCGTCGTCATCGCGTTGTGCCCATTCTCATTTCCATTTCTGTAAAGTGCCCGTCATCGTTCCACATAGCCATGAAATGCTCTCGCGCTTTCAGCACACCCCTTTTCTTGGCCGCGACCAAGGCTTCCACCGCTCTTGGAGAGGTCAATCCGTACACCGACACATAGATATAGCGCCTGGCCTGTTGATAGAGCGCCAGGAGGCATCCAGTGGAGCATCATTCGGCGCATAGAGCACTTCGATGTTGGCGCTCGAAGCTGTGCCGCCCTGCAACAGAATGGCCAGAAAGAATATGGCGGCAGTCATATACGTGGGGGGAAGATGTTTGAGCGTGCCGCGGGTGCGTGACCGGATCATTCCAATTCAAACAGCATTTTGAAATGCTCGTCGGTGGCTTCCCATGCCTGAGGCGCTGCAGACGACAACCAGGAGCGAAGGTAGTTCTTTTGCCCGGGAGTGAGCAATTGCTT
>DATEEH010000050.1:0-29834 GCA_035281245.1 Nitrospira sp.
TATGGGCTTCGTTGAGCTGATGACTGTACTCGCCCTTCCAACGAAACGTCGCACCGGGTCGGCGTTCGAGGCCCGTCAAGTCAATGTTCCGGCTTTTCAGAAAGGCCAGGTGTTGTGACGGGAAGTCTTCTCCGACCACGGCGATGAGATCGACCGACGTAAAATAGCTCGCCGATGCGGAGAAATACGTCGCTGATCCGCCGAGCACCTCGCTTGCCTCGCCGAACGGCGTCTTGACCGTGTCCAATGCCACCGAACCGACGACCAGTAATTTGCCCATTAAGTCACCGCTTTCCTTTCCCAGGGGGAACCACGCGTTCGATGAGAAGCGCCAGTTTTCGCCGAAGTCGCGTCGGCATGGCGTTGGGCGCCGTGACGATGGCATGTTGGAGAGCCCGCTGGCATTCGCACGCCGTGACCGACGCAGCGGACTTGACGGCGGCGCGCAACAGTCGTTTGGCCAAGGTCACATTGGCGTACAGTGTGGCGAGAATCGCGTCGACCGTCACGGGTTCTTCGGTCTGATGCCAGCAATCGTAGTCCGTGACCAGCGCAACCGTGGCATAACAGAGCTCCGCCTCCCGGGCGAGCTTCGCTTCCGGCATATTGGTCATGCCGATGACGCTGACGCCCCACTGACGGTACAGGCGCGACTCCGCCTTGGTCGAGAACTGCGGCCCTTCCATGCAGAGGTAGGTGCCGCCCTGATGCACGGTGGCGCCGACCGACCGGCCCGCACCGAGGAGGGCCGTCCCCAGCGACGCGCAGACGGGATCGCCGAACGCGACGTGAGCCACGATACCGCCTTCAAAAAAGGTGGAGACTCGCCGCTTGGTCAGGTCGATGAACTGATCCGGCAGGACCACATCGCCCGGTTTCATCGATTCCTTCATGCTGCCTACCGCGCTCACCGAAATGATCCGATGCACACCGATCGCCTTCAAGGCATAAATATTCGCACGATAGTTGATCTCCGACGGATTGAACCGGTGGCCATGACCATGGCGAGAAAGAAACGCGGTACGCACGCCATCCAGCTCACCGAGCACGATAGGGCTCGAAGGCGACCCGAACGGCGTGGACACCGTCACCCGTGTACCCTGGTGAAGCCCGTCCATGTCATAGAGCCCGCTTCCACCGATGATGCCGATATCCGCACGCGCTGCGCGGGTCCGCTTGCCCATGATGTGCCTGGTCTCCTTATGCCTTACGCAAGAAGAGTCGAAAGAAATGGATCAATCAGCCCCATGACGCGCGTCACGGTCTCCTCAATCGGTTCGGCAGCCTCGATCATCATCCACCTGATCTCAGGTTCGCGCTTGAACCACGTCATCTGACGCTTGGCAAATCGTCTGGTATCCCGCTTGAAGAGGCGGATCATCTCCTCTTGATCGCACTCCCCTGCCAGATAGGCGGCGACGTGTCGATAGCCCAGCCCGGTCATGGCCGGCGCGTCACGCGGATAGCCTCGATCCAGCAGGGCACGCGTCTCTTCGATCAGTCCGTTGGCCAGCTGCCAATCGATGCGCTCGTCGATTCGCCGGTACAGCTGTTCGCGTTCTCGATTCAGTCCAATGACCAACGCGGAAAAGGGTCGGTCGCCAAACCCATGTCCGGCATGAAACGCGGACATGGGAACACCGGAGAGGTGATGGACCTCCAACGCCCTGATGATTTTCGAGGTGTCACGTGGGTGCAGTCTCGCGGCGGTGACTGGATCGGCTGCGGCGAGGCGGGCATAGAGATGATCCTGTCCTTCTTCACGAGCCTCGTCGCACAACTGTGCCCGCAACAGCGGATCGCTGGGAGGCGCGTCGCAGAGGCCCTGGAGGAGAGTCCGCAGGTAAAGGCCCGTGCCGCCGACCACCAAAGGCAGACGCCGGCGTTGATGGAGGCCTTCGATCAGTTGGGTGGCCTGGCGCCTGAAGAGACCGGCATTGAATCGTTCACCAGGATCGACCAGATCGATCAGGTGATGGGGGATGTCCTGACGGGCAGCCATTGACGGCTTATCGGTCCCGACATCCATCCCGCGATAGACTTGCCGGGAATCGGCCGTCAGAATTTCGGTGCCCAGACGTTTAGCGACTTCGATCGCCACCCGACTTTTTCCGACGGCGGTCGGTCCCAGAAGCACCACCAGCGGTGTACGGCGGACTTGTCCGTCGGAGAGTGAAGCCATGGTGTGCAGAGGACAGGTCGTCACGACCATCCGGTCCGGCCGAAGAGTTTGTCGAGTTCCTCGGAAGAAAGACGGAAAGCCGTACGCCTTCCATGCGGGCAGGTCGTCATCAGTCCCTCGTCGACCCAGTCACGAATGAGCTGTTCGATCTCGGCAAGGACCATGGTTCGCCCCGCCTGGATCGCGCTCTTGCAGGCAAGGGTGGCAAGAACCGGCTGCGCTCGGACCTCCAATGACGAGGCCGTCGACCATTCCGCCATGTCCTCAAGCAACTCGCGAATGAGCGAGGCGCCGTCCACAGGGCCAAGTCCGAGCGGCACGCCTCGCAGGAGGACGGCAGACGGCCCAAATGACTCGAGCACGAGACCCAGTGCCTCCAACTCTCCCAGGGAGTGCTGCAGGAGCGTCGTCTGTGCCGGGGTCAGCTCGATCGGTTCTGGAATGAGCAGGGGTTGAATCACCATCTTCCGTTTCAACCACATGCGCCACAAACGTTGGAACAACACCCGTTCATGCGCGGTATGCTGGTCGATCACATGTAATTCACGACCGACTTGTGCAACGAGATAGGTCTGGAGTATCTGTCCGAACGGTACGATCGCCACTTCTTGCGAATGCGCGTACGATGTCGTTGCCTCGCTGACGAAGAGCGACTCGGCCTCGGACCCGATCCCCGCATTCGATGGCCTTTTCTGGATCGGCTGCCATCCTTCCTGAGCCTCGGGCTCCTTGGCTTCCGTCCCGAGCACAAGCGCACGTTCCACCCCGCTGAAGGCGTGGCGCACGGCCTGGCGCACGAAGCGGTGAATCACGTCCTGATCCGAGAAGCGGATTTCACGTTTGGCCGGATGCACATTGACGTCGATGCGGGTGGGATCGATCTCCAAAAACAACACAAACGTGGGATGGTGACCTTTGGGGAGCAACGAACCATAGCCATCGGACACGGCATGGAAGACGGTGGCATTGCGGATCGGACGACGATTGACGAACAGGTCTTGAGGCGTCTTGGAGACACGCGCGTGGACCGGATCGACCATGACGCCGGTGAGGGTGCAGCCGGGCATCCGACCCTGGACCTCGACCGTCCGTTCCAAGAACGACGGCTGGTAGACTTGCAGAATCCTTTCCCGATCGGACGACACGGCGGAATAGTGCAACACGTCATGACCATTGTGCGCCAGCCGAAAGTGCACGGACGGCCACGCCAAGGCAGCCTGCTGAACGACCGCGCTGATGTGCGAGAATTCCGTCGGCACCGACTTGAGAAATTTTTTTCGCGCCGGTTGGTTGAAAAAGAGATCCTCAACTTCGATTCTCGTGCCGGCCACCGGCGGCGCATCCGTGATTCCCTGTTGCACACCGCCGATCAACGACAGCTGCGCTCCCACCGCGTCTTCTCTCCCGGCGGTTTGAACCCGGACACGTGACACCGCGGCGATGCTCGGAAGCGCTTCGCCGCGGAACCCCATCGTCCGGATGGAGGCGAGATCATCGTCCGAGCGGAGTTTGCTGGTGGCGTGGCGTTCGAAGGCGAGAAGAAGATCCGCGCGCCGGATACCCTCACCGTCGTCGGTGACACGGATCAGGGCCCGGCCTCCCTCCTTGATGTCGACAACGATGTGCCGACTGCCTGCATCAAGGCTGTTTTCAATCAGTTCTTTGACGACCGCCGCAGGCCGTTCGATCACTTCACCGGCAGCGATTCGGCTTACCACCTCGCCGGGAAGCACCTGAATCGTCGGCGAACAATGCGCAGCGGGCACCGATCACGCTCCCAACGCCCAGCCCATCATCGGATTTCGGCCAGCTTGTTTTTCGCCAGCTTCGCCTCATCCGAGGTGGGAAACTCTTCAACCACCCGCTTCAAATTCTTCTTGGCCTTCACGAGATCTCCGGTTTCCGCGGCCGCCAGGCCCAATTTATAGAGCGCGGCCGGGACCTTTTCGTTGCCGGGAAATTCCGTCGAGACGTATTCGAAGGACTGCATCGCGCGGGCATAGTCCTTTTGCTGGTAATAGGATTCACCGAGCCAATAGTGGGCGTTGGGCGTCAGGGATGTGCCGGGAAAATCTTTGACGAAACGCTGAAACCCGGCAACCGCGAGATCGTATTTGCCATTCAAATAGTCGTTGTACGACAAATTGAAGGCGGACGTCGGCGTGATGGCGGGCACATTCGGAATCATGGGCTCCGTCGCTCCCGAACTCTTCGGCTTCGCCGTTTTCATCGAATCTGTCAGCATCGGGTCAAGCTTCGGCGCCGCGGACGCCGTCAAGGCTTCGTCCAATTTGGCCATCCGCGCCTCGAGCTTTTGGAGCCTGGCGTTGAGGTCGTCGAGCTTTCCCTTCGATGGCTCCCCGTCCTTGACCCGCTCAAGCGAGTCCATCCGTCGCTGCAACGCGTCCAACCGTTTTTGATCCTGATCCTGAGACTTCGAGACGGTCGCAAGGTGATCGCGCAACTCCACGAAATCCGCATGCTTGGCGCAGCCGGCCACGACGGCAATGGCAGCGGCAGTCACGACTCCCAAGCCCAGGCTGGCCAGGCGACGACGCACGCTTATCGTAGCTCCTTCATCTGGTTCAATTTATCGTAGGCCTTTCCGGCTTCCGGGCTCTTGGGATACAAGGTCACCACTTGTTTGAACGCCGACGAGGCCCGCTTCTTGTCCTTCAGCGCCAGATAGGCAAAGCCCTTCTTGAGAATCGCAGCCGGAACCTTTTCGCTCTGCGGATAATCCAACTCCACCCGGTCATAAGAATCAATCGCCTGCTTGTAGTCTTTTTTACCGTAATGAGATTCCCCAAGCCAATAGCGTGCGTTGGGAGCGAGATCGGAGTTGGGATATTCGGCGAGAAATGCCGAAAATCCCTCCCGGGATCCGTCCAGATTCCCCTCCTTGAAGTATGCCAAGATCCGCTCGTATTCGGCCCGATCGGACCGTTCGGCTGGACGGACGGAAGCGACCTGGACAGGCTCCGACGTTTGCTCAGCGGCCGCCACGGCCACATTGTTGGCAGTTTCCGGTTCCTGATGAGGTGCTGCGACCGGTTCGGGGTGGGCGGCGGCCACCGCTGCGACTGGTTCAGGCGTCGCGGCGGCTTCGGCCGGGGCTGTCATGGCAGAGCGCTGCGTCGACTTCGTCGTCGTTTGTGGCTGGCGTTGCCCCGCCTTCCCGCCTGAACTCCGCCCTTGCACCTCGTGCGCCACGTGATCGACATTCTTGGCCAGCCCGTCCACCCGGCGCTCCTGCTCCGTGAGGCGCGTATCGAGCCGCGACACATTCTTGTTGACTTCACCGACCTGCTCGTCGATGCGAGCGGCAAGCTTCTGAGCCACCGCGGCGACGCTCTTGTTCACTTCGCTGAGGTGTCCCGACATCGTTTTCGTCGTCTCATTGATATGGGAGGTCGAGGCTTTGGTGTCGGCGTCTAGTTTGGCGGCAAAGGCTTTGTTGGCCTGTTCTTCCTGCGCCATGCGTTCATTCAAAGAGGTCAGCGAATCCCGATACCCCGTCAAGGCCTGGTTGAACTGGGTGAATTTCGCGGACAACTGTTCATTTCGAGCCTGCGCGTCCGCGAGCCCCTTCCGCTGCTCGTCCAGCTTCACGTCCAAACTTTTCGCAAACGCCGTGTTGGTTTTTTGCACGGCGTCAATGATCTCCTTGCGCAACACTTCCATTTGACGGTTGACGTCATCGAGGCGGCTATTCACGTCCATGCGCAGCTGGTCGCGGTCCGCCTTGTTCTTGACGTCCTGAGCGTTGAGGCTCTCGCGCACTTGCGCGTACCGATTGGCGCTTTCGGCATCGAGCTTGGCGGACAACTGTTCGAGCTTCTTGGTCTGTTGCTCAAGGATCGCGGATCGTTGCCGAAGATCGTCCTGGGCCCTCTGAATTTCTTGGGCCTGATGTTGCGCCCGTTCGAGTTCGCCACGCAGCTTGGGAATTTCCTGGCTCTTCAACTCTTCGAGTTCCTGACGTTGCTGGGCCCCCCGCTGAGCCAGCGCATCGTTGGATTCCTTGAACCGGCGTTCCGCGCTCTTCAAATCGGCCTGCTGAGCCACGCACCCGCTCAACAAACTGATCGAGAGCAGACACATCAGAGTTCCGACGCTTCGCACATGCCACACGAATTCCATGGTGCCACCTACAGCTAATGCGTATTACTTCCCCGTTTTCACGACCAGATGGCCGCGACGATTCTGCTGATAGCAGGATTCGGCGTGCTCCAGACAGGATGGACGTTCCTTTCCGTAGGAGACGACCGATAACCTGTTGGCGCTGATGCCGAGTTCCACGAGATAGTTGCGCACGGCCTTGGCGCGCTTCTCGCCGAGGACCAGATTATAGGCCGTCGTGCCCCGCTCATCGCAGTGGCCTTCGACTTTGACGGCCGCGCTCGGATTGGATTTCATCCAATCGGCGTCGCGATTCAACGCCTGCCGTTGATCGTCGGAAATCGTCCAGCTGTCATAGCCAAAATAGACATCACGCAAACCGGCGGCGGCGGAGGCAGCCTGTTCCGCACGGATTTCCTCCAACTGGCGGCCCGACGTCTCCGAGGTGTCGGCCTTGGCCAACAGCGAGCCTGCTCCGGACCCCGTGCCGCCGTTTCCAATCCGTTCTTCGGAGGGGTTCTTATCCAAGCCGCGGAGACCGGGCCCGCCGCCGGACTGCATACTGGTGTCTGGAAAATTCCCGACGCCCGTCCGGGAACCTTCCATGTTCTCGCTCTTGGCCGTCTTTTGCTGCGCCGATTGGGTGTCCCCGCCGGATTGCACGGATTTTTTCGAACACCCCGGTACGCCCAGGAGCGCGATGCTCGCCATGCATGCCATGGCTATGTTGAAGGTTGATGTGCCCATGCGTCTCTCCTCTCTCTAGAAGGTGTGTCGGACTTGCCTGTGGCTCGTCATGCGGCTAGGACGCTGGGGACCAGGTTGGCGCACTATTGTGAGTCCCCTCGAACGTCAGCCGTTCAAGGTCCTTTCCGTCTGCATCAATCATATAAATGTGGCTTTTACCGTCGGCCGTCGAGCTGAAGACCAGATGGCGTCCGTCTGGAGACCAGGAGGGTGAGTCATCGATACCACCTCCTGTAGTTAATTGCATACGCTTTTGCCCGTCAGGGCTGGTGAGGCACAATTTATACTCTTTGCGAGGTGTCCGGCAGACGTAGGCAATCCAATTTCCTCTGGGAGACCAGGCCGGCGCGGCGTTGTAATCGCCCTCAAACGTCAAACGGCGCACATTTGAGCCGTCAGAACCCATGAGAAACACCTGGGGCCCCCCACCGCGGTCGGATACAAAAGCAAGTTCTCTACCAGTCGGAGACCAGGTGGGCGAGAGCTCCCCGGCCGGATTGGTGGTCAACCGCTGAACGGCCTTGGTCCTGGTATCGAGGCGGTAGAGCTCGGAATTGCCCTCATGGCTCGAGGCGAACGCCAGGAAGTTCCCGTCCGGGGACAGCGCGGGAGTGATGTTCAAGCCACCGTACGAGACGAGCGTCCAGCGCTTGCCGGTCGCGAGTTCGATCATATCGATGTCCTGCGTGTTCCGATCCCGATACGCGGTAAATACGAGAAACCGCCGATCCGGAGACCAGCGCGGCATCAAATTCAAGAAGCCGTCCGCCGTCAGCTGGCGCGCGTCGTAGCCGTCATAGTCCATGACAAACAATTCGCGAGCCGCTCCGTGCGCCGATACATAGGCAATCTTCGTTCTGGCTATCCCCGGTTCACCGGTATACCGAAACACCAGTTCGTCGGCGAAGCGGTGGGCCATCAGACGGACCACGGACGGGGATCCGGCGTACCGCTTTCCGCCGACCACCTCGTCGCTTCCGCTGTCGTAGACAAAGCCCTCCATGTTGACGTCGTCTTCCTTTTCTCCTTTTTTCAGGGCCGCTTTTCCCCACACCAACACAGAAACGCCGTTCTCGGCCGCCTGCTTGAAGACGGCCTTCGACCCGTTGCCCAAGCCGTTCCCGACGTCGCGCACCTTGATCCCCAGGCTCGGGAGGTCCATGAGCTCAAAGACCAGCGACCGCTTGACGTCCTTCTTCAATACTTCTTCGAGACGTCCGCCGAGCCAGTCGGGTCCTCCGTGGTTCTCGATGCTGACGACGCCCAGTGGAATTTTCTGAAAGTCCGGCCGTGTGGCTTCCAGAAAGACGTCTGCCGCACCGACCACTCCGGCCAAGGCGCAGACACTGCAGAGCACTAGTCCAAGCAACATCCGTTGATTCATCCCGCACTCTCCCCAACTCGAAAGACCATTTCCACGTCTTGATAGGCTTCGGACATATCCGACGGAAACGGCGGAAATTGACGCGGCTTAAGGATCGCCCGCTGACCGGCCATGTCGAAATAGCTGTTCCCGGATGTCTGCTGAATCGCCACGTCCTTGACGGTCCCGTTGCGGTAAAATCGAAACCGAATGACCGCGCTATAGGTTTGCCCGGTGACGTCGATGGGGGGCGGTTCCCAGTGACTCTTGATAATCGATTCCACGCGCCCCCAGTACGGATTGGTGCCGGACGCCCCGGACGTTTTCAATTGTGTTTGAGGCGCCTTCACCTGAGGAATGGCCGCCTCCTGTTGAGGGACCGGTCTGACCGGCGCCTCCTTGGGAATGTCCAGTTTTGCAGCCGGCTTGTATTCTTTGACTTTCTTGAGCTCTTCCTCCAACTCACGATTTAGCTCTTCACTGATGGAGGTTCGCTGCGGCGCCTTCACTGCCTGATCCGGCATGACATCGGGGATTCGAGGCAGGTCGGGCACTTGAACCTTCGCCGGCGCCTGCGAACGTGGCTGCGCCACTGCTTTTGCCGGCGTCAATTCGCCGAATTTCGGGGCATCGGGGGGAAGTTCGAGATCTTTCAGAATGTCTTTTGCCACACTGGGGCGCGCCGGCACCGAGACAGGAGTCGCGGTGGGCGCGACCGATTTCACCGGCGGAGCAGGGGCAGGAGCCGGTTTGGCTTCCGTCCGCTTGACCGGTTCCATCGGCCGAGGCTGTTCGATGGTCTTCATGGGCGTCGGCAGATTGACGAGATTGACTTCAACCGCCGCCAGCGGGCGCTCGCCATGAGGCGTCAGCCGAATCCCCATCAGGACCAGCACGACGAGGACGTGCAGAGCCAGAGAGATGGAGAGCATGCGGCCCAGGCGACGGAAAAACCGGTCCTGCTCATCCCGGTCGAACCAGAACGCCGCGTACACCTGTGCGGGAGCGACCATCCCAAACCCCTCTCAGGATGAACGATGTTAACTCTTGCGAGAGGGTGCGCGCGGAATTGGTGCCCCTCCGACCCGCTCCGGTCCCACCGGTTCGGTCACCATTCCGATCTTCTCGATTCCTGCTTTCTTCACACCGTCCATGACCTGCACAACCACGCCGTACGGGACCTCCCGATCGGCGCGAAGGTAGAGCGACACATCCGCATGCTCGTGTTTGAGGATCTTTAATTTTTGCTCCAACTGCGCCACGCCGACAGGATCCTTGTCCAGATAGAGCCGTTGATCCTTCTCAATGGTCAACACCGTTCGCATTTCGGGCTTGATGGTGTTTGTCGCCGACTTGGGCAGGTTGATGTCCATGCCGCGATAGAGCATCGGCGCGGTCACCATGAAAATCACGAGCAAGACCAACACGACGTCGACCAGCGGAATCACGTTGATTTCTGCCATGAAGCGTCGCTGGCGTGATTCGAACATCATCGTTGCGCTCCGACCGGCATCGGCTTCGCCTTGACCATGGGAACGGACAGTGAGGTCATCAACTCGATGGTGACCGTGTCCAGTCGAAACGCCGTTCGCCGGATTCGGCTCAGGAAATAGTTGTAGGCAATGACTGCCGGAATGGCCGTGAACAAGCCGGCCGCCGTGGCAACGAGCGCTTCGGCGACGCCCGGAGCCACTGCCGCAATACTCGCCGTGCCTTGGGCGCCGATCTCACGGAAGGCATCGATGATGCCCATGACCGTGCCCAGCAATCCGATGAAGGGAGTGATGTTGCCGGTCGTGGCCAAAAACGGAAGATAGGATTCGAGCCTGGACAACTGGCTGTGCGACAGATGGGCGGCCGTGCGCTCGATCAGCGGACGATCGGCCGACAGGGATCCGCCGTCCTGACCACGCAAGCCCGTGACGCGGTCCATGACGCCCTCAAAGAGCACCGCCGCAGGACTGGATTCCATGCGCCGGACCTGCCGGCAGAGATCGTCCAAGTCTTTGGCTTTTGCCAGCAGCCCCATGAACTGTTGATCCATACGGTCGGCGGTCGCAAACGCGCGCCACTTCATGAAGATGATCGCCCAGGACACTACGGAAAATAGAAAGAGCAACAGGAGGACGATCTTGGAGACGGCGCCCAACGATCCCAGAAGACTTGTCAAACCGATTTGGAACATTGGTCTATACCCTTACCCTTTCCTGGCTCTGTGAGCATTACACGCCGCTGTCTTGGAGTCTAGCAAACGCCGGAGAAAATGGCGGGCTCGACTGTGCCGCCTGGGCCCGGCCTTTCTTGCTGCGATGGTTGTGGGCAGAAGCTTCCTTCGGTCTGCGGCCCCCGAAGCGAGTTGAGTCGAAGGGTGTATCCCCCCTTTCGACCCCCCGGTTGCGGGTTCAATGCCCGCGGTTTGAATGCGTGAACACAAGAAATGGCGGGGCCGACGGGATTTGAACCCGCGACCTCCAGATTGACAATCTGGCGTCCTAAACCAGGCTGAACGACGGCCCCTAATGGCTCTAGCTATAGCGGATGATTCGATCGACAAGACTATATATAGCGGAAAGTCCAGTCTACAAAATTTGTGTTCCCTGTTGTCACAGCCTGAATCCACATCACATCCGTGGTAGGCGGAACAGGGATCGAACCTGTGACCTCTGCCTTGTAAGGGCAGCGCTCTTCCAACTGAGCTATCCGCCCGATTTCCTTAGCAAGCTGGGCGGATGCTACCAAGTCCGCTTTCCCTTGTCAACCAAATCTCGCACTGTTCTTGCATTTTCCATGGGCGATCTTCGGCTACTCTTCGGCGGTGTGTCTCAGGATTTTGTGCCCCGTCGAGGCTGCCGCGGGAAGTACGTGGTATGCACCTCCTTCAGACGTTCACGCTCAACGTGCGTATAGATTTGTGTCGTCGCAATGTCGGCATGTCCGAGCATCGTCTGCACTGAGCGAAGATCGGCGCCGCCCCCCAACAAATGCGTGGCAAACGAATGTCGCAGCATATGTGGAGAGACGGGTTGGCTCAACCCGGCGCGTTGAGCGCATGCGCGCAGGGACTTCCAAAAGGCCTGTCTGGTGAGACTGGTGCCGCGACGAGAGACGAAAAGCACGCGAGAGTGGCGATGCTTGAGCAATTGCGGTCTGACGGCTTCGACATACTCGATCAGCAGTCGCTGCGCCGGCTCGCCCATCGGCACAATGCGCTGCTTGGATCCCTTGCCGGTCACGCGCAGATATCCCACCTCCATATTCACCTGCGTCAGCTCCAACCCAACCAATTCCGACACACGCAGCCCCGTGGCATACAGAAGTTCCAACATCACGCGGTTGCGCTGATCTTCCGGCGTCGGCCTGAGAGGGACGTCCAACAAGTCAGCGACCTGTTGTCTGGACAATGTCTTGGGGAGGCGGGTTCCCCGACGGGCGGACGCGATGTCGAGCGTGGGAGGCTCGTCGATGATGTGCTCCTCTCGAAGGAAACGCAGCCAACCCCGAAGCGCGGACAAGCAACGCGCCGACGACACCGGTGAGAGCTTGAGCGCATGAAGGGACGACAGAAAGGCTCGGACCGTGTCTTGCGTCACGTCACGAAGCCGGCCAATCTTGTGGAGGCGGAGGTAACGTTGAAACTTGTCGAGATCGCGCCGGTAGGCTTCGATGGTGTTACGCGACAGACCACCTTCGACGCGGACATGGTTGAGGTAGCGCGCAACGAGAGCGTCCGTGTCCATTTCGCCGATGATAGCCAATCATTCCGGGGAACACAACGCGACGCGCAATACGCCGAACCTTGACACCCCTTGGGGATTCCGATACTAGTCACCCTTGGCGATTTTCATGCGTACGAGTCACAACCGTTACCTTGCCGACGGGTCCCTGCTCCACCTCGGCTCCCTTCGATCGAGGCTCTTCCCCGCCGCCTGTATCGGGCTGGCGTGCGCACTCCTCGCGATCCCCGTCAACTCCGCGTGGAGCCTCACAGCGGCCGCCGAGTCGGCGAAGCGCGCACCGGCAAACAATCCGACGCTCAACCAGGCCAAGCGGTTGATCGACGCGGGTCAGGCCGAGGAAGCCATTACCATCTTGCGGCGATTTCTGGGGACCAATCCCAAGCCGGACCTCCTCGACGACACCTATCTCCTGCTCGGGGCGGCTCTGTATCGGGCGCAGCAGTATGGGGAAGCGTTGAAATACCTTCAGCAACTGCAGACGGAATTTCCCTCCTCTGAAGTGGCCGACCGCGGAAAGCTGATGCTCGCGCGCACGCATGCCGCGATGGGCAATCCGGATCTGGCGCTTCCGATCTTGAGCGGCCTGCGCAGCTTGTCGGCAGACGAAGTGACCAAACGGGAAGCGGTGCATCTCAGCGGAGAGCTCTACTTTCAGAAAAAGGAGCCTGCTCGCGCCATTTCCGCCTGGCAGGACGAAATCGCGTTGAGCCCGGACGAACAAGCGGAGGAGATCCGCACGAACATCAGAGAGCTGATCAACGAATCCTTCGACAAGAAAATGCTCGAGCGAATCAAGGAGGCGTACCCGAATAGCTTCCCGGGCGATCTGGCCGCGCTGCGCTTGATCGATTTGTACATGGGACGAGGAGAAGAGCACCAAGCCAGCCGACAGATCCAACAGTTCCTCGCGCATTTCCCGTCACATCCGCAAGCGAGCCGGCTGTCGGACACGTTGGACGCACTGCACACCAAACTAAAATCCAGTCAGTTTTTGATCGCGGCCGTGCTGCCGCTCGCCGGGAAGCTCTCCTCCTTCGCCAATGAGGTGCTCAGCGGTGTCCAACTCGCCGTCGAGTCGAACGCCGATCGCGCCGGAGGGCCTTCCATCGGGCTTCTGGTCAAAGACATCGACTCCTCGCAAGCATCATTCCTCGATGACTTTTCCACACTGCTGGCCAATGATCGACCTGTCGCCATCATCGGCCCACTCTTGTCGAAAAACCTGCCCGTCATGGCGGAACTCGCGGAACGTTCGCATATCCCGCTGCTCACGCCCACGGCCATGCTGCCGAACGTGAGACGTCTGGGCAGCTATACGTTCAGTACCGCCCTCACGTATCAGTCGCAGGCGAGAAAAATCGCGACGTACGCGACCGGCGACCTTGGCTTCCGCCGCTTTTGCATTCTCCATCCCGACACGGTCTATGGTCGCGAGATGGCCCGCCTGTTCGCGCAAGAAGCCCGGCAGCGGGACGGCGAGATCATCGCCGTCGAAGCCTACAAAGAAGGTGACTCGGATGTCGGCGCGCAGCTCAAGCGCATGAAGGCCGAGGACCTCAAGAAGTATGGACTGGCCGTTCCGGTCGATCCGACGAAGGTCAGCGGCAAACTCACCAAACTCGACAAGAAAGTGCTCTACACGCCGGGGTTCGACGCCGTGTTCATTCCCGGCCGAGCAGCGGACGTCGGGCTCATCGCCGCACAACTGAACTTTCACGATATGAAAGTTCCCTTCCTCGGCACCAACGGCTGGAATGCTCCTGACTTTGCCCGGACGGCGGATCAATCGATCGACGGAGCGGTGTTCGTGGACGGATTTTTTGCCGAAAGTCCGAACGCGAACGTCCAGGATTTCGTGGAGCGCTACAAGAAGCGATTCCAAAATCCGCCGACGCTGTTTGCCATGCAGGGCTATGACGCCGCGCGCTTCGTGATCGAAGCCATCAAGAAAGGTGCCGCCTCAGGCGAGGCAATCCGGGACTATCTCACCGCACAACAAGACCTGCCGGCGCTGTCGGGACCCGCCGCTTTTACTCAGGATGGCACGCTCAACCGGCCTCTCTTCTTGATTCAGGTCAAGCGCGGGCGCTTCACCCAGGTCGATTGACCATGAACGATCTGTCGTACGTATTGTTCGACATCTCCTACAACGCGCTGCCGCTGCTCGTTGCCATGGTCCTGCATGAATATGCCCACGGCTGGGTCGCCGATAAATGTGGCGATTCGACCGCGAAGACGCAGGGACGACTCACCGTGAATCCGCTCGCTCATATCGATCTGTTCGGCACGATCATCGTTCCCCTTCTCTGCTTGATGCTGCCGGGAAGCTTCCTATTCGGATGGGCGAAGCCTGTGCCTATCGATCCGAGAAATCTGAGGCAGCCGCGACGCGATATGGCGCTCGTCGCCGCGGCCGGGCCGTGCATGAATTTCCTCCTGGCGGTGGGCAGTGCGGTCGTGTTGGCGCTGCTGCTCTCGATCGAACCCTCCCTCATGTCGCCCGAGTCGCCCCCTGAGGCCCACACGGCGTCGGCCGCCATGATGCTGCTCGCGCTCATGGCGTCCTACTCCGTCCTCGTCAACGTATTCCTGGGAATCTTCAATCTGATGCCCATTCCGCCGCTGGACGGCGGCCGTATCATGGTCAGCGTGCTGCCCGCACGACCTGCGCTGGCGCTGGCACGGTTGGAACCGTACGGCATGATGATCCTCGTCGGCCTGTTGGTGTTCGATCGCGACCTGCGGATCATCCACACCTTTGCCAGTACATTCGCTTCCGGCCTTTCGGGTACAATCCTTTCGACTGTGGGATTCAGCACGGGAGCGCCTCCATGACGAGTCAACCGAAGCAGCGGGTGTTGAGCGGCATGCAGCCCAGCGGCCTCATGCATCTGGGGAACTACCTCGGCGCCCTGCAGAACTGGAAGCAGCTTCAGGCTGAGCACGAGTGTTACTTCTTCGTCGCGGATTGGCATGCGCTCTCGACAAACTACGCCGACACGAGCCGCATTCGAGAATATGTGCGCGAGCTGCTGATCGACTGGCTGGCGGCCGGCATCGATCCCAACCGATCAGTGGTGTTCATTCAATCCCACATTCCGGAACACGCCATCCTGCACTTGTTGCTGTCCATGATGATCCCCGTGTCCTGGCTGGAGCGCACTCCCACCTATAAGGAGAAGCAGGAGGAGATCAAAGAAAAGGACCTCAGCACCTACGGCTTTCTCGGCTATCCGGTCCTCCAAGCCGCCGACATTCTCCTGTACAAACCGCACTTCGTCCCGGTAGGGAAAGACCAGCTGCCTCACCTGGAACTGACCCGCGAGGTCGCGCGACGGTTCAACGACCTCTACAAGCAGCCGGTCTTTCCGGAACCCAAGGAACATCTCACCAAATTTCCCAAGGTGCCCGGCACCGACGGCCGCAAGATGAGCAAGAGTTACGGCAACACGATCAATCTCTCCGACACCGAGCCGGTCGTACGCCAGAAACTGAAGACGATGGTGACGGACCCGGCGCGCGTCAGACGCATGGATCCCGGCAACCCCGAGATCTGCCCCGTGTTCGACTTTCACAAGATGTTCTCCCCGCTCCCGATCATTGAGCAGGTCAACCGCGAATGCCGCACCGCCGAAATCGGTTGCATCGACTGTAAGAAGCTGGTCGCCGATCGCGTCGTCGACATGCTGGCGCCGATCTGGAAGGCGCGGGCGGAGCTCGTCAAGCACCCTTCACGCCTCGACGACATTGTGCAGGACGGCAGCCGGAGGGCCGGAGCCGTGGCCAAGGCCACCCTGCACGAAGTGACCGAGGCCATGAAAATCTAGCCGGGGGCGCAGGTGGTTCACCACGCCGTGAAACGATTGACCATCCTCGCGGGATTTGTGGCACTTTCAGCCGGACCAATCGAGGCCGTGGAGCCTCCTTGCGACGCATTTCCGCCCGCAAAGCAGGTTCGCTGCATGCAAATCTGGCAGGAGCTCTACAAAGAGGATGGTCCCGAGATTGCGCAATTCGGGTTGGACCAGTTGAAGCGTCGGGAGCAGGGTGAAATCACCGCTCAGCAACATTTGGCTGAGAACATGAACTTCATTAAGCACTCGACGGAGAAGCGTCTTGCCCGATTGAACGATCGTATGGCCAAGGAATAGCGTTTATAAGTCCTGCGCCTTCGACTTCTCCTGCACCAGTCCCGCCGAATTCAGCAGGTCACGCCCGACGATAATCGGCGCTTTAAAGTGTATCGCCAGTGCGATGGAGTCCGATGAGCGACTATCGAAGACTTTGACGTTGTCGCCGAACGCGACGCTCAACGCTCCGTAATACGTTCCGCCTTTCAGGGTGATGACCGACTGGGTCACCTTGGCGCCGAACGTTTCCAGGATCGTGTGCATGAGGTCATGCGACAAGGGCCGCTGCAGTTGTTCACCGTTCAACGCGCCCTGGATGGACACGGCAACGGTCAAATCGACAAAAATGGGGATGGTCTTCCCTTCCGCCTGAAGAAGCACGACCGGCCCATGGTCGGAGATGCGCACTTTCACGTCGGAGATCGTGACCGGCTCGGGCGGTGAGGAACCGGAGTCTGCATGCACGACCGGGGAGCCGCAGCTAAACGATAGCAGGAACAACATCAGCCATCGAGCGCTTGTCCTCATAAGTACCTCCTGATCCGTTCATGCGCGCACGAATTGATTCCTTTCCTTTTCCCATCCAATTTCCGTCTCGGGACCGTGTCCCGTCACCACGAGCGTTGAGTCATCGAGCGTGTACAAACGGTCGCGGATGGATTGCTCGATGGCATCGAAATCCCCGCCCCAGAGGTCCGTTCGGCCGATGCTGCCACGGAACAGCGTGTCGCCGGCCAATACAATACCGCCTTCCGGCAGATGAAAACTCATCGACCCCGGCGTGTGGCCAGGCGTATGCATGGCGACCGCCGTCGCGTGCCCGACGAACACTTTCTCTTCATCCATGAGCCAGTGATCCGGTGGTGGAACGGGGGCATAGGGCACCCCGAATGCCCGGCACTGCACGTCGAGCATCTCCCATAATTCTCGATCGTCCTGATGCAGGCACAAGACGGCCCCGGTGGCCTTTTTCATCTCACCGGAGGCCAAGAAATGATCAAAATGAGCGTGGGTGTGAAGAATCCTGGTCACGGTCAGCCCGAGCTCTTGAACTTCCCGGAGGATTCGCTCCGCCGCTCCGCCGGGATCCACGACGATGGCCTGTTTGGTGACGGGATCGCCGAGGATCGTGCAATTGCAGCCGAGTGGAGGCACCGAGAATGTCTTGCGGATCAGTCCTGCCATCACAAAAATATGCTAACGCGACCTCGTTCCGTCTGCAACCGACCGGCAGCCGGATCACCGACCCCTGGCTACTCTGGTTGTGTACGGGCCGCCCACACCAACTCGCTGTCAAAGATGCCCCAGCGTGGACCGGATGGACGAAGCCACACGGCAAATCCGGCGCCGCTCCCGTCGGGACGGTTGTATTCAAGGTAGACAAAGGCATGATCACGCGCAAACGTGTACGCCACACGCGAGAAACTCAGTCGGTCAATGACGGCCGGCGGTTCCTCGAGAGGCCCTTCCTGCGCGAGGTCCGGTGAACCTCCCGATACGGGCAGAGGCGCCAGAGACGTTTCCTGCTGCTCACCCCCGTCACCCGACACGAAGCGATAGCGCACGCCGAAGCCGAAATGTCCTTCCAGCCTCGAGGGCGTCTGATTCTTAAAGAGGAAATCGCGCACCAGGTCGGCTGGAAGGCGGCCATCGAAGATCTCATAGTCTTGAAACGTTTCAAGACGGAGGGGGCCCCGTTGCTCGGGATGCAATCGCGTCAGCGTGGCACGTTCGAGCAATACCAGCTTGGTTTCCGGGGTGAGGAATTTTTCGTCGACGATCACGTCGTACAGCGAATAATCTTCCGGCGGCACGACCGCCGGGGCGGACGGCGGCGGTTCGGCCGCAAACACATGGAGGGAAACTGTCACCAAGGCTCCGACTAGCGTTGCGAGCAGAGCCCATGAAGGCCAGGTACGCCGCATCATGGGAGGATAGCGCGGGCCCCTGGGACGGTCAATCTCGGCGATCACAAGTTCAGGATGGACAAGCGGCTGCGAAGCATGGATAATCCGCACATCCATGTCGTGGCGTCCTCGCAGCGCAGTTGCATTGATCGTCTTTCCGGCGCTTCTCGCCCTGCCCTCCTGCAAGCCCGATGATTCCCCCTTCCGGGCCGAAAACGATGCGCTCAAGAAACAGGTGGCGAAGCAGGAGTCCCTCGTCACCTCGCTGCAGGAGGGCAACAAGGTCATGCAGCAACAGATCGATCTCCTGAATCAGGAGATCCGCGACGCCAAGAAATCTGCCGAGAGCGCAAAAGCGGAAGCCAAAGCTGCCGCCGAGCAGCTCGAACAACAGCTCGTCCAGGCTCGCAAATTGACGGCCGACATCAAGAAAACCGCCCTGGAGCAGGCGGCGCAAAACATCCACATCGAACAAAAAGGCGCCCAGTTCGAAGATCTCCCACGTCCGTTGCACACGGTCACCAAGACGGTCGAGGAAGCGCTGGCCCGAAACGGGTACCAGATCAGGGTCAGCATCAAGGCCGATCAAAAAGCCGTCATCGTGACCGAGCGCAAGATCTCGAATCCCGTGTCACTCGAGGTCGCCGGATTCCGAAACCAGTATGTCATTGCCGTTCAAGCGCAACCCTTGAACGTCACGCGCCTGAGCGTGAAGGCCGAATTCGAAAAACTCGCCCAGGGCGGACGGATTTTGAGCGTCAGTCCCGAAGAAACCGCAGAAATCGAGCGCCGTCTCATCGGCGAAGTCAGCAAAGCCCTCGCCGCTCCAAGCAAGACCTGATGGCCCGCGCCCTGGTCGCGGTTGCCGCGTTCACCTTCCTGTTCATCGGCATGAGCCGGGCTGAAGGGTCGGATCGGGCCAAGCCGTCGCGGGAACTCAATCGTCATCTTTCGACGATCGCCGCGATGGCACAGGCGGCCCCGGTCATCACGATTCCTGCCGGAGACTTTACGATTGGCAGCAAGCGAATCGATGACGATCCATACGGCCTATGGACCCAATTCGATGATACGGAGCTGCCGCAGCAACGCATCTGGCTGGACGAGTTCTCCATCGACCGTGATGAAATCAGCCTCGGGGAGTATCTGGCCTATCTCGCGAAAAAGAAACAGGATCCACCGGAGGAATTGCAGAAACTGATTTGGCATGTGATTACGGTGCATTCGGTTTCCGATCAGACGCTGACGCGCTGGCCGGCGCTCTACGTCACCTGGCACGAGGCGGTGGGATATTGCACGTCACAGGGTAAGCGCTTGCCGACGGAAGCGGAATGGGAAAAAGCCGCGCGCGGGGCCAATGGTCTGCTGTTTCCTTGGGGCAACACGGCACCGGACAGCGAGCGGGCCATGTTCGGCCAGCATCATGTTCATGAAATTCCCATCCTGGCCGCCGTGGATACGCATCTTCCGGGTCGGAGCCCGTACGGCCTTCATCACATGGCCGGCAATGTGGCCGAATGGGTGCAGGATTGGTTTGGCTTTGATTACTATGCGTATATGCCCGGCAGAAATCCCGCAGGACCGTCGAGCGGCCGATACAAGGGCGTGCGCGGCGGCTCGTGGAAGAGCAATATCATCATGCTTCGCACCGCAACCCGCAGCGGCTTCAGTCCCGACCAACGGTCGGCCACGATCGGCTTCCGATGCGCACAGTCTCCCACGACGTCCAGAAGGGATTGAGCGACCCGGCGACCCTTGTCCGACTGCCGACATTCTCAAAATGCCGCTTCGCTTGGTCGATTCCTTCCTGGCGTGGTAGGTTGGCGTGGGAGAGCCACGTGTACGCCGTCTATTACCCCATCGGCCGGATGGTCTTCATCGGATTCATCGTCGCGCTCGCGACGCTGGTCGGCTGCGCCACACCCACGGCCGATCGTCCACGCCCGTCGACTTCGGTACCGTCCTGTTGCAAGTCCGTACAGGCCTCGTCCCGTCGAGCGGCCATCGTGCAGACGGCGTCCAAGCTGGTCGGAGCGACCGCCGTCCAGGTCAACGGCAAATGGATCGCCTACGACTGCGCCGGAGTGACGCGCGCCATCTTTCTCGCGCATGGCATCGATCTCTATGAAAGCGGTTCCCCTGATCCGAACGCCAATGGTGTGCGGCTCATCCACCATCACATCGGACGGCAGGGCAAGTTTCACCAAGGGCCCGTCGTCCGGCCAGGGGATTTAGTCTTCTTCGATAATACCTGGGATTACAACGGCGACGGCCTGATCAATGATCCCCTGACCCATGTCGGCATCGTCGAGCGCCAGGAAACGGACGGCACGGTGATCTTCATCAGCCGTGTGGCCGGGGCGATCCAGCGCTACCGCATGAATCTCGCGCTTCCTCATGTCCATCGGACCGCGGAGGGGCGTGTCCTCAACGACTATATCCGCCGGAAAGATTTCGACGATCCCGCCGACGCCCCTTACCTCACAGGCCAGTTGTTCGCCGCCTTCGGCAGCCAACCCGGCCTCTAGCCTTCCGGCCCCTCGCAACGGTCAAGCAGTTTTGCGTAATCGCGCTATACTTGGATCATCGGGTCATTCGACATCGTGGTCCTTAGCGGAAGGAGGAGATATGGCAAAGACAGCGACGTACTGCAGCGACTGTTATAACAAGGTCGGACGCGTCGAGGATGCTCAGGTCAAAGCGGCGGAAGCCTCCGGACAAACTCCGATGACCGGGCAAGGCACCTGTTGCAAGTGCAACAAGGCGACCATCGTCGTCTACTACGAAAGCTGAGCGCCAGCCAGCTGTCAGGCGACGGGTCTTGTCCCTTAGGCGTGGCCGCCCTCCCCCGCCTCGTCAAACTCGTCGATGAGCTCTTCCAACTCATCCAGTTCATCCTGCCGGACGTTGTGGAACTCTACGCCAAACGTTTGCTCGTCGACCCATCGGACCCTTGCGTCGGGAATCGATACGGGCGATTCTGCGCCCGGAACCACTAAACGCACCATGATCGTCTTGCCGGGGAACACCTCAAGATCGCTTTCAAACCTCGCTCCACCGAGGGAAAGATCGAGCGTGTGGCCTTCGATCTCATGCGAGTTTCCCAGCAAGAAGCCCTGAATCTGAACGGGCACACGCCGATGTTTCCGCCGCTCCATGTGGACGTCCTCCTCGCCGCGTATGGTGGCTGAAGAATACCGTGGTGGCCACCATCTTTCAAACGACTGGCCGATCCGCGGAGGCCTGCTACACTTGAAGATATGAGAGCCACGTCCCACTCGACCGCGCTCGTTCCGGTGGATCCCCGCAGGCGAATCGTCCGCTCGATGCGGGAAAGCCTCGTCGGTCTTCACGGCGCCCTGATCATTGCCGAGCAGCAGACCTACGAGCGTCTCAGCGGTCCCGTTCCCACCGTGGATGCCCTGATCGACCTGCTTCAGAAAGACCCCTGGTTCACCTGGCTGCACCCCATCGCGGATCTCCTCGTACGGATGGATCACTTGCTCGAGGATGAGACGTGCGACATCACCGATGAGAACGTGGCGCATCTCATGCGGGAGATCGATATCTTGTTGCAACCGTCGGTGGAGGGAGAAGGCTTCGAACGCGCCTACTATGAGGCGTTGGACCGAGCTCCGGACGTCGTGCTGGCGCACTTTCGCGTGAGAAAGCTGTTGCCCAAAGCTGCGTAGTCCGTCCCTGGTTTGTTATGATGAGGCAACTTCGCCACGAGGTTGCCATGTTCGCGCGTGAGCTTGCAGGCATCATCGGCCTCGGCCTCCTGCTGACGGTAGTTGTCTCGCCAGCGGACCACGCCGGTCGCATTGAGCCGCTCGACGGCAGCCACAGCGTCAGCCCTTCACCGGGACGGTCGGAAATGCGTCAAGAACACGGACCACTCGTCCCCCAGGTGCCTGAAGTCCCGTCTACGGCGATCCCTCACGGTCAAACGCCTCCGCGATCCACGACGCCATTCGGTAGCCCTTCCTCGCCCAACCAACTGACGCCTGCGCCCGTCCTGCCCTTTCATCCGAATCGTCCGCTGATGCCCCCTTCTTCCGCTCCTGTTCCCAATTCCGGCGGCGGGCGTCTTGGCCGCTGATCCCATTGTGGTTTTCCATGAGAGATCACATTTTTTATTCGACCTGGTACAATACAGTGATGATGCGATCTTCGGGAGTATCAACTGAAGCGCGGGAAGGTCTGAGGCGTATGCTGACGGAGGTGCGCCGGGGCTTGCTCGGTTTGCACAAAGCGCTCATTATCGCCGAGCAGCTTACCTACGAGCGCATCAACGGTCGTGTCGGCTCAACGGGTCAACTGCTCCAACTCGTGTTGAACGATCCGTGGTTCACCTGGCTGCATCCCCTATCGCAGCTGGTCATCCGCGTGGATGAGTTGTTGGACGAGGGTGAGGAACTAACGACCGTGGAAGTTGAACATTTTCTGGCCGATGTGCGCGCCCTCATTCGGCCTTCCGAAGAAGGCGATGGATTCGAGCGCAGCTATTATGAGGCGCTGCAGCGGGAACCCGACGTCATTTTCGCGCATGTGGAAGTGAAGAAACTCGTCACGAAAGCGGCGGCCTGACCCTACCAACTAGAGGCGGCCAGCTCCTTGCGCAGCCGGCCGCCGTTGTTGCCTTCACTCCTGCTTTACCGATTACTGGTTCGCACGGGCCTTATCCCGACCCTGCTTGCCGTGCTCACCGGCCGCTTCATCCGCGCGGTCAAGACCGTGCTTCTTGCTCGCCTTTTTTCCGTGGCCTTTGGCCTTTCCTTTGCCTTTCCCGTTCTTCGCAGGTTTTTCCGCCTTTTTCTCCTCTTCGAGACTCGGCGGAGCCGGAGCTTGGGCTGCCGGCGGCGTGGCCATTTCATGACTGGGAGCCGGTGGCGCAGCAGGGGTGGGTTCCGGTGCAGGGGTCTGCGCAAAAGCCGTGGCAAAGGCGGCAAACACTGCAGCAGCAGTCAGAGCGGAGATCGTCTTCGTCATCCTGTCCTCCTCGTGATTTTCCCAGTGACGGGAGCCTATCCCCCGCAACGGGCGTCACACTTTAGAGCAAACCGAATGCCAGTTCCACCGCAATGACGAATCCCTCGTGTGGACTGCATTTCTGCTGCAAATCCCAGCTTTCGATTGCTTGCCAGCGCAGCAAGAAAGCTACAGGCATGCCCATTTTTGCCTCATCGCCGCATATGAGGCCATTAGTCATCGCCACCGCCTGATGCGTCGTCATAATATTTTTCACGGAAGATCGGACAAAGTCCTTTCGACCGAATGATGCGTGTGACCTCTGTGATCATGCCGCTGTTCCCGCAGAGATACACGGCCAGCCCTTTGACGTCGTGGATCTGTCGTTCAATCCATGTCGTGACCCTACCCGACGCTCCTTCCCATCCGATTTCAGGCCGTGAAAGCGTGATGATGTGCGCGCTCATCGGCACCTGACGGCTCAAACCGGCCAGTTCATCCTCATAGTAAAGATCGCGCTGACTTCGAAGTCCCCAACACAACGTCGTCCGGCTCGGCGTCGGGCGTTCCGCATTGGCGTAAAGCATCGATCGTATGGGGGCAATGCCAGTTCCCGTGGCCACGAACAGCAATTCCCGCTCGCGATCGTCCCGTAAATAAAAATTTCCCGCCGGGCCGACAAAGCTCGTCTGGTCCCCTTCCCGCAACCCGAAGAGATAGGTGGAGCCCGGTCCATGGGGCACCAGATTGAGCAGCAACGAAATCATGCGCGGGGAGGCCGGCGAAGACGCAATCGAATAGGGCCTGGTCACTGTCCGGCCCGTCCTGGCATCCGGCACGTCGAACGACACGAATTGACCGGCCCTGAACCTGATCTCCGGGGGCTCGATCAATGCGAAGTCAATCTGGCGGACATCGTGCGTGAGTTGGCGCACAGTCTCGACCTTCGCCGCAAACCGCTGGATGGATGTCACAGTGGCAGACCCCTTCTTCAAAGAAGCATCTTACCAGGCGCAATGGAATCGACGGACGTGAGGGACTACCACCGGCGGGCTGAGGTCAGCAGTGCGCCGGCCTCATCGGATGGAAGCGGTTTCGCGAAGAAATAGCCTTGGCCGTATTCACAGCCGAGCGATCGCAGGATGTCCAGATGCTCGGCGGTCTCGACACCTTCGGCGATGACCTGGCGCTCCAACTGATGGGCCAGCGCGATGATGGTTTTCACGATCGCGAGCGCGTCGTCCTCGGCCCCCAGACGCCGGACGAAGGACTGATCGATTTTGAGAAAGCGAATGGCCAGCTGTTGCAGATGGCTCAACGAAGAATAGCCGGTGCCAAAATCGTCCAAACAGGTGTCGACCTGCTGCGCTTTGATCTCGGCGAGCACCTTCCTCACCGCTTCGGGTTGTTTCATCATCTCCGACTCGGTGATCTCGATTTTCAGACTCGACGGCTCGATGCCGGTTCGTTCGATCGCCTGGTGAATCAGCTGCGTCAAATCGTGTTGCGCGAAGTGTTCAATGGAAAAATTGACACTCATGGTGAGCGGCCGGGCCCGGGGAAACTGCTGCTGCCACAGCTTGAGTTGGCGACAGGCTTCGCCCAGACTCCATTCGCCGATGCTCTTCATGAGCCCGAGTTCCATCGCGATATTCAGAAAGGCATCCGGCCTGGTCATGCCCTGCTCCGGATGCTGCCACCTGAGCAATGACTCGAAGCCCGCGATCCGTCCGTCCGCCAAATCGACGATGGGCTGGTACACCAGCCGGAACTCGTGACGATCGAGTGCCTGACGAAGGTCCCCTTCGATCTTCAATCTCGCCATCGCCTGCTGGTGCATGGCTTTGTCGAAGATCACGAATCCGGCACGGCCGGCCCCCTTCGCTTGCAACATGGCCGCCGTCGCATCGCGCAATAGAGGTTCCCCACTGTCATAGCCGGCATGGCTGCAGGCAATGCCGATGTACGGCGTCACGAAGACTTCGCGCTGGTCCAGGACAAAGGCCGTGGAAAATTCCTGCTGCAGGCGGTCTGCCACCCGCGTGGCATTGCTCACCGCCTTCAGGTTGTCGATCAGCAAGGTGAACGCGTCTCCCTCCATCCTGGCGACAGTATCGACGGATCGGACTCGGCGCAGAATGCGCTGGCTTACCTCAATCATCAGGCGATCAGCGGGAGAAGGCCCCAAGCCGCTGTGGACCATTTTGAACCCGTCCAAGTGCACATGTAAAAGCGCGAAGACGTGACCGGGTTGGCGGCGGGTTTGCAACATTACGCGTTCCAATCGATCCATGAACAAGGCTCGATTCGGCAGACCGGTCAAGGAATCATGGAACGTTTCCAGGAACAGCCGTTGCTCGGCCTGGCGCTTCTCTTCGATGAGTCGCTTGCGCTCGAGCGCCTGCGTCACGGCATGACCAAGCCTCCCGAGTCGATCCTTGAGCAGATAATCGGCGGCTCCTGCTTTCATGCATTCCACCGCCATGTCCTCGCCGATACAGCCGGAGACGATCACGAACGGAAGATCCAAGCCGCGCTCCTTCATCAACCGGAGCGCATCTTGGGCGGTAAACTGGGGCATGGAATAATCGGACAGAATGAAATCGGGGGCCTGGTCGAGCTCCCTGACATACGCCTCTTTCGTGTCGACGCGGCGGACGTTGAGATCAAATCCCGCCTCACGGAGCGCTTCGATCATCAACTCGGCATCGGCTGGCGAATCTTCCAGTACGAGAAGATTAAGGTTTGTGGGCATAGCTCCCTACCCGCTTGATATATTGGCAGTATAGAGCGAGATGGCTCGGTGACAAACGAAATCGTCCGAATCTGAACATCCTAGGGCAAGAACCCTAGTGGGGGAAGAACGATGACAGAGGGTTCGGCAGGATCCCGAATCGTTCGGAAGAATCTTGTCAGACAATTTGCTCGGCAGGCCAGGAAAACACTCGGAGCGCGGGCTTTTCCCACCCTGGATGGTTGGCGGCTTCCGCGTACCACTGTTTCACGGCCAGACTCACTCTCGCCGTATGCTCAGGATCGAGCGCTACCAGGACCACGGAATTCGTGCCAGGATAAAAGGCCAATCCTTCGGCGGGACCCGTCTGACCGTAACCGACCGTTTCGTTCACTTCCGTGAAGGCCTTGACGTCGCATCTGTGGAGCAATTCATGCACTCGTTCTTTCAGTGACGTCCGGAAGACGACCATGAGCATATGCATGCGGAGTCCCTCCTTCAACACCTCTCACAGGCGGCCCTCATCCAATTCGATCACTTCCGTCCAGGTTGAAATCGAAGGAAGTGCGCCGACCGGCACGCCGCGTTTGGCGGCTATGTCTTGAAGCCGGCCCTGGAACCGCTGGCGAGCGGCATCGTCTTTCGGCTTCGAAGACAGCAGCATGTCGTTCCATTGCGCAATCTCTTCCTGACTCCGTGACTCCCCATGCAACTGAACCCAGGCAAGGAAATCCTGGTCGGAGCCTCCGGCCAGTACTCGAGCCTCGAAGGCCTTGGCATCGATCTTCAAGAAGTCGATCAGATGCTTGTCGAATCCAACGGTGATGTAGTTGTAGTCCTGAATCAGGCCTGCGTTTCGCATCCGGATCTTGTCGATGAACCGGGCAAGATGCGCGATGCCGCCAAGAAGAGTTTTTGGACTCCGAGGATAGGTGGACGGATGGGTCACGGCCCGAAACTTACACGCCGGTGAATTAAAAGTACAGGTTGAGCGCTCCGAGATCCTTCCGCCTAGGCCGCCCTGCATCTCAGCCAAGAGTTCCTTGAGACGGCTGGCATTCGCCGGAGCGTGAGCCATGGCATCATTGTTGACGAGAAAGGCAGCTAAGATCGATACGGCTTGGATGAACTCGCAGCCTCGAGTCCAGTCATTCTTCTCTGAGACCTTCGGCGATCAAGCGCCCTGCAATGCGATTTCCTGCATGGTTCCAGTGCCGATCCCACGGACGACAGTCAGTCGAATCTGAGGTGGCCATGCGGACTTGCGAATCGAAGCGGGACCAATAGTCAGCGCCATGACGGCGAAAGATCTCCTCATACAGGCTGTCCTCCTCGGCCAGGTCGGCCATCAACGCCAGTCCAATCACTCGGCTCCGTGGGAACCGGCGCCTCGTTTCACGGACCATTTGATCCAACACGTCTAAACCTCGCTGCTCAAGGATTGGACGTTGCCCTTCTGCCGGCCTGAGCCAACGTTCGATGGAAGGAATGATTCCCAATTCAAACCGAATGTCCACACCAGCTAAATGAGAAAAGAGAAACCGGGCTCCATGGCTGACCCTAAATGGCAACAGACCAGGATTGCGCAAGGTGACCTGTCCCGAAGAAGGATTAAGATAGGGACGGGTTCTCATGGGACTCGACAGGGAGGCACGGTCCAATTCGTAAACATTGTCCGCCACATCATTTGAGTCTAGTTGCCAGACAATGATCTCGGGTTGGATATCATCGTAAATCTTCATCAGTAGAAGGTATTCCTGCAGATTGCTGTATCCTCCAACGCCTGCAGCCCAGACCGAATACTGTCCTTCACCCAGCGTTTCGACGATGTCGTAGTATGCCGCCCCTGTCGAGACCTCATAGGCATGGGTCGTTGAATCGCCCAAGAACAATACCCGTCTGCCATCGGGTTTTTTGGGCGATCTAACAAGGAGCGGAGACACGGCCGGCAGCGTGAGGACTTCTTCTCCACAGCTGTTGGTATGCGGGTCCTCTCCACGTCTTACGTTGTGCACCCAACCTAATTCCCCGTCCTCGACAGTGAGGATGCTGTCCGGCCCTCGGACCAGATATCGTGTGAGACGAAATCCGGCTTCGAGGATCCCCAAGGTGATGCCAATGGATAAACAGATGAGCAAGAACGCTGCCCATAGCCGAACACATTGAGAAGGGACCCTCTGAGCCATTTAAGGTGAAGACTATCTGGTTTGATCACAGCTATTGCCTGGTACAGTCCCCAGGGAAGGTTCTATGAGTCGAACAGGGTCCAAGCCGGACGTCGGAGGGTAAAGCAGGGAGATTAATTCAGCGGATTGGTTTGGCGGATTTTCCGGTTTGCAGGTACTTGTCGATCCCGGCTGCCATCTTTCGACCTTCGGCAATCGCCCAGACAATCAACGAGGCGCCGCGTTTCGTATCACCGCCGGCAAAAACGCCGTCGAGGTTGGTCATGAAGTTCTCGTCGACGGCGACGTTGCCGCGCGCGTCGTATTTTACGCCGAGGCTGTCGAGGAGGCCGTTCTTCACGGGGCCGGTGAATCCCATGGCGAGCAGGACCAAGTCCACATCCATCTCGAATTCGGTATTCGGCATCGGCGTGAACTTGCCGCCTTCGAATTTCACCCGTTGGGCCTGCAGCTTGGTCACGTGGCCATTGTGGCCGAAAAACTTGGTGGTCGATAGGCTCCACTGCCGGTCGCAACCTTCCTCATGCGCATGCGACGTCCGCAATTGCATCGGCCAAAGCGGCCAGGGCGTGGATTCGGCGCGTATCGGGGGCGGCTCCGGCAGCAACTCGAACTGATGCACTTCCACGCAGCCCTGGCGATGCGCCGTTCCGAGACAATCCGATCCCGTGTCGCCTCCCCCGATAATGACCACACGCTTGCCTTTGGCCGTGATCGGCTCATCGCTGATCGGAATACCAGCCGTGCGCTTGTTCTGCTGCGTCAAATAATCCATCGCCAGATGCACGCCCTTCAATTCCCGTCCGGGAATCGGCAACTCCCGGGCTTGCTCGGCGCCCATCGTGAGACCCACCGCATCGAACTGCGCGCGCAATTGCTCGCCGCTGATGTCTTTACCCACCGTCACACCGGTCCGGAACTCGACCCCTTCCGCCTTCAATTGCTCGAGCCGGCGATCGATCACCCACTTTTCCATTTTGAAATCGGGGATGCCGTACCGTAGCAGCCCGCCGATCTTGTCGGCCTTCTCCAGCAACGTGACCGTGTGGCCGGCGCGCGCCAACTGCTGTGCCGCCGCAAGGCCGGCCGGCCCTGATCCTACGATGGCCACCGTCTTGCCGGTCTTGGCCACCGGAAGGACGGGCGACACCATGCCCTCGTTGAAGCCGCGATCGATGATATTCCACTCGATCACGCGAATGGAGACCGGCTCCTCGTTGATGCCCAGTACGCAGGCGCCCTCGCAGGGAGCGGGACAGAGACGGCCGGTGAATTCCGGAAAATTGTTCGTGGTATGCAAAGCCTTGAGCGCGTCCTTCCACCGACCCCGGTACACGAGATCGTTCCATTCGGGAATCAAATTCACGACGGGACAGCCCGTGTTGCCCTGACAGAACGGCACACCGCAATCCATGCAGCGCGCACCCTGGATCTTGAGCTTGTCCTCGGAGATCGGCTCGTACATCTCCTTCCAGTCGAGGACGCGCAGCTCGACCGGCTTACGCTTCGGGCCCTCGCGGGCATATTTCATGAAACCCTTCGGATCTCCCATCCCTACCCCTTACCTAACCTTCCTAGTGTACCGCGCTCGCTTTGCGCTTCCGCTCTTCCAACACGCGCTTATAGTCGACAGGCATGATCTTCACGAATTTCGGCAAGGTGGCATCGAACGCATCCAGCACCTGCTTGGCCTTGCGGCTGCCGGTATACATGAAGTGCTTGGTGATCAGCTCATGCAGCAGCTGTTTATCTTCC
>DATEEH010000051.1:0-18501 GCA_035281245.1 Nitrospira sp.
CCTCGGTCGGCTTACTGGCCAGAAGCCGGGACGGATTGGCAGGCGCCGCTGCCGATGTGGAACGCCTTGGCGGGCGCGCGCTCGCCGTCATCACGGATGTGTCCGACGACGCGCAGGTGGAACAGGCGGCGGAAAAGATCGAACGCGAAGTGGGAGAAATCGATATCTGGGTCAACAACGCCATGGTGTCGGTGCTGTCGCCTGCGCTTCAGATGACCGCCGAAGAGTATCGCCGCGTGACCGAGGTGACGTATCTCGGATATGTGTACGGCACGCTGGCCGCGCTTCGGCGAATGGTTCCCCGCAACCGTGGCGTCGTGGTCCAAGTCGGCTCGGCGCTTGCCTATCGCTCGATTCCGTTGCAATCCGCCTATTGCGCCGCGAAACACGCCGTCCAGGGGTTTACGGAATCCCTGCGCTCCGAACTCATCCACGACGGCAGCAGGGTGCACCTGACCGCAGTGCAGCTGCCGGCGGTGAACACTCCGCAATTTTCGTGGATCAGAACGCGAATGCCCCGTCATCCTCAGCCGGTTCCTCCCATTTACCAGCCCGAGGTCATCGCCCGTGCCGTGTACTGGGCGGCGCATCATCGCCGTCGCGAGTTTTCCATCGGATACCCCACCGTCCAGGCCATCATCGGCGACAAATTCATTCCCGGCTGGCTCGACCATTATCTCGCCGCCGTCGGATACGAATCGCAGCAGACGCAGGAACCGGTCCCGCCTGGCCGCCCGGACAATCTGTTCAAACCTCTCCCGGGCGATTACGGCGCGCGCGGCGAGTTCAGCGATCGGGCGCTTGAATTTAGCGTGCAGGCGTGGCTCAATCGGCACCGTGGGTGGTTGGCCTTGGGCGGGCTGGGTCTTGCGGCATGGTGGTGGCACGCATGTCGTGATTCGAACGGCAGCGCTCGCATCATGCCTCACTCTGCCCCGGCTCTTGTGGGAGGCTCTTCACGCATGCCAGTGAGCAGATGACGGACCTGCTGGCCGCGCGGACGCAGATGGCGATGTCCCTGGGCTTCCACATCGTCTTCGCGGCCCTGGGTATTGCCATGCCGGCGCTGATCGCTCTTGCTGAATGGCGATGGCTGAGCAAGGGCGACCCCGAGGGGTTGAGCTTGGCCCAGCGTTGGTCGAAAGGTACCGCGATCCTGTTTGCGGTCGGCGCCGTGTCGGGCACGGTCCTGTCGTTCGAACTGGGTCTCTTGTGGCCGAAATTTATGGAACGGGCTGGTCCTCATATCGGCCCGCTGTTTGCGCTGGAGGGCTTTGCGTTCTTTACGGAAGCCATTTTTCTCGGCATCTATCTATACGCCTGGTCGCGCATTTCCCCCCGGGCGCATTTCGTATCGGGACTGGTCGTCGTCGCAAGCGGCGTGGCGTCGGCGTTCTTCGTGATCACCGTCAATGCTTGGATGAACGGTCCCACAGGGTTGGCACCGGAAGGAGCATCATCGTCCCAGATCGATATCTTGGCACCGATGTGGCATCCGCCGGCTTGGCACGAAACCGTTCATATGTTATTGGCCGCGTTCGCCGCTACTGGCTTTCTCGTGGCCGGGATTCATGCAGGGTTGTTACTGCGCAACCCACAGAGCCGGTTTCATCAGCTGGCCTTGACGCTTGCATTGGCGATCGGCGCCGTTCCGGCGCTGTTGCAGCCGTTGAGTGGTGACATGATCGCCCGAGCAGTGGCCGTCCATCAGCCTGCAAAGCTCGCTGCCATGGAGGCGCTGTTTACGACGGAGGCTGGTCCCGATTTTGTCCTCGGCGGCATTGCCGATGCCGGGACCGGCAGAGTCTCCTATGCGGTGCGGATCCCTTACGGACTGGGCCTACTCTTGAACGGCGACACACACACGGAAGTCATCGGTTTGGACCGCTATCCGCCAGAAGACTGGCCTCCCGTGGCGGTGGTGCATATTGCTTTCCAGTTGATGGTCGGCTGTGGAATGCTGATGGCGGCGATGGCGTTGTGGAGCGGTTGGCGGGCCTTTTGGACCGGACGGATCGAACAGGACAGGAAGCTCCTGTATGCCTTGATCGCGACGGCGCCTTTGGGCCTCATCGCGATTGAAGCCGGGTGGGTCGTGACCGAGGTCGGCCGCCAGCCATGGATCATCTACCAAATCATGCGCACATCGGAAGCGGTCACCCCTATGCCCGGGCTGTGGATCCCGATGGTGACGTTCTCCTTGCTCTATCTTGTTCTTGCCGGCGTCGTCTGCTGGGCGATGTGGCGGCACATCGCGGCAGCCTCAGGATCACGCGTGGCCTCTCCCGCGACCGCACGATCGGCATGATGTATCCCGTGGACGTTGATCGATGGATCATGAATGGGAACATGTCCGGGTTTCTTTGCCGACGGGCGCGATCTACACGCGCATCGGCGGCCGTCCTACCGGACCACCGGTTGTCCTGATGCATGGATTCGTCCTGGCAGGTGATTACATGATGCCCGTCGCCGAGAAGATGGCATCGTTCTCACGCACCTATGTCCCGGACCTGCCGGGTTACGGATTGAGCGATCGACCCCGGCAGCGCATCGATTTGGAGTATCTTGGCGACCGCCTCGCCGAATGGATGGACCGGTTGAAACTCGACCACGCGCACTTCATCGGGAACAGCTTTGGATGTCAGGTGCTGGTCGACTTCGCAGTGCGACATGCGCGCCTCGTGCAGCGGCTCGTGCTCCAGGGACCCACTGTGGATCCCGCCGCGCGATCCGTGGTGAAGCAGATCCTTCGTCTCATCCAGAACTCACGCATTGAATCACCCGGACTTGGACGATTGATGCTGCGCGACTATTGGAGGGCAGGCTGGCGTGGTATCGCAGCGACCGTACGCATGGCATTACAAGATTGCCAGGAATCAAAACTGCCGCACATCAGCGCGCCGACGTTGGTCGTGCGTGGTTCACGCGATGTCCTCGTGCCGCAGGCCTGGGCTGAACGGGTCGCGCAACTGCTTCCAGATGGGCATTTATTGGTGATGCCTCGATTGGCGCATACGATCAACTATACCGCGCCGGCGCTGTTCGTCGACGCGATTCGCCCGTTCCTACGGTTATAACGATGTCTGACAAACCAAGCTACCTCGCTGATTTCGATTCCGCCTCGGCGATGCTCGCCGCGCTCGGTCGATTTTTGCACGGGCGTGATTTTCCAATGCTCGGGGCCGTACCGCGATGGGCCAGGCCAGCGGTCAAGTCGCTCTCGGCCATGGCCAATCGGCTGCCGCGGTTCCTCCAAGAGCAGGTCTATATATGGAGCGGATGGCTGGAAGCGATTGCCCCGCGTCGACTGAATCAGATCAGCGAGACCGATCTTTCGCGCTGGGTCGTCAGTCAGTATCCGAAACGCCGTTATCCGGCGGTCGCCATCGGATCTTCGAACGGCGCGGTGACGCACCTCTGTGCTGCGCTGGGGATTCCATGGCTGCCCCAAACGTTTCTCGTTCCGGTCGCCCGGTCCGGGGTCCATCCCGATGAACCCCACCACGAGCTGCAATGGGGTCTTGAGCCGGCGCGTGTCGTGCTGGACCGCAATCCGGAATTGCAGCTCCACCACATGCACGATCCCGTCCAGGACCGACTGATGGTCCAGCGTATGAGCTATTTTCGTTTCAAAAAGCTGTCGTTGGGCGAGACGTATCGGACCTTCCTCGACCAATGTCTGGAACCCGGCGGCACCATTCTGCTTGTGGATTGCCGCCAGTCATGGCCGGTCACGGACTGCGGAGGACGTCATTTGTTCCAATTCGGTGCCTTGGGGGGCGCCACCGCGGAAGAAATGCACCAAGGCAGCCCGCGTGTCGCCGAGTATCTGCGACGGTATGACTCGCATCGGACCAGATGGGAACCGCCGGCGGCGGATCTCTGGGCTCCTGAAGCAGAATGGGGCTTCGCCCCCAGTCTCGGCCGCGACGTGCTTGCGTACGCCGGAGAGCGCGTCTGTCCGGTGCGCCGCCTGGTCTTCGAAGAGCCGGAAGCGATGAGCCCGCTGGTGGCCGATCTTCATCGCTGGTGGAATGATCATCGCGGGTTGCCCTCCACCCGTTTACTCGTCGATTCGTTCATTCTGATGGAGCCCTACTGGTGCCTGGGGACGGGATCGATTCCGTTTTGGATGGTGTTCAATACGGAAGCGTCTTTCAATGCGTTGCAATCCTATCTTTCGACTCGAGTCTTCGAGGAGATTTACGCCACGCTGTTTTCTCATGGAGTCGATTCCATTGGATTGCCCTCCCCCGCCGACTGGCGCGAACTTCTCGAGCACGCCTCCATTCGGAGCAAGTTCATCGGTGTGGATCCGACGATGTTCCCACGCGATTTTGCGGTCTATGCGCGTTACCATGACGACCTGCTTCGCACCCTTCCCGAGCGATATGCCATTCCCCAGCCGCTGACGCTCACGCAGCTCGATCAGTTCCTGCACTCACATGCGCGGCGGTACCAAGTGGAATGGATTCGAGAAACAGAGCCTCTCGCCGCCTGAAGGCGTCGTACCGTGGCGCTCTACCGGCTCACCAGATGGAAACGGATTGCCGTCTCGCGGCTCTCCCTGCGGTATCCCTTGTTGCTGCGGTTTCTCCCCACGCCACGGCCGCTGTACATTCGACGCTGTCCGTATCAAGGTACTTCGCCCTCGCGAGACCTGATCGTCTGCTTGCCAGGCATTGGCGATGAGGCAGCAGACTTCGAGGACTGGGGCTTCGTCGATCTCATACGGGCGCATCCATGGGCGGCGGACGTCTTGTTGGTGGACGCCCATTATGGCTATTATGCGGACCGCACGCTGTTGGATCAGCTTCATCACGACGTGCTGCTTCCCGCCTCCTCAGCCGGCTACCGCTCGATCTGGCTGGTGGGGATCTCGTTGGGCGGACTGGGCGCTCTTCTGTATGCGAGTCAGTATCAGCAGATTATTCAAGGAGTGGTCGCCTTCGCACCTTTCCTTGGGACCGACACGCTCGTGCAGGAAATCGTGGTGGCCGGTGGACTGGCGCAATGGACGTCCCGCATTACGGCGTATGGGGCCTATGGTGAGATTGAGACGATCTGGAGATGGGTGCATCTCCGCGGACAACAGAGTTCTCCCTCCCCGGAAATCTTCCTCGCTTTCGGAGAGAACGATATGTTCGTGGAGGCTCATCGCCTTCTAGCCTCGAGTCTGCCCTCATCACACGTGCTGACCCGGCCGGGAGGCCATCGATGGTCGGTATGGCAAGCCCTTTGGAGGACATTTCTGAGACGTCACATATCGCCGGATCCAGCGGGCTCCTGACTGGAGTGTCGCCGAGTAGGCATGCAAGCGAGCGGCTATAACGCAAGCGACAGGAGAAGGTGCCACCCCAAAGTGCGCACACGAAGTCGATAAGAGCGCGTACCATCCATGGGCATGCTTGAATTAGTGCTGGGCGCTTCGATTGTCGGAGCCCTGACCTGCTACCTCCTCACCGGAGGAGCTGATTTCGGCGCCGGCATCTGGACTCTTTTTACCTTCGGCCGCAAAGGCCAGCAGCAACGGGCGCTCATCGATCAAGCCATCGGCCCTATCTGGGAAGCCAATCATGTGTGGTTGATCGTGGCGGTCACCATCCTGTTTACCGCCTTCCCGGCCGCCTTTGCGCTCATTGCCACGGGCCTCCATCTTCCACTCTCGCTCATGCTGATCGGCATCGTACTTCGAGGTACCGCCTTTGCGGTCAGGACCCATGACATCACGTCTCGAACCGATGGAAGCAGTTCTACGCCGTCGATCTGGCGTTACGTGTTCGCCGGTTCGAGCCTCATCACACCGGCCCTGTTGGGCATCAGCTTGGGGGCGGTGGCTTCCGGACGGCTGATCGCGGTCTCTTCGCCGGGCACGTTCACCGAACGTTTTGTGGATCCCTGGCTCGCCCCCTTTCCATTGAGCGTGGGGTTTCTGACCATTTCCCTCGTCGCCTATCTGGCTGCCGTCTATCTCCTCGTCGAAGCTCGGGACGCTGCATTGCGCGCCAGCTTCAGACGACGGGCCATGGTGTCCTGCGGCATGGTCCTGTGCGCCGCAGGGATTGCCCTATGGGAAGCCCGAAGCGGCGCGCCGGAAATCTACGCGGGCCTTCTTCGCACGGGCCTTGGCGGGACGACCATCTTCGTGGCCATCGCCGTGCACCTTGCTGCGCTCATGGCCCTCTGGAATGAACAGGCACGAGCAGCCAGGTGGTGTGCGATCGCCGGCGCTGTGCTCATCCTTTGGGGCTGGGCATTATCCCAGTATCCGTTTCTCGTGGAGCCGTATTTGACGATCGCCCATGCGGCTCCGCCGCCGACCCTTCGCCTGCTGGTCCTGAGTCTGCTGCTCGGATCGGTCCTGCTGTTCCCGCTTCTTCTTTATCTCTATCGGATTTTCAAGGGTCGCGTGCTCCCCGGCGGCTAAAACCAACCGGCGTTCTCACAGTGTCTTGCGTCTGTAAAAACCATTCTGAATGAATATGGCGCCGCGTGATGGGAATTGGTGTTCATGGCATGGGAGGCATGACGACACCGCGTTTGGTCTTTAAGAGCAACGACGAACGACAGACTGTCTGCACACCAGGACAGCTTGTCTTGGTCAGGACAATTTGCGGGCGCCTCTCCCCGACCCGGAAGGTGACGCTTCTCAGATGACGGACATTTCTCTTTAAGCGCCTGCGACAATCGCATTCCGCGTGGTCTGCCTTTTGCGTGAAGGATACTAATCCCGTTCATGCAAAAAGGAGCCTTATGCATCACCATCAACAAACACCCAACTCGCACCTGCAGCATTGCATTGAAGCCTGTGCCGCCTGCGCCCAAATTTGCGACCGTTGCGCCGATGACATGATCGGCATGGAAGGCGGCAGCCACAAGGAGCTTCAAGATCTTTGCATCAGACTCTGCCACGATTGCGCTGATCTCTGTGCGCTTTCGGGCCGTTGGATGGGCCGTCTGTCTCCCTCAATGGAGTTGCTGTGCCGAACGTGCGCAGAAATGTGTGACCGCTGTGCCAGCGTCTGCGAGCAGCATTCGCCGCACCATCCGCTCTGCGGGGACTGTGCCGTCGAATGCCGGAAATGCGGTGCCGCCTGCCGAGATATGGCAGCGGCAATGGCCTGATGAAGAAAGGAGGAGGCGCCATGCTTCGGATCAAAGACGTGATGACCCCGCAGGCTGAAGTCATCTCGCCGGACGCCACGACGGAAGAAGCCGCTTCGATCATGAAAACCTTGGACATAGGGGTCCTCCCAGTATGCGATGAAGAGGGCCTGGTGGGAATATTGACCGATCGCGACCTGGTGGTGCGCGTATTGGCTGCCACACGCGACCCCAAGGCCATGTTGGTCGGAGAGGCGATGACGCCGTCCGTCGTCTACTGTTTCGAGGATGACGAGGTCGAGCACGCCGCCGCCATCATGGCGGGCCAGCAGATTCGCCGATTGCCGGTGCTGGATAAGAACCGCAAATTGGTTGGGATCGTGTCGGTGGGCGACATCGCCGTACAGGTGCAGGACCACCAGCTGACCGGAAAGGTCCTGGAAGACGTTTCTCAGCCGTCGATGCCCAACCGGGGCGATTCAACGGAGCGCGGAGACGGTATCGGTCAGGCAGCGTGAACGAGAAGATGCATATGCTGCCCGGTACGATGGTCGTATTGGCAGGGCTCCTGGGGGGGATTCTCGTCCTCGGAGACGTGGTTCAAGCGGCTGCGGTTGATCCACCGAGCCCGACTCCCGGCCCCACGTTCCCCAACCCACAGCCGACACCGCCACCCGCGCCGGTACCGCCGACGAGCCCCGGTCCGACGCAGCCTCCCTCCCCGACGCCGACACCGCAACCTCCACCATAGGAGGCTTCAAACGAAGTTCACCTTACACATGACGTCGGGTGCCAGATGAACCTGAGCTATTGGGAAACCGTCGCAGTCGGTTGGCGCATTCTATGGCAGGGGATCGGGGGATTCGTCTTGGCGTTGTTTCTTGCCAATCTCGTGCTCCTCGCCTTTCTTCCCGAACTCATGCGCTCGGGACCCTCGTATTGGGCGCTCGCGGTTCCTCTGCTTACCGCCTGTGTGTTGTCTCTCTTCATATTGCTGCCTCTCGTCGTCCGCGGTCTGATCAAGGGACCATTTGGGACTTTCCGGCTGGTCGTCAAGCGCGACGAACCGTGCCGTTCCACCGTGTAGGCCATGGAAGGAGACGCTATCATGTATCGCCTCACATCCAACATCTTCGCAACCCTGTTCTTGTGTGCGGTGCTGACGTCGACTTTAGGTCTGCCTCAGGCGCATGCCGCGGAAGGCACCGAAGGTCAGCTGCACTTGGTCTCCGGCACCTTGCTCAAATTGGATTTGTCCACGGGGCGAGGATTGTTGAGAACGGACTTGGGACGACCGATCTATTTCGATGTGCCGAAAGCGTACCTGTTCGAGAACGTCATTGTCGGGGCACGCATCGCGCTTCAGCTTGACGACCAAGGGCGTGCCCTGCGAGTGATGGATACCTCGATTCCCGATCTGGTCGGGGAACCTGATCACTCGGTTGCCATCAGCGCCCCTGAGTCCGCCGACTGACGGTCACGCGGACCCGCCCTCCATGTGGGACGGGTAAGCATGAGCTTACCCGTCCGCATTTTGCTCGGACTCCCACTCCACGACGGCTTTGAGCGGCAGGTGGTCGGACGCCCTGGCGGACAAGCGCGACCGGTGAACGGTGATGGATCTGACATGACCGGTCGGACGAATCCAGATGCGGTCAAGTGCGAGCGCCGGCCGGAAGGAAGGAAAAGTCGGCAGGGCCGGTGTCGATCCGAAGATGGCCTTGATCGCCCGGAGAGGATGACCCCACAGCCACCATTCGTTGAAATCGCCCATGAGCACGCAGTTCGGTCTGACGCATTGGAGCAACCGCTCGACCTGAAAGCGCCGCTCCCTGGGACGCAGGCCTAAGTGAGTGGCGATCACTTGAACGGTCACGCCGTCGCAGGTCAGATCGAGATCAATGGCCCCGCGGGGCTCGTAGGCCGGCACACTGAAATCCACGAGCCGGATCTCGCCACGCTGGCAGCGGGTGAACACCGCGTTGCCATGATGGCCCTTGCGTTCCAACAACGTGGGTCCGGCGATCACCTGATACTTGGATTCTTCCCCCAGCCAGTGTGCGAGTTCCAACCCATGTCGGTCGGGGGCATCGATCTCCTGGACAGCGACCACATCGGCATCCAACTCTCGGATGACGTCGCGGATGCGTGCAGGATCATAGCGTCCATCCCGACCGACGCAGCGGTGGATATTGTACGTGGCGAATGTCAGCCGCATGTCATGCCGCGCGTCATGCCGCGCGTTCCGCCCGCGAGGGTTCCTGCGGGCGGTTGGAGACCCAACGGCTTAACCCCCACGCGGTCAGAATGATTCCGACGGTGATCACAACCAGAAGCAGAATGCTTCCAAGGCCCGGATGACGAATCGTCTCGGTCACCTGATCGAGAAAAAGCGCGAGGCCCAGCAACCCCGGCAGCTCTCCCAACACGGTGCCCACGAAAAAATCCTGGGCCCGAATGTGCGACGCTCCCGCCACGGCGTTGAGGACGGAAAACGGCGCCACGGGAAGCATCCGGAGTGCGACAACGGTCATAATCCCCTTCTTGGCGAGCGTACGGCTGATCCGATGCACCCACGATCCCGCCAGGTGGTCAATGAGTCTGCGCCCCAACAGACGGCCGATGCCAAAGGTGAGCAATGCGCTTGCCGTCATGCCGATCAACGCATACCAAAATCCCCACCAAGGACCGAAGGCCAAAATCGTCGCGGCGATCAACACCATCACCGGCATGACGAGCAACCCGCCGATGAGGAACGCCCCGACGGTCACCGGCAGCGCCACCGGCCCGCGCGCCACTTCTTCGAGTGAATCGACCATTGACGTCACATCGATCAGCTCGCGCAACGATGTCCAATGCCACAGGCCCGCGAGCACGACCAATGCCAGCAATCCCGACGTCCCCCCAATAATCTGACGAAGCGCGGGCCTGCGACGTTCTTCCGGAATGAATTGGGCTTCGTAAGGACGGCTGGGGTCGATAAGGGCTTCGTCCGGCACGACTTCGTTCACATCGGCCGATACGGTGCCGTCGAAATATCCCAGGGAACGGCCGGCGCCGCGGAGGCGTTCCACCGCCCCGATCAATGAGCCGTCTTTCTTGAGTTCACGCCGGACGGCCTCAGGACTCACCCCCAAATGCTCGGCGAGCAACGCCTGGCGGAACGAGGCAATCGCCCGGCGAACGGCCGGCTGACCTGCCGCTTCGATGGCGAGATCGCATTCCGTGTCGAATCCCATCGAGCGATTACTCAGGTTCGCCGATCCCACACGCACGAAATCATCGTCGATGATGCACACTTTGCTGTGCATGCTGATGCATTGCCCGCGAAGCTCTGGGATTTTTGGATAGTTGAGATTCAAGCGATGAAACCGATCGGCGGCACGAAGCCGCTCGAGCACCCGTCCCCTGAGCACGTCCATCGTATGCTGTTCGAGCCAGCCGTCACTGTTGGGATGCAGGACCATGACGATTTCCGGTCCTTTCGGGTCCTGCAACCGGGCGACAAGGCAGTCGGCCACCGTCCGCGACGTCAAATACTGCGTTTCGATGTAGACGTTCCGGCGGGCGTGGTTCAGGCTATCGAGAAATAACGCTTCCACCTCCCCGATGGACGCGCGCTCGCCAAAGGCCGGCGCCGTCCTGGCGACTGCAATCGGGACATCGGACATGTCCGGCTTGACACCCGGAGGCCAGAGATCCGCCAGACCTCCCGAGCCGCTCGGAGGCAGTGTTCGTCCCGTCGCCGCCTGCCAACGTTCTCGGGCAAGCTCACCGAGCGCGAATGCCACCGGACCCCCGACCATCAACTGGACGTCATGAAACGGCCGGCACGGCGTCTCGTCGTTCAGCAGCCGCTTCGGATGGACGGCCGGATGTCGCCTCGTGTCCCAGCGACACTGGGCAAAGTCCAAACCGCCGACGAAGGCCAACGCACCGTCAATGATGACCACCTTTTGATGATGGGAGGCACCGACCGGATGTGCGCCGTCCTTATGAAAATGCAACCTGCGATGGGCGGCGAGCTTGGAGGGAAGCCACCATTCCCGCTCCTTCCAGTAGATCATGTGGAAGTCCCAGGTCAGCACATGGACGTGCAGCTGCCGTCTTCGCATCAAAAGAGCATGGAGGAATTCACCCAGCCGGTCCGGAAACCCATCGGGTTCCCGGTCAATCAACATTTTGATCCGGCTGTCGAAATCCCAACCGAGGATGATGATGTGATGGCGGGCATGAATGGCCGCGGCACGGAACGCCCGGAAGTAGTCGTCGCCGTCAATCAGAAATGACGCGCGCTCGGCAAGTTCAACCCGCCAACAATTCCGCCCGGGGGCAAAAAGTGAGGAGGACTTGGAGCCTCGCGGCCCCGAGGTTCCATCGCCCGGTTGCCGCTGCAATTCCGACTGCTTCTGTAATTTTCTGGCGACGTTCATAGCTGCGGTCACGGGGAGATCTGCAATTCGAATGCCCCTCCAGACATGCAAACCGCAAACGATACATCCGCCAGGGGAAGGGAATGCAATCGGCGGCAAGGGAAGTGGACCAGCTGTCCTGCGTCAGACATTTTGTCCATTCTCACCTCCCAGTCATGCGCAATCTGCTTACACCCGAAAGCGATACCGCCGTACGGGAAGGCGGGCGACCGGGGTCTATCTCTTGCACCGTCTGCTGCACGGTCCGAGAAGGGAGAAGATTGGCAACGACGAGGTGAGGGATGTAATGGCACAAGGGAAACCACGGGCGCAGCGGCCGCCTCAACACCAGACACGGCGACCCGGATTGGAAAAGGACATGAGGCCGCGGCCGGAGAGCGAAGGTTCGACAGGGGGATGCGGGAAACTTCGAGACAAAGTGGCCCTGATCACGGGCGGCGACAGCGGCATTGGACGGGCCGTGGCCGTGGCCTATGCAAAAGAAGGCGCCGACATCGCCATCGTCTATCTCAATGAGCATGACGACGCGAAGGAGACCCGGCGCCTCGTGGAACAACAGGGGCGTCGCTGCCTTGCCATCTCAGGCGACGTCGGCAGGGAAGACGTCTGTCAGGAGGCCGTCGACCGCACGATTCGCGAATACGGTCGGCTGGACATTCTCGTGAATAATGCCGCCGAACAGCATCCGCAAGACACTCTCGAGCAGATTTCGTCGGAACAACTCGAGCGCACGTTTCGGACGAATATCTTTTCGTACTTCTACATGGGAAAGGCTGCATTGCCGCACTTGAAGGAGGGAAGCACCATCATCAATACGACTTCCGTGACGGCATACAAAGGCAGTCCTCAACTACTCGATTATTCCTCGACCAAAGGCGCCATCGTGGCGTTCACCCGCTCCCTCTCCCAGGCACTGGCCGATAAACACATCCGCGTGAATGCCGTGGCGCCCGGTCCGATTTGGACGCCTCTGATCCCCTCCACGTTCCCCGCGGACAAGGTCGCGACGTTCGGCTCCGACGTGCCTCTGGGACGCGCCGGACAGCCCGAGGAAGTGGCTCCCAGCTATGTCTTCCTTGCGTCGCAGGATTCGTCGTACACGACCGGCCAAGTGCTGCATCCCAACGGGGGCACGGTTGTCAACGGATAGCGCGCCCTTGCCGCAGGGCGTGTGAGGTGAATGAAGGAGGAGACTATGGCGAAGCGGACGACGACTCCGAAAGGTTCACAACCACAAGATGCGGTCCAATTACTGAAGGCGGATCACAAACACGTGCGCAAGTTGTTCGAGCAATTTCATGCAGCTGGAGACGACGACAAGGGCTCCATCGCCAGGCGGCTCTTTACCGAGCTGGAGATTCACTCGAAGCTCGAAGAGGAACTGCTGTACCCCGCCGTGCAGTCCAAACTCGAATCGGTGGAGTATGAATCCGAGGGCAACGGTTTGGATATGACAGATGACGGCGAAATCGATCCTGAGGCCGAAAGCACGTTTGATGAAATCGACGGTGCCGAACTCGACGCACTGGAAGACGATGAGGATGAGGAAGCGGAGTCGGAAATCATCACGGCCGCCTATGACAGCCATGCGACGGTCCGGGAATTGATCCAGCAACTGCGGACGCTAGATCCAAAAAGCAGCGACTATCGCGAGCTGCTGACCGAGCTCGAGGATGCCGTGATCGAGCACGTAACGGAAGAGGAAGAGGCCATTCTTCCGCTCGCCGCCGCCCAGCTCGATATCCAAACACTGGGGCTCACCATGCAGAAGCGCAAGGATGACCTCACGTCGCAATCGTCGCTTGCGGCCTGAGGCGTGCACTGTGGGTACCAAAGACGGGCACGACACGTTGTCTTCCGTCGATTGCCAGCACGATGAAGCATGAACGATCCGGGCGCGCCCCCGTTTCGGGTCGCTCGTCATCGAATCTGAGAGTCGCCCACTCTCAATTTCATGACTGCCTCATCGGGCGGCAACGTTCGACGAAAGACGGCACAGGCAGAGGAGCGTTGCTCCTCTGCCTTACCTTCCTTCGGATCAGGACAATCTCAAATCTCACATCTCAAATCTCAGATCTTCCGGGAATCTGAGATATGAGATGTGAGATATGAGATTCAGGAGGGCCGACACCTTGTCCGGAGGGAGACAACTCGCGCAGCCGCAGAACCTGACGCCGGAACCACCTCGTACGATCTGAGCCAATACGGATGTACGATGGCCAACGATGACTGGCCTCGCTTTTGCAAAATCCGATGCGAGTCGGTCATCACCATTCACGAGGAGTCATTCATGGATAATCAGACGAATGAGAGGCGGCCGGATGTGCTGCGCACCATCCTGATCGGGCGGCGTTCGACGCTCCAACGAGAAATCGATCATCTCATTGCGCAACACAGGGACAACCACTCGAACTTTCGAGACAGCTCGGTCCTGGACGTCGAGGACATGTCGCTGCGCGATGCGACCGGCGCCCAGCAGATTGCGCTCCTCGAGGCCCGCACCCAGGAACGGATCCAATTGGACGAAGCACTTCGTCGCCTCGACGAGGGCACGTACGGCATTTGCGAAGATTGCGATGCCCCCATTTCACCGGCCCGCCTGCGGGCGTTGCCCTTTGCACGGCGATGCGTCGCCTGCCAAGAGCAGTTTGAATTATTCGAACATATTATGCGCCGTGAAGACCGCGAGGAACTATAAGGAGGGACCATGCGGGAGTCTAAACACAGGAACGACGACATGGAAGAGCAGGAAATGGAGCATGAATCCGAAGGGGCGGAAGACGTCTTTGAGATGCTGAAGACCGACCATCGACATGTTCAGGACTTGTTTACCCGATTCGAGGACGCGGATAAGCGCACGAAATCTTCGATTGCCGACGAGGCGCTGACCGCCCTCGAAGTTCACGCCGCACTCGAGGAAGAGTTGGTGTATCCGGCCATCGCGCAGGTGCTCGACGAGGAAGAGACCATCGAGGAGGCGAAGGAGGAACACCATGTCGCCAAGCTCCTGATCAAGGAACTGCGGAAGATGGACGTCGACGATGAGGGTTTTTCCACCAAGTTCAAGGTGCTGGGCGAATTGGTGAGCCACCATATTGAGGAAGAAGAGGGAGAAGTGTTCCCGCAGGCGCAGGAGGCCGGCTTTGAGCCCGAGCGCATCTCGCAAGACGTATCCAAACGCAAAACCAAGTTGATGCAAAAGTACGAAGGCGGCAAAAAGTCGTCGGGATCTCGACGGAAAAAAGCCGCGTAGAGCGAACCCCGGTCCCCGCCTGTGGCTCGGAGGGCCCTGCATTTTCCCACAGGCGGGTGCGACCGGCCAGGCGGCTTCCAGCCACGACCGTCGTCCGACCGGCGAGAAAGGCGGTCATGCATGTCGGCGCGATGTTGCTGTGGGGACTGCTGGCAACAGGTTTGTTGACCACCCTCCTCCGCGCAGGCCAAGCGCTCCATCTCACCCGGATGGATACGACCCTCCTGCTGGGCACGATGGTCACTCCGAATCGTGACCGCGCCAAGGTCATCGGATTTGTCATTCACTTTCTCAATGGCTGGTGGATGGCATTCGTCTACATCCTCTTTTTTCATGCCTTCGGGATGGCAACCTGGTGGCTGGGTGCGGTCATGGGGATCGCGCACACGGCTTTCGTTTTGGTCGCCGTACTTCCGTCTTTGCCCGGTATTCACCCTCGGATGGCCTCCGATAGTACCGGTCCGCGGCCCACACGGATGTTGGAGCCGCCCGGATTCCTCGCGTTGAATTACGGGTACCGGACCCCCTTGGCAGTCCTCATCGCGCACATCGCCTACGGCACGGTCCTCGGCGCCTTTTATGAAGTGTAGCGGGCAATCACTCTTTCGCCGTCAGGCGCAAAAGTGCGCCAAGATGTGCCACATGGGTCAAGGCGAGAGGAAAATTCCCGAGAAAGGCACCGTCCTGATGGCGGATTTCTTCCGGATATAACCCCACATCGTTGGCGTGAGGGGCGAGTCTCTCGACGAGATCTTCCGCGTCTTCGGTACGGCCGGCGGCGGCCAACGCCTCCACCAACCAAAAGCTGCAAGGCAGGAAGGCCCCCTCCTCCCGGCCAGTTCCTTGTTCCGCAATATAGCGGTACACCAGAGGCCCGCGCGTCAGCCAGCGTTGGATGGTCGTGATCGTCGAGGTCATGCGGGGCTCACGTCCGTCGATGAATCCTGTGAGCCCGAACGTGAGTGTGGCCGCGTCCAAGCGTGTGCCGCCCAGAACTTGCACGAAACTGCGGCGGGTCTTGGAATATCCGCTCTTGAGGATGGCACGGACCAACGCCTCGCGCGCCTGTGCCCAACCGCCGTTCGACGGACGCATCCCCAGTTTGCGGGCGACGCGCTCCACGCGATCCAACGCCGTCCAACACATCACTTTCGAGTGAACATAGTGCCGGGGTTGACCGCGGATTTCCCAAATGCCGTGGTCAGGATGCGGCCAGGAGGTGCACAGCAGATCGCCCAACCTCAGGAGCCAGCGCTTCGTATGGCGATCGACCGGGTAGCCGGCATCCACATAGAGCAAGAGAGTGTCGAGGACCTCCCCGTAGATATCGAGTTGCTCCTGTCTGGAGGCCGCATTCCCGAAACGCACCGGTTGTGACCGCCGATAGCCTTCAAAGATCGGCCACCGCTGTTCGGGAATCGAGGCCTCACCGTGCAGCGTGTACATGACTTGGAGTGCCGGATAGGTCAAGGTGGTGGCATGGATCATCCATTCGGTGAATGCGAGGGCTTCTGCATCGAAGCCAAGCCTGAAGAACGCATGGGCGGTGTAGGACGCATCCCGCAGCCAGCAGTACCGATAGTCCCAATTGAGGTCTCCGCCGAACCGTTCAGGCAAGGAAGTCGTCGGAGCGGCGACGATGGCGCCGGAAGGCGCATAACTGAGAAGTTTCAGCGTGATGGCGCTGCGTATGACCTGGTCCCGCCACGGACCATCATACCGGCAATGCCGGGCCCAGCCTGTCCAATACGCCTGTGTATCCGCCACGGCCCGCGCCGCTTCGGACAGCACCGGATATACGGCCGGCGCTTCTTCGGCATACGACAGCCACAACGTCAGGGACTGACCGTGGTTGACCAGGGCACGCCCGGATAGGATGCCGGGGGCCATGTCCAGCGGCGTCTCCACGGCCACACACATCATTCGCCCCCCGAAATCGGCGCAGTAGACGGCGCGGCTTCGCTGGGTGAAGTCAGGTACCGTCCGCCCATTGTCCGGACGAAGTTTGATCCTCAACGAGAACTCCATCCTTCCCTCGAGCACCTCAATGCGTCGCAGGATTTGCCGCAAAGGAAATCGCTGCTCTGCCTGGGCATCATCGGCAACCACGGGCATGAGGTCGGTGAGCTGTGCCAGGCCATCGACCGTTTCGAATTCGGTCGTCAGCACCGCGGTGTGATCCTGGTAGAAACGTGTGGTTCGGAAGGAAATCGTGGGGCATACCTCGCAGTAGCCGCCGCGGTCCCAGTCGAGGAGCCGGTTAAAGCACGATGGGCTGTCAAAGCGGGGGAGACAGAGCCAATCGATCGACCCGCGGGTGGACACGAGTGCGCCGGTTCGGCAGTCGCCGATCAGCGCATACTCGTGAATGGGAGGATAAGCAGTCGAGGGCGGGCACGCGCACTGATGCTGAGAGGTCATAACACGCTGCCTGTGCAGACATGAGCTGCCTTCGGCTCAGGTTTCGACGTCAAATCCGTCCTCCTTCCACCAGCGCCAACCTCCGTCAAGTTCCATGACAGGGTAGCCTTGGGCGGCGAATTGCACGGCGGCCGTCGCCGCCAGATGGCAGACGATCGAATAACAATAGAGCACGTTGGTCTTGTCTTTGCGTAAGCCTTGGAAGCTGCCCCACCGTTCTTTCGGCAGATTGACGGCGCCCGGAATGTGCCCCTTGGCGTAGTCGTCGGCCGCTCGAACATCCACCACGTTGACGCTCCCCTCTTTCATCATACGCTCCAACTCTACGGGACCGGTCGTGAAGGCCATTTTGGCCTCGAAAAACTCCTTGGCTCTTGCCGGGTCGTGAATCATCGTCGTCGGCATAGTTCCTCCCTCTCCGATGCCGGAGCATCGGAATCTCAAATCTCAAATTTCACATCTCAAACAATTTGAAATCTGAGATCTGAGATTGTATTTTCACTGAACCATCCCGTGCGGGACTTGGCGGCTCAAGTCGTGCGCTCTGTGCTCGGCATCCGAGGCCGCCGCTCGCAGTTCTTCGGCAAGTCGACGCTTCTTTTCAACGCTGGGGTCGTTCTCCCCGACTTCGCGAGCCAACAGATCCGCTTCAAGCTGACGCCGGTCGGCCATCTCCCTCAAGGAATGAGCCTGGGTCCGATACTCGATCGATTGCTGCGCTGCATTCTGCTGCGGAGCCACGCCCATATCTCCTCCCTGTGGTCCTCCGGCACAACCTGCGCTCGCGAGGAATACGACTGCGCTCACTACTCTTCGATCCATGATGAACCTCCCTCTTCTCTTCAGATCTCAAATCACAGGTCTCAAATTTTCAGATTTTGAGATTTGAGATATGAGATTTGAGATTTGAACCTTAAAGATCACATGCTGAGTTCGATGTGCGCCTGGAGCGCGTGCAGGATATGGCTGCGGGACAGCATGCCTTCCATCCGACCCGCGCGCATCACGGGTAATTGATTGATGTCCTCCCTGCCCATGGTCTGGAGCGCCTCGACAATCGGTGTCTCCGGAGACACCGACCGAAGCTCGTGGAGACGATGGGCGATGCGGACGACGGGCGTCTCGTGCCACCGCGCCCGTTCCACCTTGCGAAGGTCGGCGGGAGTGATCATTCCCACGACCGTGCCGCCTTCTTCGACTGCGTAACACCGGCGTCCCGTCATCAAGATGTACTCGTCGGCAAAGCGTCGTAACGGAAGATCGGCAGGCATGGAAGGGCACTCGTGGGAC
>DATEEH010000052.1:0-9361 GCA_035281245.1 Nitrospira sp.
CTAGAAGCAGGCTAGGCATTTTCGGCATTGAGTGCCAGAACGTCTCATAGTAGGCTGGTACCATGTGGTGGGCATCCCGCACGTTTTTTTCCTCCTGTTTTGGTCTGTCCTCACTGTTCCTTGTGGCCTGCAACGGCGGTAACGGCGGGGGCGGAGGCGGCACGGGTCCGGCTCCCGGGCCCTCCAATAGCCTGACACTGCAGGCTGTCGCGGCTTCGACCGTGTTCTCGTCGCCGCTGTTTCTGACCGCGCCCCCTGGAAATCAGAACGAGAACCGCCTGTTTATTGTCGAACAGGGGGGACTGATCCGGATCGTGGATGCCTTGAGCGGCGCTCTCATCAGCACCTTTCTTGACGTGAGTTCGCGTGTTCTCAGCGGTGGAGAACGCGGCCTGCTGGGGATGGCCTTTGACCCTGACTATGCGACAAACGGCCTCTTTTATATCTACTACACAGCGAGAGCTAACGGTGCGATAGCCGCCGGTGACATTGTGATCGCCCGGTACCAGGCAAATCCGCCGACCGCCAATGTCGCAGGCTCTACGGAAACGGTACTCAAGACCATCCCTCATCCGACCAACGCCAATCACAATGGCGGCATGCTCGCGTTTGGACCGGACCGCTGTCTCTATGCCGGAGTCGGAGACGGCGGAGGTGCGGGGGACGTCCCGAACAATGCCCAGACGAAGACCGTCCTCTTGGGAAAAATCCTGCGACTCAACCCCCTGACCGGCAATCCCTGCGCCTTTGTCACCAGCAATCCCTTTGTGCTTCCAGGCGGAGCTCCGGAGGTGTGGAGCTACGGTTTGCGGAACCCTTATCGTTTTTCCTTCGATCGCACAACCGGCGACCTCTACATTGGCGACGTCGGAGAAAGTCAGCGTGAAGAAGTCGACGTGGCGCAGGCGCCGAATGCAGGCCGGGACATCAACTATGGCTGGCGTATCATGGAAGGATTCTTGTGCTTCAATCCGCCGAGCGGATGCAATACTGCCGGCCTCACGCTGCCCATCCTGGACTACACGCACGATGATGGAGCCTGTTCCATCATCGGTGGCTATGTCTATCGAGGCACAACAAATGCCTCTGTGAACGGAACGTACTTTTACGGCGACCTCTGTGCGGGATTCGTCAGAAGTTTTCAGCTGCAGAATGGAGAACTCGGCACGCAGAACACGTGGCCGTTACTCACTCCACCCGCCGGGCAGCAGATCACCAGTTTTGGCGAAGACGCCCAGGGTGAGCTGTACCTCGTGACGCAGCCGGGCGGGCTGTTTCGCATCGTCGCCAACTGAAAAAGTGTTTAGCATCCAACGATAGGCTGCTCAAACAGGTCGGCAGCAAGGCCGCAGGAGCGCGGCGACTGAGAAGGTACATACCAAGCTTCGCTTGACCCGCTCGCTTCGATCAAATGCGAGCGGATAGGTACTTTGCCTCCAGTTTAATCGTACGTCGCAGGGAGATGTGCGACGAGAACGACGCTTGGTGAAGGGCGTGTCCCGGCACGCCGGGGCCGGGCGGGTGAGCTCGGGTAAAGCGCACGTCTTGGCGTGCTCAGGGTGGGCGGGTGAGACAGGACCTGTTTCAGCAGCCTATTCATGGCGTAAGATGGCCAGCGGTCTCTGGCCAAGTATCCGAAACGTGCTGAGGAAGCCGACGCACAGAGTAAGCAACACCGTGCATGCAAGCCCCGTAGACAGCACGACCGGATGCAAACTCCAGCTCAAATCGAAGATGTGTGTCAGCACCAGCCAGGACAACGCACTCGACACTCCGACCGCCATGATCCCGCCGATGAATCCGAGCAGCGCATACTCGGCAGCAAACGTGCTCGCAATCAGGCCGCGGGTGGCTCCCACCGCCTTCAGAATGACCGACTCATAGAGACGCCGGTATCTGGTAGCCGCCAGCGCGGCCGCCATCACAAGTCCTCCGGCCACGAGACAAAAGACCGCGACGGCGCGAATCGCGAGCGCAAGTCGATCCAACACGTTGGCAAAGTTGCGGAGGACGTCCCCCACGTGGATTGCGCTCACGTTCGGGAACGCGGCGACGACGGCCTGCTGCAGGGAGACCTCCTGGTCGGGATCGACGCGGATCGTCGCCACATACGTGAGCGGCGCCCCGTCCAGCGATCCCGGCGAGAGGATCATGTAAAAATTGGTGGAGAAGTTTCCCCAATCAACCTTTCGAATGCTCGACACCTCGGCACGTATGGTGGCCCCCTGAATGTCGAGATCGAGATGGGATCCAATGTGCAGACCCAATGAATGAGCGGCCTCTTCTTCGATCGAAACCTGGGGTGTGGCGAAACGTTGTCCAGCCTGCCACCAGGAGCCGCGCACGATCTCGTTTCCTTTTGGGAGCTGATCGAGAAAGGTCAGCACGTACTCGCGTGAGAGGTACCATTGCTTCCGCCGTTCTTCCTTGTTCTCATCCCGCCGCTCATCCTGGCCTCGTTCTTCGTCGACTTTTACCTCCTCGCCGTTCACAGCATGGAGCCGCGAGCGCACCAACGGAGTCAGTTCCGGCATGCGTCCTGCGAGCCGTTCGCTGATCAACTTGGCAAAACTCGCGGTTTGATCGGGCTGCAGATCGATGAAGAAAAAGGTCGGCGCATCGACCGGACGAGTCTCGTTCACCTGGCGCAGCAACGCCTGCTCCACCAGCGAAACGGTCAGAATGATCATCGCGCTCATCCCGATCGCCACAAGGATCCCCGAGGCATGTCCGCCAGGCCGCAGGACATTGCCGATGGCGTAACGCAGCCTGATCGACGCAGGTTTCGGCATCACCCGGAGCGCGGACACGAGTACCCGTGACGAGCCAATGAGGACGATGATGGCCAGCAGAAGCCCTCCGATGTACCATCCGCCTACCCGCCAGGATCCAGCCTGCCATACCGACAGCACCGCCAATCCGCAAAGGATCATGCCGCCCGTAATGAGGCTGACCCGATCATGCATGCCCACAGGCATGCCCCACGTCTGACGGTACACGGCGAGACCAGAATGTGGATCCACCTCTCGCCGAAAGATGGCTGCCGGCGAAATGTTCCTCACTTGCAACAAGGGCCAGAGCGAGAAGAGCAGCGTGGTGAGAAGCCCCAACACGCCGCCTTTGAACAGCGGGCCGACGGAGGCCATCGAGAGGTCCGTCGAGGCACCCACTTGGTCGAGAAGATCGGTCACGAATCCCCCGGCCAGCAATGGCGGAAGCACACGCTGAAGCACGACTCCGAGCAACATGCCCGCGACGCTTCCGACCAGACCCAGCCCAACCGCCTGCACCACATAGACTCTGATGAGGAGGGAGGAATCGGCGCCGAGCGTTTTCAGTATCGCGATGCTCTTCAATTTCTCCTGCATGAACGCATGCACCGACATGGCCACGCCGAGGCCGCCGATGAACAAGGCCGTCAAACCGATGAGACCTAGATAGCGGGACAACTGCTCGAGGAACTGCTTGAGTTGAGGCTGCGCGTCTCGATAGCCGGAGACACGCACGTGATCGGCGGCCAAACGGCCGCGGAGCTCCGAGCGTAGAGGCTCAAGCGGGGTACCGGAAGGAAGTTGGAGGAGCTCCCGTTCTCGAACCCGGCTGCCGGGCTGCACGAGCGCCGAGGCTTTCAGACCCGCTGCCGAGATGATGACACGCGGGCCAAGACTGAAGGCATTGGCCATTCGATCGGGCTCCGTGCGCACCAAACCCGTGATCAGGAATTCCGCTGTTCCGATTTTGATCCGATCACCGATGGCCAAGCCCATACGGAGCATCAATGCCTCCTGCACCACCGCCCCGTGGCACGGGACCATGGCGCAGCGTGACGGCTCGAGAGAGAGGAGCCTTTGCAACGGGGCCGCTGGTTCCACGTTCAACGTCCCGTACAACGGATAGTCGGATTCCACCGCCTTCAATTCCACAATCTGTGTCGCCTGAACGGACGTGACGCCTGGCGTGGGACGCGCAGCCATGGCCACCAATTCGCTGACATGCGTCCGATGAATGCCGCGTTCATCGAGTGTCTCGAGCACGGTCCGGCTCTCGGCACTCAACGGATGCGAAGAGCGGATCTCGAGATCGCCGCCGAGCAAGCTCTTGGCTTGCCTGGAAACCGCGTGTTCCACATGAGCTGCGAACAACGACACGCCAACCAGCGCGCTGACGCCGACGGCGATGCACACAAAAAAGTATACGAAATGCCGCCAGCCTCCCCTGGTTTCTCGCCACGCCATGGAGAACATGAACCGGCTCACGGGGCGGACTCGCGATGGGCGGATGTTCCGGGAAGGATGTCGTCGGACTCGATGCGCCCGTCACGCAGGGCGATCACCCGATGCATCAACGTGGCGATCGCGGGATCATGCGTGACCAACACCAGGGTGGTCCCGTAATCACGATGGAGGGCCAGCACAAGATCCATGATGACGCGCCCCGTCAGTGAATCCAGATTTCCCGTGGGTTCATCGGCTAGAAGAATGGGCGGCCGACAGGCAAAGGCCCGGGCCACGGCGACTCGTTGCTGTTCGCCGCCCGAAAGTTGGACGGGATAGTGATCGATTCGATGGCCCAGCCCGACGGTCTGCAATAGCTCGATCGCCTGTGTCCTGGCAGAGGAAAGGCCTGCCAACTCCAACGGCACGAGCACATTCTCCAAGGCGGTGAGCGTGGGAATCAGATGGAACGACTGAAAGATATAACCGATTTTCGCGCGCCGGAACTGGGCCATGCGGCTTTCGGACAACGAGGTGATCTCGGTGCCGTCCAGCGTAATCGACCCCGAGCTCGGGCGATCGAGGCCGGCCATCAACCCTAAGAGCGTGGACTTCCCGCTCCCCGATGGTCCCATCACGGCGACGGTCTGTTTCGAGGGAATTTCGAGCGTCACATCGTCGAGGATGGTGACTGGCCGGCCGCCGGCGGTGAGACGCATGGACAAATGTTGAACGGCAATCATCAGACGGCTCCCTCGTCCGCATTGTTCGAGAATCAGATGATATTATACTGAAGTCCGATGCTGGCTAGAGAATTCATCAACTCGTATCTCACACACTACTTGATGGCGTTGGTGTTGGTCTATGCGGTTCCTTCCGTCCCGTGGGCGGCTGGTACCGATGAGCGCCCCCGAATCGTGGCGTTCGGCGACAGTTTGACTGCCGGACTCGGGGTAGCCGCCGATGAGGCCTACCCAGCGCGGTTACAGCACCGATTGGAAGAGGAAGGGCTCAGCTATCGCGTCATCAACGCAGGGGTCAGCGGAGACACGACAGCGGGCGGCGTGCGGCGAGTGGATTGGGTGCTCAAGAGCCGTCCGGATTTTGTCATCCTCGAACTGGGCGCAAATGACGGGCTTCGCGGGCTCAACCTGCAAGAGACGAAATCGAATCTCGAGCGGATCATTCAGCGCTGCCTGGACGCGTCCGTCACGGTGATCCTTGCGGGCATGAAACTCCCTCCCAATTATGGCGCGGACTACACGAAGGGCTTTGAAGCCATCTATCCCAGCCTCGCGAAGCAATACCGATTGGCGCTCATCCCCTTTTTTCTCGACGGCGTTGCAGGATCTACTTCACTGAATCAAGCGGATGGCATCCATCCCACCAGCGAGGGCTATCGCATCATTGCCGACAAGGTATGGGAAACCGTCAAGCCGTTGCTGAAGGCACGAAGATAGGACAGAAGATCAAATGGAAGGAGTGCCCGGGCTCATGGCTGAGCCCGGGGACGATCGGCGACGCCGCGGCGCTCAGCTCTTCTTGAAAAACGTGTCGTAGACGCCGTACGCGAGCACCAAACCGATGAGCGCGTAATACATGCCGGTGATCCCGCTGTAATCCGGCGCCCCACCCTTCGGTTCGTTCGCAAACACAGTGGTGGCGCCGATCATCAACGCTCCCATCACTGCACTGACCTGTCCAACAATCCTGCTCATGTGAAACCCTCCTGGAAGTGATGGTCAAAAAACGAGGCCGCATTGTACTGAAATCACCAGGGTGGAGCAAGGGGATGGGCCCAGGCGGAGAGAACGGCGGTTACGAGCTTGACGGTGAATTTGTAATGGTCTTGAGCGCGGCAGCGACTTCACGGAATGAGTTAGCCAGCTTCTCGAGCTGCGTGCTCTTGGAGAGCAGTTCACCGGCAATCGTCTTGATCTGGCTGTCGTAACCGCCCACTTCCGACGCGATTTCCGACACTTTCGTGAACATGTCCTGATAGCTGGCGACGTCCCGTTGGAGCTGTTGCAACTGCGATTGGGCCGCCTTGACTTCGGCCATCGATGCCTGGAGTTGTTGAGTCAACCGTTGCACGTAGGCCTCGCGGTCCCGTTGATCCGATTCGAGCGTCAGCTGGATCTCCTCGCTTTCGCGACGGCGCTCATCCAGCTTGCGAATGGTTTCGGTCCAGGCCGCAAGGTCGCCGGTCAATCGTGACGTGTCGGGAAGCGGATTTCCTGCTTCGAGCGCCTTCATCGCCGGCTGCAGCCATTCGATGAATGCCATGACTTCGCTCAACCTCAAGTCCCCGGAAATGCTCGACGACGTCGCGCCATTGGAAGAAGGAACCTCTTGAGCGACAGGGGAGGGCTTGACCTTCTTGGACCGAGGCTGAACCCACCGGTGGTATTCCAGGAGGACGGCGATGCAATGCCGACACATCGGTTCCTCGGGCAACGAGCAGCTGCATTTGGACACCAGGTGGCCGTCTTTCAACCTGATCGTCTGCTCGTAGAGGCCCGAATTGCCGATGACCGCCGATGAGATTTGTACCTCATCGGCCTCGACGATACGTACACGATTTTCTGACAGGTACTGGTTCCCCAGATGAAAGGCATTGCGGTCGACAACCCCCTGGATCATCGGAGGATCCAGAAGGCTTAGCCGTTCCGCTGAGCAGGGAATCTTGTTTCGCATCTACCCTTCGCCAGGAGGAGCAGGAGAAGATTTCGTCAGAGTCTAGTGTGGATCCCTGTGCTCAAACTGTCAAGCGGAGCTTCAATTTCACCGTGTTGGGCCTCACCGGCGCTCACCGGCACCGGCGAGGCATGCCCTCAGCACCCACCGGTGTGAGCCAGATGTAATCGGCGATTCGGCTCGCAAACATCTCGCGCAACTCGTCCGCTCGGGCCGGCTCGTAGGATGTCATGTAAATGCTCGTCTGCCGGATCTCGCCGTCGAGACGCCTCGCAACTCGTTGAGGAACCGGCAGATTGTACTGGATGTGTCCTCCGCCGGTATAGCTCACAACCGGGCCGGCCGCGGGGTCTCCGCGTCGAAGGGATCCGATCTCGCCCACAATGGTCTTCGCCATGCCTTCATCGCGGACCATCGACGCCTCGTACATGGTTTGATACATCTCATCCGAGCCTCCGCCGTGACAGGCACGCAACTGCTCGAATATTTTCTGACGATACGAGGGGTCATCCACGATCGTTTCTTCCTCCAGGCGCCAACGCGTCCACTCGGCTTCGCGGCGTGCTTGCTCGAGACCCTTTTTGGCGATCATTCTCACAAGAGGTTTCGGAGGATTGAGTGCGAGCAGGCGCGTATGCGCGGTCTTCGCGAAGGCAACCAGCGGCTCATAGGTTTCGAACGGGCCGCCCCAGTTCTGACTCCAACCGGCTTGGCTGAGAAAATCCTGTCGGGATAGCTCATCGCCTTGCACATAGCGGTCGAGAAGAGGCTGACTCTCCCAGCCGAACATTTCCATGGCGACGACGGGTCGCCGACCGGCCCGCGAAAGCTGATTCAAGAGAGTCAGGGCCGACTCGATATGAAAGTGATTGTGATGCTCCTCTCCCAAATAAATGACCTCCTGCCGGAGCAGTGCGGTCATCAACTGCTCAAGTGAGATCACGTGCTGACTCGCCGTCTCGACGATCTCTCCCGCCCGGAAGTCGTGGGCCGGTGCGCTGGCAGACCCGGAGGAAGCGGGCGGTTGTCTTTCGGCGCAACCGGCTGCATTGAGAAGCACGAGGCTCAACAGCCCGACGAGGAATTGTTGGTACGAGCGCCGCATCATCGCTTCGGTCCGACCTTTCTCCTAACACAGGTGCGGTGGGGCGGCAAGACAACCAACCTTGACCCATGCCCACCGGGCCGCTATGCTGGCTGCGCTTCGGTCCCAGCGGATGTTGAGATTGCCGATTCTCTCCTCGACGTCTCATGACCCACGATCGGCTCTTCGCAGAATTTCGTTCCCAGATCAGCAGACGTTTGCAGCACCGACCCCCCCAATGGGAAACGTCGCGCAGCCTCATTGAGGCCTCGCATCTTCCAACCACTCTCCATCGTCTTCTCGAGCGCGTGCGGACTTCCGACCTGCCACCGGTCGTGCAGGAAGCAATCCTCAGCGCGTTGAATCACGGAACCGCCGAACGAATGCAACAGCTCTCGGGGCCGGGACTCAAAACGTTGACCGGTCTCCCCCCAAGCAAGGCGCTTCGCGCCCTCTGCGTATTCTTCGACATGGTTGAATCGTCGCCTTCCCGTTGGCAGACCCCTTCCCTGACGAGCGAACGTGTCGCCGGCTTTATCCGCCATCATACGAACCCGTTCGATCTCCTGGTTGAGGCAGACGTGGCCTCCGTATTTGAACTTGGTGCCGGCGACCTCTCGTTTGCCACGGAGTTGGCAGAGCATTATGGCCCTGAGCTGCGCCGTCAGAACCGGACACTGACCTTGCATTGCATCGACCGTTTGCACCCGGAGTCAAAGCTCGGCGGCCCGCTGCACCCGCCAGAGCCTCTCCTTGAAAGGCTTCGTTCGCGACCAGACGTCTCCTTTCGATTTCTCCCGGACCAGGACATGTTGAATTTCGACCAACTCGTCGGCGCCGGAACGCTTGCCCCACGCTATGCCGTCACCGCATGCTGGGCCCCCGCTACCCCGACGTTTGCCTATGAACCGACCCGCCTCTCTGCCGAGGTCATCCAGCGAGAGCTGACACAAACGAAGGGCCACTTTCGACCGACCCGATACGACGGGGAACCCGCGCTCGAAGTACAGCATCGAGACCGGACGTTACTGTTTCCGCCTTGGAAGTTCGAAATACGCGGACCGCTGGCTCTTCTGAACCTCGTGGCCCGCTCGAGTTGTCTGGGCGTATTGGGCGCAGTCGATACCCAGGTGTTCTGGGAGCTACTGGCGCAACTTCTCGAAGAAGAACGCTACCGGCCCAAAGATCAACCGTTCACGCCGGACAACTTGCCTGCTATTTTCGGCCACATCTACGACCGACTGTTGGCGCTCGCCATCGGCGAAACGCTGGAGCTCTCGACTTGCACGACGTTACGCGCCCGGCTACCTCACGTCTTGCCCGGAAGGCCGGGCGAGGATAGTTGCACGTTTTGTTCGGTCGTGAT
>DATEEH010000053.1:0-4108 GCA_035281245.1 Nitrospira sp.
AAAGCATCGAGATCGAAGCGGATGAACTTCTGCACGTCGTCGCCGAAGCGCGCCTTGCCCTCGTCGAACAGAGCATCATACGGCTTGCTGACGATCTCGCCGAAGAAGCCTTCCGTCTCGTCGAAATAGAAGCCGTTGGGCGAAGCCATCACGACCAGGAGCGTTTCCCGGCTGTTGATGAACGGCGTTCCTGCGGTTCTGGTGATTGCCATGTCAAAACCTCCATGAGGATCAGTTTCGATATCCGCCGCAGTGGAGGGCGGATGGATGATTGGTTGTTCAAGCCGATGCTCGGCCGTGATTTTCGTGAAAACCGTGCTCTTTCTGCGCGGCGAGCCGGGCTGCTACAGCCTCTGATCTCGCCGTAAATCTGCCGATCATCTTGGCGCGCCGACCGATGGTAATTTTCGCCACCCAAGACTTGGTCGTGCGGCACCAGTGGACACCCGTCGTCCCTGACTTATTGTTGGCGCTACGCTTTCTGTTCTTCTGGTTTTCGGCGGCGCTTACGTCGTGCAGATTACTGAAACGGTTGTTGTTCGTCTGGCCGTCTGCGTGGTCGATATGATCAGGCTCGAAGCCAGTGATCATTTTCCAGATGATGCGATGAGCGAAGTAGCAAACGCCGAGGATGCTAACCCCGACGTATCCATGTCGCAGACGCTTGCCTGCGACCTTCCCAGCGTATTTCGCGTTCCAGCTGCCAAGAGTTCTTTGGCTCCAGCCGGACTGGCGAGCGAAATCTCCCGTCCGCATCCGCCAAAGCAACTCGCCAGAATTCTCGTCGTAGGACAGGAGTTCGTTGAGAAGCTCTGTTGTCGGCAAAGGCTTTCGCATCCATTCCCCTCTTCGTTCAGCCCTTCGCCAAGGGCGGTCAGTCGTGATCGGCTGATGGGGATGAAGGTACGGAATATACCCGGCGCGGTCAAGAGGGTATGGTATAAAAAATACCCGATCAATTGACGAATGGCGAATCATGGGGGTATAAACGCAAAACCCCGCCGGGTTAGGGCGGGGTCAAAATGCGGTCGGGGCCGACAGGTCCATGGTTGAAGACGGTGGCGACCGCTCCGTTTTTGCAAGCGGTTTTAGTACTACCACCGGGCGTAGACAAAGTACAGCCCCACTCCGAAAGACCGAAGGGGCGTCTACCGTGGCCTACCAGGGCAACGAAACAGTGCGGTCAAGGTTTGGCGCTGGATATCGACCAAATCGGAAGGGGTGACGGGCGGCTCCGGCGGTCAAGATCACTACCTGCATAGGGGCTAACCTCGGATGCTCGTAAGAGCACGGGGCTTAGTCCTCCTATGTTCGGGGCTCTGGGCTCACCATCAGTCAAAAGAAGGAAAAAGAGAACAGATACTCTACGTTAGAGTTCTTCTCTACAGAAGCGGATCGCACAAAATCGCGCGATCACTCTCCACTTCTCAGCACATAGTGAACGTTGACGACTTCTCGGCCATCGAACCGTAGCGTCTTCGGCGGGTTGAATTGCTCGAGCAGCAGCTCCGCCTGGGTATGTCGAAGCAGTCGTTTGATGTAGGCAAGTTTCGGTCCATGCTCCTCGCGCTGGATCTCGGCGACCACATAGTCACCTTTCACCGGACGGCGACGAGGATTGATGTAGACGGTTTCGCCGTCTTCATAGCGGGGGTTCATCGAATCCCCTACAACCTGTACCCCGTAAGCCTCGCGAATTCCGCTCAAGCTCGGGGGAGCAAAAATATCGTCAAGTCGGTTCCCGTTCAGTTCAAACTCTCCATCCTCACCACCGACCGCCGCTCCGTATAGCGGGATCTTCACCCCTTTCTTGGCAATTTCGCCAGTAACAACAGCATTCGACGGAAGATCAGAAGTTGTTGTCTCGTCGAGTACTATGGGGTCATCGTCGGTAGGATGTCCAATCCCAAACTGTAGCCAATTCAGATTCACGGTAAATGCTTTCGCATACTTCTTTGCGTCTGCAATCCCGAATCCGTTTCGTCCTGACTCATGCGCCTTATAGTTGTTTATATTCCAACCAAATCTATCGGCGACAGCCTTCGGTCCAGAGAAGCCGGCGGCCTTTCTAGCGTCTATTAGGCGCGCAGCGCGAGCCACCTTTTCGAAATGTTCTTGGTCTTTCAACATTTTACGCAAAATACCCGCCTCCAAGGTACAAGTAATGCCTTTCGGGTATTGACTTTGCGGGTACGATTGATACCCTGCGAAGCATGATGAACACGATCGAACCGACCAAGTCCCACGTAGACATGATCAACGAGTGGCCGTCCCTGGCCGAGTTCGCCGAAGACATCGGCGTATCATATGGGACAGCCAAGGCGATGCGGAGGCGTGGTTCGGTCCCTTCTGAATATTGGGTTGTCATGGTGTCGAAGGCGGCCGAGCGCGAGATCGCTGGCGTTACCTTCGCGGCGCTGGCCGAAGCCGTGGCAAAGCAGCCGGAGGCGGCGGAATGATCCCCGAGGTAACGTACGAGACGATTGTCGTCCGCAGGAAGTTCAGCGCCAAAAACACGATAGACGGAAGCAAGAGGACCAAGCTTCCCGAATACAGTGTCTGGGCGTCGATGATAGCCAGGTGCAGCAATCCGAAAATCAAGTCGTGGAAAAGATACGGCGGACGAGGGATCACTGTTTGTGCCCGCTGGCGCGAAGACTTCGAGAATTTCTATCGCGACATGGGGCCGCGGCCGACTGGCCGACATTCCATCGATCGCATCGACAACGACGGCAACTACGAGCCTGGCAACTGCCGTTGGGCAACGCCGTCCGAGCAAATTCGGAACAGAGGGATAGGCCGGGAGGTCTGGTCCTCCGAGCACATTGAGACGCTTCAGCGCATGTATGAGGCGTACTACTCCATCAATGAAATTGCAGTTGTCCTCGACCGATCGCCGGCCACTATCAGGCTCAGAATCCATATTTACGGGTTTAAGCGTCAAGGGCACATGACCCTCCTCGTGAAGAAGCACAAGAAGCTTCATCCGATCCTGGTTGAAAATGGTGTTGAGGCATTCGTAGCCGCCATCCAATCAGCGGAGAAAACCACTGCGAGGAAAACCGTGGGCGAAAAAGCGGGCAAGGCTGCGAAGAAGGCATCCGATGTCGCGGTAGTCATGAGTTCCGACGCTACGCGCAATGAGAAAATGAAGACGCTCCGCACCAAAGGTCTGAGCCTCAACGAGATTGGCGGCCTCTTCTCCATCACCCGTGAGCGCGTTCGTCAAATCGAGGCGGGCGGGTGGAGCGCAGAATCCGAGGGGCAACCCGTCGGGGCCAATCGCAAAATCAGCAAGACGAACCCTGCTGTTAGATCCGTGAAGATCGATCGCCTCTGCAAGGCGTGGAACAGGGCGAGCAGAGAAGCTCGGTTGATGTTCCTGAACGCGGCCCCGCAATTTCTTACCACCACAGTCACTTGCGACGACATAGAGGCCGTGTCCGAGAGCCTCATAGAGGGAGCTGTTCGTGATGTTTGAGAACGAAGTTTTCAACGCCTTGGCGATTTTCGCCGGCTTTGCCTGGTTGGCCTTGACGATGCTGATCTGTTTCAAGGCTGTCCAATACGAGATCGAGTTCCGACGCCGGATGGCGAAACAGGAAGCGGCCATTGCTGGCCGGTGTGATCTCCGTGAGCGGATCGAGCGGTCTGAACGTTCAGCGAGTCTCTGATTATGGGCACTCCGCATCGTCAGCCTCTTTCGGCTCTTCAACTCTTTCGCCTTGGCCGCGATACCGCGACCATCGCAAGCATTCTTCAGATCTCCGAGGCAATGGCGCTTAAGCAAGTTGCGAGCGAGCGCAGCGCCGCCCTCGGGTTACCTGATCCATACATTTCTACCCCCGCTGTGCGGGAAGCCAACCAGGGCCGGCAAGCCTTGGTGGCTTACGCGGGGCGCGGGTAACTCCTTCCGTGGGCGCCGCCGGTCTCTGATGGGTTCAACCTATCAGAGACAGCAAGGACGGCATTCACGATGTCACAGAATCATATTCAGGAACGGGACAACAAAGCCATGAGTACGGCAGTGGCGGCAGAGTACGTGAAGAAGATGGTTGCACGCGAAACAGCGGGCAACGGCGACGTCGAGAATGCGGTCCGACGTCTC
>DATEEH010000054.1:0-9460 GCA_035281245.1 Nitrospira sp.
CCCTTGATCGGACCCGTGCCGAAAAGAAACAGCGCGACGCCCGTGATCAACGTCGTGACGTGGGAATCGACGATCGTGAGCAACGCCTTGTCGTAACCTCCGTCCACGGCCAGTCGCACGCCCTTCCCGCTCCGCAACTCCTCCCGGATGCGCTCGAAGATGAGCACGTTCGAATCCACCCCCATGCCGATCGTCAGCACGATGCCCGCGATGCCCGGCAGGGTGAGCGTCGCCGTGAGTGCCGACAAGGCTCCCATCAGACACACGAGATTGAGAATAAGGGCGAAGTCCGCGATGACACCCGAGAGCCGGTAATAGACGATCATGAAGACGACGACCATCGCCCCGGCGATCAAGGTGGACCGCACGCCTTTCTCGATCGAGTCCTTGCCCAAGGACGGCCCGACGGTGAGGTCCTGTATGATTTTCAACGGAGCGGGCAGCGCGCCAGCCCGTAGCACGATCGCCAGATCGTTGGCTTCCTGGGTCGTGAACGTGCCCGTGATCTGGGCCCGGCCGCCGCTGATCCGTTCCTGAATGACGGGGGCGGAATAGATCGTGTTGTCGAGCACGATGGCCATCCGCTTTTTCACGTTGTCGCCGGTGATGCGCTCGAATTCGCGGCCACCCTTCCCATCGAACGTGATGGACACATAGGGATCATTGAACTGCCCGATTGCCACCCGTGCGTCGCTGAGCACATCGCCGGTCAGCATGACTCGTTTCTTGACGAGGTAGGGAATCCGGTATTCACGACCGGTGTCCCGCTCCACCGCCCGCTCGAACAGGATCTGGCTGCCCTCCGGGAGCTTGGGTTCCGCCTGCTTGACGACCTCGGCCTCCCTGTCTTTGGAGATGCGGGCGGGCAAATCAAGCTTCATCTGGTTTTCCTCGTCCAGCATCTTGAACTCGAGCAGCGCCGTCTCCTTGATCAAGTCCTTCGCCCGCTTAGGATCACGGACGCCCGGCAGCTGGACGACGATCTGCTTGAGACCCTGCCGCTGCACCAGCGGCTCGGCCACCCCGAACTGGTCGATGCGGTTGCGAATGGTTTCCAGCGCCTGATTGATGGCGGAATCCTTGATGCGCTTGCTCTCCGCTTCCCGCAGCTCCCAGATCAGGGTGTTGGCCGTGCCGGCGGAGTCCACCTCGGCAAAGGTAGGAAAGTCATCAAGCAACTTTTGGATCTGGGTCTTCAGGTCGGCATTCTGAAACTGAATCGTGATGCGCGTGGCCGACGTCCGTTTCACGGATTCCACGGGAATCTTCTTGTCGACCAACATGTCCTGTAAGGCCACCACGGAGCGATCCACGGCGATTTCGACCGCCCGGTCCTCGTCGACTTCCATCACGAGATGGATGCCGCCTTGCAGGTCCAACCCGAGCGCGATGCCTTTGTTGGGCAAAATGGATTTCACCCATGTCGGCAGCGCCTGATACACGTCCGGATAGGATGGAACAAATGCCAGGACCGAAATGAGAAGCACCAGCAGTAGCAACGAGAGCCGCCCACGTACTTTCTTCATAGCGCGCCCACCCCTGCCCTCCACAGGCTATGCATCTTTGTCGTCCTCCTCCGATCGCAACCGGGCAATGTACTCCCGTTGCATCTTGATTTTTGTATTGTCGGCGATCTGCAGGGTCACCGTGTCCTTGCCAAGATTGGTCACTGTGCCCCAAATGCCCGAGGCCGTGATGACCTTGTCGCCCTTTTTCAATCCATCCATCAGGGCTTTCTGCTGTTTCTGCTTTTTCTGCTGCGGCAGAATCAACATGAAATAGAAGATGACGAAGATCAAAATGAAGGGGACCAGCGACAGCAGGGTACCGGACCCGGATCCGCTCCCACCGGTCGATTGCGCCCACGCCACCGAATCCATCCACATACAGACCTGCCCTCCTCTTCGCTTCGGGATCTCAGATCGCAGATTTCAGATCCCATACTTGAGAGTTGCGATTTGAGATCTGAGATTGTTTCTGTTCCTCTCTTCTCAGTTCGTTGACCTATCGATCGTTTCACCGTCCGCATCCGTGCAGGTGACGCCGGTCTCGGAAGGTGGCTGTAGCCGGTAGAACGATTCGCGAAAGACGGAGAACGTATTCTCCGCGATCGCCCGGCGCATTTGACGCATAAACTCCGAGAAATACCATAGGTTATGAATGGTATTCAGTCGTGAGGCCAGCATCTCCTTCACATGGTAGAGATGGTGCAGATACGCCCGGGAATATCGCGCACAGACGGGGCAGCCGCAAGCCGGGTCGATCGGCGATTCGTCGCGTTGATAGCGAGCCTGCTTGATCAGCACCCGTCCGAACGTCGTAAACAGCCAGCCGGTTCTGCCGTGGCGCGACGGCACGACACAATCGAAGAGGTCGATGCCGCGGGCAACGCCTTCCAGCAGATTTTCAGGCATGCCGACACCCATCAAATACCGCGGCTTGTCGGCCGGCAACTCCGGCACCGTCGCCTCCAAGGTGCGGTACATGTCCGGCTTGCTCTCGCCAACCGAAAGACCGCCGATCGCATACCCGTCGAATTGCAGGTTGACGAGATCGCGCGCCGAGGACGAGCGCAGCTCCGTGTACAATCCGCCCTGCACGATGCCGAACAGCGCCTGGTCGGTCCGACGCCGGCTGGCTTGGCAGCGGGCGGCCCAGAGCGTGGTCCGCCTGACCGCATCCACGATGGCATGCTCCTCTGCCGGCAAGGCGACGCATTGGTCGAACGCCATGATGATGTCGCCCCCCAAGGCTTCCTGGATTTCAATCGCCGTTTCCGGGGTGATGAAATGCGCCGAGCCGTCGAGATGCGACTGGAAACTTACCCCGTCATCCGTGATGCGGCAGAGCTTGGCCAGACTGAACATCTGAAACCCGCCGCTGTCGGTGAGGATGGCCCCGGGCCAGCCGGTGAACCGGTGCAGCCCGCCCATCTCAGCCACGACCTTGTGTCCCGGCCGCAAATACAGGTGGTACGCGTTGTTCAGCATGAGCTTGAAGCCCAGCTGCTCGAGGTCACGAGGGTCGATGCCTTTCACCGGTCCCAACGTGCCCACCGGCATGAAGGCGGGCGTCTCGATCACGGCGCGGGCCGTCGTGAGCGTCCCGAGTCTTGCGCTCGTGTGCCGATCCGTATGGTCCACTGAAAAAATCACGTCCGTCGCCCTGTGATCGTTACATCTGTTCCGGCGCAGAGATGCCGATTACGCTAAGGCCGTTCCTGATTACTTGTTGTACGCCCCGCATCAACGCCAACCGAGCGGCGGTCCGTCCGGGAGCCAGTGCTTCCCGCCTGGCCCCTTCGTCCGCGGCGATGCCGGGGGCCGTTTGTGCAAATACTTCCGCATCGGCAGCCGGTGGCAGAATCCGGTGCTTGTTGTAAAACGTGTGAAGCAGCGCAGCCAGTTGCTGCAAATAGTAGGTCATTCGGTGCGGCTCATAGCCCATTGCGGCGGCTTCGAGCACGGATGGATACGCGGCGAGCTTGCGGATCAGCCCCAACTCGTCGGGATCCGACAGCAAAGAGAGGTCCGTCTGGCTTGGCAGCGGACAGGGGACGCCGCGCGAGGCCGCGACCCGCCACAGGCTGGCGATGCGGGCATGCGCATATTGCACGTAGTACACGGGATTGTCCGCGGAGCGCTGTTTGGCCAGTTCGAGGTCGAACTCGAGGTGCGTCTTCGAATCGCGCATCAGGAAGTAAAACTTGGCCGCGTCGGCGCCGACCTCGTCGATCACCTCCCGCATCGTAATGAACTCGCCCGTTCGCTTGGACATCTTCACTTCTTCACCGGCTCGCAGCAGCTTGACCAGCTGCACGAGCACGACCTGGAGGCGTTCTTTGGGATGACCATAGGCTTGCATGACCGCCTGCATGCGCGGAATGTAGCCATGATGGTCGGCACCCCAGACATCGATCAGCAACTCATAGCCTCGCTGCAATTTGTCGCGGTGGTAGGCGATATCGGAGGCGAGGTAGGTGTACTCCCCGTCCTGTTTCTTGACCACACGGTCTTTCTCATCTCCGAAGGCCGTTGTACGAAACCACCAGGCGCCGTCCTGCTCAAACAGCAGCTGACGGGACTTCAATTCCTCCAGCGCATGCTCGACGGCCTCCGAGGACAGGAGCGAGGCTTCACTAAACCACGAGTCGAATTCGATCCCGAACGCGATGAGGTCCTCGCGGATGAGATTCAGCAGTTCTTGATAGGCCAGCGTCCGGCACTTTTCTTCAAGCTGTTCGGACGAGTGGCCGGCCACGGCATCGAGCTTGGACTTGAGATGCTGTGCCAGCGTCGCAATATAGGCGCCATGATAGCCCTCCTCCGGGAAGGCGGCGGGTTGGCCGGCGAGTTCACGATAACGGGCGACGACGGACGCCCCCAGCAACTTCATCTGGCGGCCGGCATCGTTGATGTAATACTCGCTGACGACCTCGAAGCCGACGGCGTGCAGCAGACTGGCGACGGCTTGTCCGACCGCTGCGCCGCGTCCATGACCGACGTGCAGCGGACCGGTCGGATTGGCGCTCACATATTCGACGAGAACCCGACGTCCCTTCCCGAGATTCGTCGTGCCGTACGACGCGCCTTGCGCCTCGATTTCCTTGAGCGTTTCCTGCCAGAGCGCCGGTTTGACGGTGAGGTTGAGGAACCCGGGCCGGACGATTTCGACTCGGTCGAAGAGTTGCTCCCGTTGCGGCAGATTTTCGACAATAATCTGCGCGATATCGTGAGGGGTTCGTTGCTCGGAGGAGGCCAACGACATGGCCACGGTCGAGGCAAGGTCTCCCCACTCGGGCCGTTTGGGTGCATCGAGGTTCAGCGTGGGCCAGGCGGCGGTTTTCAACTGACCCTTTTCTCTGGCCCCGTTGAGGGCGCCGAGAAGCGCATTTGTCACCTTTTCCTGCACCACACCGTGCGACAAGCTGGCTCCTAAGCTGCGTAAGTCCTTAGCATTGAAAGAGAAAATTAACTTGTCACTGTAGCACAGGGGAGAATTAGGAGACAAGGCACGAGTCAGGAAATTCGAGGGTTTACGCCGGCATTTCGTACGGTCCGGCAGGCGGCAAGGATGGCCTGAGGCGACAACTCGAGGCAGGGCTTCTGGACACAATTCCTGACCGCCTCCCACGAGAGACATCGGCAAGGCTGCTCCTGGACGACCGTCACGAAGGGTCCCCGAGGCGACCAGCGCGTCGGATCGGTCGGACCGAAGAGCCCGACAGTCGGCGTCCCCAGGAGCGAGGCGAGATGCGTGACGCCGGAATCATGACCCACAAAGAGATCGACCTTCGACAGCACGCCTGCCAGCAAGCGCACCGACAGACCGCGAACAAGAACCGGTGGCCGAGCCTTGCGTGAAAGAAGTCGGGCAACGAGCTCGTGATCCGCGGGACCTTCCAACAGCAGCAGTTCGAAACCTTCCGCTTCCAGCCCTTCGAGAACAGGCAGCAACACCTCGGGTGCCGCACACTTGTCCCGGCTGCCGCTGCCCGGATGAACCAACGCGAGAGGACGCCCGCCAACCAACCCACACGTCGCCAGATACGCCTCCGCGTCTGTGCGTAGCGCTTTGGGCACCGACAGCGTCGTCATCGAGACCTGGCCCACCTGTCCAACGATGATCTCACTGAATCGGTCGCCTTGATGGATGCTGGACAATGTCAAGGCGAAGGGCGATCCGACGACAACTGTCGCAGCACCGCAGTCTTTCAACGTTGCGGCCACGACTCCGGCGTCATCGTGAGTCCAAGCGACAGCCAAGTCGCAACGGCTCAACCAGTCTCTGAGAAACCGATCGTCTACCGACGAACCACCGAACAAGGCAGTGCAGGCGGTGGACTCAACGGAAATCCACCGATCGACGATGCCACACTCGTGAAGGAATTCCGCCGCCTGGGACTGTGCACAGAGCAGGAATTGATTGGATGAAAAGCGCTCGCGGAGGGCGCGAATCGCGGGGACGGCCAACAACAGGTCTCCAAATCCTCCAGGGTGCAGAATAACGAGTGTACGAGCCATCACTTCAGCGGGAGGAACGCTTGGGGGTTTGGTCGTGGATGGAGCGGGCCGCGGCCAGATCGGCGGGGGTATTAATGTTGTAAAACGAGCGCCCTTCCGGATCGAGGAGCGCCAGCTCGTTCGGCGTCACCACCCGCACACGAAGCGCGGGATCGTCGGCCAGCCGGTGAATCTTGAAGTCCTTCGCCTGTATCAGTCGCTCCATGATCGGGAGACACCTGCGATGATAGAGCGCATGCATCGGCTGCAATCCGTGCTGAAGCCTGGCCATCACGACGTCGTCATCGCCTTTGACGGTGAGGAAATGCCCGATCGTGCCGGGGTCGAGAAACGGCATGTCGCAGGCGACCGCAAATACCCATTCGGTTCCGGCCTGCTTCAAGCCGGTATAAAGCCCGCCGAGGCTGCCGCAGTCCGGAATGAGATCCCGCAAGACCGGCACATCGGATTCGATGGCGGGACTATCCTGAGCGATGACGATCACGACGCGTTCGAAGACGGAGCGGAGAATCGCCAGACTCCGGTCATAAAGCGTTTCCTCACCCAGCGGAAGAAAACGCTTGTCCTGGCCCATTCTTCGGCTTTTCCCGCCGGCCAGAAGCACGCCCGTGACATCGGCAATCAGAGGGCTCTTCACGCTGGCTCCCTACAAAACAAAAGGGGGTGGGTTTCCCCACCCCCTCTGTCTTGTTTCATCTCCAGACCTTCGCGAATTAGAGGGTCTTCCCCTTCTTCTTGTTCGCGCGGCGCGTCAGGACCCACCCTTCCAGCAGCACGACGCCGAAGGCGATCACGACCGGATAGATGTAGGTCTCTCTCGGGATCGGGGGATTCATGAACGTGTAATAGAAGGCCGACACGGCCATCTTCCGTCCGGCGTCCCCGTTGTGTCCATCCCAGGCGAAGAACACGGTCGGAATGTACTGACCAACCTCGAAGAACGTGTCTTCGTCGTAGTCCTGGTCCTTCTTGTTGCCGACCGGACGTTGAATCATGACATACCAACGACCGTTCTTCCATTCACTCTTGAGGACCTTGAGGTTCTCCTCATAGGTGTCGCGCTCTTCGAAGTCCTTGTCCCATCCGGTGCCCAGGAAGGCACGGATGGACCCATCGGCTTCCCACTTCACGATGTCGACTGGGAACTGCTCGTTGGTGCCGAACAGATACCGCGGCTTGATCGGCGCAGGCAGCTCCTTCCACTTCACCGGAGTCTCTATGGCAATGGCGTCATTATAGACCGCATACTTGTTTTGGTTGGACGCGATGGAGCCTTCTTCGCCGGTCTTCGGATCCTGCTCCTTGATATCGACGTTCACCTGTGTCGGGGCCCATGGCAGCTTGCCCTCGGCGACGCTCTTCGTGCGGTCATCCCACTCCAGGAGGTAGACGATGTGCTTGTCGTTATAAAGCGAGCGGACCCATATGTCGTCGATGCGGTTGACGAAGTTCCTGGGCTTATGGGTGATCTGTCCGCCCATCGCGACATAGCGTTTGGAGGCCTTCTGCCAGGCCTCGTTTTCCATGTCGGCCGGAATTTCACCCTCGACCGGATCCGACGGGATCACGAAGTTGATCTTCGGCTTGTCCGTCAACGGGTCGATGGCAAGCGCATTTCCATTGCCATCGCGCTCGCACAACGATTGGACAAAGTTCGCAATGTCCCACCGTTCGTCGACCGTCGTGCTATCCGCGAAAGACGGCATCGGCGTGCCGTTCACACCGGTCGAGAAGGTCCGGAAAATGTTCTTGACGTTATACGGATCCTGCCGGCTCCCACGGAAGTTCCAGCACTTGTGCCAATCGGCCGGTTGAATGGCAAAGCCCCAGTCATCCTTGAGGTTGAAGGCGTTTCCGTCGCCGCGACCCTCGGTACCGTGGCACTCAATGCACTTCTTCTCGACGATTAGCTCAGACCCGCGCTTCAGACTTTCTTCGTTCGCTGCCTTCTGCTTGATCTCGCCAAGCTGGAGGATCGTCTGTGTTTCCGACTGCTTGTCCGTGAACTTCCGGTCTTTCACCAACTGTGTCGTCACAAAGGAGAGAACTTGCAGTCTCTGCTCCTCTGTCAAAATGCCTTCCCAGGAGGGCATGGCCGAGCCGGGTAAGCCGTGGGTGACCGTTTCGAACAGGTCGTTCTGTCCAGGAACCGGCTTACGGGAGTCGAAGAGCGGAAGCTCACCGCTTGCCGTATGACGGATCTTGAAGGTGCCCTGGTTGAAATTGCGCGGCCGAGGCCACAGGCGGTCGGCGCCGGGTCCGTCGCCGGCTCCGTCGACTCCGTGACACCAGACGCACTTCGTAAAGTAGACGCGCTTGCCCGCTTCGATCATCTCGGCGGAAGGTTCGGGGGCCAAATCGCCCTTCTTGAACCCTTCGGGCATGTCTTCGGCTCCGATCAACGGAACCCCGACGCTTCCCGATGCCAGGATCAGTCCGAAGGCGGTTGCGGCAACCACTCCAGCCTTCCGATTTGAACTGTTCATCATGTTTACCCTCATCTCAATATATCCAGGTTATGAATCTCTTCAGACGATTAGTCCCAGGTACGGGGGTAGTAACCCGTGTGCCAATACTCGAACAGGATCACCTTCCAGATTTCGTCGACCGTCAGGTGTTGCTCCCAGGGCGGCATGACCGAGGCCCAGGGGAAGCCTTCGTTCGGCAATCCGATTCCACCCTTCGATACGCGCCAGAAGATAAATGTTTCTTGGAGCTGGGCGATCGTTCCAGGGTCGGTGAAGTTGGCGGGGATGGGGTTGAATGCAAAGGCATGCAAGCCGCGGCCGTTCAAGTTGTCGCCGTGGCAGAAGTGACAGTTCTGGAAAAAAATCTCTCCGCCTTCACGCACGTACTTCAAATAGCCCTGGCTCTTTTCGTCCCAGGGGTTGGCGTTGGGCTTCATCAACCGTCCCATGCCCTGTTCGACGATGTTGGCGTTCGTGTATTCCTGGTCGTACTTGCCCTCGGGATTCACGCGATACGGGTTCTGCGAGGTCTGCAGCACATAGGTCTTGCCGTGCACCTTGGTGCTGGCCGGGGGGGCCGGATGCACCGTGCGCAACTCAATCGGCTCTTCCGACTTGGGCTTCATCGCGTTGTACGAGAATCCGCCGATGAGAATGGGCAACAGAATTAGATACGCGTACCGCAGCATCTTATTGCCGCCGCTCTGGGCATCAAGCACGTTGAGGATCGGCTGCTTGAACTTCTTCCAGTCTTCCTCGTTCGACGAGACCCACATGAAGACCGCGACGAGCGAGACCGTCCCGTACATGGCGCGCACGCTGAACGGGATCGGCGGATAGACCCGGAACTTCAGATACAACAGGATGAAGGCCCAGAACCCGATCCCCTGCCAGAACCGGGGAAAGGGCATCCCCATCGAGCTCAGCATGTAGCTCAGGCCAGCGAATCCTGCGACGAAGCAGGTAAGC
>DATEEH010000055.1:0-11702 GCA_035281245.1 Nitrospira sp.
GTTCTCCACTCGACGTAAACTTCCTGGGAGGAAACCGTGGCAGCCAAGACACTTCTTCAGATATTCGTTCTCGGACTGGTCGTCCGCTTTTCCAGCGGTGAAGCCGCGGCCGTCACGATCTCGATTGATCCCCTGCGCACCTTTCTCTATACCTACAATGATCCTTGGTCCGGGTCTGGATCCGTTGCCAACTCAATCCCGATCGTCCTGAGCGACATCGGCGTCAGTGGAGGGGATACCATTCAACTTGAAATGCTGGGCGATTGGTATGATGGACATGCAGGATACATCGGTGTTGACGTTTCATCGATGGACGTGGTCAGCGAGATGATCGGTGTGTTTAGTAGCGACAACACGCTGCTGTCACCGACCGTTTTGAATCGAGTCCCGGGGTCGCTGGATGCCGGCATCTCCATTACAAGCTGGAATACGTTGTTCGGCGACATGCCGACGGATATTCCCCATGATTTCGGCATCACCAACACCTTCGTGCAGGTCCCCGTTGGCGCCACCCATCTGTTTGTCGCGGCTCATGATATCTACTATAGCGACAACTCTGATCCGGATGGAGATTTTGCCGTCCGCATCACTCGGATTTCCGCCGTTCCCGAGCCCTCGACACTTCTCCTCCTGATCCCCACTGCGCTCGGGTGTTATCTTCTCTCCCGAACCAAGATGATCCGACAGTAACGACGTACATTTTCACTGGGAGTCGAGCTGCACCCCGCGATCCGCGCGGCCGTTCAAAGCTGTGCTTCCCGTTGGTACCCGCCTTCAGTGCTGCTCTCATGCCCCGTCCTTTGACGCGGGGTTAGAGTGGCATTCCTCTTGCGGAGAACGCCGGAGTTTTCCCTCGGATAAATGGGCAGGTGAGTCCCACCTGAGAAAGGGTATTGCCATGATCCATGCAGTTGAACTCGATAAGCAGACGGCGGCGTTCGTGCGGCAGCTCGAAGACCAACGCCGAATTGAAAAGAATCTGATGGTCGAGCGGGTGAGGGGCTCGAAGGAGGAGCTGGAGTCGGTCTTTCAAGATATCAGGGAACGAGTCGACGCGCTCGAGCGCATGACGAGTTCCGTCAGCACGAGCTACATTGCCCCCATCGGCTGGAGTCAATTGATCTTCGCTGGTACGGACGGCGCTTCGTCAAACATGATCATGTTCGCCGATCGCGACGATACGATCTGCAAGCACGATCGGATTCGTTATCTGGAAGATGCGACCTACGTGCGGCTGAGCGCGAACCCGCACTATGTCGAACGAATTCTGCCCAACAAGTCGGCCCATGCCCGGGCTGCGGCGAATCCGTCGACATGGGACAATTTGGGGTATGTGCATATCGGCTATGCGACCGTGCTCGCAGTTCCCGCCTCGCTCGAAGCCACGAGCGTGTCAATCATGTCGAGGCTCAATACCCTGTTCAATTGGGTGGAAGTCAATGCCGTGGCCGAAGATTGGCACGCTCACGTCGCGGCCACTGCACGGCTGTGGGTGGCCTACGACGGACAATTTCGCCAGACGCCCCCAGCGCAATTCGTCAATCTTCTGGCGACGCCGAAGCAGGTCAAGACACATCAAAACATCGAATCATTGGCTCCCAGCGCGGCCCTGGCGATGCAGCTCGATGTTTCGCCCGGCGGCGGTACGACGCTGACCATTTATGAGACGATTGAACTGGTCGCGACGACGCCCAACGGCCACGCCTACATCGATGGCGTCTTCGCCTGGGAACCGATAGCGGTGCAAATGCGTGAGGGATGAGCGACGGCGGGATGGAGGATGTCAGGAATAGAACGTGCCGACGACTTGAGAGGTGTTGAATAACATCACATCCCGACGAGTGTAGACGGCGTGGCCGTAATAGTGATCGCGCGGGTTGGTCGACCCGGTGGAATCCTTGTAGTCGACCAACAGGCACCGGCCATCGCTCGGAAACCGCACGGCCCGTCTTGCGCACTCAAGCCAGCGCTCGAAGCCGTCAAACGGCTCAACCATTTCCCATATCGCTCTGTTTGCGGCCTTAGCCGGTTCGGTCTTCGGTACCGCGTCACTGCCAGCGACGGCTAGTTCCTGCACATAATCCCCTCCCCATGCGATGGGCATTTCCATCGTAATCTGGGGCAACTCCATCTTCGCGAGCCAGGTCTTATTATCCGTTCGAAGGTTGCGATGGTTCACGACATGAAGCAACTTGCCTATGCCGGAAGGGTCCCAGCCATAACGCACGGGCTGGCCAAAAGTCACGACGTCCAAAGCGACATCGTTGAGGGGCCTGCCAGCTGCCAGTACGGCATCCAGCCGTTGAACGGCTGCAGCAAGGTCCGCGTGGCCGGCCTGTTCCGCATAGGAGGTCAGGATGGCGGAGAGCTTGGCTCGTCCCGTGATCGGGCTGGGGCAGAGGAGATTCGACGCGAGCGCCAGTACCAGGCCGGCTTGCCCGTGCGCGTGCACGAGAATGCGATCGCCGGCTCCAAAGTGCTGCGAATCGCAATGGGCCCGGAGGTCATTCAACAGGCGCGCCGCGGCGACAGCACGTCCCAGGTGATGGTGCTCGCTGGACCAGAGCCTCCGGACGCACACAATCGGCTTGGTGGACGACTTGTTCAGCGCGCGCTGTGCAAGGCCGACGATGGCCTGCGTGAAATTGCCCGCATCGCCGATCTGTTCGTCGAGGAGCTTCTTGGTCGCTTCGTCGTTGCTCAGAGGAGGGGTCACGCCGCCGGGCAGCGGAGGAATGCCATTACTCTCTTCACGCATGGCAGCGAGCAGCGCGTCGAGACCGGAGACTCCGCGTGAATACCCCCGCTTCAGGCCACCCGCTTCGTCCAATCGCTGCGCGCCAAAGAGATCGGTTCCGTGCATGGCGCCGTGCAAAAACACGACCATACGAACGCCGGCCTGTGACATGGTCTGGCCAAGGCGGGCCATCGCTTCCGTCCATTCGGGGGAGTCCGTCGGCGGCTCGGCGGTCAATGCCGTGATGGCTAATCGCTCGCCGGGACTTTTCCTCGACAGCTCGTCATGTTGGAAGTTGTTTTCAACCGGCATCGCACAAGGTCATACCCGATGTTGAGGGCGCTCTGCAACGGAAGGACTCAGCGAGTGATCGGCAACGGTGAAGAAGGATTGCTCGAAGGTGGAGATGACTGAAGCGCGCGTCTCGGCATCACAGCTGTGGCCGAACAGATGTTCTTGCCCTCGTCAACGCGGTGATCAATGATTTTGACATCGTGCAGATATTCCTGGACGATCTCTTCCCGCGTCAACTCGATGTCTTGTTCGGCATCTTTGCCAGAGCGCTCGCGCACACGGTCGACCATGTGCTCTTTCACGAAAATACGGATCTGTTTGGCCAAATCCGTGCGGGCGGACAATTCGGACACCCGTTGGCAGACGATGGGACCTTTCGACAGGTCCCCTTGGCCGACACCGATCACATACTGATCCGACGAATAGCCGGCATGGCCGTCGCGGCGGGAGCCTCCGTTCGATGTCGTCGCCCCCGCGTGTTCATCCAGTTGGGTGAATTGCTCTAACGATTGGTCGGCATGATCTCGGACAGCCTGGCGATCAGAGGCCAGAGTCATGGAGTCGCGCCATAATGGCGAGACGCACATGACGATCACCGAGATGATCTGCAGCAATCTCTTCGCCACCTCTTACCGCCCTCTTCCGCCCCCACGGCCGCCGCCTCCTCCGCCACGTCCTCCATAGGCGCCGCGTCCGCCGCCGTAATGGCCTCCAAAGCTACGAGGCCCGAAGTGATGCGGCCCTCGCGGGACGAGAAGCGACGGCAGATGCTGATGCGTGATCGGCGGCAAGCGGCGGGTCGAGGGAACCTGCCCCGGCGACGTCATGCCGCCGGGCGGCTGCAGAAATTGATGGAGCGCTCGTGTGCTCGACGGCACGCTTTGTTGACCTGACGGAACAACGCGACCGGCTGTTGAAGGCGGCAAGACGGCACCCGCGCCTGGCGGGTTGCCAAGATGCACAGGCATGGTGGAGGTGGCGTGCGAAATCTCGTTCAGCGTGAGCGGCATGGGGCGAGACGAATGAGGGAGAATCGGGCGTGTCACCGGTGGCGAAGCCTGTCGCTGGCCGTCGGGCGGCATCGCCACAATGATCTGTTGGGCGGCCTCCACATGGCGGCTCGCAGGATACAGGCCTCTGGCCGCATTCAACAGACCCTGAGGCGGTAGCCAGCCCCATGGGGCTGGATAGCCGACTGGCCCGGCGATGGCCCAGTCGGTCCACGCTTGCGAGACCATGGCATTTGATTGGACATGATCAAGGATGTCCTGTCGCTGGACGCTGGCGAGGTGCGCCTCCTCGGCAGTGAGAGCCGACGCGAGCGAAAGATTCGCTGCCTCCAACTCCTTGTGAAGGTCGTCAATCTCGGTCTTCAGCGTCGCAAGTTGATGCCGTGCGCTTTCATTCTCACGAAGGGCCAGGATGGCTTGAGCGACCTCTTCGGTATCGATTTGCGAGGTCAGATCAATCCTCACCACGACGGTATCTCCGTCCAATTGGAGGTTGGTCTGCTGATCCAGCACGAGGATCAGACCGGCGGTATAGGTTCGGATTTCGTCCCTGGTGATGTCGGTGCCTTCGACGACGGTCACACTCTCCAAATAGGTGGCAACCTGTTCCAAGGCATTGCGTTTGGCGGCTTCCATCGCCAGGCGCACCGCGTCCTCCCGAGTGTCGCGGTCGCCCATCCGAAACTCGCCTTGAGACGCAATCACCCGCACTTCCGCTGAGACGGGAGCACTTGGACAGCACACGATGAAGAAGAAAAGGGAGAATGCGAGCGGGGAAAGAACGCGACCAGTGTGCGGCAGCCTGACTTCCTCGGTGGAGCTCAAGGGCTGCTCGGGCATGATCGTCACCTTTTCAGAAAACCGACGGGATCACATGCCGACGACAGCATACCACCCGGGGAAGTCTTTTTACCACCGGTCACGGGAGACTGCGCGCGGCTTGCCTTCGAGAAAATTCGCATGCTAATGTAACCATTCCCTTTTTGATTTCATGCTCGAGAGGCGGTCCATGACGGCATTATTTCTGCGCATGTGTGGGTTCACCATTGGTGTGTATCTGGCGGTCGTCGTCGGCTCTTCTGCGGCCACGATGCCACCTTCATCTTCGCGATTGGACAAGGGAACTCCGGCTACTCCGCCGACGGAGCACGTCATCCTCTTCGTGCTGGAAGGGTTTAGCCAGGACTCGCTCAAAGGCGGCACCATGCCCACCTTGAGCAAGTTGATCAAAGAGGGGTCCGTCAGCTGGTCCGCGACGGGCGTCAAGCCGCCGCTCCGGTTGCCGACAATGGCTTCGATCATCACGGGAGTTCCTGTCGAAAAACACGGGATCAATTGGAACAGTTTTGAATTCAGCCGCGGGTACCCGCGAGCGCCCAGCGTATTTGATTATCTGGATTTGAGCGGCGGCCGGGACAGCGCGATTTTCTTCATGGACGAGTCGCTGTATCAATTGGCGAGACCGGAGCCCTATACGGACTATCAGATGTGCGGGCCGCTCAAGCCGGAATGCAGCCCCGATCGAATCGTTTCCTACATTCAGCAGTACTTCAGAAAGGCGACCAGCGGCCACGGCTACGGTCATGCCATTCTGGCCTTGCCGCATTTCCTGGTCGTGCACCTCCCCGAAGCCGGCCGGGCCGGCGTCTCACGCGGTTGGAACTCGAAGGAGTATCGCGAGGCACTGCGTGCAGTCGACCGAGCGATCCATTCAGTGCTGGACATTTATAAGAGCCAAGATCTCATGAAGCGAACAACCGTTTTTGTGACCTCATTGAGTGCGGAGGGGGTCGATGCCGGCCAGCAACAGGCGACGAATGTCGCCACGGTGGTGCCCTGGATCGCGTCCGGCGTCGGCATCAAACAAGGCCATGCGATTCATCAGCCGGTCTCGATCATCGACACCGGCGCAACCGTGATGCGTACCTTGGGATTGCAGACGCATACGGAATGGGAGAGCCGGCCGGTTGAAGAGATTTTTCAATACGCCTTTGTGGCGGCGGCGCCCAACTCGAACGTCCCTTAGTGCGGCCATGAACTGCAGTCACCGGCTCCAAGCAGGGCGATGGGCATTCGGTGTTTTGATGCTCCTTTCCGGAGCCGCGACGGCCGTTGTGGAAGCCGCTCCACCGCCAAGCTACGCCAAAGAGCATGCCATCATGATCGATCCGACGGTGCTGGACCCTCCGTCATGGTGGTACGTTCCAGGCGTGACGCCTTCGATTTACAACTCGGATCCCGAATCGTTGGATGCATTCAAAACCACTGACAAGCGCACCCTCGCCTTGAAGCCGGGGAAATATAAATTCATCAGTTTCACGTTCGACTTTCCCTTTTCAGTGAATCTCGACGGCAAGCTGGATTTTGCCCCTTCGCTGGACCAATGTGTGGAAGGACGTGGAACGCAAACGCTGGTCGTACGGTGCAAGCGGACCTATCCCTACGGGGGGCAGCCGGATTACACGTATCAATAGAGAAACGAGGTCAGAGACGATGACGCAGGCCTTAGAAGATCTGCTGGAAGCACTCGAAGACGTCGACGATGCTACGCGTGAGGAAGCGGCGAAGACCCTCGCGGGCATGGCGGACCCGCGTAGTTTGGACGCCTTGATCAGTGCGTGCGGGGATGAATATTGGTCGGTCCGCGCTCATGCGGGCTCTGCGCTCGCAAAAATCGGGGGCGATCGGGCCACCGAGGCGCTGATCGGACTGTTCAACGATCCGATCATGGAGGTCCGTAATCAGGCGGTCGAAGCCGCCGCGCGTCTGGGTACCGCCGTATTGGCCCGGATGATTGCGGCGCTGAAGGACGAGCGTTGGCGCGTGCGGGAACACGCGGCGAAAACATGCGGAGAAATCCGGGATCGCATGGCCGTTGACGCCTTGATCCTGGCATGTCGCGACCGGGACGGTGCGGTCAAGAGTGCCGCCGCTGAAGCGCTCGGCAAGATTGGTGATCCCAAGGCCGTGCCGGTGATGATCAAATTGTTCCGCGATTCCTCAAAGATCGTGCGGGAAACGGCCGGCACGGCCCTGGTCTACATTGGGGAACCCTCGGTCGATCCGTTGATTGAATGTTTCAAGGACAAGGATTTCGTGGTGCGTTGCCATGCGGCGCGCGCCTTGGGCGGCATGACGACCGACTACCAGATCGGCAGGACGTGGGTGCGCGATCCGAAAGTCGTTGACGCGCTCATCGCCGCGCTCAAAGACCCCGATCGCGCCGTTCGCGAGGACGCGACGATTGCCTTGGGCATGATCGGCGATCCCCGCGCCATCGACGCCTTGATCGAGGCGATGAAGGACGGGGCCGTGAAACGCCATGCCATCGCCTCGCTCGGCATGATCGGAGATCCCAGGGCCTTGGGGCCCGTTTTGGATGCGCTGAAGGGAAAGGGCATCAAACAGGAAGGCACGCCGACGCCCGGCTGCATCGTGAGCGAGGATGCGTTCATCAAGGAGGCGGCAGCCACCGCACTGGGTCAGTTTCGCGATCCCAGGGTGATTCCAGACCTCGTCATGTTGCTGAAAGACGGTGTGCTGCGTGAAAAGGCCAGCGCCGCATTGGCGGCGATCGGCGACACGGCCATCGAGCCGCTCATCGCGTTTCTCTACGATCCCAAGGCGTCCGAGGTCTCGGCCGAAGGCGAACGAGTGCTGAGCTATGCGTCGGTTCGTCTCAGCGCCAAGGACGCGCTGCGCCAACTCGTCCTGGAGACACTCGAAAAGTTAGGCTGGACGCTGCCACAGGAGGACCTTGTGGTGGATTCCAGTTCCGTGGACAACGCTCGCGTGGACAAGCCCTTGGGGGAGGCCGGACGTTTTGGACCGTCGGGCGATCTCGCCAAGTAATCTTATTTTCGAACGGCAATCCCGTGTGTGTCCGCGGTTTCTTTCCCGTCCTTCATGTTGGTGATTGAGGCCTGTCCTTTATAATGCCCGACCTTTCCACCGCCATCCACATGGATCACGCCGACGCCCGGGACCGTCCCCTTGGCGTTGTTCACGTTCTTGTCGTTGCCGGTTAACGGCGACGGTCCCCGCAAACCCACGAAGACATATTGACCATCCGGCGCCACGTCCATGAGATCCGGTGCCGGGTCATTGTTGTCATTGGTCACCAGGTCGACGGAACCCACGCTGAGGTTGCTGAGCGTGTCGATGATTTCGATGTTATTGCCGGCCCGATCGACACTCCAAAGATACCGTCCGACCGCTCCCATGCCGTGTGAATCCGCGAATCGGGTGTCTCGCTGCGACAGCAACTTGACGGAGACGGACTTGGGCAAGTTCGTCAGATCGAGAGCATACACGTCGTAGGACAAGGGAGCGATTGGCCAACCGCCTCCCGAATTGATATACATGGCCCCGCCGACTTCTATCCCACCGCATCCCGCGGGATGGACCTCATTGTTGTCGAGCGTGGCGACCACTTTCATCGGCGTGGTGGTGATGTCGACCACGAGCAATCCACCTCCGCGCAGCGTGACGATGCCGTAGGTACTGGTCGAGTCCGTGATCGGACAGATCGGAGCCGTATCAGGACGTTCTCCGCCTTCCCAGACGGCAAGGTTCAGCACATCTTTATCGGGGTCGAAGCTGAACTTGTGCGCACTGTAATCGGTCCGGATGCGAATGAGCTTCTTCTCCGCAATATTGGCCGCCAGTGCCATTTTTTCGTTCGGTGTCGGCCAGGCGGCATGCACGTTCTTTCCCATCAACAGACAGGCGTCCGCTTTTTTGGTGGCCGCGTCCAGGAAGAGGACATGGCCGCTCAGGAACGAGATGAGGGCGTGATCCTGCTTCGCATTGAAAAACAGCATATGCGGGCGGCGAACCGGTTTCTTGGTCGCCTCCTCGCAAAATTTGCCGAGGTCTCCCGAGAAATCGATCGTCTGAGCGGGCTTGGCGGAGGCGGCATTGGCAGCCAATTGTGCGCCGTCGTAGATGTGCAGGTAGCCGCCGCTTTCTTTCCCCGTGTCGGACTGATCGGTCAGCCACACTTCGTACGCGACCCCCAGCCGGATGTCTGTGAACAACAGGGCCGCGAACAGGATCGAGGTCTTCAAGCACCAATGGGATGTGATGCGCGAGCGTTTCATGCTGACCTCCTCCGCATAGGGCACGCCAACCGCAGCACGCTGGGGGGACAGCATGGTAGCCACCAGTGTTCGAGGAGTCAATCATTGAGGGCATCATGAAGGTGAGAGGCTCTCAGCCATGTGGGCAATGGTGTGTGGCCGCTCCGTTCCGTTGACCCTGCGAAAATGGCTATGATAGGCTCACAAATTCCGAGGAAAAGCCCTCCATGGCCGATGCAGTAGCCGAGCAGATCGCTGCCCTGAAAGACGAGGATTGGGCCATTCGAGAGGAGGCCGCCATTGCCTTGGGCACGTTTCGGGATCCACGGGCAGTCGCGCCGCTGGTGAGCCTCTTGCGTGACACCGATCGGGCCGTGCGTCAAGCGGCTATCGGGGCGTTGACAGCAATCGGAGAGCCGTCTGTTCCGGTGCTCGGCCTGTGCCTGTCCGATTCGCAGCCGGGCGTGCAAGAGGCGGCGTCTTCTGTCCTGTCCTTGATCGCGGACGAGCGAGTGCTCACCCCGCTGATCAGCGCCCTTGGCAGTTCGGACTGGATCGTCCGTATGAACGCCGCGAAGGCTTTGGGACGAATCAGGGACGCGCGTGCCATCGACCCGCTGGTTCCATTGTTGCAGGACAGGGTCAAAGCGGTCAGAGAGGAAGCCTCGATGGCCTTGGCGGAAATCGGAGATGCTGCGCTGCCTTCCCTTCTCGAGGCGTTGAGGCACACAGACTGGTTGGTGCGGTTGCATGCCGTGGAAGCGCTCGGCAAAAGCCGATCGGCCGACGCCGTTGAGCCGCTCTTATGGGCGTTATTCAACGATCAGGACCAGGCGGTTCGAGAAGACGTTGTTCGTGCGCTGGGCCAGCTCGCCGACGGTCGAGCGATGGAATTTCTCGTGACCGCAATGCGAGAGCCCGGACTTCGTCCGCTCGCCGTCGAGGCATTGGGCCAGATCGGCGATCGCCGAGCCGTCCCGGTCTTGATTGCCATCGTGGAGGGCAGCGATCGACCTGTCGTGACACGCTCGGTAGCCGGATGCGGCGACAGCTGGGACGAAGAAATGGAAACGAAGGGCGCCGCGGTGCGGGCGTTGGGAAGCCTTGGCGATGATGCCGCCATTCCCACGTTACTGAAGGCGCTGAATCACACGGTGACCCGCACCGATGCGGCGGCGGCATTGGTCCGATTCGGCAACAAGGTGATTCCTCAACTCTTGACCATCATGACGCAGACATCGGATGACAACGTGCGCTTTCATGTGAAGGACGTGCTGGCGAGGGTGGGTTGGCGAGCCGGCCGGGTCTAGGCTGGCAGGGGTCACATGCCGAAGGAAAGCATTGAAACACTCGTCACTGAACTCGTTCACGAAGAGGACTGGCGGCGCATGCGGGCCACGGCCGCGTGTTTGGCCGGAGGACCGAGGGCAGTCCAAGCCCTGGTGGACGTGCTGCGGTCCGGAACGGCGGAGTTGAAGCGCGAAGCCGCCGCGATGTTGGCCCGCATCAAGGATCCTCAGGCGGGAGTGGCACTGGTCGGATTACTCGAAGATCCAGAAGAAGACGTGCGGAAAGCGGGTGCGACGGCCTTGCAGCAGATGGCCGGAGTCCTCGATGTCGAAACGGCCTCGGCGTTGGTCGCGTTGCTGCCTAGGACTCGAGAAGCGGATCGCCGCGAGTTGGTGACGCATTTGATCGGGGCGATTCCGACCGCCGTCGCGCCTCTCTGCGAGATGATGAAACATCCGGATCCGGACGCGCAGGTGGCTGCCGCCAGCATGCTCGACCACTTGCTGGATCCGCGGTCGGTCGACGCATTCATCGATGCGATGGCCCAGCCTGCGGTTCGAGAGATTGCGGTTGGGACGCTCAAGAAACTGGGTGCCATCCGCGAGCGGATCGATGACATGTTCAACGCTCTGCGCGACGTGGAGGGGGCGAGCGAACGGGAAGAGGCCCGCATGGCCACCGTGATTCAGTTGCTCGGGATTGGTCGTCCCAGTGTGGAGATTCTGATTGAATACTTGGAAGACGACGACTGGCTGGTGCGCGAGGCGGCCGCCGACCTTCTTGGAAAAATCGGAGACGTGCGTGCTGTTGAACCGTTGATGAAACGGTTGGCGATCGATCAGGACACTGGCGTGAAAGAGCTGGCCATCAAGGCGCTCGGACTGATCGGCGATGCCCGCCCCACGCAGCTGTATCTCGAGGCCATCCCGATTCGACCCTTGCGCGTCTATGCGATGGAAGCCTTGGCAAAGATCAAGGATGTCGAGGTGCTCCGCCCCCACAAGGAATTGTTTGACCGATTGCGGACGGACCGCGATGGATTGGTGGCATACAACGCCGGACTGATCGCCGATAAGTTGGAGGCGATGGACAGCGCCCACGCGATCAGCCAGGAGGGACATGGCGATGAGTGACGAAGAGCAGTCGGAACGGATTGGGCAACTTATCGGCGCCTTGCGCGATGACAATGAGGCGTTGCGCGATCATGCGATCGCCGGTCTCAGCCAACTGGGCGAGGATGCGATTGAGCCGCTGATCGGCTTGATGGCCGACGAAGACGTCTTGATCCGT
>DATEEH010000056.1:0-9573 GCA_035281245.1 Nitrospira sp.
CCTGTCAGCAGCGTCCGCCCGAGGAGGCGAAGTCGTCGCGGCGGGCCGACCAATGACCGAAGCCGTTCCGCCAACGCCTCTCGATCGACGACATTGCCGTCGATCGGCGAGAGTTTGACCACGCCGGAAGGGATCGGTGACGACGCACACCGATACCGATGCCGCCCACGCCAGGTCTTGGAGCCGACGCTCCATGCCAGCGCGCGGCCGCCGATTTTCACACACTCGCTGGGATGAGTGCCGTCCACTTTGAGCATGCCCAACATCTAGGCTTCCTCGCTGAACGTGACGCGGTTGATCTCACGCAAGGTCGTCCCTCCGTCGAGCACCTTCCTGAGCGCCGACTGTCGGAGCGTGATCATGCCGCCGGTGACCGCACGATAGCGAATTTCGGAGAGCGGCCGTTCCGACAAGATCATTTCCTTGATTTCGTCCGTCAGATCGAGAAACTCCGTAATGCACTTTCGGCCGCGGTAGCCTGTGCCATGACACTCGTGACAGCCTTTCCCCTGATAAAACGACACGTCCTTATATTCCTCGTAGTCGAGCCCCGATTCTTCGGCCAGCGCCTTTTCGAGCGTCACCGGCACGCGGCACGCCTGGCACAACATCCGGATCAACCGCTGTGCGAGCACGCAGTTCAACGCGGCCAGAAAGTTGTAGGAGTCGATGCCCATGGAGGCAAACCGGCCAATCACGTCGAAGACATTGTTGGCGTGGACGGTCGTCAGGACCAGGTGACCGGTCAATGCCGATTGGATCGCGATCTGAGCGGTTTCAGAATCCCGGATTTCGCCGACCATGATCTTGTCCGGATCGTGGCGTAAAATCGACCGCAAGCCGCGGGCGAACGTGAGCCCCTTTTTCTCATTCACGGGAATTTGCACGACCCCGGGCAATTGATATTCGACCGGATCCTCAATCGTAATGAGTTTGTCCTCCTTGATGTTCATCTCCGTGATCGCCGCATAGAGGGTGGTGGTTTTTCCGCTGCCGGTCGGACCCGTCACCAGCACCATCCCGTACGGTTTCGTGATCGCTCGCCGGAACCGCTTCAGATCCTCGTCGTTGAAGCCAAGGCGATCCAGACGCAACGTCGAGACCCCCGTGCTGATCGCTTCACGGTCCAGGATACGAATCACGACCGATTCGCCGAAGACGCTCGGCAGAATCGACACCCGGAAATCGACCGTCTTGCGTTCCAGCCGCATCCGAAAACTGCCGTCCTGAGGCACTCGCCGCTCCGCAATGTCGAGGTCGGACATGACCTTGAGGCGCGAAACGAGCGGAGCATGCAAGCGAATATCCAACGGTTCCATGGCCGGCACGAGGATGCCGTCCACCCGGAACTTGACGCGCGTCGAGCGATCGGCCGCTTCGATATGAATGTCGCTGGCGCGCCTCTGCATGGCGCTCAATACGATCGAATCCAGCAGCTTGACGGCGGGACTCTGGTCTTCGCCGCCATGGTCGAGTGTGAGAATTTCCTCTCCCCGCTCGTCCTCCTTTACCAGCACAGACCGGTACTCAGCCTCCAATTCTCGCAGCGCCTGACTTGAACCTTCGCTGCGTTCCAACGCGACGAGAATCGCCGACTTCGTACTCACCACCAACTCGAGTTCCCGACCAAGGAGCAATTCCAGTTCGTCCAGCCCAAGCAAATCCTGAGGATCGGGAATTGCCACTCTCAAACGGCCCTGCACTTCGGCGATGGGCACGAATGGATGCCGCTGCATCAGCTTGACCGACATCCGTTCGTAAAATGACGGCTCGACGCGAAAGTCGGGCAGAGCATCGAATGGCAGCCCGAACTGAATGGCGAGCGCTCGAGCCAACTGCTCCTCCGACAGGGCCCCTTCACCGAGTAACGTGGCTCCCAGGTCGGCCGAGACTCCGCCCAGCCGGCTCAGAGTTTGGTCCACGGTCGATTTCGCAACCATCCCCTGCCCGACGAGCACGTCGGCCAAGGTGGGTCTTGTCATGCTTCGAGATGCCACCAACTCCCTCTACACGTTCCCTGCCATTTGGAAGACCGGCAGATACATGATGATCACGATGCCGCCCACGAGGATGCCCATGATCAGCAGCAGCACCGGCTCGATCCAGGTCGTCAATTGGGTCAGCCTGAGATCGAGATCCGCCTCGTAGAATTCGGCCACGTCGTGCAACATGACCTCGAGAGATCCGGTTTCCTCGCCGACGGACAACATTTCGACGGCCAGCTTGGGAAACACTTTCGGACGGTCGAGCGCGGCTGCGAGCGTCGTCCCTTCGCGGATTTCGTCGACCGCATCGCCCAATCCCGCCGCGATATACCGGTTCGAGACCGCGCTCTTCGTGATGTGCAACGCCTCGACCAGCGGAGTCCCGCCGGCCAAAATGGTTCCAAGCGTTCGGGCCAATTGAATGGTGTGATGTTTAATAAAGATGGTTCCAAGGAGTGGTGCGTGCAACAACAGGCGGTCAACGGCAAGACGGCCGTGCGGCGTCCCATAATACGTACGGACAATCAGCAGGAAGCCGATGAGCGATGCGATGGCCGGCACGACGTACACCTTGGCGGCAGAGGCGCTGTCGATGAGGATCTGCGTGGCCACCGGCAGGGATTTGGCGGTTTCGGCATAGACCGAGATAAACGTCGGCATGACATACGTCAATAGGAAGCCGATGACTCCAACACCCGTGACAATCAGGAATGCCGGGTAGGCCAGTGCCTTTCCGATCTTGTGCCGGAGTCCGATCATCAGTTTCAGGTAGGCAATGAATCGTTTGAGCACCTCCACGAGATTTCCCGATTGCTCACCGGCACGTACCGTCGCCACGTAGAGCTCGGAGAAATATGCTGGATGCCGGCTCAAGGCTTCCGAGGCCGACGCCCCGCCGCGAATGTCCTGACGTACCATGCGCAAGGCCTGTTGAAACCCCTCATGGCGGGCCCGCTCAATCAAGAGATCCCACACACGCAAGACGGGCAAGCCTGCTTTCACCAGCGCCAGCAATTCTTGGTTGAAGATCAGAAATTCTCCGATGGGAAGCCCGCGGAAGGCACTGAGCTCGAGTATCGGCCGGCCTTGCGCCAGCCCCCGGCGTTTGAGTTGAAAGATGAGAAATCCCTGGCTTTCGAGCTTGGCGCGAACGAGTGGCTCTTCCTCGCCTTCGATCTGGCCCTCCAGCGTTGATCCGTCCGGACGCGCCACTCTGTACGCAAACACAGCCATGGATACGCCTACAATGACTTCGGGAGTAAAGACGGCGCCGCGCTAGGGCTTGGTCTCAGCGGAAGGGCCCGTCCACGTACGATGCTCGGACAAGAATAGTATTTGACCGACCTCGATCTGGTTATCGGTCAGATAGTTGATCGAGCGCAGCCGATTCAGACCGATCCGATACTTGCGCGCGAGGCTATAGAGCGTATCGCCCGGCTTGACGATGATTTCCGTGACCGGTGGATGTTGGCTCACAGCAGCGGCGGTGGCGGTCCGTTTGCCCGCCAGAGAATTGAGCGCCGGCGTCGCAGACGGCACCGGGTTCCCACCTCTCTTTTCGAGCTGTCTCATCTGGTTGTTGAACCGGGAGCTGCTTCGGTACACACGCTCGCGCTCCGCGCGGGCGGCCAGCAATTCTTCGCGCTGCACTTCAATGACCTGGCGCGCTTCGCTCACCCGCCGCTCGGCTTCCCGCACACGTCCTTCAAGTTGTGCACGAGCCACCTGCGCATCCGCCAGTTCCTGCCGCCGCGACTCGAGCTCCGCGCGCATCTCGGCCAGATTGCGTTGCGCATCGCGCACCTGGGTTCTGAGCGTATCGAGCGTCAATTGCATATCGACGATCTCCGGCTCGACGATCGGCTCCAGCTCTCCGCAAGCGCTTACTCCGAGTGCGGCCATCCCGAGCGCACACACGATCATCGTTCGCACGACTGAGCGTCGTCGATCGAAGCGGCCAGGCAGACTCTCAGAGAGGAGCAGGCTCATAGTTACCAGCGGTTGTATGGTGTCCCATTGGTGCCGACAAATTCCGAACCCGAGAAGACATCAAAGATTCCCCCCTCGGTCGCATCGGTCATTTCCTGCCAGGACGTGGCCGAGTTCGTAAAGGGGTCCTTGGGAATCCCCCGCAAATATCCAGCGCTGACCAAGGCCTGTAGCGAGGACGGATACTTTCCCTGATCCGCCCGATGCTGATCGAGCACGTCACGCATCGTAAACAAGTCCTGCCTCAACGCCGCTTCCCTCGCCTTGATGACCGAAGCCTGGTAGCTCGGCGCAGCCAGGGTCGCCAGAATACCGATGATCGACACGACGATCAGCAATTCGATCAGCGTAAAGCCCTGTGCCTGTCCCAGGCCGAATCTACCAATCCCGATATTTGGTTCCATCCAGTGCCGTTTCCTGACTCGCCGTCATCACATCGTAGATATCGTCTCCACACCAGCTCGACGCATCGGGCGCGTCCTTATAGCACCGGAATTGCCAGTCCGCCTTGCCGGTCATGGGATCGAGCGGCAGATGCCGCAGATATCGTCTGATGCCGGTCCCACGCACCGTCGCTTCCTCGCTGGTCAATTTGACTCCCAACAGCGATGCAAGCGTCTTCGGATACCCGTAGATGCTTGCGACATCTTTACAAGAGAGCTTGTTTTTCACGCAGAGCGGCCCAATGAGGACCTCGCCGTCCCGATTCCATTCCATTTTGAAAGTGTCGATGGCGGCACGCATGTTTCGCAAATGCTGACGCAATTCAATCTCGTGTGTCCTCTTGGCGGAGACGCGGCTTATGGGAAGCGCGACCGACGCCAAGACGATAATGATCGTCATCGTGACGAGCAGCTCGAGGAGCGTGACTCCCGACTCTCTCACCGCACCCTCACGATGCCTTTCCCTTCGGGCGCAGACTCGGCCGCGGCGTCACCACTGGCGTTCATGAGCGCCACGCGAATCGGAGAGACTCCGGGCGCCTTGGCCACGAATCGTGCGGTGACCTTCCGTCCACCGCCAGCGCCGTGGGGCGCGGAGGCTCCGACCCGGAAGGCGACGATGGCCTCCGAGAACGCCGGCGGCGGCAGGTCTGCCGGATCCATCTGAACCGTTTCGCCATCGACCAGCGCCTTGAGGTCCAGGACATTCGGGTCATACTGCAGACGGAACACCCCGTTTTTATCAGGCCGCAACCGCTCATCATGAATGGCGATCTTGAATTCTTTGCCCACCTCGACGATCGAGTCGTTCGGCGTGACAGAGGCTACAGGGCCGACTGTCAACATCTTGGCCAGCGAAGGTGATGGCGCCTTTCCGGGCGATCCGTTCTTCACCGGCTGCGTCGGCTGCGCCGATGACATGGAGATTCCCTTCGCCTTGGCCGAGGCCGGCTTTGGATGTACCGTGAACATGGTCGAGTTTGAGTACGTCGAATCTGTCCCCGACCAGAATGCCTGTCGACTCAAGCTGGGTGGTGTCATCGCCTGCACGATATGGGGCGTCAGGGTCAGGATGACTTCCGTCGTCACGCGCTGGGTTTTGAACGAGCTGATCAAGTTGCCGATGAAGGGAAGATCCCCGATCCAGGGGATGGTCACGCGCGTCCGCCGATCCTCTTCCTGGAGCAACCCTCCCAACACAATGGTCTCCCCGTCTCTCACATTCAACATCGTCTCTGCCGAGCGATTGCCGAACTTGAATTGGGTAATCGGAGGGTTGGCTTGAAGCACCACCGGCTCACCAAGCCGAATGACCTCAATCTTCATTTTGAGAGACATTTCATTGCCCAGATGTATGGCCGGCTCGACCGTCAGCTTCACCCCTGTGTCGCGAAATTCGATGGAGGTCACGGTGGAGGTCGTTGGCACGGCTCCTGTGGCGGCCTGACCAGGCAACACATTGGTCGTCGATAAGAGGATGGGCTGCTTGTCGCCGATGTTGATCTCCGCCTTCTTGTTATTCACGACGCGGACTTTCGGCGAAGCCAACGTCTTGGCGTCGGTGATTTGCTTGAAGAAATCCAACTGCACGTTCGTAGGAAGCTTGAACAGGTAATTGCCTTTTCCCAGGCTCTCCAGCTGTTGCATAGTGAATTGCTGCGCCACATCACCCGCGATCGTTCCAACAAATCCAGGGGGAACTATCGCCGCCGCTACTTGCTTGGGATAGGTGAGCCCATAGGTCTGATCGACCGTCCGATCGACTTCCAACACCTCGACGTCGAACAGGACTTCGGAATCGATGCGGTCGTTGGCCACAATGATCTTCTCGGCCATTTCAAGTTTTTCCGGCTGGTCCCGAATGACGATGGTATTGAGTTGCTCGTTCGCATGCATCCGCTTTGAATCCAGCATGCCTTTCAGCAGGGTCAGCATGTCCTTCGCCTTGGCGTTGGACAAATAGAAGGTCCGAATCATGAGATCCTGATATTGCTCCTGCTTCTGACGGGTATTGGGACTCACGATCATGACGCCGGGAGAAACGACGCGAGAGAATAGATTGTTGCTGTTCAAGATGAGATTGAGCGCATCGTCGAAAGGGGTATCCTCGATGGCGATCGTCACCGGATCATTGCGAACATCACGATCGAAAATCAGGTTCATCCCCCCGGCCTTGCCGACTCCTTCCAATACCTCTTTGAGCCCGGCATTCCTGAAACGCAGCGTAATCGGTTGCTTTCGCTGGTCTTCGCGATCTCGAGCCTGTTGATCCTCCGTCAGCTTCGAGATGCCTTCGAGCGGCTCGCTGAACGACGGATCGAGCTCCGCCGATTTGGCGTATCCCTCCATGGCTTCATCGACCCGACCGAGCTGTGCCAAACGATCGGCTTCCCGAAAATGCTCCCTGGACTCCTTCAACCGCAACGCTTCACCAAGCCCGGCCTGATGCTCAGGATTGGACGGCTCGATCGACAAGGCGCGCTTGAAGTGTTCAACGGCGACATCGAGCTGGTGTTCCTTAAGAGCAGTGCGGCCTCGTTCCTGATACTGCGCGGCTGCCCGTTCGCGCGCGAGGTTGAATTTTTCCTGCAACGACGGGTCAAATGGAGATTCCTTGAGGGCCTGCTTGTAGGCCATCGTGGCTTCTTCCCATTTGCCTGCCGCCAAATGCTGATCCCCCCGCTTCACGTCGTTGGATTCGAAATACGCACAGCCCGCGAGAAGGCCAACACTGCCGAAGAAGAAGACAAGAGCCGTCCTCGAAAAGAGATCGCCCAGTCGCATTACGTACATGCTCGTTCCGCTTCCATGTGAATTGCGCAGAAATAATAAAAACAAAGGCATCCAGTGCCAAAGCGAGTCTACACCAGGGCCAATACATTCAATAAAAAAAAGCGAAATCCTACCATCCGCATAGAAACATGTGATGGGGGATGAAGTGGAAAGAGGCTTGGATGATTCGAAGCGAGGCGCCTAATGACCGACTACAGCCGCCAATAGGCGATATGCTTGGGTAAGGAGGTTTGGTCTAACACGCTCTTGACGTCAACGACCACTCCCTGCTGTCCGCTGCGGAGCAAACTCACAATCTTCTGCTGACCCATTTCAAGATAGGCCCGGTGCGCGACGGCCAAGATGACGCCATCCGCATCCTTGAGGCCAGACCAATCACAAAGGTGGAGCCCGTATTCCGCAACGGCTTCCTCCGGCTCCGCCAGCGGATCGTGCACCTGAACCTGGACTCCGTACTCATGAAGTTCCTTGATGATGTCGGGCACCTTGCTATTGCGCAGATCGGGAACGTTTTCTTTGAAGGTTAATCCCAGGATGATCACTTTGAGTTGATTGACCGGACGACCCAGCTGCCCTAACCGTTTCATGGTCTGTTCCGCCACAAACTTGCCCATGCCATTGTTGATTCGTCGGCCGGCGAGAATGACCTCCGGATGGTATCCGACCGATTCTGCCTTGTGCGTCAGATAGTAGGGATCGACGCCGATGCAATGTCCTCCGACCAATCCGGGAGAGAACTTGAGAAAGTTCCACTTGGTGCCGGCGGCTTCCAGCACTCCCTTCGTGTCGATGCCAAGGCGGTTGAAAATCAGCGCCAACTCATTCATCAGTGCAATATTGAGGTCGCGCTGCGTGTTTTCGATGACTTTGGCCGCTTCTGCCACCTTGATGCTGGAGGCTCGGTGCACACCGGCCTTCACGACCATCCCATAGGTCGCTGCAACGATATCGAGAGATTCTTTGTCCTGAGCGGACACGACCTTGACGATCTTTTCGAGCGTGTGCTCTTTATCGCCCGGATTGATGCGTTCCGGCGAGTATCCGACTTTGAAATCAGTTCCTGCTTTGAGACCGGATGTCTTCTCGAGAATGGGAAGACACACTTCTTCGGTGACCCCAGGATAGACGGTGGATTCGTATACAACGATCGTACCCGGTGACAGATGCTTTCCGATAAGTTCTGAGGAGACTCGAAGCGCTTTCAGATCCGGTTGAAGCGCGTCGTTAATAGGTGTGGGAACAGCGACGATGATGAAATCGGCGTTTTTGAGAACCGCTGGATCGGAAGCGTACTGCACCTGGCTAGACTTCAAATCCACTTCCGATACTTCGCCGGTCCGATCGAATCCTTTTTGCAGTTCTTCAATTTTCGCTTTGTTGATGTCAAAGCCAATGGTGGCGCGATGCTTACCGAACGCGACGGCAATAGGAAGGCCCACATAGCCAAGTCCAACCACTGCGATCTTTCGTTCCTTCATCTTTTCTCTCCACGCGGTCGTACGACGGAATTTTTCACAGAATGGCAGATGAAACCGCTGGCGTCAATAAAGTCGCTTAGTAATGAAGAAGAACTGCAATACCTGGCATAATGAGACAATCATAAAGTTATACTTCATATGTTCATGGATGCCATTCTCTGTCGTTTAATGTAGTCGACAACCCTCAGCTCTTCCATAGCGACTCGCATCGAGATCTCCCTTAATAATCGCCGCTTTCCACGAAAGCAGCAGAATACGGGCTGAAGGCACTGGACTTGCTCATTTGCAACGCGGATTGCTCCGACGCAGCAGCGTTAGGAAACTTCATGCAACAAATGCTATCGCGACAAAGAGTGGCACGTCACTTTCATTTGGTCGCGGCCGCTACGGCGCTGACGGGACTGTTATCGTTCGCTCAAGCGTTCGGCGAGCAGCTAATTGCCATAGGTCAGGAAAAAGCTCTGCGGTCGGATCGAAGTAGTTCTAAAACACTTTCGACGAAGGATACGGCGCCAGTTCGCAAGTCCCATAAGCTCATAAAAAAATCATCTCCCCGCGCCTCTGTACAGCTCGATGGAACCACAACATCTTCAACTTCGACTTCGACGTTGCTCAGTGCGCCTACGACGACTGTTGAAAGCTCGACCACGACTCAGCTCAAGAGTTCCACGATCCTCACTGGAACAACGTCAAGCACCAGTACTCCAACAAGTACCTCGACAACCACAACGACGAGCTCACTGTCACTGGCCGGTGCCGTTTCAAGCCCTACGACGACGACGTCCTCTACCTCATCGGCCTTATCCGGCATCGCCGCGGCAGGCTCATCCACATCGGGAGGGACGTCAACCAGCGGTCGAGGCCTACAAAAGTTGTCCACCGCCA
>DATEEH010000057.1:0-28217 GCA_035281245.1 Nitrospira sp.
GACGCAGTCCTGGACGGAGCAAGTTGGCGGAGCCAAGCAGTGACACGGGCCTGCGGTTCACTCCTCGCTGAGCAGGAACGACCATCCGCCCTTTGACCTCCCTTTCTGGTGTGCCGCCTTCCGCGAGCACAGGAACCGATCCAGGCCATCGCCCGTCCTTCCTCCAAGCAGCGAAAGGGCCATGCAGTTTTCCCATCGCCGGAGCAGGGCGACCATCCGCCTTGTACGACTTCAACTCACCGATCCCAAATCCAACTTTTTTTCCCATTTCCGCAGCATCGCTTCCCTGATGCCTTGGTGTGCCGGCGCACTCAATTGAGGGTCCTGCTTCACCAATGAGAAGGCCTCGGACCTGGCCTGCTGCAACAAATCACCGTCCCTCACGATGTTGGCCACACGAAATTCCGGCATGCCCCATTGCCGAAAGCCGAAAAATTCCCCGGGGCCTCTGATTCGCAAATCTTCTTCTGCAATGACGAATCCATCGTTCGATCGCACCAACGCTTCCAGGCGCTCTTCGACCAAGGACGCCGGCTCCTGATGCCCCGTAGGAGGCTTGCCCAGCGGTATCCTGTTGCGTCTAAACGTGGCCGCCATCAGCAGGCAGTACGACTGATGTGCCCCCCGCCCGACGCGCCCGCGCAGTTGGTGTAACTGCGCAAGACCGAAGCGTTCGGCATGCTCGATGAGCATGAGCGTCGCGTTTGGGACATCCACCCCCACCTCGATGACGGTCGTTGCGACCAACAGGTGGATTTTGCCGGTCATGAAATCAGCCATGACCGTTTCCTTGTCACCCTGCTTCATGCGTCCGTGTAGGAGACCCACCCGGAAGTCCTTGAACTCGTCGTTCTGTAATCGCTCGGCCCCTTGGATCGCTGCCTGCAGATCGGTTTTTTCCGACTCTTCGACCAGTGGATACACGACATACGCTTGCCGTTTATTACGCAACTCGTCCCGCAGAATCTGATAGGCACGTCGCCGCTGGGCGTCACCGAACAGGAACGTCCGAACCGGTTTGCGTCCGGGTGGCAGCCCACGGATCACTGACACGTCCAAGTCGCCGTAGACCGTCATCGCGAGCGTGCGAGGGATCGGCGTCGCGGTCAAAACGAGAACATCGGGTTTATACCCTTTTTCACTCAACGTTTTGCGTTGCAGCACACCGAACTTGTGCTGCTCGTCTACCACGGCAAGCGCGAGCTTCTGAAACCGAACCCCCCTCTGGATCAAGGCATGCGTGCCGATCGCCACCTGAATCTGGCCTGATGCGAGTTGTGCCAAGTGAGACTTCTTGACCGCGGCTTTATCACTGCCTCTCAGCAGCGCCGCCTTCAAACCCAGACCATCCAACAACTTGCTGAGATTCCGGTAATGCTGTTCGGCAAGAATTTCGGTCGGGGCCATGAGGGCGGCCTGATGCCCGGATGCACACGTCAATACTATCGCATGGAGCGCCACGACCGTTTTGCCCGATCCCACGTCGCCCTGCACCAGGCGGTTCATCGGCCTCGGCGACATCATGTCACGAAACACTTCCCGGACGACCGCATCCTGAGCGGGCGTCAGTTGGAACGGGAGAGCCTTTCCGAGCTTTTCTAATAGCGGCGTCCTCGGATTGAACTGGAAGGTTTTTTTCTCCGCTTGGACAGAGCGCTGCCGGGCCGCAAGCGCCACCTGGAGCAGGAAGAGTTCCTCAAATGCCAGGCGTCGATGCGCCATGGACCGGCCGTGGTCGAACAACGGGAGATCCGCACCGGCTTTGGGGAAATGCACCTCCGCCAACGCCTCCTGAACCGGCATCAACCGCTGCCTGGCTCGGACGGCGACGGGTAGGGTATCCTTAAGATCGCCCGCATGCTCCTCCAGTAAACCCTTCACCAGCACTCGCATTTGCCGGGAGGACCACCCTTTTGTTTCGTGATAAATCGGCACAATCCGCCCCACGTGCAGCGTGGAATCCTGGCCTTCCCCCACCACTTCATACTGGGAAACTTCCATTCTGGGAACCATCCATCCTTGCCGCCCGGCAATGATGCGCCCGCTCATCATCACGGTTGTCCCCACGGCCAGCACTTGCTCCAGATAGGGCTGGTTGAAGAACACGGCCTGCATCCGCCCCGTGTGGTCTTCCAACCCTATCTCCAGCACAGTCAACCGTCGGTTCCTCGTTCGTTTGAGCGCGCTTTTCGCTACCGTTCCACACACCGCCGTCACCATGCCCGGGACCAAGTCACCGAGCGGCGTCATCACCGAGCGATCTTCATACCGCCACGGCATGGTCCAAAGAGCGTCTTCGACGGTCTCAATCCCCAACCGGTGCAGAATCGAACTACGCTTCGGACCGACACCCTTTGCAAACCGGATCGCCAGCATTCCCACATCACGGGACGAGACTCGGCCGGACACCGTTTCAAGAGCCTTGAGCGGTTCCGGCTGTCCCCAGGGATGCGATTGGTCCCGTGCGGATTGGCGGAGACTCTTCAGAATGGCGCCCGCCTCGAGCAACCGGCGCTGTTGTTCTTCCGTCGTGACTCCCGACTGGTCTTCCACGAACAGCGCCCGCAGTTTCAGCAACGCGGCCTCCACTGATCGCGGATAGACTCGATCTGAGAGCGCGCCAAGAATCTGCGAAGATACGAAACTGCTCAGGTTCTTGACCGTGGGCAAGTGGGCAAATGCGTCTCGGCTGGCAAATTCAATCGGACGCGCGATGCGATCCAACCATTGTTGGAACTGGGTGAGAGGATTGGGCTCGGACGAGCGCCACATTGGGCCGGATCGTACCACAGCCCTCGGCGCAGGCCTAGAGGAAGGTACGCCGGCAAGCCTGTAGATTTCCTTACATTTCTTTGGCGTAGTCACCCTGGGTGCTACACTGGCCGCAGACTGAAGAGGTCTGTCTGTGTACCGTCGCAACATTTCCAATATCCTCTATCCGATTGCAGGCGTCATCGGTCTGGTTGTGGCCTATCAGGCTCTCGTCAGGCCAAACTACATTCAGCCTTCTCCACGGGTCGCCATTGAGCAGGAATCATCGGTTGACACAAAGGCGCAGGTCCCTGATACCGCTTATGAACCGCCCCCAGAGGAGTCTCCTGCCCCGGCCCAAAAGCAATTGCGGCTGATTGATGCTGCCGGCGTGCCGGACACGAAACACCACGATACATTGGGAGCCATTCGGGACGAGATCGAGAAAGGTAATCTGAAGACTGCTGAGAGCCAACTGATCAGCCTTCCTGCCGGATTGCAAGCCGATTCACACACCAGGTCTTATGTGGCAATTCTGTGGAACAACCTCGGCATCGAACAGGAAAAACTCGAGGGGACCAAGAGCTCAATCAAAGCGTTCAAGAAGGCCGCCTCGCTGGATCCGAAGAATCCCGTCATCCAGTTGAACCTCGCCCATGCGTACTGGGAGCAGCGCGATCCGGCCATGAATCAAGACTTTCTCGAACAGCTGATCGCCCTGGCGCCGCAGGAGCCGTTCCCCCACGTGGCCTTAGCCGATCTCCTTCAAGAGCGCGGCCGCCTCAGTGACGCGGCTCGTCATCTTGAACACGCCAGCGAGCGTGCGGCTGGAGATCCTTCGATGCAGTCCTACCTCCGCACGGTGACCTCGAAGGTCCAGCGGACAGATCAAGTGGAAAGCCGATTGACGAGCCGTGAGGGGGCGCACTTTACCGTCAAGTACGACGGCGAGACGGACCATGACTCCTGGGCGGTCGTTCTGGAAATCCTCGAGGAGGCCTACCGGGAGATCGGCCAGAAGTTCGGCCATTTTCCTGCCAAACCCATCGTTGTCGTTCTTCACTCGAATGCGACCTTTCAAGCCAATACAGGAAGTCCGGCGTGGGCCGATGGATTGTTTGATCCCGTGCTGGGACGCATTCACCTGCCGACGCAGGGTGCTTTGACGGATCGCACCTGGTTGAAGCGCGTCCTGCGTCATGAATTTGTCCATGCGTTGCTCCACGACCAACAGGGCATCAGCCACAATGCGCTGCCCACCTGGCTGAACGAAGGGCTCGCGATGCAGTTGTCCAGCGATCATTGGCCTGATGTGGAACAACTCCGCCGGCACGAGCTGTCCCTGATTCCTTTGACCGCGTTGGAAGGGAGTTGGGGAGAGCTGTCGAGTGAAGCGGCCTCTGTCGCCTACCTCGAGGCCGATTCCGCGACCGGATACTTAGTTCATCGTTACGGGATGCACGAGGTGCAGCAATTGCTGGTCAGACTGAAGAAAAGGCAAAGCCTGTCGTCGGCCATGCAGGCTGAACTGTCGCTGTCCTACGATCAGTTTCAATCCCGCTGGATGGCCAACTTGCATGAAGGCCGGGCGAAGGATTCGTAGTCCGGGGTTGGCGCCGTAAGAAATTCGCGTTCTCATCCTGGGAGTCCGTCCCCCACGCCTCGCTGTCGTCGGCCGGTTCAACCTTATCCTCCCATAATAGGCGGCGACCGTCCTGATCCGGCATTTTGATCCGGAAATCAATATCTCTCGGCGCTGTTCCCGTCATACCGACCACGCTCCGGCTGATCCGTTCGACCCGCGGGCCCATGCCTCCGGTGGAAAATTCATCGGACCAGACCAACTGCCCCGTCTCAGGATGGAGGGCGCGCAGCACGAAATACGGTTGTCCGGTCTCCTTGGACCTGGAGGCCACTCTGGTGACCGCAGCTCGCTGCCGGATTTGAGCCACCACACGATGCGTGGACGCTTCGGGATGTTCCGCGGAGGTGAGATTCAGGCGGCCTTCCCAGAGAAACTGCCCATTCGAGGCGTCATAGACACGAAGCGTAAATTCCGAAAGACTCCCCGCTCCGATGCCAACCCCTCCCGCGAAAATGCGGGTACGAGGATGGCTGGAAGGGGGTCCGTCATCCTTGATGTCGAGTTCGTACGTCTCCGAGGACAGGACTTCCCCGGATTGAGCGTCATAGGTCTTGACGGTGATAAAAGAGGATTCTTCGTCTTGAAAGCCAAACCCGGCTGCCACGACGGCTTGCGCTCCTGCCATCGAACCTGAGGTCGGCTCACCTGCCAGGGCCAGAACAGGAAGGGCGAGGAAGGAGACGACCATGCTTCCCAACCACGAACGTGACGGCATGCTGAAGTCCTCCCGTACCCGTTTCCGACTATGACAGGAACCGGCTTAGGAGAACATTCCCCGCTGTGGGGGACAATCCCCCACAAGGGGGGTGCATGGAAGACACTCTCAGTTTGCCCGGTCAAGAGGAACCTCTCCAAACAGTCGATAGCGAAAACGCGCAACCAGCCGGTAGACCCGATGTGCCAGGGGCTTCACGAGCGGAATTGCGAAGAGCTTCCTCAACCAACGTCCCCCCTTCAGGCCCGGCAGCAGAGGAAGAAACGCATCCAGCCCGCTTGCAATGGTGCCGTCAGGCATGACCAAGAAGGCAGCTTCGGGTCTGCCTCCATGGTAGTGAACGCCGAGCAGGCGTTTGGCCTCCTCGCTCTGATACGGGATCATACGTAACTCTCGCTGTTCGCCCCTCAAGCGCTCGATGCCGCTTTTTGCCGTAACGCACATGCGGCAGCGGCCGTCATAGATCAGGAGACATTCGGACGGGCGAGAAGGAGGTTCCACCATAATGGCCGACACCGTTGCTCACGACGCAGGCGACCGGTAAGATCCGCCGATGCCTCATCGAGCCATCTTACTCATGACGCTGTTGACTCTCACCGCCGTGGGGGGCGTCACACTGTTGCTGGTCCTGGCTCCTGCTGCCTCGAGGGCGCCCCATGTCATGTGGTCGCTGTTTCTTGTCATGATCCCTGTGGCGCTGGCAACGGCGATCGTGATCGGATGGACCTGGTCGGCAATGGTCTGCGTCGTCTATGGCACCGTTGGATTGGCGCTCGACGTTGCGACAGCGGTCAGTGTCCTTGGAGGACGCGAGGGATCGGACTTGACGCTTTGCCTCAGCATTGTCAGTGGCAGCGCGAATGGGATGCTGATCATTTTCGGCGGCCGCGCGTTCTGGGCGCTCTTGCAGGAGCCACGGCCTCGAGGATCCCGCCCTCCCAATCCTCCTTCCCCTTCTTCATCTTCACCGGCTTGACGGACACGAACCCCGCTTCCTTCAGCCACGCTGTCGTGTCCGACACGGAATAGGTATTGCCTGCTTCAGTGAACAACAGCATGGACACCGCAAACAAACTGGCCTCTTCCGGGTACAGACCTTCCCGGTCGTGCAGAAAAGCATCCTGAATGAGCAAACGCCCGCCCTCAGCCAGCGCGGCCCTCGCACGGCGAAAGACATCAAGATTCTGTTCGGGAGAATAGATATGCAGTACGTTGGAATACCAGATGACATCGAACGGTCCCGGGATCTCGTCTTTCAACAAATCCAGTGGCAAATACGAAAGGCGCGCGCCCGCCTTGTGTGTCGCCGCAATCTCCTTGGCGACCTCCAACGCGGCAGGACGGTCACACACTGTCGCCCGAAGACTGGGATTCTTGGCCAGAAAAGCCATTGCGTAGGTTCCGGGCCCTCCTCCCAAGTCCAGCAATGTCCTCACTCCCTTCAGCGACAGTTGGGCGGCGATCATTGGCGCCGTTTCCAGGGTCCGATGGTGCATCGCCCAGGTAAATTGGCTGCGATACTCCGGTTCTTCCGGTTCGTCCTTGTCCAATGGCTCTCCGGTCCTGACGGATTCCATCAAGCGAAGCCAGTCGCTCGAGTGGTTCGTAATGAGAGACAAGTAGCTCCCGCGATAGGCCGGATGGTCGGCATTCAACGCAGTGGCTGCCAGACGGCTGTTGCGATAGGAGTTACCTTTCTTATGGAGCAGCCCGGCCATGGCCAGATTCCGGCACACGATGGAGAGTCCCCGCTCACTCACCTTCAATTCGCGCGCAAGATCTGACAGCAGCCAGGTGGTATTGCCGATCACCGTGAACAGCTTCATTTCAAGAGCGGTCAGCAGAACCCGAGGGAGGCGGTAGGCCGACAGGGCATCGCGAAACTCTTCGAAGGTCCTGATGTGCGTCTTCATGCGGCTCCGCCGATCTGCCGGCAACACCATCGCATCAAATCTTGTAGTTTGCTCATATTCGATAAATCCACCTCGCGTTCGAAGGTCACCGCCACATAGTCCTCATTCATCTCCGTCTGCTCGGAGAATCCTGATTGGAGCAGCAGGGGGCGAAATTTAGATACGGCGGGTTGAATGAAATACTTCGCCTGCTTGGCGACTTCATCAGTGCCCAAATCCTCAGGAGTTCCCTCGGACATGAGACTCATGACATCGTCCATGGCGATGCCGTACTGACAGAGCAGCTTGCCCTCCGGCTTGAGTTCCAGCAGCCAGCCGTCGGCACCAAGGTCGAGCGCAAGAGGGCCGCCGGGCTCAAGCTCATACAGTTGAGGAAAGGCCTTTGACAAGGTGGCGCGCGCGTCTTGCCAATGCGGTGATTTGGACTCGCTCATCCCTGTGATTCCCTGGCCGTTTTTCGCGACGCCTCGTGGGACAGCCGCTCCCACAATCCGTCCAGCCGTCTGGTATTCTCTTCGAGTTTTGGCAGCTGATACTTGCGGTCCATCTCAACCACCTGCTCCAGCAACTGTGCCGCGTCCTGCAACCGACCCATGGCTTCGTAGCAATCGGCCAGGACATATCGGGCGCCGCCGATTCGAAGTTCATCGCGCGACCGTTCCGCAATCGACTGACTGGTTTGGCCGCAAGCAAGGGCGTCCTCAAGGCGCTGTTGCAGGAGAAATGTCCGAGCCATCATTCGCCACGCATCCGCCACCCCGCCGTCGTTCCCCAGTCGGCGCATCAACAGCATGGACTTTTCATAATAGGATAGCGCCTCGCTGAATTGGCCCTGCTCTCTTGCAATCAGACCCAAGTCGGAAAACAGTACGGCCTTGGACGCCTCATCATGAGTCTTCATCATCAAATCGAGCGCCTCAAGATAATAGGCTCTGGCGCGATCCCACTCCCCTGCATCCGCACGCAGGTTTCCCAGGTTGGCCAGGGTCGTGCCGATGCCCTTCTCGTCTCCGAATATTTTCTGCAGCTCGAGGACTTCCTGATAATAATTTTGTGCCGCATCCCGCCGGCCGCTCACAGCGCAAATGTTTCCCAGGTTCCCCAGGGTCGCGGCGAGCGCTCGCTGGTCGCCGGTAAGACGATCGCATTCAAGCGCCTTGGCATAGCACGTATAGGCTTCAGTGTAGTGGCCCCGGCCGAAATGCTCGTTGCCCTGCCGGTTTAATTCTTCGGACAGTCCATTCCTCAGTGTCATGGGACGTCTGGAAGTTACGCCACGGCCTGTTCCACAGCGGCCTTCGCGCCAGCGAGAATCGAGTCCCCGTCGCCGACGAGGATGGTGTCGAATTGATATTTCAAGAGACGACGGAGCCCTGACTTCGCCTTGGCCGCGTCCGCGTATTTCTCAGAGGCTAATAGCGAGAGGGCGCCTGGCGGCTTGCCGATCAACGCATCGCCGACGATGAGCACGCCGTTGCCCTGCGGGAGAAACAGCGCCGATTCACCAGGCGATTTCTGGTCTTGCAGGTGGATCACCCAGATGCCGCCGGGCAGCAGTTCACCATCCTTGAACGTCTTCGTCGGCTTGAGGTCCATCTGAGAGGCATCGGCGTCGGGGACTTGCAGCTGGCAGTGGAAATCCGCTTGGCATGTGGCGGCCTCGCGGGCATGGTCGCGATTCGTGATGATGATGTAATCGAGTTGACCCTGTCGCCGAATAAAGGTGCTCGCTTCCGCGGTCAAGGGGGGTGGATCGACCAGAATGCGATGCTCACCCACGGCGAGAAACAGGCCGTTGAAATTCAACTGCTTCTCTTCGGAAAACCAGGACCACTGCCAGATACCGGGAAGAAGTGGCTTCATGATTGCCGCCGCCAACGAAAGAGACCGTTTTACAAGGACGCCACCGCGTCTTTAATCGTTTTCGTGATTTTTGCCAAGACACTCGCTTCATTGGGCAAATCGATAATGTCGTCCTCGGGTACGGTAATGAATTTCCGATTGGCTCCCTTGGTCAGAGAAATGAGGAACACGCTATTCGAGGGGGTGACGGGAATGACGACCTGTACGTGTGGGTCGACACCTTGCACCACCTCCAAAAACTTCTTCTTTCCCTCTTCCGTCTCATCCATTCGTTCTCTTCCTTTTCTCCATTATCGTTAAGCCCTCTCCTTGCGCGGCGGCTGGGAATTCTTGACCTGCGCGCCTAACCGATCACCGACTTATTAATTCATCCAAGCTACCTTGTTCCTCCCGTGCGTAGCAGCCTGGATCAGTCCAAACGTGCGCGCGTGAAGGAGCTGGATTGATCTCCTACTGCGCGCTTGGACGAGCACCGCCACCCTAAAAATACGATTGTCTGGTGTGCGCGTTCGGCGAGCAAAGGAGATCAACCAGCCCATACGCCCTTCCGTTTCTAGTGTGCCGCCTTCCGCGAGCACAAGGACTGACCAGGCTGCTCTACCCTTTCTAGCGTGCCGCGGTCGGCGAGCAGAGAGAATCGCAGCCGCCGCGCTCCTCACATCTTGTTGCTTTCACCTGCCAGCAACTTTTCCACTTCCGCGACAATGACATCCGCTCCGGCGAGCTCCATGTTGCCCACGCGCTGCCAACGGATGACGCCTTGCTGATCGATGACATACACATTGGGGATGAATTTGCCGCCACCGTACAGCTTATCGGTGACTTTGCCGGGATCCAGAAGATAGGGATAGGTGATCTTCACCGGGAATGCCGACAGGAACTCGCCGACATCCGTCTTGGAATTGCCGGATGAATTCACGCCAATCACCGCTACGTTTTTGCCCTTCGTCGCCTCATAGACCTTTTGCAGATTGGTGCCCTGCATCATACAAGGATCGCAAATGTGGAAGAGCCCGAGGACGACGACCTTCCCTTTGTAAGCATCCAAGGCGACGGGTTCACCCGTGATGGCGTTCAACGAGAAGGAAGGCGCTCTCTCGCCTACCTTGAAGAAGCCTGCGGCGAGCACCAGATGCGCGGCAAGCACAGGGAACAGAACGGCGCCAAGTACGATCGCAAGACGTTTCATGAAGACCTCCATGCAGCGATATTTTTCGGTGAAACGGAATGGCGAACGTCGTCGCTGAACGAGGGTATCCTACCATGCAGTTTTTTTCAGGGGCAACGTCAGCCGCACGGGATCGGAGGGATCAGGCCGGCCGCCTAGGTCGATCGTTCGAAGAGGCCGAGCTGGTATTCTTCGGCCCTCGTGAAGGAGATGGGATAACGCTCGGTGAAGCAGGCGTTGCAGTAGTGATCAGGGGCGCTGGGAGCAGATTTCAGCATCCCATCGAGGCTCAGATAGGCGAGACTGTCGGCCGTGATGTACTTGCGGATTTCTTCCGTCGAATGGCTCGAGGCAATCAGTTCCCGTTTCGTCGGGGTATCGATGCCATAGAAACACGGTGAGATGATCGGCGGGGAACTGATTCGCATGTGGACTTCCTTGGCGCCGGCCTGCCGAATCATCTTCACGATCTTACGGCTGGTCGTCCCTCGGACCAGCGAATCGTCGACGACGACCACGCGTTTGCCATGCAGGACTTCGGGCACGGCATTCAGCTTGACCTTGACGCCGAAATGCCTGATCGACTGTTCCGGCTCGATGAAGGTGCGGCCGACATAATGGTTTCTGATCAAGCCGGTCTCGAAGGGAATGCCCGCCCCTTCGCCGTAGCCCAGCGCCGCCGGGACGCCCGAGTCGGGCACAGGAATGACAATGTCGGCGGGCACCCAGGATTCCTGAGCCAACTGCCGTCCCAGCGCCTTTCGGGTGGCATAGACGGCGTTCGCGCCAAAAATCTTGCTGTCGGGTCGCGCAAAATACACATATTCGAAGATGCACATCGCCGGCTGGACCGGCGCAAACGGTTTGTAACTGGTGACGCCTCGTTCGTTGAGCACGACGAGTTCTCCCGGCTCGATTTCGCGAACGACTTCCGCATCGAGGAGATCAAACGCGCAGGTTTCCGATGCCACGAGATAGGTATCCCGCAGCCGCCCGAGGGACAACGGCCGGAATCCATGCGGGTCGCGCGCGGCGATAATCCCTTCATCGGTGAGCAGCACGACCGAGAACGCGCCTCGCACCTGGCTGAGCGCATCGATGATCCGGGCAAGCAACGTATCGGCTCTGGAATGGGCGATGAGGTGGATGATGACCTCGCTGTCCGACGTGGATTGAAAAATCGCACCATAGGCTTCCAACTCATTGCGAAGCACCTGCGCATTGATCAGGTTACCGTTATGCGCAAGCGCAAGATTTCCGAAGGCGAAATTGACCGTCAGGGGTTGAACGTTCTTGAGATCATGGCCTCCGGCAGTTGAGTACCGGTTGTGTCCGATAGCCATCGACCCAGTCAGGTTTTTGAGTGTTTGAGTATTGTAGATGTCGGCGACCAATCCCATGCCTTTGTGCACGTGGAAATGATCGGCGTCCGCCGCCACGATGCCCGAGGCTTCCTGCCCCCGGTGTTGCAGCGCGTAGAGACCGAGATACGTCAAGTTGGCCGCTTCCTTGTGTCCGTAAATGCCAAAAACGGCGCACTCGTCGTGAAACTTGTCGGGATTCACGATGGGAAGTTCTTTGCGCAGGGTCATCGCTTATTCCTGACTTAACAACTCCTCGAGCGCACGGGCCCAGCGATCCGATACCTCTCGGATCGGCAGATCGATACGGTCTCCGTCCGCGAGGCGACCACGCTCGACCTCGACGATCAATCGATCTCCGCCCACGGAACCGATATGAGCGGCCGGAATGCCGGCTTCTGTCGCCCGACTCAATAACGATTCCACGACATTCGGCTTGGTCGAAAGGATAATCCGCGACTGACTTTCGCCGAACAAGAGGGCGTCGCGTCTCAATGAACCGAGTCCCAATTTTACCACAGCCCCTCGCGGCGTGCTCGGGCCCGACACGCAGCACTCCGCCAACGCCACGGCGAGTCCGCCGTCCGAGCAGTCATGCGCGGATTGAACCAGTCCCTCATGGATCACTTTCAATACAAACTTCTGGAGCGCCTCTTCCGCCTCCAGATTCAAGTAAGGCGGCGAGCCCTGCTCGCGATGTTGCATGACTTTCAGATATTCACTCCCGCCCAGATCATCCCTGGTCTGGCCAAGAAGCACAATGGCGTCACCGTCCTCCCGGAACCATTGAGTCATCGCCTTGTCGGCCTTTTCGATCAATCCCACCATCCCCAACATCGGCGTCGGATAGATGGACAGCCCGTTCGTCTCATTATAGAAGCTCACGTTGCCGCTCACGATCGGAATCTTGAGATGCGCGCAGGCGTCTTTTAAGCCTTCGATCGCCAACACAAACTGCCACATGATGTCCGGCCGCTCGGGATTACCGAAATTCAGGCAGTCCGTGAGCCCGATGGGTTCGGCTCCGGAGCAGACGAGATTGCGGGCCGCCTCGACCACCGCCAACCGCGCGCCTTCATAGGGATGCAAGAGGCAATACCGGCCGTTGCAATCGACGGTCATGGCCACGGCTTTGTCGGTGCCCTTGATACGGACGACCGCGGCATCGGACCCCGGCCGTACGATGGTGTTGGTTCTGACCATGTGGTCATACTGTTCATAGACCCATCGCTTACTGGCGATCGTAGGACTCGACAGGAGCGACAGCAGCGCCGCACTCGCGTCTTTGACGTCCGGAATCGAATCGTAATTCAGGTTGGTCAGCATGTCCTGGTACGTAGGCGGCGAGTAGGGCCTCTCATAGCGAGGACCGTCATCGGCCAGCGCTTTGGCCGGGATCTGTGCGACCACCTGACCTTGGTCGAGAACCCGCAGCAATCCATCACCGGTGACCTTTCCGACCACAGCTACGTCGAGATCCCACTTCCGACAGATGCGGATGCATTCCTCTTCCTTTCCCGCTTTCGCTACCATCAACATGCGCTCCTGGGATTCGGAGAGCATCAATTCATAAGGCGTCATTCCCGGCTCACGGCGTGGGACATGTGTGAGATCCAGTTCGATTCCATTACCGGCCCGAGATGCCATCTCAGAGGAAGAACTCGTGAGCCCTGCGGCGCCCATGTCCTGAATGCCGACGAGCAGGTCGTTCGCCATCAATTCAAGACAGGCTTCGAGTAGTAACTTTTCCTGGAATGGATCACCGACTTGGACGGTCGGCCGCTTTTGCTCTGATTCATCATCGAACGCGTCGGAAGCCATCGTCGCCCCGTGAATTCCGTCCCGCCCGGTTTTCGAGCCAAAGTAGATGACGGGGTTGCCGACGCCGGCGGCGGTCCCACGAAAAATTTTGTCCTTGTGCGCGATCCCCAAGCAGAAGGCATTCACGAGGGGATTGAGCGAGTAGATGTCGTCAAACCGCACTTCACCGCCAACCGTCGGCACACCCATGCAGTTGCCGTACCCCGCAATTCCCGCCACGACGCCCCGCATCAAATGGCGGTTCTTGGCGCTCTCCAGACTGCCGAAGCGCAAGGAATCGAGGATCGCAATTGGTCTCGCTCCCATCGTGAAGACGTCGCGCAGGATGCCGCCGACGCCGGTCGCAGCCCCTTGATAGGGTTCGATAAAGGACGGATGGTTGTGCGACTCCATTTTGAAGACGACACACAAGCCGTCGCCGATGTCGATGACTCCGGCGTTCTCGCCCGGCCCCTGGACGACCCGCGGCCCAGTTGTCGGCAACTTTTTCAAGTGGACTCGAGAACTTTTGTAGGAGCAATGCTCCGACCACATGACCGAAAACATGCCAAGCTCGGTGAGATTCGGCTCACGACCCAAAATGTCCCGGATCTTCTTGTACTCGTCATCCGTCAGATTATGCTGCGATAGAAGCTCTTTGAGATCGGCCGTGTTCGTCTTCATAGGTCCTTATACGTCACCGTGGCAGCGCTTGCTCTTCAACATTTGGACGTTTCGCTACGGCCGGATGTGGAACGGCTGGTCAGCGGCAGGACCCGGGTCATGCCCCCACCATTTTTAGTGGTCGCTTTCTCAGCGATTCCAACATGGACGCCAGGATCAACCGTCCATCCTCGTTGCCCAACATTTCTTCGGCGGAACGCTCTGGATGCGGCATCATGCCAAGCACATTGCCCTCCGCATTGCGAATACCGGCGATATTGTCGAGGGACCCGTTCGGATTGGCCTCCGGCGTCACCTGTCCCTCTGCCGTGCAGTAGCGCAACACCACCTGAGCATTGGCCTGGAGTCCGGCCAACGTCACTGGATCGGTGTAATAATTCCCCTCGGCATGGGCGACTGGAATTTTGAGCACCTGTCCAGGTTTGCATGCCCCGGTGAAGGGCGTCGCCGCGTTCTCCACCCGCACATACACATCCTTGCAGACGAAGTGCAGCGAGCGGTTTCGCAGCATCGCCCCGGGGAGCAAGCCGGCCTCGAGCAAAATCTGAAATCCATTGCAAATGCCCAATACCAGACCGCCGTTTTGGGCAAACTCTTTGACCGCATTCATCACCGGAGAAAACCGCGCAATGGCTCCCGTGCGCAGATAATCTCCATAAGAGAAGCCACCGGGGATGACAATGGCGTCCAACCCTGACACCGTTGGCTCTTTGTGCCAGATCATCTCCACTTGCTGCCCCAGCACGTCCTCAAAGACATGCTGACAGTCGTGGTCGCAATTGCTGCCCGGAAAAATCACCACGCCAAACTTCATCGGTGTAACTATTGCCTCCAGCGAATCGGAATGAAGAAAGACAAAGCTGTAGCGAAACCAACGGCTATAAGGAAGTGATTCAACTCAAACGGCAAAGGAATACTTCCTATCATGTTACCTATTAACCCTAGAGAGCCACCTATCGTAAACATCAACCCAAGGAATCTGATAACGAAATCAGAATAAAACTTGTGTAGTTTGGTTTGCGCCGCTTCTGTCGGCCATACATTCATAAAGTTACTAAGATCCAAATCCCCAGAACTAGTGACACGAGCGACACTATGAGAGATTCGTTTGCACTAAACATCACAGACGTAAATCTTACTTCTCAGACAACTCGTATCTGTATTGCTCAATCACCGTATTTGCCAATAATTTTTCGCACATCTGCTTCACTGTGGCTTCAGCCTTCGCCTTGTCGTGTTCATTCAAATCCATCTCCATGTACTTCCCCACACGCACATTCTCCGCGTTCTTGAACCCCAGCGAGTCGAGCGCATGTTCAATCGCCTTCCCCTGTGGATCCAATATTCCCTGCTTCAACGTGACATGAATCTTCGCCTTCATTTACTCCCCTGCTCTCCCGGCGCCTTCGTTAACCCATCCACATAGCGTCGGATCTTAAAAATAACTGCGACCGTGGCGATCCCGCCGACGGCAAGCGCCGCAAACGCCCAACGCCAGGGTGAATCGTCCAAGCGATAGGCCATCAAGGCGACGACTCCGGCCCACACAATCACCGCCGCCACCAACCCATAATTCAAAAACGCTTTTACCATATTCTTATTTTATTCCCCTTCCCCCTGTGGAGGAAGGTTGGTATGGAGGTCCCACGCGACTTTTACGAAGCTGAAGCTGGTCTTTTGTTGGTAGCGGCGAATTCTTGATCGCATGCATCCCCACTTTCGCCATCAACTCTCTCGCGCTCTTTCTCTTCTCTGAAATCGACGCGGGTGACGCTGATCTGGGCGGTTTTCTCACCCGCCCGCCCAGCCGCGTTTTTTCACCCGCCCAACCCACCGATTGCTTCGCAATCGTTTTCCCGGGACGCGGCCATCACCAAGCGCCCGCAGCGTCCTCACATTCTCGCCCCGCCTCCTTTTCTCTTCAGGGGTGGCCCGCCTAGCCTCAAACGTGCGAACCTTCTCACGCTCCACCCTGCGCACGCCGAGACGTGCGCTGTGCCCAAGCGGGCACCGCCTTAAGATGGTCCCGCCAAGCTCGCTCGCTTCGCTACCTTGAAGGCGGATCGTCGTGACCTGCGACTTGCGAGGAGTGCAGGCCCGTGTCACTGCGGTCGCCATTCTCACTCTCACCCGGCCCACCCACCGATTGCTTCGCAATCAATTTCCCGAGACGCGCCCTCCCCATCGGCGATGGCGAGACGCAATGTTTGAAGGTCCGTTCAGACAAAGTCTCGGACGGACCAAGTTTGCGGAGCCAAGCAGTGACACGGGCCTGCGGTTCACTCCTCGCTGAGCAGGGACGACCATCCGCCTTCGTCCTCTCTTTCTGGTGTGCCGCCTTCCGCGAGCACAAGAGGCTAACGGGCCGCCCGTCTCTTCCCACAGCGGGCGGGGGTGCGAGCCCGCTGGGACTGTTCGCCGACAGGACCCGCTCTTCATCATCATCCGCACACTCTTTTCAGCACCTCTTGATACGCCTCTTCAATCCCTCCCAAATCCTTCCGAAACCGATCCTTGTCCATCGACTCCTTCGTCGCCTGATCCCAGAACCGGCATGTATCAGGCGAAATCTCATCCGCCAGAATGAGACGGCCGTTGTGCACGCCGAACTCCAGCTTGAAATCCACGAGGATCATTCGGCGCTCGGCAAAAAACGGTTGCAGGATGCTGTTCACTTTCAAGGCGAGCCGCTTGATTTCGGCCAACTGTTCAGGCGAGGCCAGCTTCAAGAGCCGAACATGGTCATCCGCGATCAGCGGGTCCCCTAATGCGTCATTCTTGTAATACCATTCGACGATGGGCGGCTGAATCGCCTCCTCTTCTTTGAGGCCGAGACGCTTCGCCAGACTCCCGGCCACGACATTGCGCACCACCACTTCGACCGGCACGATGGTCACTTTTTTGGTGAGCATCTCCCGATCACTCTTTCGCTCGACGAAATGCGTGGGCACTCCATTTTGCTCCAGCAGCCTGAACAGCCGCTCAGAGACCTTGTTGTTGATGATGCCCTTTCCCACGATGGTGCCGCGCTTCTGCGCGTTGAAGGCGGTCGCGTCGTCCTTGAAATATTGAAGCACTTCGTCGGGATGTCCGGTCGTGAAGATTTTTTTTGCCTTACCTTCGTAAATGAGGGTGCCTGTGGTCATGGTGCCTCTCCAGCGTCGGGACGGCGTTACTGCGCCAGAACCTCGATGATCTCATCCAACCCCGTGGCCGTGCCAAGCCACGTCGGATGGCCGAATCGTCTGGTGTATTGAAACTCCTTCACTCTTTCCAACGACAGAATCAAAGCGTGAAAGTCCTCCAGCTTGGAGGTCTCGAAATACGTGATGAAATCGAGATCGTCCAATCCCGTCGAATGGTAAAGTTTTCGTTTCACGGTCTTGTGGTACGGAAGCGCCGCCTCGGTGTGCTCCTTCATCATGACGGACCGCTGCTCCTGATCCAGGGCCCACCAGTCGGCGCTTTTTCGAATCGGAATTACCACGACATACGGCTTGGCTCCGGGCTCGCTCGCCGTTTTCAGACCGGCCTTCATTTCATCGGAGAAGCCCGGCACATAGTTCGCCTTCTTCGTCAACCCATGCATGATGCCGGCAACCTTCAGATGCCTCCCGAATGTGCTTGTCTGCAGATCAAGCAGAAATTTTTGGATGTCACGAAGTTCGGTGGCATGCACCCGAAACAAAATGTCCGCATGGTCGGAAAGGCCTTGCAACAGGTACAAATCGATGGCGATCTTTTCCCGATGCTGCTCCACCACACCCTTGAGCACACTCAGAAGCGCAATCCGCGTGGCGCCATCTCGCTTCGTCCAGTCATCGTTCAAGGTGTATGCAGCAAAGGTCCCGTAGACACCGGGGTCGGCCAAGAGTTTTTCTCGGTCGGCCGCAGCAAATCCTTCGTCCGACCACACCGACGCCACCAACGCGAGGATGACGAGGAAACCGGTACGTCGTGCTGTCATGACCTGCCTTTCTGCGGATGTGATCGTGCGCCGCTTCCAAACACTCTCTTGAAAATGTGATCCACGTGCCGAACATAGTACTTCGGATTGAAACAGGCAGCGATTTCGCTTTTCTTGAGATGCTGCGTGATGAACGGATCCTTCCTGACAAGTTCCTGAAGGCCGCCAGAGCCGTTCCAGGAGGCCATCGCATTGCGCTGTACCGCCTCGTAGGATTCTTTTCTTTGCGCGCCCTTCTCGATCAGCGCCAGGAGGAGACGCTGAGAGTAGACGAGGCCGCCGGTAAGCTCCAGATTGCGCTTCATATTGGCGGGATACACGACCAGATGCTTGATGAGATCCGTGACCTTGGACAGCATGTAGTCGATGAGCATCGTACTGTCCGGCATGATCACCCGTTCGACCGACGAGTGACTGATGTCCCGCTCGTGCCAGAGGGCCACATTCTCCATGGCCGCCACACTGTTTGCCCGAACGAGCCGCGCCAACCCGCAGAGATTCTCGGAAACGATGGGATTGCGCTTGTGCGGCATCGCCGATGACCCCTTTTGGCCGGCCGAGAAATACTCTTCGGCCTCGAGCACCTCCGTCCGCTGCAGATGACGCACCTCGGTGGCAATCTTTTCGATCGTGGCGGCCAGCAGTGCGAGAGCGACCGCATACGCGGCATGGCGGTCGCGCTGCACAATCTGGTTGGATACCGGATCGACCGTCAGGCCGAGTTTCTCGCACACATAGGCCTCGATATCCGGTCCCTGATGGGCGAAAGTGCCCATCGCGCCGGAGAGTTTCCCGACGGCTATCTCCTGTCGTACCTGGCGCAGGCGCGCCAGATGGCGGCTGACTTCCTCGTGCCAGATAGCCAGCTTGAAGCCGAAGGAGATCGGTTCCCCGTGGATGCCGTGGGAGCGGCCGACCATGATTTGCGCTTTGTAGCGAAACGCCTGCCGCTTGAGTACGGCCAGAAATTCCTGGACGCCTTCGAGAATCAGATCCAGCGCCTCGGTCATCTGGATGGCCAATGACGTGTCCACGACGTCGGACGACGTCAATCCCATGTGCAAAAACCGGTGCTCGGGTCCGACCGTATCCATCAGCGATTCCAGGAAGGCAATCACGTCGTGTTTGGTGACTTTTTCGATCTCCGCGATGCGGTCTACATCGATCTTCGCTTTTTTGCGGATCTTCGCGGCGGTCCCGCGCGGCGCCTGTCCTGCGCGTTCGAAGGCCGCACAGGCTTGCAGCTCGACCTCCAGCCAGGTCTCATACTTATGCTTGAGATCCCAGATGGCCTTCATCCGTGGACGGCTGTAGCGATCAATCATCGAGCCTTCACCCCTTGCCTCTGGGGCCTGCTTCACGCCTTTTGGCATCCAAGACAGGCTCGGCCGCCAGCACCCTGTCCAAGATCCCGTTCACAAACTTCGCGGCTTCCTCGTCGCCGAAATCCTTGGCGAGTTCGATCGCTTCGTTCACCGTCACCTTGGCGGGGACCTCCTTGAGCCAGAGCAGCTCGTAGGTGCCAAGCCGGAGAATGTTGCGATCGACGATTTGCATCCGGCTCACTTTCCAATTGGTGGCATACCTGCCGATCAGAGCGTCGAGGTCCTTCTTATGTTCCAGCACCCCGTTGACCAACTGCAGAGCGAAGGCTTTGACGTCGTCGGCCGCGTTGTAGTGATTCCAGAACTCGTCCAGCCAGACGCCGGGTTTACCGTGTATGTCGTATTGAAACAGGATTTGCAGCGCACGCTCACGCGACTGATGGCGAGATCCCATGTTAGAAAGTCGCAAAGTTGCAAAGTTCAAATGTCGTCCTGACAGCAGGAAGAGCCGAGTTGCAATCGATCATCACTTTTTTCTCACACGTTTCCTGCCGTTTGGACTTGCTAACTTGTCACTTTCCAACTTATGCACTTCCCCTTTGATCATTCGCATCACGGTCGCCATCTCAATGGCCGATTTGGCGGCCTCGCCGCCGCGATTGAATTTGGTCGGCTCCGCTCGCTCGATGGCCTGAGCCACCGTATCGGTCGTCAGTACGCCAAAAATGATGGGCACATCGGCATCCAATGCTGCCTGGCCGATGCCCCGGCTCGCTTCCGCGCTAATATAGTCAAAATGAGGCGTGTCTCCGCGTATGACGGCTCCGAGGCAGATCACTGCGTCGAACCGTTTCGTGCCGGCCAGCGTCCTGGCGACCAACGGGATTTCAAACGCACCGGGCACACGTACCACCTCGATGTCTTCCGGCGCGACGCCGTGCTTGGTCAGCCCTTCGACACAACTGCTCAACAGCCTGCTCGTGACGAATTTGTTGAATTTCGCGACGACGATGCCGAACTTCAATCCGGTCGCGTTATGAGAGCCTTTGCGCAGTTTCATGTTTCAGTTGAGAAGTGCAAAAGTTGTAAAGTTTGAAACGATCATCCAACTGCGCAACTTTCCAACTTTCAAACTTTTTTGAGGATGTGCCCCAACTTTTTCTTCTTCGTCTTCAAGTACCTGACATTCCCGGCATGCGGCTGGATTTCAATCGGCACACGCTCGACGACTCGCAATCCGTAGCCCTCGATGCCGACAATCTTGCGTGGATTATTGGTGATCAACTTGATCTGATGCAGGCCGAGATTCGCGAGAATCTGGGCACCGACTCCATAATCACGCAGATCGGCCTTGAAGCCGAGCTTGAGGTTTGCCTCGACAGTGTCACTTCCCTTGTCTTGTAATCCATACGCTTTAATCTTATTGAGCAGGCCGATGCCGCGGCCTTCCTGGTTCAGATAGAGCAGTACGCCGCGGCCTTCCTTCTGAATAATTTCCATGGCCGCGTGCAGTTGATCGCGACAATCGCAGCGCAACGATCCCAACGCGTCGGCGGTCAGGCACCCCGAATGCACGCGCACCAGCGTGGGTTCGCCGTTATCCACGCGACCTTTGACGAGCGCGATGTGCGTGACATGATCGATCTCGTTCTCGAACGCGACGGCATCGAATTCGCCGAAGATCGTGGGCAGTCGCGCACTGGCCATCCGCTTGATAAAGGTTTCCCGGCGCATGCGATACTCGATCAGCGCCTTGACGGTCACCATCTTGAGTTTGTGCCTCCTGGCGAACTTCGTGAGTTCGGGCACACGAGCCATTGTGCCGTCTTCGTTCATGATCTCGCAGATGACGCCGGCCGGCTGGAGCCCGGCCAAACGGGCGAGATCGACCGAGCCTTCCGTTTGTCCTGCCCGTCGCAGCACGCCGCCCTTCTGCGCTTTCAATGGAAAGATATGGCCGGGGCGCGCGAGGTCGGACGGCTTGGATTTCGGATCGATCGCCACATGTATCGTGGTCGCCCGATCGGCGGCCGAAATTCCCGTCGTAATGTCCTTGCGGGCATCGATGGAAACGGTGAATGCCGTCCCAAACGCTGCGGTGTTTTCCACGGCTTGTTGCGGTAACTGCAGTTCCTCGACGCGCTCGGGAGTCAACGTCAAACAGATCAATCCACGCGCATGTCGGGCCATGAAATTGATGGCATGAGGGGTCACCTTTTCCGCGGCAATGACGAGGTCGCCCTCGTTTTCTCGATCCTCGTCATCGACCAGGATGACGAATTTCCCCTTCTTGATGTCGCGGATGGCGTCTTCGATGTCGTCGAATGGCTTAGACATATCTGAAATCTGAGATCTGAGATTTGAGATCATTCGTCATAGCGGAGGATCAATTTAACATTGAACATCGATGATTAACATGGGTTTTTTTGGGCCTGATTCATCACGGAAACAGAGGCTCATGGCTCCCGTGTTCGTAGTCCGGCGATCACAGTCCCCCACGCGATCATGACGCAGCCGGCAAAGAGCCATAGACCGAAATCATAATTGCTGGTCGTGCCTTTGAGCATCCCCACGGCGATGGGAAGGAAGAATCCCCCGATGCCGCCGGCGGCGCCGACGACTCCCGAGGCCAGCCCGATCTCTTTGGGAAACCATTCCGCCACCAGTTGGAAGACGACCCCGTTGCCGAATCCCAATGCGCCGGTCGTGACGACCATCATGGTGACCGCCATGGGAACAGACGGGCTGAGAATCGCGACGACGCTGCCTGCAGCAACCGGCAAGACATAATGCAATGTGTGCAGTCCTCCATGACGATCCGCCACGTAGCCACCCACCGGACGGAGCAGGCTTCCACCCAACCCACACAAGGCAGCAAGAGCGCCGGCGCCGACCGCTTCGAACCGATAGACGTCGTGCAGCACAAGAGGCAGCAGACTGCAAAGACCGACGAATCCGCCAAACGTCATGGCATACAGGAAACACAGCCAGTAAGCCGCTCGGCGACGAACCAACGCCGCAGCACTCTGCCACCAGTGCCCCGCAGTGAGCGCCTGTCCCACCGGTTTGGGCACAAGGAGTGCAAACAGTACCAGCGATGCTGCCGTGACGCCGGCCATCAACGCGCACACGCCATGCCACTCAAGTGTTTGAGCCCATCGCGGCGCGAAGAACAGAATAAAGACCGTACCGACATTGCCGGAAGCCGCAAGGCCTAAGACAAACCCCTGGGCGGCAGGGGGATAGGCCCTGCCGGCGAGTGGCAAGGACACCGCGAAACTTGCTCCCGCTGTTCCAAGGCAGATGGCAAAGGCCAGCGCTTCGGTGTATCCGGTCACGCCCAACCAGCCCCATACCAGCACGAGACACTCGATCAGCAGGATGCCGATCGCCGTGCGACGCGTCCCCAGCCAGTCCGCGCTCCAGCCGGCTACGATCCGTAGCACTGCGCCCCCTAGTAATGGCAGCGCGACCAGCCACGCGATTTCGGTGTCGCTGAGCGCGAGTTCGTGGGCCAGCGGGATGCTCATGGCTCCGATCAGGAGCCACACCATGAAACTGACCGTGAGGTGCAGCCAGGCTCCGATCAGCGAGGGCCAATGTCCGCTCTTGAGGGTGGTCAGGATTCCCATGCGTTCGGTGATCACTCTTTCTTCGATCGGACCAGCATCATAGGGGACCCGGTTTTATCCCCGCAAGACAATCCGCTTAGGGACCCTGGCAGCTTTGTCGAGACGGGAGGTTCTGCTATAGTTTGCGATTTGTATGACCAAACGCCGCGTCAAAAAGAAGGAATCGGAAATCCTTGAGCCCGAGGTCCTTGGACCGGAGGAGGAAATCCCCGACGTCAGTGCGCCGGTGACCGAGGTCGCCCCTTCGGCAGACGTCAAGCCGGATACCACCGCGGTAGTCCCCGTCACCGCTCTCCAACAGTACCTGGCTGAAATCCGCCGCCATCCCTATCTATCAAAAGAAGAAGAGCTTCGGCTTTTTGAGGAGTATCGGACTCACGGCAGCCGTGAAGCCGCCGTAAAGCTCATCATGGCCAATTTGCGGGTGTCGGTGGCCATTGCTTCCGAATATCTCCATACGGGCGCCGACCATATGGACCTGATTCAGGAGGGCAATGTCGGGCTGCTGCAAGCGATCAAGAAATTCGACCCCTCCAAGAATGTCCGGTTCCATGCGTATGCGGCCTGGTGGTCCCGCGCCTATATTCTACGATATCTGCTGAATACGTATCGGTTGGTAAAGATCGGGACCACGCAGGACCAGCGCAAACTCTTCTACAACCTCAAAAAGGAGAAATCCAAGCTTGAGCGGGAGGGATTTGCCCCGGACACGAAGTTGCTGGCCGACCGGCTCAACGTTCGGGAGCGCGACGTCGTCGAGATGGACCAGCGGCTGGGTAATTGGGAGCTGTCGCTGGACCAGCCGTTAGGCGAGGAACAGGACGGCAGCCTTCTGGATATTCTTCCCTCCCAGCAGATGCCGGCCGACGAGCAACTGGCTCATGACCAGCTACGGACCCTGTTCCGGGAAAAGCTGGCCGAATTCGTGAAATCGCTGGATGAGCGCGACGAGGACATTCTGCGTAACCGTCTCCTGTCTGAAACGCCTCTCACGTTGGACGACCTGGGCGCCAAGTACGGCATTACCAAAGAGCGGACCCGGCAGCTGGAAGCCCGCATTATCAAGCGCCTTCGGGATTATTTGAGGAAAGACATAAAAGATTTCGACCAGTTACGAGCCTAATCTTTTTCTTTCCTTCCCGGCCGAATAGGCTGGAATATCCAGATCACCATCCGGTATTATGCCCACTCCCTCGAGCCCAGGGGGGACGAAAGATTTTTTTCGTCCAGCCCCTTGACTCAGCCGAATGCGGGACTACCTGTTCCGCGTTTCGACAGATCAGGGATTCTGCCCGCGTTGCGGTCCTTCGGACCGCGCGTCATCGAGTGCGGACCCGTTCTAAATCGTCGACATCGTTTCACGTTAACTTTCATCACGAGGAGGTTCTGTTATGAGCACTGCAGCGAAGGAGAAGAAGAATGTGGCCAAGGGCTTTCAGCCCCTCGGCGATCGCGTGTTCGTCACCTATACCGAGGAATTGGAACGGACGTCCGGCGGTATCTACGTTCCGGATTCGGCGAAGGAAAAGCCGCAGCGGGGCATCGTGCAGGCCATCGGCAAGAAGGTGGAAAACGTGAAGGTCGGCGATCATGTCCTGTTTGACAAATACTCGGGCAGCAAGCTCCGGATCGAAGATGAAGAGTGCCTGATCCTCAAGGAAGAAGACATCCTCGGCGTGTTCGCGTCGTAATTGAAGTCAGTGAGAAAGTTAGCAAGTTCAAAAGTGATGCGCTTTCCGACTTTCCAACTTTGGCACTTTCGCAACTTTATAGAATTAACGGAGGGATCACATGGCTAAGCAATTACTCTACAGCGAGGCGGCACGGGCCTCCATTCTCAAGGGGGTCAACCAGCTGGCCGACGCCGTCAAGGCGACGCTCGGTCCGAAGGGCCGCAACGCCATTCTCGATAAAAAGTTTGGCGCCCCGACCATTACGAAGGACGGCGTGACCGTCGCCAAGGAAGTCGAGCTCAAGAACCCGTACGAGAACATGGGCGCTCAGCTCGTCCGCGAAGTCGCCAGCAAGACCAGCGATACGGCGGGCGACGGGACGACGACCGCGACCGTGTTGGCGCAGGCCATCTACCGGGAGGGTGCCAAGAACATCACCGCGGGTGCGAACCCGATGGAAATCAAGCGCGGGATCGACAAGGCCGTTGAAGCGGTGGTGGCCGAGTTGAAGAAGCTCAGCAAGCCCTGTCAGAACAAGACCGAGATCTCCCAGGTCGGCACCATTTCGGCCAACAACGACAAGACCATCGGCGATTTGATCGCAGAAGCGATGGAGAAGGTCGGCAAGGATGGCGTGATCACCGTCGAGGAAGCCAAGTCGATGACGACCTCTCTCGATGTGGTCGAAGGCATGCAGTTTGATCGCGGGTACATCTCTCCCTATTTCGTCACCAACGCCGAGCGGATGGAATGTTCAGTCGAAGAGCCGCTCATCCTCATCAACGAAAAGAAAATCAGCAGCATGAAGGATCTTCTCCCGATCCTCGAGCAGGTCGCCAAGATGGGCAAGCCGCTCGTGATCATCGCGGAAGAAGTCGAAGGCGAAGCGCTGGCCACCCTCGTGGTCAACAAGCTGCGCGGCACCTTGAACGTGGCAGCGGTGAAGGCGCCCGGCTTCGGCGACCGCCGCAAGGCGATGCTGGAGGACATTGCGATCCTCACCGGCGGCCAGGTGATCTCGGAAGATCTCGGCATCAAGCTGGAAAACGTGAAGCTCACCGATCTCGGCCGTGCCAAGCGAGTGACGATCGACAAGGACAACAGCACGATCGTCGAGGGCTACGGCGACCCGAAGAAGATCGAGGCTCGCGTGAAGCAGATCAAGGCGCAGATCGAAGAGACGACCTCCGATTACGATCGCGAGAAGCTCCAGGAGCGGCTCGCAAAGATCGTGGGCGGCGTGGCCGTCATCAACGTCGGCGCGGCGACCGAGACCGAGATGAAGGAGAAGAAGGCCCGCGTCGAGGACGCGCTGCACGCGACCAAGGCGGCGGTGGAAGAGGGTATCGTTCCTGGCGGCGGCACCGCCTATCTGCGCTGCATCAAGGCGCTCGATACCATCAAGGATGTTCCGGCGGAACAGAAGGTCGGCTTGGACATCATCCGACGCGCCCTGGAGGAGCCAATCCGCCAGATCGTGAACAATGCCGGTGGTGAGGCTTCCGTAGTGGTCGGCAAGGTCCGCGAGGACAAGAACGTGAACGCCGGCTACAATGCGGCGACCGAAGAGTATGTGGACATGATCAAGGCGGGCATCATCGACCCGACGAAGGTTTCCCGCACTGCGCTGCAGAACGCGGCCAGCGTGGCGGGCTTGATGCTGACGACCGAGGTCATGATCACGGACATTCCTGAAGAGAAGAAGGAGCCGGTCGGCGGCCATGGCCACAGCCACGGCATGGAAGGAATGTACTAAGGGAGCTGATAGCCAGTAGCAGAAGAGGCCGGATGGCTCTCACCATCCGGCCTTTTTATTTTTTGCTTAAACGCCGCAAACTGACGCTACACCTGCTGCCGCAGTGAGTTTATGATAGTTCTAACTGCCCTGGCCATACCTATACGCCATCAGCCGTCGGTTTCAAATATGATCGTCGAAGTCGAAGCCAATGAGAATTGTGACGCCAGCTTCTTTGCCCGGTTCAAAGAGGCCGGTCCTGCCCGGCCGATCATTCAGGTGCGGCTCTACGACCGGAACCCCGCCGGCGAGTGGTACTGGGTCACCGGCTGGAGTGACAATCCCGAAACACCCCCCTGCCCTGCCTACGCTCAACGTGTTGAAGACTCGGGTTCGGGCCTCGCCTATCTGGTCTATGGCGGCATCTACGGCTTGCGGTTCAAGCCTGTGACGAACGATGAGCCCTGGAGCCTCGAGAGTTCCCAGCAATGGGGAGAGTCCCACCTGTCGCTCTCCAGCGATCGAGATCTCCTCTATGGAGACTCATCGCATTCGTAGTGCCGGCCACTTTCTCATGTGGTTCCTCTTGTGCTAGATAAGACACGGAGGACAGGGTGGCTGCACGGCTTACATTCGGTCTGATCGCCCTCTTCACGGTCGGACTCTCGCTTGCCCCTATCGACAATCCATCATGGTCTCAAACCCCTTCAAGCGAGACCGTCGATCTCCTACGGGCCGAGACTGCCAATACGATCTCGTTCCGAGAGAAGGTCGCCTTTATCGGTCCGAGCGGGGAAGAAATCATACCTTCGATTGGCACCTACAAAGTGGAACCAGTCGGTCCTTCCGCACTCCGCCTCATTCCATTCGGAAAAGAAGAAGCCTTCGTCATTAAAGCTCAGTCACGGAAGCATGACGAGGATATTGGAACTCCAATCGCCCTCATGGCCATAGATGATAAGGAGTTGTTTCATGTGGTGTTGCTCCTGCCGGAGCAACAAGGGCTGGAAGCCATCGGCTTCTCAACCCGTGGACGCTTCCGTGCCTCGCCGGAACTCTTGTCGGCGACACAACTCCACGAAGCCTTGATGCGAAAGAAAGCGGGCCAGCCGTAAGCCACCATCAGCGGCGAGCCTTGGTTGGATGGATGACTTTTTTCAGTAAGGGCGATGCCTTGCGTTCATGGAAGAAGGCGCGGAAGGTCCGATTCACCAGCTCGGTATGAGCCTGATGATCACTGAGGAATTGCTTGACGCCCCCTGCTCGATCCTCCCTTTCATATCCCATCCGAATCGCGCATCGTCCCAGTTCCAGCGCCTCGTCAGGCAAGGCATGGGTTTGCAACTCGTGCACCATCTGGAGCTTATGCTCGACATCCCGAAGGAACAGGTAGGCAGCCGTGAGCGCGTCACGTTCCTTCGGCGTGATCAGTCGTTTGTCAGCAAACGCCTTCAACGACCCAAGCGTTCCGCGATGGAGCAACGACGGACTCTTCTTCCCGGCCAATACCTGGATCGTCTGAACCAAGAACTCGATTTCCCTGATGCCCCCCGTCCCGAGTTTGACGTTGCGAAGCTCATGGCCGCGATCCGCCATTTTGGCATCGATCATTTCCTTCACGGTCCGTACGTCCTCGATGACGGCCGTGGCGCCGGCTAGGCCGGGCTTGGTCTTGCCGCTGCCAAGGATGAAGGGCCTCACGATTCTCAAGAAAGCTTTCCCCACCTCGCTTGAACCGGCTACGGGCCATGCCTTGAGCAGTGCCAGTCGCTCCCAGATTTGCCCTCGCGTCGCATAATAATTCCGATAGTCTTCCAGCGAGCGTGCCAGTTGCCCGACCGACCCTTCCGCGCGAAGCCGCAGGTCCACCCGAAACACGTAGCCTTCCCTTGTCGGCTCGCTCAGTGCCCTCGTGAGCTCGCGCGAGAGAATCTCGAAATATTCTTCATTCGAAATACCAGCGGCCACCGATTTGGCGCCGGCGC
>DATEEH010000058.1:0-43016 GCA_035281245.1 Nitrospira sp.
CTCTGGCAAACACTTGAGGCACAGCCGGAATAAATGTCGTGTCGACTCTCGCAAGCTCCGGGCGTTTCCTGGCCGCTTCCATGAATTTCTGCGTGTTGGTTGCAAGGAATTCGATGTCTCGACCGGCTCGATCCTCCAACACAAACGACACGCCGCCGGACGTTCCAACCCCTGGGATCGCGGGTGGTGGGAAGAGAAAGGCTTTCGCCTCGGGCAGTTCGGCGAGACGTCCGTTGACACTCTTGAATATAGCCGCAAGCTGTTCGTCGGGTGCCTTGCGCTCCTCCCATGGAGCCAGTGTCACGAAGAAAAATGCGTTGTAGGTTGTGCTGACGGTGCTCAAAAGACTGAAGCCGACGATCGTAGAGGCATACTTGATGCCGGGAGTCGATTGGAGGATTGCCTCGATCTTCCTGCAGACTTCATCCGTGCGCTGAAGCGACGACGCTTCCGGGAGTTGCACATTGAGATAGACATAGCCTTGGTCTTCCATCGGGAGAAAACCACTCGGCAATTGTAGTCCGAGCCAGCCTGCCACGATTGCGACCAACAGCAGAAACAACATCGAACGCCCGGATTTTCGAATCAGGTGACCGCACATGCTCACATACCCATCCGTTGCTCTGCCAAACCATTTATTGAACCAACCGAAGAAGAGACCGAGCGGCCCTCGCGCAGGTTTTCTCGGCCGCAACAGGAGAGCTGAGAGCGCCGGACTGAGCGTGAGCGCGTTGAGGGCCGAGATCACGACGGAGAGCGCAATGGTCACGGCAAATTGCTGATACAAGCGCCCGGTGATGCCTGGGATGAACGCCGTCGGGATGAACACTGCCGCCAGGATGAGTGCAATCGCAATGACCGGCCCGGAGACTTCCTCCATCGCCTTGAGGCTGGCGTCTTTCGGAGACATTCCGTGCTCGATGTGGTGCTCGACCGCTTCGACGACCACGATGGCATCGTCGACGACCAAGCCAATCGCCAGGACCAGGCCGAAGAGAGACAGCGTGTTGATGGAAAAACCTAAAAGCGGGAACAGCGTAAACGTGCCGATCAACGAGACGGGCACGGCGAGGAGCGGAATCAATGTGGCGCGCCACCCTTGAAGGAAGATGTAGACGACGATGATGACAAGAACCAGTGCCTCGAAGAGCGTATGGACGATCTCCTTGATCCCTTCCCGCACGGCTTGTGTCGTATCGAGGGCTGTCACATAGTCGAGATCGGGCGGGAATTGGGCTTTGATTTCCTCCATCAGCTTGGTCGCCGCATCCATCGTTTGAATGGCATTGGACCCAGGAAGCTGATAAATGGCGATGAGCGCTGCGGGTTTGCCGTTCAGTCTGCCGATAATGTTATACATCTGCGCGCCGAGCTCAATACGGGCAACGTCCTTCAGTCGGACCATCGATCCGTCCTGATTGGCACGAATCACGATGTTCCCGAATTCTTCTTCGGATTCGAGGCGGCCCTGAGCACGCACGCTATAGGTAAACTCCTGCCCACGTGGGACGGGCTCGGCACCGACCTGCCCGGCCGGATTCACCGTATTTTGTGCCTTGATCGCATTGGTAATTTCAGTGACCGTGATCCCCAACTTGGCGAGATGATCGGGCCGCACCCAGAAACGCATGGCATATTGCCCGGCGCCGAAGATTTGGACTTGGCCGATTCCGGGCACCCGGGTCATCGGGTCGTTGATGTTGACGTACCCGTAGTTCGCCAGGAAGGTGGCGTCGTAGGTACCGTTCGGTGAATAGAGGGAGAATAAGGCGAGGGGGCTGGTCGTCGCCTTCTTAATGGTGACGCCGAAATTCTTCACGTCGGGAGGCAGCTGGGATTCCGCCTGCGTATACCGCATCTGCGCAAGGATCTGATCGTCATTGGGCCTCGTGTTGATGTCGAAATCGACCCGCAATGACATCTGGCCGTTATTCGCGTTCACCGAATACATGTAGATCATGTTGTCCACCCCGCTCATCAACTGCTCGATGGGGGTGGCAACCGATTTTTCGAGTGTGACCGCGTCGGCGCCGACATACGTGGCTTGCAGCAGAATTTCCGGAGGAGCGATGTTCGGAAACATGGCGATCGGCAGCTGCACCATTGCGACCACGCCGAGAATCATCATGATGATCGAAATCACCATGGCAACAATCGGCCGATTGATGAAGAATTTCGCCATAGGAATGAAGGATTACGTCACAGGCAGTGGAAACGATCAGATCAGCGTCAACATTATCCGAGTTTCTGCTCCGGCTGTTGCTCCTGGAATGGTTTGGGGTCGACGGTCATACCGGCTTTGACCTTTTGTAACCCTTCGACCACCACACGCTCGCCAGGCTTGAGTCCCTGGTTGATGATCCACAAACTGCCGGAGCGTTGACCGACCTTGATCGGACGGATGTCCACCTTGTTTTCCGGAGTGACAACGGCAACTTGATAGCTGCCTTGCATTTCCGTCACCGCGCGCTGCGGGATGAGAATCGCATTGTCCCTGGTCTTGGTCACCACCCGTACCTTGGCAAATTGGCCAGGCCGCAGCAGATTGTTGGGATTCGGGAACAGGGCCGCCACGCGGATGGTGCCGGTTTTCTGATCGACCTGACGATCGACAAGATGGAAGTGTCCTTTGTGCGGATATACCTTTTCCCCGCCCAGGACAAGCTCGAGGGTTGCGAGGCTGTATTCTTTCCCCTCTTGTTTATCCTTATAACCTTGCTGGATCTTCTCCGCAGCCTCGAAGTATTCCTGTTCACTCACGGGAAAATAGACCTTGATCGGATCCAGCGTCGAAATGGACGTCAACTCGGTGCTGGCATCGATGAGATCGCCGATTTGAGCCTTTGAAATGCCGACGACTCCGTCGATCGGAGCCGCAATCCTTGTCCAACCAAGATTGAGTTTCGCCTGTTCGACGGCCGCCTTCGCCGCTGCGAGGGAGCCCTTCGTCGCCGCATGAGCCTGCACGGAATCATCCAATTCCTTTTGGCTGATGGCCCCTGCCTTCGCCAAAGGCGTATCGCGATCAACGTCCTGCTTGGTTTTCGTGAATTGCGCTTGGGCCTTCGCCAACTCACCCAGCGCCTGATCCAGAGCTGTCTGGAATTTGCTCGGGTCGAGTTGGAACAACAGATCGCCCTTTTTCACGAACGCCCCTTCTGTGTAGGGCCGTTTGAGGAGATAACCGCTGACCTGTGCACGAATGAGCGCGTTGTTGGAGCCGTCGGTCGTTCCCACCCATTCCATTTGGATTGGAACGTCTTTCTGAATCACATCGGCGACTTCAACTTGGACTACCGGGGGAGGAGGAGCCGAAGCCGTTTCACCCTTGCAGTGAACGAGCGCCAATGCGGGTAGAATCACGCACAGGACCGAAGCTGCTAATCGAGCCAGGAGACGGCCTCTGACTGCATGGTCCATACGTGCTCCGGCAGAGAGAAGGGGTGTTTCTTATACAATTGCCCTCCTTGCATCGTCAAGGTAGGGCTTGCTCCGGCATGCTACGTAGCTCGCTTGAGGCTCAACATGTAACTCGTCAGGTCTTGGAGTTCCTGCTCACTGAGCGGAAACTTCGGCATGATCGAGCCCGGTGACACGGATTGGGGATCGTGAAAGTGCTTGAAATGCCATTCACGATCCGGACGTACGTCGCCGACGTAAGACAGGTCCGGTCCGATCGCCCCGCCGTTGCCATGGATCCGATGGCATCCCACACAACCGAGATTCGCATAGAGGGTTTGACCATGCGCAATGGCCGGATCAGTTCGCTTCATCCCATAGAGATTTTTTAACGAGATGCCCAGCAGCGAAAACACCGTGATCAGGAACAGGGCGCCGATCGCCATGCCCACCGGACGGGATGCCGGCGCCCGGACGGTTTTTTGCCAGTCGAGAAATGGCCACAGCAGCATCACGGCAATCACTATGGCCGGTAACACCCACGTGGCGATGGGCTCCAGCGGCCCGTGCACGTGTTTCAACAACTCGTAATAGAAGAGGAAATACCATTCCGGGATCGGGACGAAACTGGTATCAGCCGGATTTGCCTTGTCGGCCAACGGGAAAGGTACGAACGTCGCCAACAAGCCCAGGACCAGGAACACCACCACCATGACCACCGCATCCATATAGACTTGTCTGGGATAGAAAGTCTCGCTGCCCGCTGCTGCTTTCCGCTCATCCCAGGGACCAGCAGGCCCCACCCGCCGCAGAATGAACAGATGTAAGACGATCCCCGCTACGATGAGGGCGGGAAGAAAGAGCACATGCACGGCAAAGAATCTGGACAGGGTCAACGCACCCAGCGTCTCTCCACCCCGCATGACCCGGACGAGAAAATCTCCGACGAGAGGAACCGTTCCCACCATGTTGATGCCGACCTGCGTCGCCCAATAGGCGGTTTGATCCCAGGGAAGCAGATAGCCGGTAAAGGCAAACCCCATGACGAGTAAGAACAGCACGACACCGACCATCCACATCATTTCGCGGGGAGGTTTGAAGGCGCCGTAGAGAAAGACCTGCAGCATGTGCAGTCCGACCGCAATCACCATCGCGGATGCGCCCCAGTGGTGAAGGCCGCGGACGAACCATCCGAAGGTCACTTGATTCTCAATGAACTGCACGCTGTCGTAGGCATGATCCGGCGTTGGCGCGTAATAGACGGCCAAGAACATGCCGGTGATCGCCTGGAGGACAAAAAGAAAGAGGGTGGCCGACCCGAACACATAGATCCAGCTCGCGCCGCCGGGAATCGGCTCGTCCAATAAGGTTTTTTCGAGGGATTTGAGCTTGAGCCGGCTATCCAGCCATGCATAGACCCGGGATGCCATCGTCATGCTCCGCGACTGGCCGAGACGTTCCGCTACAGTTCAACCTGCTTGGACACGCCGGATTTGAATTCCTTGAAGACGACCAGAAGACGCCCCTGTTCCACCTTGGAAGGCAGGACATCGAGCGGCCTGGGTGCCGGCCCTGCGACGACGCGTCCGGAGACATCGAACACGCTTCCGTGACACGGACATTTGAATTGTTGCGCCGTACCGTCCCAGTGATACCCGCATCCCAAGTGTGTGCACATGGGGGAGAACACCGTCACCTCTCCATTAGGCTGCTTGACGGCCCAGAGCGCCTTATCCGTCTTCGTTTCGTGATAGCCATCCTGGACCGTAGCCACGTATTCCAATTGCTTCGGAACGCCGGTCGAAAGCTCAGCAGCAGCCCCAACATTGACCCAGGGTTGTTTGCGTCGCCTCAATGCCGGCGAGATCACATAGCCGAATAATGGGACCGCCAATCCCAGGCCAATCAGGCCCGCCGACGCCGTGATCACCCATTCGAAGAAACGGCGCCGTGTGCCGGTGGGACTCATAGGCGGCGAAGCGGAACCTTGTGGATCGTGAGCCGTCACCGCGGTTGTTTCCCTGCATACGGTTCTTCGACCGCGATTTTGATCACCTGCCCTTCCTGCAATGTTTCAGATCCCTGGAGTCCGTTGGCGACCGCGACCTGGTTGGCCTTCCAGGCGGAGTGAGCTCGGGCAGTCAGCGTCTCCACCGTTTCTCCGGCATGCGCCTTCACGAGCCTGAGCCGTTTTTCGCGAAGGCCGTTTCGTTCGTCCGGAGACAACGGCCGAAAGCTCTGAACGACGCCATGGAGTAGCGGGCGAACCGTGTCGTAGGCCTTCGTCTCTGCAATGCCGGCGAGCTGGTAAATCATGCCGCCATAGGCAATCCACGTCAGATCCACGGTCAACCGTGAGTCACTCACCTGCGTCTTGGCGGCCTGAAGCCCGTTAATCGTCGTCGTCTGCGTTTTCGAAACGATGGAGGTCTTGCTCGCCTTTTCCAAGGCGCGGGCTCCGTCCAACGGGTCGTTGCCTTGTGCAACGGCACGGAGGATGACCGCCTTCCCACCATCTTTAGGCGCAGAAACCAATTGAACGGGCGTGTTGTCTACATTCCAGCCTTGCGGAAACTCGACAAAAAAATTCAGGTCCGGATGCAGATATGTGTGCCCTTTCACCATGCCGTTTGCGGCACGCTGTCCCACCACGAGACCGTCCAATCTGGCCAGAAACGCCTCGTGAGACGAAGAGATCGGCTCGCGCGACGCCGCCTTGAGATCCTTGGCATGCTTCGTCGTATGTTTGACGCGATCCGGTGTCGCCGGATGCGAGTCGAAGAAGCTGGGCTTGCGCGGTCCATCGCTCAAGAGCGCTTCCTCCCGCCCCAGTGTGGTCAGAAATGCGGTCAATCCGAGAGGGTCCCACCCGGCCTTGGCGGCAATCTCTTGTCCGACTTCATCAGCCTGGCTTTCCTGGGATCGACTATAGGGAGAGAACACAAGGCTCTGCGCCAAGTTTCCGACACCACCGACAATATCTCCCACGATGGGAACGAAAAAGCCCGTCACACCGGAAACAAGATTCGTGATGAGCGCGAACGGTCCTTGCCGAGACACTCTCTGGACGGTGTGCCTGGCGGCGACGTGTCCGATTTCGTGTCCGACGACACCCGCCAGTTCATCCTCCGTATTTGCCAAGACCAGCAAGCCCCGGGTGACGTAGACGTACCCGCCGGGAAGCGCGAACGCATTCGGCTCGATCATATCGACGACATGGAATCGATAGGACACGTCCTGTCGCGGCGATTCTTTCGCAAGCCGTTGGCCCAACGCATCGAGATACGCGGTCAATCCCGCGTCATCGAGCAAGCCCATCTCTTGGGCCACCTTCTTGTCTTCTTCTTCTCCGATTTTTTTCTCTTGTTCAACGGTGAGGAGAGTGACCTCCGGCAAATTGCTCACGGGATTGATCGAGCAAGCCGCCGCGCTCGCTGCCAACAACGTGATCAGAGAAAGAGCCTTTCGCCAACTTCGCGCAAACATCAGAGAGATCATCGTCGTTCTCCTCATTTCACCGGTTTCACTTCGGCTGTGTACTCAGTTCCATCCGCCGCACGGCCATTCGCCTTCAGCATGCGCTGATGTCCGGCCTGATACAGAGCAGCCTCGACGGTGCCTCGCTCTGACTTCGAAACCAGTTTCCCCTCGTGGAGGGCAAATTCACCATGGCCGCTGAACACGCCGATCGTGCGTAAGCTGCTGAATTCGTACCGTCCGTCCGGGGCAATCGCGACGGTCACCCAATCGTCTCTGCGTTCATGCGGCACGACCCGCATCAGCCCGTCCCACTTCCCCGCCACGTCGGCGACATCGGCAATGGGAACCTGGATCCATTGCGGCGCTTCCGACCGCTCCGCCGTTTGACAGCCATGGCTCAAGACAGCACAAAGGAGAATGGGCAGCATCGTCGACCATCGTGGAAATTTACGCATAGGCTTCTCCCTTTCACTGAACCTTCTCGGCGCCGGCCTTCTCGCCGTTGGGCTTCGGCTCTGGCAGCGGAATTTGAATGAGCTGGTCCACAATTTTGTTTAACGGCGTATAGGTCGAAGCGGTCTTCCGATTCAAGAAGTCGGCGATGATGCTTCCTAATGTCACCCGCATCGTATCTTCGAGGTAGACGGGATCTTTCGCAAACGCTTCACTCTGCATCGTCCCCTCCGCCATCGACGCCCACACCAGCTCGCCGGTCGTGCTGTCCCATAATTGGACTGACATGCGCAGATTGCTCTGACGGGTTTGGGAGACGACGACGCCAAATCCAGGGAAAGTCCAGCGATCGTACATGTTTTGCGTGAAGGCGGCCAGGCGTGGCTGAAACACATATCGGACGCCAATCGCTGACCCCACCTTCTTTAACGATTCTCGATCGAGAATATGACTCTGCTCAGCATCGATCCTCATTTGGTTATACACCGTTGCGAGACCCTGTTGATTGATTTGCGAGATCGTCTGTTGCTGGTTGACGATACGGATATGAGGAGCTACCCGTTGCAGCACTTCACCCAGCATGAGGTCCAGACCCACCTCATTCCCACGGAGTCCCGGCATGGTCAACGCTCCCAACACGGCGACCGGTTCGCTTGAAAGGGACCCGGGATCAAACGACGGTGCAAATGCCGTGGAGTTGGTGCGTACCTGCCATCCATAGATCGAGCTCGAACATCCGGACATGACGGCGCATATGATCACGAAGGACGCGGTGACCCTCCATGGTTCCATGTCGGTCATCCGGGTTACGCGTGTCGGCACGGCAACTTTAGATGACAGAAGCCATGAAACTGCTTGCCGGAATGGCCAGCAGCGGAGCAGGCGTCCTTTGTAGGATACGTTCACTATGGCTTCCGCGCAGCGCATCCAGGAATCCGTTCCGCCCCTCGGTCGTCAGCACGATCAGACCCGCGTTGACCGCTGAGGCCGTCTCGATGATCGCGTCGACCACGTCCCCCGCCTGGATCTCGGTGCTCCACTTCCACCCAGGAACCTCCGGAAGCTGAAGTTGCGGCATGTCGGCTTTTTCTCCGACATGGACCAGGGTGAAGACCCCCTCCGGACACTGGAGCCGACCGGCCATACGCGCGGCTGCGTGAACCGCCGGCTGCGCCGCCGGTGTCACCGCCACGGGAATAAGAATGCTCGTCAACGAGACGGAGCCATCTCGGGCTGAGACAAATCCATCAACGCCCTTGGGAATAAACAGCGTCATCTGACGAGACTTCCTGGCGATGGGACCGGCAATCGATTGGTTGAGCCACAGGACCCTTCCCTTCTGTTGATCGGTCCCCAGGACGATCAGATCTGTATTGTGCGTACTCAAATAGGCGGTGACGGACTCCACGGGATCGTCGTGCTTGGCTTGAACCTTCTTGATGTTGATGCCAAGCTTCGCCACGTCCGCCTGTGCGCTGTGTTTTGGCAGAAGTCCCCAGCGCTCGAGCGTCGATCGCACACCGGGAAATTCCGTCCACTCCAATTCGTGCTTGGGCGACACGTGAAGAATGGTGAGTTCCGCCTTGGCAAGCAATGCGGCCTTCAACGCGTGGACGAAGGCCACTTCGCTGGCCGGCGTAAAATCGGAAGGATGAAAGATCTGCTGCAGGATCGGCAGATCGACGGAACCAGCTTCAGACATAGTCTCTTCTCTGCCTCTCGCGCGGGCACGGAGGAAGACGTCCGCCTCTCAATCTTTTCTCTTAATAGACGAGCGGAATTTGCTGGGCCAACTCGAATCTGATCAGAGACCGGATCTTTGTTTCCATCTGTATGTAACGGGCCACCTTCGTGGCAGGCAGGACCTTCCCAAGCTTCTCGGCGTAAGAGCGTTTCAATTTGGTTTCCTGTTCCTCGACGGACAATGCTTCATTCAAAAGCTTCTTCGCCGTGTCGTTTGGAATGACCCCCTTGTTGAAGGCGTCCGCATAATCCTTGACGGTTTGACCAAGTTGCTTGTTGATGCCATCGAGGTCCTTTTGATAGGCCTCATAGAGCGGCCAGAACTGTTTGGCTTCAGCGTCAGTGAGGTCCATGTTGCTGGCGACCAACAGTTTCTTGTCGGCCTTGATCTTTTCCTTAAGAATTTCCATGTTGGCATCGGAAACGGGCTGGGCATAAACAGGCGCAGCCGCCATCACTGCGCCGATAACCACACAGCACATCAACCTGGACATCATGATCGATCCTTTCCTGTTGGGGTTGTACAGCGTTTGCCTTTCACGGGAACGGCATGCATACCATCATTTTCAGATCCTTGTCACTGTCAAAAGTGACAGGTCCGGGTGTGTCACTAACTGCCCCCCGTCTCATTCCGTCGCCTGGATATCCTTCATCAGTCGTTGAAATTCCTTGTTCCCGCGGATGAGCTTGGACGCCGCCAGGACCAACCGATCGATCTGCTCGTCCTTCAAATACAAGGTGGTCGGAATTTTCATCAGCGCGATCCGCTCGTCGGGATCCTCAATCTCACTCAGGCTTGCGTTGATAAAATAGATCTCAGCCTCCTTGGCCCAAGGACTGTCTGCACCTCTTGGCTTGACTTTCAGTTCGGCTTTCCACTTCTCCACTCCCATGTTAATCAGTGTCGTCGTATCGAACGAATAGCGGTTAATGGGAATGTCGATCAAGGAACTCATGGCCTTGGAAAGAACGGGGATGTGGTCGCTTCGGAATTCCATCACATCGGGCGTTGTTTCGGCATTGACGGCAAGGATCACCAATTTCCTCACATTCTTGACGCCTGCGGCCTGCAATAATTTCTCGAAATTTCCCTGGACCCCGCTTCCTTCGATAATGCCGCGAAGCGCGAGATTGTCCGACAGCCCCCCGTCGAGCAGATGAATATAGGGACGTTTCTCAGCGTCCATGTACGAGAGCAATTCGTTGGCCCGCTGGGCGCCGACTCGCCCTCCTCGCTTGGCTCCTTCCAGCCACGCAGGGGCGACATACTTGCACTTATTGGAAAAATTTTTAAACGAGATGGGGCTCAGGACCAGCGGAAGCGCGGCCGAGGCTGCGGAGGCATCGGCAATCGGCAACTGGCTGAGATCCGAGCAGATGAAATCGAACTGGAATTGGGTAAATTCAAAGCGTGACAACGTGGCCATATCGGAGGCATGGATGATGAGCATGGGCCGCTGGCGCAACGCGGCAAGATCGGCATACGTCTTTTGTTCGAATAGCGCTTCATTGAGCAGTTCCGCCATGATGTGCGCCCGGCCGAAATAGGGTGACCACAACCTGACCCAGTTGCTGGGCGACCTGAGTATCCGCTCCCTGAGTTCGGTATCCCAATCCTTCCGGAGAAACCGGTGTTCGAAGTCGTGAAAGATTTGATCGCGGAAGAGCGCATAGTAGCCGCCGGTGAAGGTGCCTCCGGATAATGCGTGAATCAGATCGAGCTCATCGAGCAGGCGCTTTTTCTTGCCTTCCCAGACGATCTGTTGATTGGCGAGTTCGCGGAGCGCGCCGAACGCGAGCGTCGATGCGCGGGTGCCGCCGCCCGAGAACGCAGCGACGAACAGCAAACTGTCGGAATTTTCGGCCTCCGGAGGGGCGACATTCGTGAAACGGTATCCCCCGGTCGGTTCCCATTTTTCCAACGGAACGTTTGGAATCGGCCGGACGTATTCGCATCCAGTCGCAATCACCATCACGGAAAGCAGCACTAGAGCACCAGCACGTCTGAACCCTTCTTGCATTGTCGTCCTCACCTCTCTGTTAGGCGCGCGTCTGGGAAAACTGCGGAGAGCCCTCGACCGGATAGGCCAACGAGTTCTTGATCGCAGCGATCTTCTCGACGGGAAAGTTTGGTAAATAGAGTTCCTTCTTGGCTTTCCACTCCTTGACTTGAAGACTCACGGCTTTCGCGCGTTCTTCGTCCAGCGGCTTCCCGGGGAGTGAATACTGAACTTCTGAAGGAAACGCAAAATCAGATCCCGACGCGCTGACGATGTCCATAATTCTGAGGTTGAGGTCTTCGGCCACTTCCAACGACTCGCCATAGTCCGTCACACCGATGTAGGCGAACACTTCGATATCCAACGAGTATTGGCCAAAACTCTTAAAGCGCACGTGAAGCGGCTCGGCCAGAATTTTCGGATGGGCATAAAGCATTTTCCGCACTTCGACCAAGATGTAACGGATTTGGTCCGGGGTTGTTTCGTAGCGCAATTGAAGCGTTGGGTGATACCAGAAGCGGTCGCGTGCCGAGAAATTGTCGAGATGGAGATTGGCAAACTCGGCATTCGCCACCGTGATCACCGTCCGGTCCAGCGTCCGGATGCGAGTGGCGCGTAAACCGATTTCTTCAATGGTGCCGATCTCGCTACCAAAGCGACAAAAGTCGCCCACTTTGACCGGTCGGGAAGTGAACAATGTGACGGCACCAAACAAGTTTTCGAGGCTCTTTTGCGAGGCCAACGCCACGGCGACGCCGCTGATGCTGAGACCGGCCAGCAGCGTCGTCACTTTGTAACCAGCGTTATCCAGCCACAACAGGACGGCTCCGGCGAGGGCGACAAACTTGATCAGCCTTGCAACCGGCATCAAGAGAATTCGAGACCCACCTAGACCTTTCCGTTCCAGGTTGGCTCCGGCCCTTTGAGCCATGAAATCGACGACTCGCATGAGTAACCACGCCAAGCCGATAATCTGAACGGTCCGGGCCTGACCAAGCGCGGTGAGCGCGATTGACGATCCCAGGAAGGTACCGGCACTTCTCACCATCACCGTCCAGATCAATAAGGTGACCGGCCCCTTGAAGAGCCGCTCGAATTGATCAGCGGCCTCGGCATTAAAGATGCGGAGGCTCATCGTCGCTACTCTCGTCACCATCATCGCCACGGGGTACAGCACGATTCCCAAACCGATGACCGCCGCCCAGAGCCACAGATTGATGCCAAGGATCGTCACATCGAACATCCAAGCCGGAAAAATCCGTTCGAGCTGGCCATATCCGAAGTGTTGATAGAGCTCCGAGATCTCTGCCACGGTCACATCGGCGAATTTCCAGATGTACACACCGTCGCCTCGGGGAACACGTTGCAGAAGGAGGTCGTAGGTCTTCCCTTCAGCGGTGAGGCGCCCCACACGCTCCCGCACGACCGGCAAATTGTCGCTCTGGTCTCCTTCAGGATTCGTACTCAGCAATTCCTGATCAATCCAGAGGGATCGGTCCAATATAATCCACAGTTGACGCGCCAGTTCGGGCCCGTGGGATTCTGTCAAGCCGGCAGGCAGGTTGCGCAGATCCAGATATTCGGCCGCTTGAACATAATTTCTCGCTTTCGCTGACGAGAGAAAGCCCCGGACGCTTGAGCGCGGCGTACCTCGGCCGAATGGATCATCCGGCACACCGGCCGCCTGCTCCAGTTCAGGTGAGACCTTGGACCGTTTTTCGATGATTTCCTTGAGGCTGGGCTTGGCGGCGTCTGCTTCGGCCTGCAACGGTGCGTCCCACAGCACACCTGCAGCGATGACCACAGCAACGATCAGAAGAAGATGCATATGGCGCTTGACATACTTCATGACCCCGCCCTCCTTTCGACATCGTCACGTCTTGTGCAATGCGTGCACCGACCTCTCGTCAGGTGTATCGGCGAGCGGAAGGTTTACACAGTGGCGCTGATGTTGGTCGTTAGAGATAGTCACCGCGGTCTGTGTGACCTTCTGAGCGCCGGCTAGAACAGATAGACCGTGGCGTACACGTACGCGAGGTTGTAGCTGAAATCGGCACTAAACCCTTGGTGCCCATTACCCCTCAAGTCGGCCTGCAGACGGTCATAGGCGGCGCCCATCGCGAAATGTTGAACGATCCGATATTCGAGACCGCCGTAGAACTCGAACATTGAACCTGAGTAGTTGCCGATCGAAAGGTAGAAGACGTCGTAGCGACTCTGAAATTGCAATCTTGGCGTGATGTTGTAGTTCGCGATGAGCCCGATTGATGGAAGCGGCAACGTCAGTTGTTGTTGCACGAGGAGGACGCTACCTGGTGTGGGGCTACCTCCCGGCGGAGTAACGGTGCCCTGCCCTGCGAAATTGAAGTTTGTTTTCATCATGTAGAGACCAGGCGACACTCCTAGCTCGACTTTCTCGTTCCGGTAAAACGAGTAGTTATAGATCAGCCGGTAGGTGTTAAAACTCAAGCTCGTCTGGGTCGCCGCACCGGCCTCTATGATTTGATCGCGAATTTGAACTTGTTGGTTGAGGTTCTTCTCACCGCTCAAGCCGACCCGGTACCAGGAAAACCCGATCGCGTGCCGCTCGTTGAACCGGTAGAGGGTATCGATTCGGAAGGCATCGGTGCTGCTGTCTCCGCCCAATGTTTGAGTGAAATCCACGTTCGTCCCAACACCGAGGACAGGACCACCAACTGCCACGTTGGCGGTTGCTCCGAACACATAGGCCCAGCCGCCGCGGATCATTAATTTATCCGAGAGGGGAGCGGCAGTTTTCTCTTCGGTTTTCTCTTCCGCCTGAAGAGGTGGTGAATATGTGAGAGCAAGAATTGAGACGACGAAAATAATCAGCCCGGTTCTTTGCACCACAGACTCATGCATGAGTGACCTCCGCATCGGCTGCAATCCGTGGCAGAGCCAGCATCGAGGGCCGCAACAAGACCTGCCTTCTCCATCACTTCATAGCGGGCGGTTCCGCCTTCAGTGCTGCTTCATATTCATCCGCTGAGATTTCCTTCACTTCTGAGGACTGCAAGGTCACCGTGCTCTAGTCTTCTCATCCTTGATTTTGACCGCTCCGGCCCGACCGGCCTCGTTGATTTTTGTCGTGTAGTAGGTCTTGCCGGAGGCGGGATCAGTCACGCGGTAGCGGCTAGAACAACCAGCGACTACCACAATTGATCCGCAAATGATCAAACCTAAGATGAGATCCGACTCATCATGTCCTCCTTTGTCGATCTGTGAGCATCCGACAACGGTCCAAAGCCGCCGTCATCTTCAGAAAAACATATTGTTCGTTCGCCACAAGCGCGCGTAGTCTACAGAAAACACCCCAGACTGTCTACGATCACAGTCGCTTAGTTTTCCCGTCGTCCAAAGGAGCCGTCAGGAATCGTTTGATCTTTTCCTCGTTTTGAGCAACCACCTTGGCGGCCGCGGCAATCGTGAGGTCGCGATCGCATGGAGAAGCCAGCCACAACCGAGTCGCAATACCGGCTAAATGCCTGACTACTTCTCTCGGCTGCCTAATCTTGCTCTCACTTGTACGGCAAGACTCCGGCAGATCGCTTAGATCCTCGTTCCATTCCGCATCCGTGTGCCGGAGTGTGATCAAACTGAATTGGCTGGGAGCGGGAACGAGTCCCTGACGCTGCGCAACTCGAAAAAACCAAGCTCGGTAGGCCGTGGCCCGTTCTTCCATGATGCTCGGTATTCGCGAGAAATCGTAGCTGAAGAGCGTGAACCCTTCGGCCCGGTTGCTCAACTCCTCACCGCCGACAAGAAACGGGAACGAGCTGTCGAACGAAATGATCAGGGCGCGTTTCGCCTTCCCCTCCTGCAGTTTTTTCAAAAAGACCATAAACAGCGATTCCGCTCCGGTGTTGTCGGCCAATCCTCCGTCACCCACATGCCAGTACTTGTCCTGTCCCTTCACGCGGAAACTGATCGGTCCGACGACAGGAGGAAAGGACATAGAGCCGACCACGGCTGCGGCCACTCTAATCGGACAGGTGTCCAGCTTGATGTCTTCAGGCGTCATCGAATGCAACGATTCCCACCGGGACCGAAGTATCTGTTCACCTTCATCGTCAAGTTTGCGAGCTCCTCCGATCCGACGCAAATCAAGAAACACGTCATATTCTGACGCCTCCCGGGGAAGAGTGCTCACCACAAATCGACGGCCGTTGTTGTAGAGCGTGGTGTTGATCAACAGGCGAGGGCTATCTCCTTGGGCTTCTCGAACCGAGAGTTCCTTGAACGTCATCCCGTTCAAGTACGATTCGTCGAGTAATTCCTTGAGAGACCATGCAGTCCAGGCAGGATTGACCCATCGGAGCCGAAGCAGTTGACGCCGGAGAATCAAACCCTCGAGATCGAATTTCATGTCTTCTTTGAAACGACTGAAGAAGTCTTCATAGTCCTGTGTGAGTGAGCCATCGGCCGTGAGCATCGGCACGGTCTTTTCCGGCTTGCGAGTCACGAAGTAACTGGAGGCCATGCTGCCGCCGGAGACGCTGGAAATGTAGGAGACCTGTTCGAGCAGCGACCGTTGTTCCGGCCCCACCCGAATTTTACTCAGGGCCTCGAAGGCGCCGGCCGCGAATAGGGCCGCCCTGCTACCGCCGCCGGAAACAGCGAGGCCGATCAGGACATCCCGATCAGGCGCAGGAACAAGGCATTCGGGTCGATCCGCGGCCTGCAACGTGTAGAGGGGAGTCCTCGTCATCCAGGCAATCCCGACCAGAATGCCGATCACAAGCGCCAGTCCTATTGCAACGTACAAGAGTACTTTTCCAGCTTCTTGGTTGCGTGCCATTTTCACTTATCCGTTTTCGCCCTGCCAAATGCGCCAGTCTTTCCCTTCTGGAGAAAGTCTTTCGGATCGAGCCTGCCGAACAGCTCGATCATTTTCGCCACCAGACCCGTCCAGCCTGTCTGATGGTTGGCGCCGAGTCCGGCGCCGTTGTCGCCGTGGAAGTACTCGAAGAACTGGAGATAATCCCGCCAATGCGGGTCGGACTGAAATTTTTCCGTTCCGCCATACACAGGCCGCTTGCCCTGTGCATCTTGCAAAAACATGTTGGTGAGACGATTCGAAATGTCCTTGCTGACTTCGAACAGATTCATCATTCGCCCGGACCCTGTCGGACATTCGATCTTGAAATTGTCGCCGTAGTACAGGTAGTAGGACAGCAGGGCTCGGATGATCATGGCGTTCACCGGCATCCAGATCGGCCCTCGCCAGTTCGAGTTGCCGCCGAACATGCCGGTGTTCGACTCGGCCGGAAGGTACTCGACGCGGTAGACCTGTCCCCCCACATGAAACACAAACGGGTGGTGTTGGTGAAATTTCGAGAGCGACCGAATTCCGTAGGGACTCAAGAACTCGTTCTCATCCAGCATCTTTGACAGGATGCGGCGCAACCGCTCCTCGTTGACCAATGCGAGAATGCCGCGATCGGCCACCCCCAGGTGTCCTTTCCCGGTCTTGTGAATAAAGGTCATCAGCTCCGGCATCTGCTGAGCACGCTGTTGAAGCCTCGCGGTGACGTCGGGTACGCGTTGGCGTTGCCAATCTTCGACGACCGTCGTGGCACAGAGCGGCAACAAACCGACCATGGAGCGGACCTTCAGCCTCGTGGCCGTTCCGTCAGGCAACCGCAGCAGATCGTAGTAGAACCCGTCCTCCTCATCCCACATGCCGTCCGTGCCTGCCCCGTTCATGGCCGCACCAATGTAGAGAAAATGCTCGACGAACTTCTCGACCATGTCGGAATACGTGGGATCATGCGGCGCAATCTCCACGGCGAGCTCGAGCATGTTCTGCGTGAAAAGGGCCATCCACGCCGTGCCGTCCGCCTGTTCCAGATGTCCACCCGTCGGCAGCGGAGCGCTGCGGTCGAATACGCCAATGTTGTCCAGACCGAGAAACCCACCCTCGAACACGTTCTTCCCAAATCGATCTTTTCTATTCACCCACCACGTGAAGTTCAGCAACAGTTTGTTAAAGGCCTTCTTCAGAAAATCAATGTCGGCTGTCCCTTTCAACGCTTGCTCAGTGCGGTGAAGAAACAAGGTCGCCCAGGCATGCACTGGAGGATTGACATCGCTGAAGTTCCATTCATAGGCCGGAATCTGGCCGCTGGGATGAAGATAATAACCGTTAAACATCAGTTGCATTTGTTGCTTCGCAAAATCAGGGTCGACGATGGAAATTGGCAGGGTGTGAAAGGCCAAATCCCAGGCGGCGTACCAGGGATACTCCCATTTGTCCGGCATCGAAATGATGTCTCGATTGACCATGTGAAACCACTCGCGATTCCGAAACTGTCGGCTTCCGCTATGGAGAGGGTGCGCGTAATGTTCTTCCAACCATTGGTCGGCGTCGAGGAAGTAGAACTGCTTGCTCCACAGCATCCCGGCTAATCCCTGCCGCATGACGTTGGCTTCATCTGCAGTGACCGAAGGTGGAGTCACGGCACGGTAGAACTCATCCGCCTCGCGCACGCGATCGGTCATGATGGCGTCGAAACCCTGGCCGAACGGCGAGGCGGCTTTCGTTTTGGAAGCGGTTTTGGTCGGATTGCCGCTCGAGGCCGCGGCCTGTTGCACCAGTCGCAACTTTACCGTCGCGGTCCGGCCCGGGCCTATCGCGAGCCGGTAATGCGCAGCGACTTTCGTTCCGGTTTTGTCCGGGCTGACGGCTCGTTCCTTGCCGTTGACGACATAATCGTTAATGGCGTCTTTGACGTACGGACTAGCATTCGGATACTCAGGAAAGAGCCGTGCATTGTTGGTTTCGTTGTCGGTGAAGAGGAGCGGCGCCTCGCCGTCACAATACAACATGTACAGGCCGAGCATGACATGCGTGGCTTCCACTGCGCTGGTTCCGCTGGGACCGCCGACCTGCTTCAGATTTGGCTTCGGGGCAGGCTTGGCTTGCCACGTCGCCCAGTTGTTCCTGAACCACAACGTCGGAAGGACATGAAGCTCTGCGGCCTTCGGGCCACGGTTGGCTGCCGTGATTTGAATGAGAATATCGTCGGGTGCAGCCTTCGCGTATTCGACGAAGACGTCAAAATAGCGGTCTCCGTCGAAGACCCCGGTATCTAACAATTCGTATTCCATCGTCTCGCGGTTTCGCTGCCGATTCGTGCGGACGAGGTCATCGTACGGATAGGCTGCGTGGGGATATTTATAGAGATACTTCATGTAGGAATGAGTCGGTGTGCTGTCGAGGTAAAAATAATATTCTTTGACGTCTTCTCCGTGGTTGCCCTCGCTGTTTGTCAAGCCGAACAAGCGCTCCTTCAAGATGGGATCTTTGCCGTTCCAGAGGGCGAGTGCAAAACAGAGTTGTTGCTGGTCGTCAGAGAGTCCGGCAAGACCATCCTCTCCCCAACGGTAGGCGCGCGAACGTGCGTGATCGTGAGTAAAATAATTCCAGGCGTCCCCGCCCTCGCTGTAATCCTCGCGCACCGTTCCCCACTGACGCTCGCTGAGATACGGGCCCCACCGTTTCCAAGCTTTCCCATTGGTCGACAATCGCTCATGCTCCGCCGTGAGATCCGTCTTCTCGCCCTTCATGATTTGCCCCTTTCCTGCCGCTTGCCTAGCCATATGACCTCTTGTTTGTTGCAATCTATCGACCACTTCGGAGAGAGACTCATGCCCGCGCGATCCCAACGTTATTCAAGCTGCATCTCAGCATCATGGGGCTATAATCCCTGCTTCGCTTCGGGGTGTCCTGCCACAGGACGCTTAGAAGACTTGTCGCGGAAGGCAACACCTGTGCATAAGTGCCTCCAGCCCGAATCTCTCGTCAGTACACTTCGGGGATGAATGTCCTGCCTTTCAGCGTTGCCTGGTCATCATATTGGTGCTCATGCGATCGCTTGGGCAGCTTGATTTTCTTCGACGCCATCTTTTTATAGGGAATCAGACTCAGCAGGTGCTTGATACAGTTCAATCGTGCGCGCCGTTTATTGTCCGACCGCACGACATACCAAGGGGCATGTTTGGTATCAGTCGCCTCCAGCATGCGGTCGCGCGCACGCGAGTACTCGTACCATTTCTCTCTGGAGGGGAGATCCATTGGGCTGAGCTTCCACTGGCGCAGCGGGTCCTCAACACGCGCCTCGAAGCGCCGTTCCTGTTCTTCGTTGCTCACTTCGAGCCAGTACTTAATCAGGATGATCCCGCCCTCGACGAGGTACTTTTCAAACACCGGACACAATTCGAGGGCGCGCTTGTATTGTTCCTTGCTGCAGAACCCCATGACGTGTTCGACTCCGAGACGGTTGTACCAACTGCGGTCAAAGATCACGATTTCGCCCGCCGCGGGGAAGTGTTGGGCATATCGTTGAATGTACATCTGTGTCTTCTCGCGATCGGAGGGAGCTGGAAGGGCGATGACACGAAACACGCGCGGACTGACACGCTCCGTAATGGCCTTGATTGTGCCGCCCTTGCCGGCGCCATCACGGCCTTCGAAGAGCACAATGATGCGCGCGCCAGACTCCTTGACCCATGCCTGCAAATGACACAATTCGACTTGTAGATCGTGCAGCTCCTTTTCGTATTGCTTGCGCTTGAGCTTGGAATCGCCGCCACCGCCGTTGTCCTGATCGTTTTTGCGATTCCCCATTGCCACTCCCTTCGAAGGTCAGTGCACGTCTATGCGTCCCTCGCGTCGCCGAAGAGCACGACGACGGTTCGCGGAAGCTCCGGATATTGGCGGGTGAATCCGCGCACGTGCTGTCACCAGATTGCCAACTTCGTTGCTTGCGGCGACTCGGCTGTCATCCTTCGGCACGACAACACCGCGCCCGTAGGGATCGAGGAGAACGTTGGTGGGATCAAATCGCATGCCGCGACCCGGCTCGAACGGACCATGGGCGCCTCTCGACTGCATGGCGAATGGCCTAGTGCCTCCCGGTCCAGGCGTCACCCTATTCAATGATCGTCCTCAACGTGCACGAGTCTTGGCACGATACCGACGAATGAGATTGTTGGTTGAACTGTCATGGCGAAGCTCGGCTTCTTCCTGGCTTTCAAGTTCTGGAGCGATGCGCTGGGCCAGTACTTTGCCAAGTTCCACGCCCCATTGATCGAACGAGTCGATGTGCCAAAGCACTCCCTGCGTAAACACGGAATGCTCGTAGAGCGCGACCAACTTTCCGAGGACGGCGGGAGTCAACCGCTCGGCAAGAATGGTATTCGAGGGCCGGTTGCCCTCGAACACCCGGTGAGGCACGAGCCAGTCCGACGTTCCTTCCTGTTGCACTTCCGACGCGGTCTTTCCAAAAGCGAGGGCCTCCGCTTGCGCGAAGACGTTCGCCATCAGCAGATCATGATGCCGTCCCAATGGGTTGAGCGAATGCTGAAACCCGATAAAGTCGCAGGGAATCAGTTTCGTGCCCTGATGGATCAGTTGATAAAACGAATGCTGGCCATTGGTCCCCGGCTCTCCCCAATACACAGGGCTCGTCTCGTAAGCCACGTCCTTCCCATTCAAGGTGACGTGCTTCCCATTGCTCTCCATCGTCAGTTGCTGCAGATAGGCGGGGAATCGTTTCAAGTACTGCTCATACGGCAGAACGGCGACGGTCTGGGCTCCGAAGAAGTTGTTGTACCAAATGGTGAGCAGACCCATGAGTGCCGGGAGGTTTTGAGCCAACGGCGTCGTTCGGAAGTGCTCGTCCATCTGATGAGCACCGTCGAGCATCGCGCGGAAATGCTCAGGCCCGATGGCGATCATCGTCGAAAGCCCGATGGCGGAGAACATCGAATAACGTCCGCCCACCCAATCCCAAAATGGGAACATGTTGGCCGTGTCGATCCCGAATTTCGCCACGGCTTCCGCATTGGTCGATACCGCCACGAAATGTTTCGCCACTGATGCCGGATCGCCGCCTAAACCGGTGAGCGACCACTCCCGCGCGGTGTTGGCGTTCGTCATCGTCTCCAGCGTCGTAAATGTTTTTGAGGAGACGATGAACAAGGTTTCCTCGGCCGAGAGATCTCTGACGGCTTCGACAAAGTCCGTCCCGTCGACATTGGAGACAAATCGGAACGTCATGCTGCGCTCGCTGTAATGCTTCAGCGCTTCATAGGCCATCACGGGGCCCAAATCCGATCCGCCGATGCCGATGTTCACGACGTGACGAATCCGCTTGCCGGTGTGCCCTTTCCACTCTCCGCTCCGGACACGGTTGGCGAATTCCGTCATTTGATCAAGCACGGCATGTACGTTCGGCACGACATTCTCTCCATCCACCGTAATGGAGGCGTCTCGTGGGGCGCGCAAGGCCACGTGAAGAACTGCTCGATTTTCCGTGATATTGATTTTCTCACCCCGAAACATGCTCTCTATTCGGTCCCGCAGACCGGATTCCTCAGCCAGCTGCACGAGCAGCCGCAGCGTCTCGTCTGTAATCCGATTCTTTGAATAATCCAGAAACAGTCCTGCAGCTTCGGCAGTCAGGCGGGTCCCACGCTGAGGATCGTCGAGGAAGAGCGTTCGCAGATGGACCTCTCGCATCGTCCTTGCGTGAGCTTGCAGCGCCTTCCACGCCTGACGACTGGCGAGGGGCTTGACGCGCGGGGCCTTCGGGCGACCTTTACGGGTGGTCGTCGTCATAAGTCGTGATGGTCTCCTTGTCCTGCTCGTGTTCGTTCAGCGGTCAATCATCCTGCATGACATCCACATGGCGAGTCTCGTTCCACAGTCGAATCACCGGGTGACTCGCGTCATGCTCGTAGCCGAGAGCGCTCAAGCTCGCCGTACTCAGCATGAAATACTTGCAGTTGACGGTCACCTCGAGGCCCAACCAGCGCACAGCGAGCACCCGCAAGAAGTGTCCGCTCGTAAACAGCAGGACGTTCCCCGGAACGGCCCTGACCCGCCGGACGATCCGATCCGCACGCGCGCTGACCTGTTGCGGCGATTCTCCTCCCGGGCAGCCATCGCGAAAGAGCTCCCAATCGGGACGTTCCGCGCGAATCTCGGCGGTTCGGCGTCCTTCATATTCGCCGTAATCCCACTCGACCAGATCTTTTTCCACCTCCGCAAGGGCCTTGAAGCCCGCCAACTCGCACGTCCGAGCTGCGCGCTGTAATGGGCTGGTCAGCACCGCAGAGAACGTCAACCCCTTCAGCCGATCGCCGAGCCGGCGGGCGGTGCGCTCCCCCCGCTCCGTCAAAGGCAAATCGGTCAGTCCTGTGTGCTGCCTCGAAATGGTCCAAGCGGTTTCACCGTGCCTGGCCAGATACACAACGGGAAGATGCTCGGTCATGGCACTGGAACATGCTCCTTATGGAATCGGACAGGGCTTCACATTCCAGATACCTGCCGCATATTCGGCGATCGTCCGGTCGCTGGAAAATTTCCCGGAGGCGGCCACGTTCAAAATGGCCTTGCGCGCCCACCCATTCGAATCGGCATAGAGTTCGCACACTTCGCGATCGGCGTTCAAATAGGACGTGAGATCCGCCAGATGCATGTAGTGATCGCCGCCCGTCAACAGCGCCTGCTCAAGCGCTGCAAAGGTCCCCGGCTCGTTCCGGCTGAAGTAATTCGAGAGGATCAAGTCGAGTGCCGCCCGCGTTTCGGGCTCGTGCTCATAATGCCACCGCGGGTTGTACCAGCTGCGGTTCTCAGCCACCTGCTCAGCCGTGAGACCAAAAAGGAAGAAATTCTCCTCTCCCGCCTCCTCCGCCATCTCGATGGTGGCGCCGTCTCGCGTGCCCAATGTCAGCGCGCCATTCATCATGAATTTCATGTTGCTGGTCCCGCTGGCTTCATATCCGGCCGTCGAAATCTGGTTTGAAACATCGGTGGCCGGGATCAGCCGTTCGGCAAGAGACACACAGTATTCCGGCAGGAACACGACTTTGATCTTTCCACGGGCGACGGGATCTCCGTCGATGGTACCGGCGAGATTGTTCACGAACTTGATGATGACCTTGGCCAGGTGATAGGCCGGCGCGGCTTTGCCGGCAAAAAAGAACGTCCTGGGAGCCATGTCCTGGCCGGGATTTTCGCGCACGCGGTTGTACAACACGACGACGCGAAGCGCGTTCAGGAGTTGCCGCTTGTACTCGTGGATGCGCTTCACCTGACTGTCAAACATGCTGTCGGGATCGACCGTCAGGCCGCTCGTGGCCTTGAGCCATTGCGTAAACTGTGATTTCGACTCTCGCTTCGCGTTCAGAAAGGCGGCTTGAAATTGCCGGTCGTCGGCGAACTTCTTGAGCTGAGCCAGCGCGCCCAAATCCGTGATCCACCCCTCCCCGATTGCGTCGGTGATCACGCGAGAGAGGGCCGGGTTGCATAAGAGCAGCCATCTTCGCGGCGTCACGCCGTTGGTCTTGTTGTTGAACCGCTCAGGATACAGGTCGGCCAAATCCTTGACGGTCATCGACCGCAACAGGCGAGAATGAATGGCGGCCACGCCGTTCGTGCTGTGTGATCCGACGATGGCCAGATTGGCCATGCGGATTTTGCGCCTGGCTCCCTCCTCCACGAGGCTGACACGTGCGACGCGTTCCTCGTCTCCTGGATAACGGTTTCGCACGCCCTCGAGCAGGCGGCGGTTGATTTCCAGAATGATGTCGAGGTGACGCGGCAACATGGCCTCAAACCATTCGAGGGGCCATTTTTCCAGTGCCTCGGGTAACAAGGTGTGGTTGGTGTACGCAAGCGTCCGTTGCGTCAGATCCCAGGCCTGGTTCCACTCGAGACGGGCCTCATCCAGCAAAATCCGCATGAGCTCTGCGACGGCCATCGCCGGGTGCGTATCGTTCATTTGCACGGCCACCTGCTCAGGAAGACTGGTCCACTGGGCGTTGCCGCGGCGGAAACGCCTGATGAGATCGCCCAATGAGCAGGCCACCAGAAAATATTCCTGAAGGAAGCGCAGTCCCTGTCCCATCGAGGTCGAGTCGTCTGGATACAGCACCCGCGTGAGCGTTTCGGCCGTGAGCGTCTCCGCCAGCGCACCGACGAAATCTCCCCGGCTGAATTGCTGGAAATTGAAGTACTCGGGGGTACTCGCCGCCCACAGACGCAGGGTGTTGATGGTCTTGCCGCCATACCCGACGACCGGACGATCGTACGGGATGCCAAGCAGCACCGACGGCCTGCCCACGACGGGACGCAGCATGCCGCTTCGCAGCTCAAACGAACAATTCAGCTTCACCTCCACGACGTCCTCGGGACGAGCCACCTCCCAAGGATCCGGTCGCCGCAGCCAGTGATCCGGCTGTTCGCATTGCCAGCCGTCCACGATCGTCTGCTTGAAGATGCCGTACTCATAGCGCAGTCCGTATCCCATGCCTGGGATCTCCATCGTGGCCATCGAATCGATGAAGCAGGCTGCGAGCCGCCCCAAACCACCGTTGCCGAGTCCGGCATCAGGCTCCGCCCCGATCAAGACCAGTGGATCCAAGCCTTTGACCTTGGCGGCCTCGGCCGCCAAGGGCCGCAGCAAGGCATTCGTCATGTTGTTGGCGAGCGAGCGACCGAGCAGGAATTCCATCGAGAGATAGTAGACCCGCTTGGGATTTTTCTCGGCATATGTGCGTTCGGTCAACAGCCACCGCTGTGAAATGACGTCTCGGAGCGAACGGGCGGCCGCTTCGAACCGCTCACGCACGTCGGCCTTCTTGACATCGACGACGTGATCAAAGGTGAGGTGCCGTTCGTAGAGTGCGTCATTGGTGCCGGAAAACTGAATCGGCCCGACGCCGTATTGTTGAAGCAATTCTTTGAAACGTTCCGGTGTCATGCAACCCTCTTCGCGGTGAGGAGCCAATGTGACTACATGTTGTCGGATTCCGTTGAGGTTTTGGGTTTCGATTTCCCACTGCTTTGGCCCCATACCCAATTGGCAATCTCGGGCATATCGTCCCCGTACTTGGCAATGTAATGCTTGTGCTCGAGCAGCTTGTCCTGAATCGCCTGCTTGGCGTAGGCCGCCCGAGATCCCAGTTGCGGCAAGCGGTCCACGACGTCGCCGACCAGATGGAACCGGTCGAGATCGTTCATCACCACCATGTCGAAGGGCGTACTGGTCGTGCCTTCCTCCTTATAACCGCGCACGTGCAAATTCTTGTGATTCGTTCTTCGATACGTGAGGCGATGGATCAGCCAAGGGTAGCCATGGAACGCAAACACGATCGGCTTGTCTTTGGTGAACAATGCGTCGAAATCATAGTCCGAGAGTCCATGCGGATGCTCGCTCGGCGGTTGCAATTTCATGAGATTCACGACGTTCACCACCCGGATTTTCAATGCCGGCATGTGCTGCCGGATCAGATCCACAGCGGCCAGTGTTTCCAGCGTGGGCACGTCCCCGCAACAGGCCATCACCACGTCAGGGTCTGAGCCTTTATCGTTGCTCGCCCATTCCCAAATCCCGATGCCCGCCGCACAGTGCTTGATGGCCTGATCCATGGTGAGCCATTGCGGGGCCGGCTGCTTGCCGGCCACGATGACATTGACGTAGTTCCTGCTTCGCAGGCAATGATCGGTCACGGACAAGAGCGTGTTCGCATCGGGCGGGAGATAGACGCGCACCACGTCAGCTTTCTTGTTGACCACGTGATCGATGAAGCCCGGGTCTTGATGACTGAATCCATTGTGATCTTGCCGCCACACATGGGAGCTTAGTAGATAGTTGAGTGAGGCGATCGGCCTACGCCAAGGAATTTCGTTGCAGACCTTCAGCCACTTCGCATGCTGATTGAACATCGAGTCGATGATGTGGATGAAGGCTTCATAGCAGGAGAAGAATCCATGACGGCCCGTGAGGAGATAGCCTTCCAGCCAGCCCTGGCATTGGTGCTCGCTCAGCATCTCCATTACGCGGCCATCCGGCGCCAAATGGTCATCGTAGGGGTAGATGTCCCCCATCCACGCGCGGTTGGTCACTTCCAGCACATCCTGCCAGCGGTTGGAGTTGTTCTCGTCGGGGCTGAATAATCGAAAATTACGGGTGTCCATGTTCAGCTTCATGGTGTCGCGCAGGAACTTTCCCATCTGTCTCGTGGATTCGGCCATCGTCGCGCCGGGCTTGTTCACCTGAACCGCATAGTCCTGAAAATCGGGCAGACGCAGATCCCTGAGCAGCAACCCTCCATTCGCATGAGGATTGGCGCTCATGCGGCGGTCCCCCTTCGGCGGCAGCTCCGCCAGCTCAGATTTAAGACGCCCGCCCTTATCGAACAACTCCTCGGGCTTGTAACTCTTCATCCATTTTTCGAGGATCTTAACGTGCTCCGGCTTTTCATGCATCTCTCCCATGGGTACTTGGTGGCTCCGCCAGAAATCTTCCGTCCGCTTGCCGTCGATCTCTTTAGGGCACGTCCATCCCTTGGGCGAGCGGAGAATGATCATCGGCCAGAGCGGCCGCTTTTTGACGCCCGTCCGTTTGGCTTCCGTCTTGATGCGATGGATATCTTCGATGACGTTGTCGAGCGTCGCTGCCATCGTCTGGTGCATCTTTTCCGGGTCGCTTCCTTCGACAAAGTGGGGCGTATAGCCGTAGCCTCGGAAGAGCTGGTCCAGTTCTTGATGGCTAATGCGGGCCAGGACGCAAGGATTGGCGATCTTGTAGCCGTTCAAATGCAGGATCGGCAGCACGACGCCGTCGGACAACGGATTGAGAAACTTATTGGAATGCCATGACGTCGCCAGCGCTCCGGTTTCAGCCTCTCCGTCTCCGACGACGCAGGACACGATCAAATCAGGGTTATCGTAGGCAGCGCCGTAGGCATGCGACACCGCATAGCCTAATTCGCCGCCTTCATGAATGGATCCTGGTGTCTCCGGCGCCACGTGACTGGGAATGCCGCCCGGGAAGGAGAATTGTTTGAACAGGCGCTTCATGCCTTCTTCGTCCTGCCCGATGTTCGGGTACACCTCCGAGTAGGTTCCCTCCAGGTAGGCGTTCGCCACGATGCCCGGACCTCCGTGACCTGGACCGATGATATAGATCATGTTCAGGTCGCGCTGCTTGATGACCCGATTCATGTGCGCATAGATAAAATTCAGTCCCGGCGTCGTGCCCCAGTGTCCGAGCAGCCGCGGTTTGACATGCTCTTTTTTCAACGGCGTTTTCAACAGCGGGTTGTCGTACAGATAGATCTGTCCGACCGACAGGTAATTCGCCGCACGCCAATACGCATCGATCAACTTCAGCTCTTTGTCCGACAGTGCATTTCCCATGTTCAAACTCCTTCTTCTCTACGGTATTCCCGGTTTCCGTTTGAACGCCGAGTCGGCCAGTGGTGCCCCGCAGTTAGGACTTTAGGTGCTGAGGCAGCGAGCCGTCTCCATCGCAATCCACGTCTCCTCATCCGCTGCGACGACGTACACCGACGGCCTGGAACCCTCCGTGCTGATTCTCGCTCCCGAGCCCGCCGGCAGTCCCACCGCAGCCTGATTACGCGCGTGATCCAAACTGACGCCGCACCACTCCATCGCGAAGCAGACACGCTCTCGGATCTCCGGGGCATTTTCGCCGATGCCGCCCCCAAAGATCAGCGCATCCGCACCGCCCAAGACCGCGAGGTACGCCCCAAGATACTTTCTCGCCCGATAACAGAACAGCTCGATGGCGAGCTTCGCCCGCTCGTCACGTTCCTGTTCCACGGCGCGCAGCAATTCTTTCATGTCGTTGGACCGCCCCGAGACGCCGAGGAGCCCAGACCGCTCGTTGAGCCATTGTTCGACTTCGGCCGGCTCCACCTTTTCCCGCTCGGCAAGGTACGTGACGATGGAGGCGTCCACGTCACCGGACCGAGTTCCCATGACCAGGCCTTCAAGCGGCGTAAATCCCATGGAGGTGTCGACCGATTTTCCGTCGGCCAGCGCGGCGACGGAACAACCATTGCCGAGATGCAGCGTGATCACACGCGTCCCTCGCAGCGGTTGCCCCGTGCACACTCCATATCCATGCGCCAAGGAGGCGTGGGCAATTCCATGAAACCCGTAACGCCGTATGTGATGTCGATCGGCCATGTCGAGCGGAATCGCATATCGCCGGGCCACGTCGGGCATGGTTTGATGAAAGGCAGTATCGAACACCGCCACCATGGGGACCGACGCGCCCAACACCGCCTTCGTCCCGCGAATGCCTGCCAGACAGGCCGGATTGTGCAGCGGCGCCAATTCAGACAGCGCCTCGATGCCTGCGTCGACCTCATCGGTGATGACAGTGCTCTGCACGTATCGCTCTCCGCCGTGCACGACCCGGTGTCCGACCGCGTCGATGTGGCCGAACGAGCCGCCGAAGCGATCAAACAGCACCCGCAGAGCCTCCTGATGATCGCCAGCTTTCACCGAGAGCTTTACCGGTTGAATGTTCAGGCCGCGTGCTTGAAAGCTCGTCGAACGACCGATGTCCTTGAGCGAGCCATCGAGTATCGCCGGACCCGTGGTCACTCCTGACGATGTGTTCATCACCTCGAGAAGCCGGAACTTGATCGACGAGCTTCCGCTGTTGATCACCAAAATCCGCATGTCGTCTGAATCGAGATTTTTAATCCCATCGGCGGCGCCGGAGCCAGTGGGGACTGTCGCCCTTCCCCCAGGCGACTGTCCCCATTCAGTAACAAAACAGGGACAGGCACCGGCTGCCGCCGGAGCCAGTCACTAGGTATTCGACGCATCGAAGATACTTTGAATGGATTTATCCAGCATGGCGTTGAACTCAGCATCGGATTGCTGGGCCGTCAGCCCTTCGACGAGCGCCCGTGAAAAACTCGCCACGAGGCCGTGATTCCGGCGTAGACGGTCGTTAGCGTCCTGTCTGCTGTATCCCCCGGACAATGCGACCACTCTCAAGACATTGGGATGCCGGATCAAATCCACGTAGAAGTCGTCCTGATCGGGAATTGTGAGCTTCAGCATGACCGACTGATTCGAAGGCAATCCGTTGAGTTCTTTGCCGAGTCCTTCTTTGAGCAATTGCTCCGCCTTGGCCTTCTCGGGACAGTGAATGTCGACTTCCGGCTCAATGATCGGCACCAGACCTGCGGAGAGGATTTGCCTGGCAATCTCGAACTGCTGGCTCACGACGTTCTTGATGCCGGCGGCGTTGGCGGCCTTGATGACTGAGCGCATCTTGGTTCCGAACATGCCCTTCGTATTGGCCTTGTCGAGCAATGTCGCCAGTTCGGGCATCGGCTTCATCAACTGCACTCCGTCTTTTTCGGGCGCAAGGCCTTGGTCTACTTTGAGAAAAGGGACAACTCGCTTCACATTCCACAAATAGTCCGCTGTGTGCCGTCCCTCGATGTCTCTGTCCATCGTGTTCTCGAATAGAATGGCGCCAATAATCCGCTCGCCGGTAAAGCTCGGGCTGGAAATGATGCGCGTGCGCATCTGATGCACGAGATCAAACATCTCCTTTTCGTTGGACCATTCACTTTCGTTGAGTCCGTAGAGGCGCAGTGCCTTGGGCGTGCTGCCCCCGCTTTGATCCAGTGCCGCAATGAAGCCGGGCCGTGTCTTCATCTGCTGCTGTTGTTGCTCGTGAGAGTTGAGAGTTTTCATGTCGCTCGCTCCAGTTGAGAGTGGTGGATCACATTTTCGATCAGCGATCGGCTGGCGTTCCGTGACGAAGCCCGGTCCAGCCCGCCGGTCACCTCAATGGGCAGTACGCCAACGCTTTAGCCAGGCCTGCACTCTACAGCGCAGGCTTGGACGGGGACACTGTCAAATTTGACAGGTCCCCAAAAGCGGGAATTCCGTCCTAGGATCTCCCCGAGGGATCTATTCGCGAAGCCAGGCCAGCGCCGCCTCGCGGTCCCTCATAGGAAAGTGGCGGACTTGGGCTTTGACGAAATGCCCGGCGAGCTGCGGGGCAAGGGAGAGGACGGGACTATCGGAGACCGCCGCAATCTTTCCGACGAGGCGATGGTGGTCCCGAACGAAACGCAGGTGAGAAACGAGCGCGCCGAAATTGTCCCAGCCGGGAAAGGATACCGCCTCGACCATGATGCCGCGCAAGCTGCCGTGTGCCTCGATGTAGGGGTCAACGATGGTGGCGAGCGCGGTAAAGTCTCCCGCCTCGAGCGGCCCCTTCGGCCGAATGAACAAGAGCCCTTCGTCGCGCAGCAGTTCATGCTCGAGCATGTCGGCACCTCTCACGACGGTCCAGCCATCTCGACGCTACAACATCGTTCCGACGATTCGCAATGCGTCGACGATGCATGACGCCGCGGACTTGACCTCCGTTCAAGGCAAGTGCTAGCCTGCCGCGTTCACATCCACAGCACCTTATGCCAAGCCTCCAATCCGTCCGACGGAAAATCGATTCCGTCAAGAAAACTCAAAAGATCACCAAAGCGATGAAGATGGTCGCAGCGGCCAAGCTCAAGCGGACGCAAGACCGCATTTTCGCCGCCCGTCCCTATGCACTCAAGATGCGGGATACGATTCGAACGCTCAGCCGGCGCGTGAATCGAAATGCCCATCCTTTGCTCAAGAAGCGCGAGGAACGTCGCATCGTCGTCGCAGTGGTCACGAGCGATAGAGGATTGTGCGGCGCCTTCAATGCCAACATCCTCCGCACTGCCGCCGCCGCGCTCAAGGAGTTCGAGTCGAGAGGGTGCGAGGTCGAGGCCGCCGTCATCGGTCGGAAGGGTCGCGACTTTTTCCGAAGACGCAGCTGGAAGGTGCGGCGCGAGGTCGTGGATATTTTCGACAAGCTGTCATTCGAGCACGGCATGCTGCTGGGGACCGAGCTTCAGGCCATTGACGACTACGTGACCGGTCGCATCGATGCCGTGTATGCCATCTACAACGAGTTCAAGTCCGCCATTCAGCAACGCGTGGTCGTGGAGCGGATGCTTCCGATCGATTGGATCGTGGAGATCTCCGACCTGAAGGAGACGGATCACGAAACGGCGCAGATGGCCGGCGGCTATCTCTATGAACCGGAGGAGGGCGAGGTCTTACGCGAGCTTCTGCACCGCAATTTCCACGTCCAAGCCTATCGCATCTTGTTGGAATCGTCGGCTGCCGAACAGGGCGCCCGGATGACGGCCATGGATGGAGCCACGCGCAACGCCGGTGAGCTGATCAAGAAGCTGACGATCTATTACAACAAGACCAGGCAGGCTGCGATTACCAAAGAGCTCATGGACATCGTCGGCGGGGCTGAGGCGCTCAAATAAGGCTCAGAAACTGGCGAACATGTAGCGAATGCCGACTTCGACGTTCCATTGGTACGCCCCCCCGACATCTCGTCCCCAGATTCCCACTCCGGGACGGACGTAAGCGCCGAACCGCCCGATCAGATTCCTGCCTCCCTCAAATTCCATCACCATGCTGCTCTTCCCGCTCCGTTCGAAATCGACCTGCCAAACTGATTGAAGGACGGTCCACCAGCGCTGCCCCCAAAACGAGTTGATCTGTGCGGTCACACTGAAAAAGGAAACGTCTTTCCTCGATGGATCTCCGCCGACGGACGTTTGATACGACAACAAGCCGATCAGAAACGAATCCAATTGAGGAAGAAACCTGGCTGTGGCCACCGCCGGGCCGACGGTATATTTGCCGAAGCCCAACGCGTCATTGGCGGCGGTGGGGAAGGTGGACAACGCACCGACCAAGAGCGCGTACTCAGGGGAGTTGTACACGCGCCACCCTGCCGTGACGGCGAGATCGCTGGCGCCGCTCTGGCTGGGTGCTCCAACCCTGTTGGGATCAGTGGTCCTGAGGAACGGCATATCCATCCGGAGCAGATAGTCGCCCCGAAACGGAAGATCGACACGGGCAGTCGAGACAGTGGCGTCAGCGCCATGCTGCAAGTCGAGATACTGGCCGGTCAGCTGCAGCCGTCCGACGATTGCCGTGGGATCCGTGCCGTACTTGGCGGCGATTCTCCTGAGACGTTCGGCCTCTTCCCGCTGCTCCGGTGTCACGGGCTGCGGGCCTACCCGTTTAAAGATCCGACGTCTGGGTTGTTCCGGCGCTGAACCGGGTGTCTCGGGCTCGGGCTCGGGCTCTGACCCTGGAGCTTCGTCCGTTGCCTGTTCTTCTTGCGTCTGGCTCGCATCCGGAGAACTTTCATCCGGCTTGACCTGGGCAATGCCACTCTCATGACCGCCAGGCAATATGATCATCAAGCCAATGAGGAGGACGATACGGCAGGCCGATCGACCACGCGGTCTATCTTTCATGAGCAACCGGATCATACATCATCACGGCACCGGCTACTTCATTAATCTGTCGGCGGCGGCGCGAAGCTGGAGGGATTTGGGATTCCCGATGTCCTTCTTCACAATGATATCGGTGGGACGGACAGCCTTTCCATAATACGCCTTATTGGAATCGTTCGAGACCGAGACGAACGCTCCGTCAACGGCCATGCCGGCAAAGGCACCCTTTTGCCTCGCATAGGAAATAATATCCGCCGCGATGCCTTGGGCGGACATGCCGGCGCCGACAGGACCGGTGGCCATGCCGGCGTTCGCTCCGAGCTTGAAATCGTTCGTAAAAAATTCCTCCAGCCCTTTCCTGGTTCGCACGACGAGGACCATCTCGGACACATCGGCGCCGATTTGCGCGCCGAAGCTGGCGGATCCGATGTTGTAAAACACCGGATCCCCCCATTTGCCGCTTTTCTCGTCCCGAGCGATTAACACGCCGCTGCCCCCGGCTCCGCCGAAGATGAATGCCCCGCGCAGGAATTGCGGAATGATGAAGAGCGCCCTCGCTTCCTTGCTCAGCTCTTTCAGCGAGTCTTTCAGCTGGGGTTCGTTGGCAAAAGCTTCGAGCGTCAATTGTGCTTTATCCACCAACTGCTGTTGTGCGGCTGCTTCGGTGGTCTGGGCCGGACTCGCATAGAACAGGCTTGCCATGCCCATGACGACACCGATCATGCACGAGCTGGCGATTGGCGGAACCCTAAGCTGGGAAGTCAGTCCTGACATTGCATGCTCCTCCTCTTCGTGAACACCATTAGAATTTCAGCAGGTGCACGCCCCACGCATCGAGTTCCACGTATAATCCGTTTTGTCGGACGTCCGCGCCTTGCCGCTCGAAGACCGTACCGCTCAAGACATCCGTCATCCGCCAACGCTGATCACGAAGCATCGCGATGGGAAGCCAGATCCTTCCCTGCGAGGGTGTGTCGGAGAAGTTGACGACCACGAGATAGCGCGAACGCTCATGGAGGAGGCACCAGCTCACAAGGTTGACATGACTCTGATTGTCCGGCCAGCCCGTTCGCTCACAGAGCTGCCACTGACCCTCCCTGAAATCGTCACGTCCAATGGCTCGAAGAAGCTGTTGATAAAAACCTTTGAGGCTCTGATCGGGCGGCTCCTCGGGGCGACGTCGCAAAAAGACCGGAAGCTTCACGCGCCGTCCTTCGAACTGTCCGTCATGGAACAGCACCGCGCCCTGCAACGTCGACACCGTGACAGCCGCGGCCCGTGACTTCGGCGAGGGAAATGTGGCCGCGGCCCGAGGCTCGTCGTGATTTTCAATAAAGCGGACAAGTCGTTTCTGATACTCGGGCTCGGCACACAAGTGCTGTCGGATGCTTTCCGCGTTGTCATGCTCCAGGCGATCGAAAAGCCGCTTGTCATAACAGTAGTCGAAGCCTTGTTGCTGCAGCTCCCACTCCAGATCCCAATAGGCCTCGGCCATGAACAGTGTGTCCGGATACCGCTGTTTTACGAAGCCGATCAGTTTGCGCCAATATTCGGTTTGCGGCCTCGCACCCGTCCGGCCTGCCCATGTGCGCTCAAAGATCTGGTTGAGCAGAAGCATCGCCATGTCACAACGCATGCCGTCGCACTGGCTGGCGATCGAAAGAACCGTCTCAGTCGCCGCTTTTCTCAGGTCGGGATGGAACGCGTTCAGCTGAAGCACATCCTGCCAAGGGGGAAAATAGGGATCTCGGCCGCAAGCCAGGACGTGCTTCCCGACTTTGACGAACTCCCCGGGACGTTTGACGAGGTCCTGCGAGTTGCCTTGAATGAAGTATTCGGGATGCTCGATCGACCAGCGGTGATCCGGTGCCACATGGTTGGGAACAAAATCCAGGATCAACCGTATCCCTCGGTCCGCTAATCGCCGTCTGGCCAGTTCCAACCCTTCGGAACCGCCGAGGCGCTGGTCCACCTGGTAGCTCTTCACACAATAGGCAGAGCCGATATTGTCTTGCTCCGTGAAATCGGGAAGCAAACGGCGGAACTCGCCGAGCAAACTCTCGTTTCGCATGGAAATCGCGACACCGGTCGGACTTCGCTCCCAGACACCCATGAACCACACGGCGTCAAACCCGTACGAGGCGAGGTTGTCCCACACCTTTATCGGTACGTTGGCCAGGGTGACCCTGCGCCGTGAGTGCTGATTGAGTTCATGGAGCCACACCCAGGTGTTGATTTCATAAATAGCCGGATGTTGAGGCCAAGGAGCCATGTAAAACCCCCTTGAGGTCAGCACTGTACAACGGCGATTTTCCGGAAGACACTGTCAAATCTAACAGGGACGTAACACGTTGAAACCCTTAGGCGTGAATCCTGCCAATCCATCTGTTTTCATCAACGGGATTGTTAGGACGAAGCCCGACAAACGGGCTTGACTGAGGATAATCGGAGGTTCATGCTGGCCTTCCTTCGTCCTCCTGATTGGAGCTGGATCCATGCTGGCCACTTCGTTCCGAGAATCCGAAGAGCGTCGGGAACACGTCCCCTCTGAGGTTTGCCAATCCCAATGGCAATATCAGGAATTAGTAGGGTCTCTAGGAGGAATCATCTGGCGAGCGGATGTTGCCACTTTGGAATACTCCTACGTCAGCGAACAGGCAGAAACTATTTTGGGCTATCCGCTCGATCGGTGGCTTCGCCAACCGTATTTCAGAGAAGCTCACCTCCACCCCGAGGATCGCCTCAAAGTCCTCTCGGCCTACAAACAGGCGGCTCAGGACCGGGAGCGTCACAGCCTGGAATATCGGATGATCGACGTAGACGGGCGTGAAGTCTGGTTCCACGACTGTGTCCATTCCGTCCTCGAAAGCGGACATGGGACGGAGCTGGTCGGCGTCATGGTCGACATCACCGATCGGAAGAACGCCGAAAAGGCGTTGATGGAAATGACCGGCAGATTGATCCGCGCCCAGGAGGAGGAGCGCAGCCGAATCGCGCGCGAGCTGCACGATGATTTCAACCAACGCCTGGCGTTGCTGTCCATCGGCCTCCAGCGAATCGCCCACACGCTCGGTCCCCAAAGTGCGGACACCGCACAAGTCACAGACTTATGCCGTTTGACGCAGGAGATTGCTTCCGACGTCCACCGTCTCTCTCATCAACTTCACCCGGCCAAACTCCAGCATCTGGGCTTGGTCCCTGCGATCAAGGGATTGTGCCGGGAGCTTTCCGATCAGTACGGAGCGCAGATTCACTTTGTACACCGCAACGTCCCCGCACAAATTGCCAAAGAGTCGGCTTTATGCCTCTTTCGCGTCGCTCAAGAGGCGTTGAGCAACACCCTGAAGCATAGCGGGGTGAAAGAAGGACGGCTCGAGCTGTTCGGGGATCGGGGCGCCTTGCATCTATGCATTTCAGATTCGGGCGTCGGGTTCGATCCGCAGTCCGCCTCCGCCAAGGGGAGTCTCGGCCTTGTCAGCATGCAAGAGCGGGTGCGGGCTGCCGGCGGCAGCATCACCGTCGAATCTCGACCTTCGAGCGGCACGCGAATTTCGGTGCATCTCGCGGCCTAGCCCGCATCGGTGAAGGAGGAGTTCGTGCAGCGGCCGCGCGTCTTGCTCGCCGATGATCATCGGCTGGTCGTCGAAGCCTGCGTGTCGTTCCTCGAGCCGGAATGCAAGGTCGTGGGCATCGTGGCGGACGGTCGCGAGTTGATTGCCGCGGCCCAAGCGCTTCGGCCCGACGTCGTCGTGCTGGACATCGGCATGCCGCTCCTGAACGGCCTTGACGCCGCCCGCCAGCTCAAGCACTTGCTGCCCGCCGCCAAGCTCATCTTCCTGACGATGAATGAAGACCCCGACCTCGCCAAAGAGGCGCTATGCATCGGCGCATCCGGGTATCTGCTGAAAACCTCGGCGGTGCGTGAGCTGCCGGAAGCGATTCGAACCGCGCTTCGCGGCGATACCTATGTGACCTCCCGCGCCTCGCAGAAAATGGTTGAGTCGTTCATCGAAGGAAGCGGTCGGCCGGCAAACGGCGAATTGACTTTCCGTCAGCGCGAGGTCCTCCAATTGCTCGCGGAAGGACTTTCAATGAAGGAAGCCGCCGGCGTGCTCCGTGTGACGCCTCGCACCGTCGCCTTTCATAAATACCGTGTGATGCAACAGTTCAGACTCAAGAGCAACGCCGAACTCATCCAGTTCGCAATTGACCAGCGTCTGACGCTGGGCGCACCTCATCGCTAGGCCTCGCCTCGTCCCGGTTACCTGTGCGTCGAATAGTTCACGTCGCCTCAGCTCTCTCTTCCCTCGAATCCCTTAGGGAGACTCGGCTACGGCGGGCCGAAAGAATCTGTTACTTTTGCCAGTATCGGGAAAGAGACTCCCGTGCTAAGAAGCTGGCCTCGCGCCGTTTTCCTGCATGGAGCTGCGATGGTTTGGTACTCGCACAGCAGTCCTCAAAACCTCCCGCTTACTCGTGTGCTCCTGGCCGACGATAGCCCGTCCATGCTGCAGGCGGCACGACAAAGTCTTGAGCCTGAATTTCACATCGTCGGCACCGTCGATAACGGACAGGCCCTCCTCGAAGCGGTCGAGCAGCTCCATCCGGACGTGCTGATTCTCGATATTTCCATGGAGCCGCTCGACGGTCTGCAGGCCGCACGCCTGTTGATGCGCATGGGGTCTAAAGCCAAAATCGTGTTCTTGACCGTACACCAGGATCCGGAATTCGTCGAAGAAGCGTTTTGCGCCGGAGCCATGGGCTACGTTGTCAAATCACGGTTGGGCACGGACCTGCTCCTCGCGGTCCGAGAAGCGTTGATCGGGCACACCTTTGTGTCGCCGGCCCTTATTTCTTCGTCCGGACATACCCAATGATCTGGACTACTTCTGAGCCATAAGGAGGTTTTTGGCAATCCGGGCATCGATCATGGGCGGCGAATCGCTTCAACGCAATTCCACCCACATGGCCCCGTCAGCGATGATGTGGACTTCCACGCCGCCCGTCGTCGGGTACACACCCCGCGGGCGAAGACTCAGCACTTCTCCTTGAAGGGTCGCGCCACCCCCCAAATCTCTGGAGAGCGCCGTTCCCAGCCGTGACCGCAGCGACTGAAGTTGACCGGAGAGATCAATGATCGCTTCAGAGCGCAGGGTCGACAAGATGTTCTGATGGAACATCCAATTGGCCGAACGGAGCAAGACGTTCCGCGTGTCCATGGTGAAATCGAGATCGGCAAATCGCAGGATTCCGAGTCCCTGGTCAAACACCGGTGTGCCCGTCGCATACAAGTTGCCGTTCACCCCTCCCGACACGCGCAAGGCGAGGATGAGCTTGTCTCCGCTTCCATACAACTGCACGCCGTCGATCCGCACGCTGTCGCCGATGGGCGCCTGAAATTCCTGCCCGATCATCTCCTGCTCGAGCCGTCGATTGATCTGTCCGTAGTCAACGGTCACGGGCAGAGCCAGGTGAAATCCTTCCATGGGAACCGGCGCGAGCTGCAGAGATGGCAGCGGCAACGCCGCTTTAACCGGCTTGGAGCCGCTGATTATTCTCGGTTCCATCACCAGATTCACGGATGTTTGAACGACGAGTGTCCCGTTGGAGATGATCGGGCTGACTCGGGCCTCACGCGGATTAAACGCGAGCCATTGGTTGGACGCGAACTCGACGGGTTCCTGCAGCTGCTGCCAGATCGTCTCGGCACGCTTCCTGGCCTCGGTTCGCTCTCGAATGATCCGGTCGATACTCTGACCCACCGCTTCGAGCCGCGTCTGCAAGATCCCTTTCAACAAGGAAGTCGCGTCGAGATCCAGACCGGAGAGCAGGCACGGCTCGAGAAACACCGGTTCGTCGAAGGTGGTATGCGATTGGAGCCGCCATCGATCCGACCACGTCAATGCCGAGCGGGCGGCAAGATTCAATCGTTTCGGTGGATCGTTACCGTGACCGCAGCGGCCTTCGACAAACCCCTCGCCTCCGTCTTTCCGAGCCCATACGCGATAGCGAACCTGGTCGAGCCAGACCTCAAAATGATCCCGTTCCATGCGGTAGCGGAATGATCCTCTGACGATGCGATACAGAAAGCGAACATCTTCACGGTCGCCAAGCGTGGCGGCATCCTTCCAGTCGTCCTCGCGTGCAGCGACCTGCGGAAAGCCTTGATCGACGGCAGTAGCGAGTTCTTCGGCGGGAAGACGAATTTCGAGGTTCACCACGGACGTCTCCAGGGCCGGGGGCGGAGGCGCAGGCTTGAGGGAATCCGTGGGCTTAGGAATGTGGAGTTCCGCGGCAGCCCATGCGCCGGCCGTATAGATAGCCGTCAGGATGACCAACGGAAGAATGCCGAGCCATGTTCGAATCACGCTACGCGATGGAGGCCTCAATTCGCTTCCCTGCAAATGAAGAAATCAACCAAGCCAACGAATCGTGACAGAAGCTTCCGTCAATACACCAGCGGAATCTGTTGCGCTAATTCCATTTTGATCAATGAGCGCACTTTCGTTTCGATCTGGATATAGCGCGCGACTTTTGAGTACGGCAGCACCTTTCCCAGCTTTTCAGCATAGGACCGTTTCAACTTGGTTTCCTGTTCCTCCACCGACAGCACCTCGTTGAGGAGTTTCTTGGCCGTCTCGTCGGGAACCGGTCCTTTATTGAAGGCCTCGGCGTATTCTTTGATCGTGTGACCGAGCTTTTGATTCAGCTGCTCCAGGTCCTTTTGATATGCGTCATAGATGGGCCAAAACTTTTTCGCATCTCCATCCGACAACTCCATGTTTCCTGCCACGAGGAGCTTCTTGTCCGCTTTGAGTTTCTGCTTCAAAATCTCCATGTTGGATTCCGACATTTCCTGGGCGAGTGCGGGCACGGCGTAGACCATCAGACCGACCAACAGGATTGCAGCAATCTTCATCATGATGTCATCCTTTCTCGAAATCCATGTATGACTGGCCAGTACGGCGGCCACATCCGCAAGCCGGCCGAGGCCGGATTGCGGACAGGCGGAAAGATCCTTCGTTAATCGTTACATGGGCGCCCGCGTGAATCCGCAGAAGAGGCGCCTTGATCCTATTGTTTCGTCGTCGCAGCCGTCGTCAGCATGGCCTGCAATGGCTTGGAGTTCGCGTTGGGTTTCGCCTTATGGGCAATGATGATGTCCGACGGACGCACATCCTGTCCATAATAGGCGGCGTTGAGTTCGTCCCTTGACCGGATCGATGCTCCATCAAAGGAAACCCCGGCATATAAGCCCTTCGCACGTGTGAACGTGATGAAATCGGCGGTCAGATTCGTGTCGGCTCCTCCTCCTTTCGGCCCGATTGCCACAGAGCCGTCTGCGCCGAGTTTGATCTTGTTCGCCAGCAGCGAATCCACCGCTTTAGGCGTCATGATCAACACGACCGCTTCTGACGACTGGGCTCCTGCCTGAAGGCCAAAACTGGCTGCCGAGGTTTCATAAAACACCGGCTCACTCCATGCACCGGATTTTTCGTCGCGGGCAAGCACGACCCCGTTGCCGCCTTCCACGCCAAAGATGAAGGCGCCCTTCGTGAGTTTTGGCACGATGTACACGCCCTTTGCCTCTTGTAGGTGACCGCTGAACCACTTCATGTCCGGATCGTTCATGAAGTTTTTGAGCGTGGCCTCGGCCTGACTGATGATGTTTTTGGCATCGCCGATATCATCGGCCAAGCCTGCGCCTGGTCCGCAGAGCACGAAGGCAATCAATGCAGCAGTGATGATCACTGACCTTGTCATGTGTGTGTCCCTCCTTTGAGTTAAGTTTTACGGCGCCTTTACCGGAGGCGGATAACTCTCAAAGGCCTTGGCAATGGCCTTGTTCGCGAGTTCGATATTGTCTGTTGTCGAGTCTTGCAATGTGCCCACGATCGTTGCCCGCCATACCAGTTGCTTCTTCGTCGGTTCAATCAGATCCAGCACCAAGGTTCCTTCTTGATATTCATAGGTCGACACGCCGCCCCCATACCCGGCGCCCCATCCATAACCACCGTGCGGTCCACGGGCAACGCCGACCGTGGGGCCCGTGCTCTCGAGCCGTTGTTTGTCTTGGATGCCGACCCAGTAGTGGATCCGAAGATCCTGGGGTTCATCCAGTGCGACCTGGCGGAGTCCTTTCCCGGTCAGCTCCCGCACGACGGCAGATTCAATGCGCTTTCGCGTCAAGGAATTGTCATAGATTCCTCCTCTGTTCATTTCTGATGGCCCTGCAAACGCAAAGGTCCGGAATGAAGAAAAATCGACCGTCGAATCGTGGTCGGTCTTGACTTTGAAGGTGTTACAGGCCGAGAGACTGAAGGCCGCGATCAGCAAGAGCCAGGCCGTTTGCCGATGATGCATGAGCGTCGTGCACCTTCCCACGAATGTCATGAAGCGGCCCGGAGATGTCCCTGTTGATGGGAAATCTCTCTGCCGCACTGTGAGGCATCGGCCATATAGGTCACGAGCACACCATAGTGATCCGATCCCGGGGTGGCAGAAAGTCCTTCAAGTTGTCCAAAAAGTTCCTGCCGAAAGCAGCCTGTTGACCCGTCCGATGGCTCTCGCATGAGAAACAGAAAATCAACTCGTCTCGCTTCGGTAATCCCTTTTTGATACCCTTCGAGAATCTTCTGTTGTTGGCTTTGGGGAAGTCGGTTCATCGCAGCCCGCAGGGTGGACGGCACCTCGCCTATGGCCTGACCGGCGATCACGTTTCTCTGGGGATCAAGACTGTAGACTTCCGTTTCGGGCTTTGCCATCGCATACGTGTCTCTCAAACCCGCGCGCTCGAGTTCGCGATATTCGGGGTCATCGGGTTCAAAATTGAAATCCCCTCCCACGATGACACCGACATAGCTTCCGTTCGCATACAGTTTTTGAACCTCTTTTACAAGCAAGCGAATTTCACCAAGGCGTCGTTCCTGGTCCTGCTCCATCGCGGTCACGATGCCCTCGAAGTCCTCCCGCCGCACCCTTCCGTCCTTCACCGCATCGTTGATCTTCTTTATAAAAAACGCATTTCGCTCGATGCCGGAATGCAGGTGCAGACTGACGGTGAGAAGCTTGCGGCCCGTGCTCGGGTTTTCGACTTCGGCAATCAGGGCATAGCGGAGCTCGCCTGTCTGAAAACCGATATAGTCCTCGCAGCGTCCAACGCCTCCGCTGAGCTTGAGTCCTTGCACTTTTCGCAGGAGCAGCGGTTCCTTGGCCAAGACCGCCAGCCCGTTGTTCAATCCCGGAACGACCGCGAGTCCCGGCGCCAGACGCACTCCGCAGGCATCGACCTGATACACCGCCCGATAGTGCAAGCCGAAGTCCTGCAAGGCCGAGACATATCTGTCAGCCATTTCAGGGAGGGGATTCACTTCCTGAAGGAGCATCACGTCGGGTTGTATCATCGACAGCTGGCGAAACTGGAGTGTGAGCCTCGCCTGCCGTGCCTCTGGCGATTCACTGGCTTTGACCGTCAGGCCGCTTGGCTGGAGTCCATGCAAGGTGTTGTACGTCAATAGCTTGACCTGCGCCAGCGGCGTCCCGGCGTACTCTCTTCGTGTTTCGGTTGGGGCCATGCAGCCAGCGAGGATGCCGGCCATGAGAAAGAGCACCAACGGCATGACTTCCTTCGCTAGAATACCTGTGATCGGATCACCAAATATTGGCTGTCCGGCAACAACAACCAATTGATAATCCGCTTGATGCCAACCGTGCCGGCAGCAGCCCGTTCCGCACGAGCTTTCTCTTCGTCGCCCGATACGACGCCGAGCAGTACCGCCCGATCGTCCAAGACTTCCACGAGAACGCGCGAGTCCACGAGCCCCGGAGTTCGCGCAAGTGCGGCTTGCACCTGGCTCTTCAATGTCGAATCGGTAGTGACTTTCCCCATCGTGTCTGAGGCGCGCCTGACCGGGAGATACGCATTGACCGACCGCAGACCCTCAACCTGCTTAGCGACTCGAAAGACGGCTTCCGCCTCCTCGGGACTCCGAACGTGACCGACCACATAGCCGTGATCCATAAATACATAAGCGGTCAGGGTGAGGCCAGCGAACGCCGGCTCGTCGAGGAGGACCTCCTGCAGCCGACGCTGATATCGAGAGTCGTCTGCTAGCGTGAGGGACCCTAGGCCGGATTCCGCCGCATCTACCATGGTCTGATATTTATTCCCCCCACATCCTTGGCAGAGGCACAGCGCCGCCAATACAAGGCTCGTCCATAGAGATGTTCTGCCTCGTCTTAACGTCAGCATGGCCTGCTTCAATGAGGACGGTCTCCATCTTCGTTCACGGATCGCCTGTGGTTCAAGATCCATCATGAGAGAGCGGTGGTGGCTCGCCTGCTCATTGGACTCTTGTAAATTCACCTCGAAAGCGCTCTCCCGTTGCACGGTTGGTCGATTCGACGTGTACCACGGGCTTGCCCTTATGATCGTACAGCGTAAACGTCACCGCCCGCGCATCCGTCTCCCCGACCAATCGTCCGTCGCGGGGTTCGACATCCCCGGAGCCAACCGCGAACTTTGAGGTGGTTTGACCCGCAAAGAGATAGGTATTGTTGGGCCGAATCATCAAACGAACAGAAGCTTGAGGTAACGTGTCATGCTCCTTCTTCACGAGCCCCTCCCATTCGCCGACCAGCATACCGACGTCGGTGATCGGCACCAACTTGTAAGATGCGTCCTGTTGAGGCGACCCTCCGGCGCATCCGACAAACAGGGCAACGACGAAAGCGCCGATGGAGCATCGGAGCCACTTCATCGCG
>DATEEH010000059.1:0-43584 GCA_035281245.1 Nitrospira sp.
CAAGAGGCATGCTCCAACCGTCAGAAAATCCAGCGTTTGTCGGCAGGATCAGAAAACGTCACCTGGTCTGAGGATCAGAAATGTACGTCCAAGCCGGGGCGTTTTACTTGACAAGTCACAATGGCTCGTTCCAGATGGCAGGCACCGATGAGCCCTGAAGCAGAAATCGCACGACCCGATCCGCCGCCGAATCCGCTTGGCGGCAAGACCTTGATTGTGGATCAGCAGGACGCCACGTGTTATCCGCGACCGAGCGCCGCCTTGAAAGAAGCCGGCGAACTCGACCAGGTCTTTGTCCGGCCCGGCGTCTATGAAGACAAAGTGTTCATGGTCGACCGCCCGCTGCTTCTCATCGGGGCAGGCCGCGACGTGGTACAGATTTTCTCTCGGCGCGGCGGTCCTCTCTATCTTCAGCGGGTGCCAAGCGGACGCATCTCGGGACTGACGTTTCGGTATATCGGCAGCGATCAGCATTCCGCCATGAACATACTGGATTCATCGTGTACCATCGCGCAATGCAGAGCCACAGAAGGCATCTTGTCAGGCGTGGTGATGTATGGGCCCGAATGCCGTGTCGCATTCATCGACAACGAAGTCTGCGACAATCGAGAATCGGGCATCTTTGTGTTCGCCGGCGCGCAGCCGCGGGTGGCGGAGAACGTGTGCTGCCGGAATCACCACTTCGGGATTGCGGTTCGCGATCCCGGCAGCCATCCGGAGTTGGTCCGGAATCAATGTTCGGATAATTGGCTCAGCGGCATGCTGCTATTCCATCATGCCGAAGCGTTGCTGGTTGACAATGTCTGCGCCGGCAACCGTCACTGGGGCATCGTCATGACACCGGAAACGCATCTCTCGCCTGGTCGCGAGGCGCTCACACAGTCCAATGTGCTCATGCCGAACCCCCGCGGGCCTTTGCAGGTGACGGAGGCTCCGCTTTCGGAAATCGGCAGGTAGGCACGGAATCAGACGTTGCTGAAAAGAAGAAAACCTCGGAGGGCAGGCGATGATCCGGCGAGGAGGAGAAACTTCAGGAGACGGAGTAGGTTGCGGCGTGGTTATAGCCTGAGGCTTCGTGGAACGCAAAGCCGCGACCGCCTTGCTGTTTGGCCCGATACATGGCGGAGTCCGCATGCTTTAAGAGTTCATCGATGCTGTGATCGTCATACGGGTACACCGTAATGCCGATGCTGATTCCCACCGAGACGTCATGCCCATTCAGATGAAACACCGAGGAGATCGATTCCGTAATCCGCTTCGCGACCACGATGATACTCTGTTCGGATGAGACGCCTTCGAGAACGATCGTGAACTCATCCCCGCCCATTCGCGCGACGGTGTCCACCTCGCGGACGCAGCTTTTCAACCGCTCGGCGACGGACTTGAGGAGTTCGTCACCGACGTCGTGTCCAAGCGTGTCATTCACCGATTTGAACCGGTCCAAATCCAGCAACATCAGCCCCAGCGGTTGCTGTAGTCGTTTGCTTCTCGCCATTGCTTGAATCAAGCGGTCGCGGAAGAGCGTACGGTTGACCAGCCCGGTGAGGTGATCGTACTGGGCGAGGTACGTCAGGCGCTCCTCTGAGCGCTTGCGCTCGATGGCGTAACGCACCGAACGAGCGAGCAGCTCAGGATGGCCTTGTCCTTTGACGAGATAATCCTGGGCCCCCTGCTGCACGGCTTGCAGCGCCAGGCTTTGATCGCTGACGCCGCTTAACACCACGACAGGAATCGATGGGTTCGTCGCATGAACCTGCCGGACCGTCGGCAGACCGAAAGCATCCGGGAGAGAAAGATCCAGGAGAATGGCGTCGAAGGGGCCCTTGTCGATGTGCGCAAGTCCGTCCGAGAGCGTTCTGGCATGCGTGACCTTGAATTCTTCGACGCTCCATTCCGCGAGCAAATCCTGCGTGAGCCGCGCATCGACATCGTTATCTTCGATCAGCAGTACGGTAATCATGTCAGAGGTTCAGAAAGAGTTGCTACGTAACCGATTATAGCCAAGGAGTGTCCGGCGGGAAGTAAAATCGGGGAATCGGTCAAGGCAGGGTAAACAACACCGTGGCCGCTGCCAGGCGGCCTTCTTCAAGGACGATTCTCAGCCCGTCGATACCGGGGACTAGCTTGCGTGCAAGGCCTCTGCTCGGCGACGGACCTCTTCCGCCTTCTTGGACTGTCCGAGATTGTCGTAGAGCGACGCAATGTTGGCATGCAGGTGCGTCAACAGCTGCCCAAGTTGCGCTTCCTGGGCAATGACGTTCGCTTCCAGCGCGATCTTCTTTTCTTCACTCCGCCGGAACCGCTCTTCCAGGCGTTGGACCAGCTGGATCCAATTCTTCACCTTGCCGGAATCGAGTTCCGGAGTGGTGGGGAGCGCTTCACCACGCTCGAGGGCCTTCTCCGTCTGGTTCATCCAATTGATGAAGACGAGAAAGTCCCCCAGCGTAATTTTTAAGGCGGACGAGGCGCCTTCTTCTTCAATGACGAGATCTTCCATAACGGCTCCTTTGAACTATGAGGTCGATGAATTGAGGACGACGAGTCTTGAACAATGACCGGTTATCAGCGCGCGTCGGCCTGGCTCCACGCAGGCCGGCTCCTTTCGAGCGTCATTGAAGGGTTGGGAAAGGCCAACAGGGTCGACAATCAGTGAGCAAGGGCACGAAGAGGTGTTCATGAGGAGTGGTGCGAATATCGTTGCAAGGTAATACTGCGTTCACGGTTTGGTTGTCAATAATCCAACGAGCGACGGCTGATTTTTTTACAATTCAGTCAGAAATGGACGGAGAGAGGAGGTGATAGGCGAACGTCACCCATGCGGAGTGCGCGGTGGGACATAAATCCCGTACGGATGGCCTTCCGGCCCGATCGCTGCTTCACAGGCGTAGCCCGGTTCAAATGGCCAGAGCAACGACCGGCCAAATGTCGTGCCGCGAACATGCACATAACGGAATGTGACGCCCAGTCGTTCGGCTTCCTCGCGCATCGTTGAAAGGCAGCCTTCATACGTATAGGAACGGCGGCCGATCATAATCTGTTCGCCGGTTTGAGTATGAAACATCGTATATGGGTCGGCGCAGCCGGCGGAAAGCAGGCACAGCAGCATGAGCAGGAGACGTTTCATCGCGCGCAGTACCAATGGGAATTAGATTGACGATGGAAGTGTAGCATTCGCGGGCGCTCGAGTCGAGCCATGACTTCGCTTATGAATGACGCTTCACCAACCGTCCCAGACGGAGCTGGTCCCCGCCTGGCATGCGAATGAATTCAACGCCAAAGCGGCGTCCCTGGCGCCAGCGGATTTTTGCCAGCTCGACACGAAGCGAGGGGGCATCGTCCGGCATGAGGACTTTCATCTCGAGATAGGTACCCGGTTCCACGACCTTATTGCTCACGATGCTGCAGCCAGGCACCGACACATCACTGACCGTCCCTTCTCCGACGAGATCATCGCCGGCAAAGATGACCGGAAATTTCGTGCGGACCCGCTCGCTATAACGAAGCTTCATGGTCAACTCCTCTCTTCATCCGATAGCCCATGAGGCCGACGGCAAATTGCGCTTCACAGCAACAATATAAGGAATATCCCCCCCCTGCCAGCCCTACAAAAGTTGGGAGGCCGAGATGTGCATAACTATTTGTTTTGTATGCATAAATGGTTTGTTCGCGCCTCGGCTGTAAAGGCATGGAAACTGCGGAGAGAAGGGTGAGAGCGCACACTCCCGACGTGTTCGAATGGTCGGCTCAGCGATTGACGGTCGGTAGATGGGAGGAGGAGTTATGAGAACGAAAAAACAGTCCCCAAGACGCACAAAGCCATATATCGTCAGGGCAGCCGGCATTCTTGGTGGATTCGTGCTGATGATGACGGCTCCCACTACCCTCATCGAGCTCCCCATTGACCAGGCGTTACATGTACTGAAGCCTGGGCAGGACCTCTCCGAGCCCACGGCCGACAGCAGGCCTGCCGGTGGTACTGTGCAGATGCCACCGGCCATCGAATTAGAGCGGGCGGTGACACGGGCGGCCCAGCAGCATCGTCTGCATCCAGCATTGCTGTTCGCGGTGATGAAGGCTGAGTCTTCGTTCAATCCGATCGTCGTGTCGAAGGCAGGCGCCGTGGGGCTGATGCAACTGATTCCGGAGACGGCGATGAGGCATGGCGTGCGGAATCTGTATGACACCAATGAGAACGTGGCAGGAGGCGCCAGACATTTGCGGTATCTGCTCGACCGCTTTCATGGCAATACGCGTCTGGCGTTGGCAGCCTACAATGCCGGCGAGCGGAAGGTGGATCGGTACAAACAGATCCCCCCTTATAAAGAGACCCGGAATTATGTCCAGAAAGTGTTGAGCTACTATCGGGACTATCGGAAGGAGGCTCGCTTCGTGCCCGTCGGCGAGCGCCATCAGGAAGGCTATCGGATACGGCACCTATGAAGGAATGGGCTTTTCAGCAACATACTCCAAATACTTCCACAGTTCCTTGGCATCATTCTCGGTAAAGACGAGCGGCGTGTTGTTCGCCAACCCGGACAAATAGACTTTCACGGTCATTTCATCCTGCCACACCTGCGCCTCGACGTAACCTACGTTGTCGAGGTTCAGCGTTCTCTTGCCGATACGGACATAATTCATAGAGACTCCTTACTGAGATACAGGGAACTATAGCATCGACTGCAAGTTTATCAACGAGTTCTCCCTTTTTGACAAGCGTTCAGTCGATGTGCGAAGGGCAAATGATCATCCTCAACTCCGCTCGCTTGAGGAGACTGAGTTTCTCGTTTTCCTTGTCGCATCAAAACGGCTGTGTTTTAGTAACGATCGGGCGCATGATGGCCTGGGCTTCTACGCAACTGCCTTACCAGTTACTGATCCTCATGCACTCTTCAGCGGACCAGCGAGCCTTCAAATGAGCACCGTTACGGTGACGGCCGATCACACCAACTCTTTCCTCACACGATTTCAGTCGACCGTGGCTTGGGCTGGCCAAGGGCGAAATGCCTTGTATAGCCTTGGCGAATATGCGGTCGTGCCTCTGCTCACCCTCGCGGCAACACCCTATTTGATTCATCGACTCGGTCTGGATGTCTACGGTATTTGGATGCTTGTCAATTCGATGGTCGGGCTGATGTGCGCATTCGATTTCGGATTAGGTGACGCAACCATCCGATTCGTCGCCTTGAATCGGGGCCGGGGGTACCGAAGAGGTATCCTGCGCGCGATTATAACGGGGGTAGGATTCATCGCGCCTATTTCTATCGCCTCCGGTCTGGCGGTGTACGTTTTCGCTCCGTTCCTCGTCGAACGGCTGTTCACAATACCAGCAGAGCTGTCGCACGTGGCCGTCGAGAGCGCGCAGGTAGGGGCGGTTCTGCTGATTGTCAGGATGTTGGAACTCATCCTGACATCGGTGTTTCGCGGATGTGAACGATACGATATCGCCGCCGCTGCCTCAGTTCTTCTAAGGGGTCTGACACTGGGTTCGGCGGTGGTCGTTGCAATTCTCGGCTTCGGTGTGCCGACGATTCTGATGGCCTCGGTCGGGATATCGGCAGCCGGCCTTCTGGTGCAGGCGATACTGGTCCGGCGGCTTGTTCTCTCTTCACCCAACGACGCACCCTCAGAATGCGGCTCATGGCGAGAAATATTCTCGTTCGGAGTGATGGCCTGGCTTCAAACGATCACCTGGATGGTTTTCAGCCATGCCGATCGCTTACTAATCGGCTCTCTCGTTGGAACCAGCGGCCTTGCGGTCTATTCCGTGTGTCTTCAGCTGGCGCAACCTGTCCATGGCCTCATGGCTGCAGGATTTTCCGTGTTATTTCCAGCTTTCACCCGGCGTATCGGTTCGACGGATGCCGAGGAGTTCGCCCGGGATATCAAGACGCTGATGTTATTGAACGTCGGCTGCTCTGTCGCGCTGGTGATTTCCGGATGGTTCTTCGCCGGACCGCTTCTCGTCTTGGTAATGGGACCAGAGTTTGCGGGACAGGCGCTGTCGGCGCTTCAATGGCTCATCGTAGCCTCCCTTTTCCAGGCGATCCAGGTCGTGCCGCATTTTATCCTCATGGCGACGGGCGATATGACGTTTCTTTCCATCACAAGTGTAGCGGGTCTTGGAGCGACGCTTGCTGTCATGGTGTTTGCGCTCCCATCCTTCGGCATCATGGGGGCGGTATTCGGCCGTATGGCCGGGGGGGGCATCCAATGCCTGCTCTTTCCTCGTCTCGCTGCCTTGTTGAAGCGCAATGGACGCTCTGAACGTGTAGCGGTGACGTCTGAGGCGCATCGACATCGCTCCGGCCGGTGGGGAGTCAGCGTTGTGGTCTGCAGTCACAACGGTTCCCGTCGACTGCCCGACACCTTGGCGCATTTGGCCTGCCAGAGCATACCCGAAGCCCTGCCTTGGGAAGTCATCCTCGTGGACAACGCTTCGACCGATGACACTGCGTTGATTGCGCGGCAGAATTGGCCTCCTCATGAGGCAACACGATTGCGCATAGTCACCGAGTCCACGATGGGTCTCACGCATGCGCGTCGGCGTGGGTTCGCCGAGGCGCACTACGATATCGTTAGTTTCGTGGACGATGATAACTGGGTCTGTCCTCAGTGGGTGAGACTGGCTGCCGAAATCATGGAGGAAAGGCCTGACATCGGCGTCTGCGGGGGCTTCGTCGAGGCCCAATGCGAAACGACGCCTCCCTGGTGGTTTGAACGGTATCAAGAATCCTACGCCGTCGGACCGCAAAGTCCTGTTGCCGGGGATGTGACCTGGTCGAAGGGCTATCTCTGGGGGGCCGGCATGACGGTTCGCAAGTGTGCCTGGGAAGAGCTCGTGGCGACAGGATTTGAGTTTCTTCTGATGGATCGTTGCGGCGATGATCTTCGTTCGGGAGGGGATGCCGAACTCTGCCTGGCTTTGCGTCTAGCAGGCTGGACCTTATGGTACGACCCACGACTTTCCCTGCGTCACTTCATTCCGTTCTCGCGTTTATGTTGGGAACATGTCAAAGCCGTTCATGAAGGTTTCGGAGTCGCATCCCCCGCGCACAAGGCCTACTACGCTGTTGCGGAGCATCGGGACCAGGGATGGAGACTATGGCTGCGAAGCCGCTGGTATTGCCAGGTCGCCGCTTGTCTCATCAGAGTTGCTGTGATCAGCGGACGCCTGCTGGTGTCGCGTCCCTGGGGACCCGGTAATGCTGCCATCCTGGAATGGCATTCGGTGACCAGCACGCTTCAGGAGCTTATGCGCCTTCGCTCGGCCTACGACGAGAATTTCCGACGCGTGCAAGGCTTGTTTCGGGAAAGATGTGACGGCCAACGAACTCAGTGTTCAATATCTTGTTCAATATCCGTGGTGGAGACACGCTATGACGACCTCCAGCCGCAGTCTCCCTTTCTCTCGGTACTTCAATTGGACGGGGCTCCGACACATGCCATGTATGCGGACTTGCCGAAAATTTCAATTGTGATTCCCTCGTTCAATCAAGGACGGTACCTGGAACAGACGATGCTGTCGATCATCAATCAGAGGTATCCCAACCTCGAGCTCATTGTGATGGACGGGGGTTCCACTGATGAAAGCGTGCGCATCATTGAAAAATATGCAGCACATCTGACGTATTGGCGATCTGCACCCGACGCAGGCCAGGCTGCCGCGATTGCAGACGGCTTCCGGATGGCCAGCGGGGACATCTTCGCCTATCTGAACTCCGACGATCTCTATTTGCCGCACACCTTAGACAAGGTAGGCTCATTGTTCCGTCAGGCCCCGGACACGGGATTTCTCTATGGCGATTGTCTCATGATCGACCAAGAGAACAAGATCATCAGGCGGATGTATCCCATCGACTTTGACCTCGACACGTTCCTCTTCGATCACACCATCATCCAGCAGCAAGCGGCGTTCTGGCGCCGTGAGCTCTACCAGCAGACTGGCGGGATCGATTCTGCGTTACGATTTTGTATGGATTACGATTTGTGGCTGCGTTGTACACAAGCCGGAGCCGTCTTCACCAGGATCCCAGCGGTCTTGGCGGCCTTCAGGCGACACCCCGCGTCAAAAACCTCGAGGCTGCGGGCGATTCACGACGATGAATATGCTCGGATCTTTAGACGCGCCATCGGACGGTCGCGAGGTGGGCGTGACATTCCGAAAATTGCTTACCTCAGGCTGAGACGGTACTGGCAGGAACCGCGAGGAGTATTCGAAAGCATTAAAGCGCGTTTTCATCCACTTCGTGCGGCGTAGGTGTTCTACTATGAAAATCCTACACGTATCATCGGCCTTCTTTCCTGGTTACAGTCACGGAGGAATCATTCCAGCCTTTTATGAACTCTGTAGAAGTCTGGGACGTCTCGGTTGCGAGGTGAAGGTACTCACCACCGATGCAGCGGGTGATGGGCGGGCAATGGAGGTCGATTGCGAGGGAGAGGTACGTCTCGCGGAATCCTTTGATGTCCGTTATTGCAAGTATCTGATGGGACGCGCTGTCTCTCCAACGCTGCTGAGATTATTGCCAGCCTATATTCGCTGGGCAGACGTGGTTCATCTCTCTTCGGTCTATAACTTCCCAACCATTCCAACTCTTCTCTTGTGCCGGATCATGGGCAGGCCGCTCCTGTGGTCTCCTCATGGTGCGTTGCAGCGATGGGATGGAAGCCGGCGGCGACGTCTCAAGGTAATTTGGGAGTGGATCTGTGCGGCAGTTGGGCCACCATCCCTTCGTTTGCATGTGACCTGTGAGCAAGAGGCCGCCGCTTCGCGGGCGAAATTTCCGGGCTATCCCTCTGAGTTGATCCCCTACTGCGTGCCCGTCCCGGAGGAACAAGAAAAGGCGGCCATCCAGAACGAATTGAGTCTGTTGTACCTTGGGCGTCTCGATCCCAAGAAAGGAATCGAGAATTTGCTCGAGGCCTGCCGGATCCTCTGCGAACACAACAGGCTTTCATGGTCGCTCACCATCGCCGGAGGGGGAACACCTCAATATACACATGCTCTGCAAGCTCGGATACGAGCGCTCTTGCTCGTTTCCAAGGTCCGCATGATGGGAGAGGTTGTTGGGCAGGCAAAGGAGGCGCTGTTTGCACATGCGGACGTCCTGATCGTTCCGTCTCATACCGAAAACTTCGGGCTCGTCGTCGCTGAGGCCTTGCTGCGCAACGTCCCCGTTATTGCCAGCAAAGGAACACCCTGGAGCGAACTGGAGGCCCATTGTTGCGGACTGTGGGTGGAGAATGACCCGGGAAGTCTCGCAGATGCGATCGAACGAATATCCCACTTGCCCCTTCGCGAAATGGGCAGCCGCGGAAGATCCTGGATTCAAGATGAGATTCATCCGGATTCTATAGGACGGCGGATGTACGAGGCCTACCAGCGATTGCTGACGGAACAGCGAAGATTTTTGCAGTCTTTGGGTGTCCTTCCAAGCCGCCTTTAGCTCTCGCACTCCTGGTCCGATGCCTGCCCGTTCCCCTCAAAACGGAACCCAAGCCACGAGTCTCTGGACGCGAATAGTCAAAGATTTCGTGCAACTTCCGAGCACTTGCGAGATAACCGACCTAGGCCTGAGTCAGGGGACCTATCGCTACCCCTCCATTTTTTCGTAGGCGTGGGCGACCTGCTTGGCCGTCTCAGCAGCGGCCGTTTGGAAGAGGAACAACCCGTGAGAGATCCTCAGTTGGTGGCCATAACGGTGGCCACTTTGGTGTATTGTCTCGCGCTTGTCGCCATGGAAGCAAGGAGCGAGCGCCTGGTCTCTCCGCTGGCACTCATTGCCAGCCTTTCCATCATCCATTTTTGTGTGCCCGGATTCTTGGCCGGATTTGACACGGAATACTCCTTCATCAATCCGGAAAACGAAATCTATAGGACCGAAGCGATGCTGTTCGTGTTCTCCACGTTAGTTGCGCTTCACATTGGTGTGTGGGGAGTCGCACGGGAAGCTCCACGCCTCTTTGCGAAGAAGGCCGCAGGTATGTGTCGGGAATGGCGGTCGGTGAATGTGTTGCTCGTTACCGGTCTTCTCGCTCTCGTGGGATGGGTCACCAGGGCGCATGTCATTGCGAGCCATGCCTATTTCCAGTTCGCACGGGCAGTCCAAGGTGAACTCGAAGGACCCTGGTATGCAGCCATTCGCATGGCCGAACTCTTGCCGATGCACGCATTGTTCATTCTGGTCATCCACGCGACAGGGTCTCGCCAAGCGGATTCCAAGGGATGGAGAACCATGGTGCGGCTAGCGACTTTACTCGAACTAGCCTATTGGTTACCGACGGGGCGGAAAGAAGAAACCATCCTGATTATTCTGATTCCGATTCTGATCCGCTATCTGCGGACCGGCCTCATTCCTTCCTGGCGCTCGATGACTGTGTTCGTCGCGTTTGTGGCGGCACTCTTCCCTCTCGCATTCTATTACCGCTTCGTCCTTCAGAAGGTGGTATTGGTCAGCGACGACATCTGGCAGGCGGTGCCGATTGCATTGGCGGCATTGGATGCAGGAGCTGCTGAAGATGCAGAAGAGACCGTCGGGCAAATTCTCTTGCAACGGATGGATCTTCTCGAATCGGTGAGTGCCTCGATCGCTCTGATTGATCGGGGACAATGGCCATTGGATCTTGGTGGTAGCTATGCGCTCGCGTTGCTGAGTATGGCTCCGAGGGTGTTCTGGCCTTCCAAGCCGGATTTTCATTACGGAACGGAGTTCGGTCATGCGTCCGGGATCATTACGAACTCCAACGATTGGTTTACTTCGATTTCCGTAACGTTTGCGGGTGAAGCCTTTCTGAATTTTTCATGGCTAGGATGTCTGGTCTTCGTCATGCTCGGCGGCGTTTATGGGTTGTTGTACGAGTGGGCGCGACGCTCACGATTGCCGCAAACTGGTGCTTTGCTCTATGCCATCACGCTTCCCACGATTCTGTTTCTCGGCGGAACGTTTGCCCTGCACATCGGCGGCCTCATGAAATTCCTCCCCTTCTATCTTGCCGTAGGGTGGCTCATGGTCCAGCCGTTTCCTCCCCTGGCTTCCGGTTCGGGGTCGATGCCGCCGGCAGTGGCTGCGGATAGGACATAGCCATGTGCGGATTCACCGGATTTATTGCCGAGGCTACAGCCGCTCCCTCCAGCGAATCCCTCCAACGGGCGGTCACCCATCTTCTCCCACGGGGGCCGGACGGCAGCGGCATATTCAAGAGAGACTGGATCGGCCTTGGACATACGAGGCTTGCGATCATTGATCCCAGCCAGGCCGCCCATCAACCGATGGTCGACCACTCGGGCCGGTATGTCCTGGTCTATAACGGGGAGATCTACAACTATCAAGAGCTGTACAGCAGGTACTGCATTGACATTGATGATGGAACCGTGAATGCAGCAAGCGACACGGCCGTGCTCCTCGCTATGTACAAGCTCATGGGCAAGGCCTGTCTCGAGCATCTCAACGGCATGTTCGCGTTTGCGATTGCAGATCTCGAACACCGCACCTTGTTCATGGCGAGAGACCGGTTCGGTGAAAAGCCCCTTTACTGGAGGAAATGCGGCAAAGGGCTGTTATTCGGTTCGGAAATTCGATCGCTAGTTGCGTTACGGCCGGAACTTTCGTGGCAAGTGGACGTCGAGAGCCTCGCCCTCTTCCACCTGATGGGCAGCATTCCACCTCCGCGGACCATTTACGAACACGTCCATGCGCTCGGTCCCGGGCATTGGCTGGAGGCAGACGCGAACGGTTACGTGTCTCAAGGTGCCTATTGGTCGCTTGAATCGTGTTCCCAGGCGTCCCCTGAGCAGAGCGCGTCTATCTCCTATGCAGAGGTATGCCACGAGACCCAATCGCGCCTCTTTCAGGCAGCGCAAAGCCGCATGGTGAGTGACGTTGAGGTGGGCTTGTTCCTCAGCGGGGGATTTGACAGCGGGGCGCTGTTGGGATTGCTGCATGCGTTGAAGCGGACGCCGGTCCGTACGATCTGTCTCGATTTTGAGGAGTCGCGTTATTCCGAATTCTCTGCCGCGCAAACGACGGCGCGGGCGTTCGAAAGCCCGCTGCATCGTCATATCATCACTGGGGATGATTTCCTCACCGGACTCGAAGGATTTTTCCACTGCATGGATCAGCCGACCATCGGCGGCTACAACACATACTTCGTGTGTCGTGCAGCCAAGGCGTTGGGCATCAAGGCATGGGTTTCGGGCGTGGGCGGGGATGAATTGTTCGGCGGCTATCCATCGTTCAGTCGGCTCCATGGTTTGAAATATCTTGGCGCGGTCTTGCAGAACAGCAGGCTCACTCCACTTTTGGATGTCCTGGCGCCTCGTTTACTGCGCTGGCCTCGTCTTGTCCGTGCACTTCATCTCATCGACAGAGGCGACCGTTCGGTGCGGGCATATCAGGCATGCCGGAATCCCCTGCCTTGGCGCACCGCCGTCTCAATGTTGTCGCCGGCGGTGAAGGCAAAAATGCACGATATTCTCGGCACAATGGACGAACACTATTCTTCTACCGAACACCTCCAGGACGATTTCCAGCGCGCTAGCGTGTTGGAGGCCTCCATGTACATGAGCGCCCTGTTATTGCGAGACATGGACAATTTTTCAATGACACATTCACTCGAGCTGCGGGCGCCGTATCTCGACCATCGTCTCTTCGAGTATGTCCTGGGCCTCCCTCAACAATGGAAGAGACAGGGTCCTGGCATCAAACCCTTGCTGGCCGATGCGCTACCGGTACCGTTGGCGCCGCAAACTAAGAAACAGGGCAAACGGGGCTTCACGTTCCCCGTTCGGCATTGGTTGGCCGATCATATGACGTCGACGTTCGAGGCCTATGTCTTCCAACCGCGCAATGCCCAATTCTGGGACTTGAACACCGTGTCATCTCTGTGGCGCGCATATCGTGAAGCCGGTGACGGAAGCGAGGTGCTCTGGAGTCTGTATGTGTTCTCGCGCTGGATGAGCAGGACGACATGAGTCTTTGTAACGAAGTCGTGATTAACAGATTTCTCGAGCGTGAGTTGAACAGTATTCCGGCTCATCACCGCGGGGTGCTGCTCGATCTCGGATGCGGGACGCAACCTTACCGCTCCTTATACGAACAGAGGTTCAAGCAAGTGATCGCCTGCGATGTTGAGTTGCGCTCGCCCCTGGATGTCAGACTCGATGTTCGTCGCCTTCCCTTTCGCGATGGTACGGTGGACGTCGTCCTTTTGACGGAAGTCATCGAGCACCTCGTCGAGGGCGCGGGCGTGATCGGAGAAATAGGCCGCGTGCTCAAGCCGGGCGGCAGGTTACTGATCACATGGCCTTTCATCTATCCGCTCCATGAATTGCCTCATGACTATCTTCGTTACTCGGAGTTTGCCATGCAGTCTCTCGCGGCAGGAGGAGGCTTGGCCATCACGAGACTCGAGCGCCGGGGCGATCTCTTGTGTGTGGCCGGAACGCTCGTGGAGCAATTCGTGCTCGGCAGCATCGAATTGGCCATCCGCTGTCCATGGGTGGGCCCTCTTCTTTCGCCGGTGAGGAACCTGCTGTACCGCACCTGTCGGTGGTTGTGGATGACCTATTTGCGGATGACCGCCGGCGCTGCACGGCTCCACCCGTGTGCTCCGGGAACCGATGTGAAAGGGGTGGTCAATCACCTGGCATTGTGGACTATGGGCTATTGCGCATGTGCGACAAAGTCAGGGTTTCGGAGGTGAGGCATGTCGTCTTCATCACGCCGACGCTGCATCTTGGCGGTGCCGAGCGAGCGTTGGTGAAGGCGGTCACCGCCCTTCGACCCCTGGCTGCACGAATGGACATCATCGTGCTCACCGATTGCTCCACTTCGATGGTTTCGGAGCTGCCGGTTGGCATCGGTCTCCATGTGCTGGGCTGCACGACGAGCGCCAACCCGCTGGGATGGGTCGGGGTTCGAAAACTGCTCAAGGCCTGGAGTCCGCAAGCGGTCGTCGGGTGGTCGACCTATGCGAATTTCGTTGCGATCGTTTCCACATGGAGGCTGCCGATTCCGACCCTGATCGTATGCGAGCGGAATTATATTCCCAAGATGCTTGCCGCCACGAATGCCGGAATGAGACGTGCCCTCCTTGTACGTCTGATGAAGGGGTTGTACCGTCGTGCTGACATCGTGACGGCCAACTCGGCCGATGGTGTGCGCTTCCTCAGAAAATTCATCGGACCGGGGCCGCGGTATGCTCAGCTGCCAAACAATATCAACGTGGATGAGGCGCTGATCCGTGCGAACCGTTCTCCCGAGATCGTTCCAGATGCAGTCGGGCATCCGCGCCTCCTTGCCATCGGGCGTCTTCAGCCCCAAAAAGGGTTCGATCTGCTCTTGGAGGCTCTCGCGCGCGTCAGAGCCTCCTGTCCATGGCATCTGGTGCTGGTTGGTGACGGTCCTGAAAAGACATCTCTTCAAACGCTCGCCCACACACTCGGGCTCGACGATGCCGTGCAGTGGATCGGCGCCGTCGCCAATCCCTTTCCCTACTACCGTTGGGCAGATTTAGTCATCGTGCCGTCGCGGTTCGAAGGATTTCCGAATGTGGCGCTCGAAGCGATGAGTTGCGCGCGGACCGTCATCTGTTCAGACTGCCGGACAGGACCAAAGGAGTTGACGCAGAACGGCCGTTTCGGCGTCCTCGTCCCTTCGGACGATGTCGTTTCGCTGGCGAAGGCAATTCTGGATTGGGGTCGTGATGCGGATGGACGAAGGCGGATGGGTGAACGGGCCTGCGACCACGTCCGCACGCGTTATGACAGCGGCCGGCTAAGACAAATTTTTTCGAGGGCCCTCTCATGTCCGGCTGGGAGCTGAGAGCAAGCGATGGATCGATTGTTCGATAACTTGAAGCACGTCTTGTCGGCCAATGTCGTGACCGGCGTCGCAAATTTCTTGTCGACGGTGTGGTTTGCGCGATCGCTTGGGCCGGCGGTCATGGGTGACTATGCCATGCTTATCGTTGCCCTGCAGCTTGTTGCGGCGGTCCTTTCTCCAGGAATGAACCAGGCACTCATCCGCGATCCTTCCAACCGCAATCTGGCGGCCGCCGCGTCGTTCGGCACGTTCGTGCAGTCCCTTCTGATCATGATCGCCGCCGCCGTCTTGTATGGTTGTGCGGTGCTGGAGGGCGCGTCGCATATGAGAGATCTGTTCCTGTCCGTTATCGGGCTCACGATTGCATCGATCGTGTCTCTATGGGTCTATTTGCTTTCAGTGCCGTTCGAGGCGGGATTGCGCTACGGCAGTTTGGTCCAGGTGCGGATCGTGGCCCTGTTCGTGAGCACTGTGGCCGGGGTGCTGGCGGTCCAGGCCGGGTATGGTGTGCAGGCACTGATCGTGCGAGATCTGCTCTCGGCCGTACTCTCTCTATGGCTCATCGGGCACCGGTCTCCGATGATCTTAGCGTGGACGGCATGGCGCGCCGGACTTCCTGACCTGATCCGTTTCGTTCGCGGTCTCTGGCCGCTCAATGTCCTTGAGCGGCTCGTGCTTCGGCTCGACTATGCGGTGGTCGGTTGGCTATTCGACCTCGAAACCTTGGGGATCTATTTCGCGGTCAGGGGCATGGTCGAAGGCGCCCTCGGATTCCTACTTTCGCCGATACAAACGGTGCTCTACGCTTACTATTGCCGCCTTCCCGACATCACTGGTGTCGTCGACGTCGTCCTTCGAAAAGACCGGCTGGCACTGACGGGGGCGGCGACGGTTGCGATCATGATTCTCTTTCAGGCAGGCGGCGAACACATTGTTGCCGCTACCCTGGGTCCGCGTTATGGCGATGGCCATGTCTTGCTGGGCGGACTGGCACTCTATGCTGTGTCGGTGGCGTGGTTTGAGCATCTAAAAGTGTTGGCCATGTCGCAAGGGAATCATCATTCGATGACCATCGCGCGAATGATCCAGCTCGGCCTATCGCTTTGCCTCATCTACCCGTTGGTGCGTTTCTTTGGTTTGACGGGCGCTGGCCTTTCGGTGGGCCTGGCTGCAGCCGCAATGGCGACGCTCTCGACATGGATCTTGACCAGGACTGTCTCAATTGCGACGGCGGGTATCGGACGTCATGTGATGTGATCGTAGGGCAATCGCTGGCAATCGCCATTCTCCAAGAGAGTGCGCAGTGGCTCATGTACTCATCAATGCGGTCTCGGCCAAATCAGGCGGCGCGGCGACGTATCTTATCAATCTGGCGGCACAACTTGTCTTCGCAAATCCTGAGCATCGATTTACGATATATGTACCGCAGGCGCTTGCGACACGCATGCCGTCGCGCGCTGGGTGGATCTCTGTCATTGGAACGGCAATCGGTTCGGCTGCTTGGTGGCAAAGACTTCTTTGGGATCAAATCGTGCTGCGGAATATCATCAAATGCGAGGGTGTTGATGTTCTCGTGTCTTCATCCGATTTTGGCGTCCTGTCGGCTCCGTGCAGACAAGTTCTCCTGGTGCGCAACAACCTGTTCTTTTCTGCCGCCTATGAGTCGCAAGTGCTCGTTCACCATGAGTGGTTGACCAGAATGCTCTTTAAGTTCCGACGGGCGATGGTGCTTGCCTCGATGAGATCTTCAGATGCGATAATGGTGGCCTCGCATGCCATGCGTTCAGATATGCAGCGGATGAAGGGCTGTCCCGGCAAGCACATCATGGTCAATGCCTTCGGGGTACCCTTGGATCGGTTCGCCTGCTCCGCCCTGGCCGCATCGCCGCCTCACGGAAGATTCCGGCTGTTGTATGTCTCCGAATATGCAGACTACAAGAACTTCACGACGTTGTACCGTGCCGTTCAACATCTGTCGCAGAGCGAGCAACGGGATATACGGCTTGTAACCACTGCAGACCCTTGGCAGCATCCTTCCGTCGCGTCGGTCTCCAGGGACGAGGACCAGCGTTTGAGCCGGGACCCTTCAGTCGCGCCGTTTGTGACCAATGTCGGGTACGTGCCGTACGCGGACGTCCCCGCCCTCTATCACCACTGCGATGCACTCGTCTTTCCGTCCATTGCCGAGTCGTTCGGCCATCCGCTGGTCGAAGCCATGGCCAGCGGTCGTCCCGTCATCGCCGCCGATACACCGGTCAACCGGGAAATCTGCGGCGAGGCCGCCATGTACTTCAAGCCGTTGGATGCCAAGGCACTGGCCGAGACCGTGCTTCTCCTGCAAAACGATCCGCCATTGCGGGCACAAATGAGTATGGCAGGTCGTCAAAGGGTCGAGCAGTCGTTCGACTGCCGTGATCACGTGGAGCGCCTGCTGACCTGCATCGATGAGGTGGTCCGTGGCACATGAAGCGTCCGCCGCGGCCCGCTCGTACTCCTATGATGAAGAGCGGCGGTATTACAGCCGGCAGTGGCCCACTCAGGCCAAGCCCTATCTTCATCTCGAGGCGTATCTCCGCAGCTGGCTGGACGCGGACCACCTTTTTCGCGGAAAGCGAATCCTGGACGTTGGAGCGGGCGAATGCACCTACACCAGAGTCATTGCCGACCGATTCGAGCCGGTTCGAATCGTCGCATGCGAACTGTTTCTGGAGCGTTTGATGCCGGCATTCCGTGACAACCAGAATCCACGATGGCGGGCGGTGAGCGGAGATTGCTTCAGACTGCCGTTTCGCAACGGATCATTTGACGTGGTGTTTGCCAGCCTCTTTCTCAGCCAATTGCCGAATCTTCACGATGCCGTGTCCGAATTTCGCCGACTTCTCGTGCCGGGCGGAGTGTTCGTGGGATTCGAGCCGAACCCGTTCCATCCGGTCATCCTGTACCGATATCTGACCAGGCCCCATTCCGCGAATCAGTACCTTTTCTGGCCACGGAGAGTATGTCCAATTTTTGAATCCAATGGATTTTCACCGCAGACGCGGTATTTTTACGCCAAGATGCCGTGGATCCGAAATCGGATGTTGAGCACCTGCATCGGTCTCATCGCAACGAGGTTGTCCTAAATGTCCTACTCTGCGAAAGTTGTGACTCGTCTGCACGAGGTGCAGATCGCGCATCATGCCGAAGAGCCAGTCGCAGATTTCCCCCGTATCGAGAAAATCGTCCGTGCACTGTCGATGACCCCTCCGGGGCGACTGCTCGACGTCGGCTATTCCGCAGGAGGGTTTGCTGATGCCTTGGTCGAGATGGGATGGGACTGCACCGGCCTCGACATCAACCAACGCCGGCATTCGCGCGTCAAGACGATCCAATGCGACCTCAATGAAGGATTTCCCGTCGAAGCCGACGGTTATGATCTCGTCACCGCGGGCGAAATCATCGAGCACATGATCGATGAATCGGCCTTTCTTGCTGAGTGTCGCCGAGTGCTTAGGCCCCACGGGCGGCTGGTGCTCACCACCCCGAATTTGTCTTACCTGGTCAACCGGTTCCTGGTATTTGCCGGCCGGACGCCCATGTTTGTCTACGCACCCTATCATTATCACTTTCATACGTATCGCACGCTTGTGCACTTGGTTGAAACGAATGGATTCGAGGTCGAGCGGGTATCTGCCAGCCACGTGCTGTATTCCCGGCGGTTCCATTGGACCGGAAGGTTCTTCGAGCTCCTCGCCGACTGGTTTCCCAGTTTTGGCGCCCATCTGATCGTGTACGCGAAACGAAGGCCAGCCGAAGCGCGATGAATCCAACGACCTCCGATCTGACCGTCATCCTTCTCACCTTCAACGAGGAAGCTAACCTCGATCGTTGCCTCGCGTCGGTGAAGACCTTCACCGATGACATTGTCATCGTGGACTCTTTTAGCACCGATTCGACGTTAGAGATTTGCGAGCGCTACGGCTGCCGGATCTACCAGCACGCGTTCGTGAACCATGCGGTGCAGTTCAACTGGGCCTTGGACCACGTGCCGCTGGACCGGTCCTGGATCCTACGCATGGATGCCGATGAACTGTTGCCCTTGCCGCTCAAGGAAGAGTTGGGACACCTCATCCAGACCAGTGGGCCCCAAGTTACGGGAATCTTCCTCAACAGGCGCATGTACTTCATGAATCGGTGGCTAAAACATGGCGGGATCTACCCTCATCATATTTTGCGGGTGTTCCGGCGGGGAACGGCGCGCTACGAGGAGAAAACCGAAGAGCATCTCGTCCTGACTTCCGGGCATGCCATTTATGCACGACACGACTTTCTCGAGGACAATCGCCAGAACCACTTGAAGTATTGGCTGCGCAAACACGACGATCTTTCAGACGGGGAGATTCGCGATACCTTACTCGAGACTCATGATCCGACCCATGATCTTCCGCCGGAACTCCTCGGAAGCAAGGTGCAACGGACCCGTTGGTTCAAACTGCATGTGTACGCCAACATGCCCCTGTTCGCGCGCGCCTTTCTCTATTGCTTTTACCGGTACGTCATCCGCCTGGGATTTCTGGACGGCATTCCCGGATTGATCTTTCATGTCCTGCAAGGCTTCTGGTACCGGTTCTATATCGATGCCAGGATTTATGAAATCCGCTCTCGATGGCAATCGACCAGGCAGGAATTTCGGAATATTTGAGGAGCAGGCTCGTGGCCGACATCAAACCGTTCTTTTTTGACTTCACCGAGGCGGAAATAGAGGAATTTCAGGAGGGGGCCGCACAGATTCTTCGATCCGGCACCTTGATCCTGGGCGACTACACCGAGCGGTTCGAGCGGCAGTTTGCCGACTACATCGGTTGCAGGTATGCGATCAGCGTCAACTCGGGATCGACGGCGCTTGAATTTCTTAACCGGATCAAGGGTATTTCCGGAAAACGCGTGCTCGTCCCGACCAACACAAACTTTGCCACGGTAGCTGCGATCCCGCGAGCGGGGGGGATCGTTCAATACCTTGACATGGACCCGAAAACGTTCGCGCCAACGTTGGAGATGGTTGAGGCGCAGTTTACGAGGTGCCAGGACATTGCCGGTGTCCTCTGGGTGCATATCGGCGGCATCATCTCGCCGGAATTTTTCGCCGTCAGAATTTTCTGCCAGGAACGTGGCGCGTGGGTCGTCGAGGATTGCGCGCATGCCCATGGCAGCCAATTGCGTGGACGCAAAGCCGGAAGCCTGGCCGACGGGGGCGCGTTTTCATTTTTCCCCACGAAGGTTATGACGACCTGTGAGGGCGGCATGATCACGACCGACAGTGCCGATGAAGACCGGTTGGCCCGCTCCTTACGCAACCAGGGTAAGCGAGAAATGAATTACGGAGGCCTGCACCATGATTTCGGCAACAGCAGCCGGATGACGGAGCTGAACGCGTTGCTCGGAAGTCTGCAACTGAGAAAACTTCCGGCGATGCTTCAACGGCGGGCCCGTGCCGCGAGCGTCATCGCGAAGGAGCTGGACCGTGCCGGTGTCGTCTACTGTTCCACGTCGCACATGGAGGTGGCCAGCAACTACAAACTCATCGTGCTCCTGCCGGAGGGCCGATCGCGTGAGGCAGTGAAGAAGGCCCTGGTCGAGGAAGGGGTCCAGGTGGGCGGCGGCGTGTACGAGATTCCCTGCCACCGGCAGCCGGTCTTCGAGGATCTGTCCCGGGGTGTCTCACTGCCGAATGCGGAGCGGTGGTGCCCTCGTCACCTTTGTCCACCCGTCACCTCCGGGATGACGGAAGACGAAGCTCGTTTTGTTGGAGAGATGTTGGCTAAGTATCTAGGCTGAGGAGTAAGCATGTCTGCCTCGAGTGGCACATCGTTCGATTTCGCGGTGGTCGGCGGAGGCATTGCCGGCCTGGCGATCGCTGAACTACTGCAACGCTCTGGCCTATCTGTCGCGCTTTTTGAAAAGAACCACACGCTCTGTGGAGAGGCTTCGGCTGAGCAGCAGGGATGGTTTCACACGGGGGCGCTCTACGCGGCCCTTCAGGAAAATTTCTTCTGCCGCACGATGGTCGGTAATCTCGACGACCTTGTCGATTACTATTCCGGGTTTCCCAACATGAATCTCCGGATCGACAAGCACATCTCCAGCGTCAGCCAGCACGGATGGTTCTCCAATCGGACCAACTTTTATGCTTACACCGCGCTCCGTGGGGTGAAATGGCATTGGAAAATTCCTTGGGCGGTCGCGTTGTATCGGGCCAAACGCCGGATGTCCTGGTTCGAAACCCTCGATGCCTCGCGCAGCCTGAGCCACCAGCTGGGCTTCGGAGGGTCGAAGCCGCTTCGCTACGTACAGCACAATAGTCCGTTGGGTGTCGAGCTCGATGACATAGCCTTTGTCCTGAAATCACGCGACCGCGCCATGGACACCACGTTGATTGCTGAAGATCTCCTCCGGTCGTTTCTCGCGACGGGCGGAACGCTGCTGACCAATACGAAAGTGTTGTCATTGGGAAGGAGACGGATCGAGGCATGTCGAGGACAGGCCGGTCAGCTCGCCTCGTACGGCGCGCGTCACATTGTCCTGGCGACCGGCAAGGAGTCGGCCGCCTTCGAGACGAGAGCGAGGGTCATGATCAGCCCGCTACTCGTGGTGGCTCCTGCCTTGACCGATCTGAACTTCGTCCGCATGTCGCCCCACATGCGCGACACCATCAATCATGTCTATCACCGCCAAGGAGACGTGGACTACTCGGTGATGGGGAATGCCGTTTACTATGACGCGCAGCAAGGATCCGCACACCTGCGAGAGGACATCTTCCGGCATATGACCCAGCTCGCGCGTCGAGTACTCGGGGCCTTCGAGGACAGCCAGGCAGAGCTGTTCTTCGGCTCCAAAACCGAAGTGGTCGGGACTAGATCAATGCGCAACTATCTCTATAAGATCATCGATCGAGGCGATTATACTTTGGCGCTTCCCGGCAAATTCTCGCTCTGCTTCAGCCTGGCCGCCAATGTCTGCCGTCACTTTGGAATTGAGCCGGTCGAGCGCCTGAGCCTTTCGTCGAAAGACGTGAGCCATCTGATTGCTCGGCCTCTGCACCTCCGGTTGGCCAGACGGATCTCGGGTGTCGAGCCGGCCACCCCCTCACGCGCCGTTCTGTTCCCGCGCTGATCGGCCGGGCATCCGGCTTTACCACACCCAACACTCGCATTTCACAACTTCAGCCTTGCAGAAAGCCGCAAAATGATTGCGTCCTGCCGTTGCTATGAAATACTTACGGTCAGACGGACCCGCGCAGCGAATCGGTCTGTCCGGGCATGGGTTCATTGCGGAAGCCTACGTAGAAGTCTGTCTGGTGATGGCACAGAAGCCGCGATGATTATTCTGGGCATCAATGCGTTTCATGCCGATGCATCGGCCTGTCTGGTTCGCGACGGACAACTGATCGCGGCCGCGGAAGAGGAACGATTTACCCGCGTCAAGCATTGGGCCGGTTGTCCCGTCCAGTCCGTTGACTATTGTCTCGGAGCAGCCGGCATCTCGCTCTCAGACGTCGATCATCTTGCCATCAATCGAGATCCCCAGGCCCATCTCATAGACAAGGCGCTATACACGTTTCTCAAGCGTCCGAACTGGAGCACTGTGCGGGATCGGTTGCGAAACGTGGGAAAGGTCCGCGACATCAAAGCAGCTCTCGCCGAAACGAAAGGTCTCAAGCCAGAGGACATCCGAGGACAGGTGCACCATATCGAACACCACCTCGCGCATCTAGGGTCGGCTTATTTTGTCTCTGGCTTTGAGGAGGCCGCCGTCGCCTCGATCGACGGATTCGGCGATTTTGTCAGCACGATGGTGGCCAAAGGTCAGGGAATCGCGCTCACCGTGTTGGATTCTCTCTTGTTCCCGCACTCGCTCGGGCTGTTCTATCTCGCCCTGACCCAGTATCTGGGGTTTCCTAATTACGGCGACGAGTACAAAGTGATGGGCCTTGCCGCCTACGGCGAGCCCGAGTATCTAGACGCTCTGCGAGGACTCGTGCGTTTAAAAGGCAAGGGCCGATTTGAACTGAACCTCGGTTACTTTCTTCACCATTCAGCAGGGGTCTCCATGACGTGGGACGACGGGACGCCCACAATCGACCGAGTGTATTCGGACGAGCTGCTTGCCCTTCTCGGTCCTGCCAGGGCCAAGGACGAGCCAGTCAACCAGCGACACATGAACGTGGCGGCGTCGCTTCAGGCTATGTATGAGGAGACTGCGTTTCATGTCCTCAACGACCTCTACGACCGCACAAGGTTGAAGACACTGTGTCTAGCGGGCGGCTGTGCCTTGAACAGTGTCGCGAACGGAAAGCTTTGTCAGCGCACGCCGTTTGAACGTCTGTATGTGCCGCCCGTCGGCGGAGATGCGGGAGGCGCCATCGGTGCAGCGTTGTCAGTGGCCGCCAGATACGGTCCTGGTCGCGAACTGTTTCACATGGATCACGCCTACTGGGGGCCGGAATACGACAGTCACTACATCGAAACTCTTCTCCGACGAGAGAGACCGGCACTCGATGATGAACGGTGTCTTGTCCGTCTCGTGGAAGATGAGGGAGAGTTGGTCCATGAAGTGGCTCGAAGCATTGAACAGGGTCTGGTGACCGGATGGTTTCAAGGACGGATGGAATGGGGGCCACGTGCACTTGGAAACCGATCTATTCTGGCGGATCCTCGCAGGCTGGATATGAAGGAGATTCTCAATCTAAAAATCAAACGCCGTGAATCATTCCGGCCGTTTGCTCCTTCAGTGCTTCGCGAACATGTCGCGGACTGGTTTGAGACGGATGACGATGTGCCGTTCATGATGCAGGTCTATCATGTACGCGAACACCGGCGCGCCACGATACCCGCGGTAACGCATGTGGACGGAACTGGACGACTCCAGACTGTCCAGCAACATACCAATCCTCGCTATTATCGTCTGATCGACACGTTCAGGAAACTGACCGGAGTGCCAATGGTGCTGAACACCTCGTTTAATGAGAATGAACCGGTGGTCTGCAAGCCCGAAGAAGCACTGGCTTGCTTTCTGCGCACAAAGATGGATGTCCTTGTGCTCGGGAATTTTGTAATTTCAAGAATGGGCTGACTTCTATCCTTCTATTCTTATTCGGTATGACAATACCACCAATTTTGTTGACCCTATCGATCGTACAGGTAAGATCCTAAATCGCACGTAGTCTTTCATATGACACAATCGTGTTGGACGCGAGGGTGTGAACACATGCGGTTGTTATTTATCAATCGTTATTTTTATCCGGATATATCAGCAACTGCTCAGTTGCTGACTGAGTTGGCCGAGGATCTTGCCGCTAAGGGAGAGTCGGTCACCGTCATCACAGGCAACGCTGCGTATGCTGACAGTTCCTCCCGTCTAGCTCATCAGGAAATTTACAAAGGCATTCGAATCCTACGCGTAGGCTTTACTCGGTTCGGACGTAAGCATACCTTTGGCCGCCTTGTGGATTACCTTTCGTTTTGGATTGCCGCCTTCCTTAGTGTTATTCGCGCGAGGCATCAAGATTGTTTGGTCGTCCTATCTGATCCACCTCTCCTATCCGTGCTGGCGGCACTAGTAGGAATGGTCAAACCCCTGAAAACTGTCTGCTGGCTTCAAGATGTCTTTCCAGAGATCGCGGTTCGGGCGGTGGTACTTCCTGAAGGCCTGATCGCTCAATGCTTAAGATGGTTATCGCGATGGTCTCTTCGGCAGATGGACCAAGTGGTGGTCATTGGGCGTTGCATGGTGCGCCAGGTACTTTCCGAAGGTGTGCCCTTTTCAGCACTTGCGAGAATCCCAAACTGGGCTGACGGGTCTCATATAAAACCGCTCCCTAGAAGCCAAAATATCTTCCTTGATTGCCATAATCTGCAAAACCAATTTGTCGTCATGTATTCCGGAAACCACGGCGTGGTGCACGAGTTTGACAGCGTAGCGGACTTGGTGCGCGCGACAACAACAGTCCCCGGGCTGTGTTTTTGTTTCATCGGTGAAGGAGCCTGGAAGCGAAAGTTGATGGCGATGAGTGAAGCGGAAGGCTGGAAGCACGTGGTCTTTCTTCCGTATCAACCAAAATCCGCATTGGAATGCAGCCTGTCGGCGGCCGATGTTCACCTGGTGTCGCTGAAACACGGAATGGAAGGCCTCTGTGTGCCGAGCAAAATCTACGGCGCGCTGGCGGCAGGTCGTCCCGTGCTCTTTGTGGGGCCGGCCGACAGCGAGGCTGCGCACATTATTCGAGAAGCGAAGTGCGGATCACAGGTTGCACCAGGAGATATTTCTGGAGCCGTGAACGCCTTACTCGCTTTCTACCGAGACCGTGTACTTGTCGAGAAGCAAGGACGCGCTTCCCGAGAATACTTCGAGCGACATTGCCACCGCACTCTCTTGACTGAACGGTTCCGACAAGTGCTTCATCGTATTTGCAGGCAGCCTCGTCCGCTCTTTCAGATAAAACCATCGTCTTCATCTTCGCGAGGCCATTGAATTGATCAGCTTTCTCTTTGCCTTCTTGATCGCCTTTATCTTTTCGTTGGGTCTGAGCCCGATTGTGAGGAGAATGGCGCTCTCACTCGACATAGTGGATTTGCCGGGCGAACGGAAGATTCATTCCATTCCCGTTCCGCGCGTAGGCGGTCTTATAATCGCCTGCTCGGTAGGTATGACTGTTCTATGCATACTAGGACTCCATTGGATCAAGCTGTCCGAGTTGAGGCTCTACGTGGAACGCTGGCTGCCGGTGTTGGCAGGAGGGGCCATCGTGTTCCTGGGAGGCTGGCTTGACGATCTTCATCCACAACCTGTGTGGAAAAAATTGTTACCACAAATCGCAGGCGCGGTCGCTGCGGTGGGGATGGGTGTGCTGGTGGAGCGAGTGTCACTGTTCGGCAGCAACATCATTGATCTTGGGATGCTGGCCGTTCCGCTCACGTTGTTGTGGATTGTCGGGATCACCAACGCGTTCAACCTGGTGGACGGGCTGGATGGGTTGTCGGCCGGGTTAGGCATCATTGCAGCTGCGACCTGTGCTTCACTGTTTATTTTGAGAGGAGATGCGCAAGACGCCGGTTTGCTGATCATTATACTGGGCGCTCTGATAGGCTTTCTTCCCTATAACTTTAATCCCGCCAAGATCTATTTGGGTGATTCCGGCAGTTTGCTGACCGGCTACGTGCTCGCCGTGACGACGATTATCGGCGTCGAACGGACCCCTACAGCCCTTGCTGCTTTCATACCGCTTTTAGTCCTTGGTCTTCCCATTTTGGATACTCTGTTCTCCATGTTCCGTCGCCTCGTAAGTGGACCGTTCCGAAATGGATGGGCCGGCGCGATGAAAAGGATGTTTAGAGCGGATCGTCGCCATTTTCATCATCGCATGTTGGAAAAAGGATTTTCCCATCGTAACGCCGTCCTGACTTTGTACGCGATCGGCACCATCCTGTCGCTGTTCGCGGTATTGTCGGTTATCGCGCAATATCGGAACGCCAGCATCCTTCTGATCGCGGTAGGCTTGGCTGCGGTGATCGGCATCGGACAACTGGATTACCGTGAGATCAAGGTATTCCAGCTCGGAACATTACTACGCTGGTATGAGAGTGCAGGGCTCGACCGACGGTTTTTTCTTGGCTTCATTGACCTCATCGTCATCACTGCGGCCTACGCTGCTGCCTATCTATTGAGATTTTCAGAATCGCCGGTGCCGGTACAAGCACAGGCCTGGTATAGAGATGCCTTCCCCGCGGTCCTAATCATCCAACTTCTCTCTTTTTATGTTTTTGGGCTCTATCGAGGCGTGTGGCGCATGATGGATCTGGGCGACCTGATGAAAGTCGGAGTCGCGTCCTGCGCGGCGGTCGCGGGATCCTTTTCCCTTGCCGTCATTGCGGATCCGCCGATGGGCACGGTCAGTTTTTTTGGCATCGATCTGCTCTTACTCGCCTTCGTCACCGGTGGTGTCCGAAGTGCGTACCGCATTCTTGATTACCTGTTCCGAAAAGGCATTGGCCGTGTGGGCACCGCCTTGATCTATGGCGCCGGGCGAACAGGGCAAATGGTGTTGCACGAATTGCGGCACAACGCAGCCCTAAATCTCCGCCCCGTCGGCTTCATTGATGACGACGTTAGGATCCGAAACCGGATGATTAATGGAACGCCAGTGCTTGGGACTGGGCAGGATGTGCGGGATATTCTGGACGACAAGCAGGTGAATGTTTTGATCGTCTCGTCCAGTTCCACCGAGGACAGTCGGTTGATGGAGGTGGTCCGTTCTTGCAAAGAACGCGGTCTTATGATTCTTCGAGCCGAGTTCCAGTTTCAGCCATTCGATCGAGATGATGAATTCTTTCTTGAGGGGAGCAGATTATCGTTCAAAAACACTCCTCAGACGTAGACGTTCTGAGTTCTGAGTTTTGGCACCTCATAATTGCTTCCCTTCCGGATCTCTATTCCGGGTTCACGTCAGCGGAATGCGATGGTTCCTCTTGGCCGAGCGATTCATACGAGTGAAGAGTCTTGCGGCAGTTGCGGCATGCCTGTTGATGCTAGCCACGGCATCGGTGGCAATGGCATCCGTCAATCTGCCTCTTCACCACTGGGCCTACGAGGCAATCGAGCGATTAACGGCGATGGGCATTATCGATCGGGCGATGGTTGTGGCGAAGCCATACAGCCGCAAGCAAGCTGCCAAATATATCGCCCGGGCGATCGAGCGCATTCGCGCCGACGAGATTCGCGATGATGGCCGCAGGGCGCTGGCGGAGCCCCTCCTCGATCGTCTCATGGGTGAGTTCCGGCCCGAGTTGATGGATCTGGGCGCCATCGCCCGAAAACGATCGGAAACCTCTCAGGCCGTCCGTTATGGCGCCCGTTTGCGAACCGAAGTCGATGGATTTTCAATCGGGGGAGGTCAAACCGTCCGCTTTCGGGAAAACCGCGGCGGTGAATATTATGCCAACGGTGTCCAGAACCAGACGGACGTCCGTGGGTGGCTGGAAGTTGGAGACTGGGCCACTTTCATGGTCCAGCCGAAATTCATCAGTAACCGGGATGCGCTCAGTCGGGGACCGACAGTTGGACCACTCACGTCTCTTAACGACCAATATGTCTATCTGCGCGAGGCCAGTCTCAAACTCACCTTTTGGAACGTTGCCCTGGAGTTCGGCAGGGGAACGCAATGGTGGGGCCCAGGCTATCACGGATCGCTCTTGTTAACCGACCATGCCTTCCCACTCGACATGATCAAACTGGGAAGCGATGAAACATTCCGGTTGCCCTGGGTCCTCAGCAAGCTTGGAGATTGGAAGATCAATGGCTTTCTTGCCCGGCTGGAAGGCACTCAAACGTTTCCGCATGAGAAGATTTTCGGTTTGAGACTCAATTATCTTCCAACCTCCTGGTTGGAGCTGGGACTAACACGACTGACCCAGTTCGGTGGGCAGGGCAGTGGAACCTCATTTCCTCGAACGCTCACCAATTGCTACACAAATCCACCGAATCAGACGGGAGAGTCAGAGTGCAACGAACAGGCGATGGTAGATGTTCGAACCAGCATTCCTCATATTCCATACCTTGTTCCTTTTCCGGCTGGGATACAAATTTATGGAGAATTGGCATCCGAGGATAAATGGGACAAATTGATCTCGAATCGTGCAGCATACCTGGCAGGCATTTATGTTCCACAACTCTTCGCGAATGACACGACAGATCTCCGGATTGAATTTGCAGATACCGATTATCCTCGTCGGCGCAGCTCTGAATTGGCCGGAGTTTGGTATAACAACGGCATCTTTACGAACGGCATGCGTCAATATGGCTTTCCGCTCGGACATCATATGGGCACTGACGCTATAGATTTCTTTGTTCGGAGCACGCGATTCATGACGGACGATCTTCAAATAGGAACCAACTTTGACTATCAAGAACGACAAAGAGGCTTGCCCGTGCACGAACGAAAATATGAGGGCAGCACGGATGTGACCTGGTGGTTTTCAAAAAGATCACAGTTCAGCTTCGGATATACCTACCAACGCATTTATAACCCCGGCCAGATCAGTTCGATGGTTCCGTTCGTCGAAACCTTCGCTCCGAACGTGACAGCAAATAATCATCTTTTTTGGACATCCTTGACGATAGACTTTTGAAACGTCTGTCGAACGCCTTGCGAAATGACGGCTCTTTCTTGACGGACCAAAAGTGATGGGCTACCGTTCATCTGATGTATACGTGAATCCCCTAGGGCCGACATTTTGAGACATTAACGATCCTCATGGAGACATCAACTCGATGAGATGCTTTGGCAATGCCTTGACGAAGGTTTGCGTGTGGACGATGGTCATCGCGATGGTGCTTCCCGCGCCATTGATGGCTCAGACGCTTGGAGGGAGTGGATTCCCCTCGCTGGGCGCTGCCGGCGTCGCGGGCGCTGGCCCCAAAGACCTTCTTCCCGGCTCTCCGGTGGTGACCAATCCGACCGCTCTTCAGCCGCTCACGGCTCCCCAAACTCCTTGTCCGCAACCTCCGTCGAAAACTTCGCCGGCGATTGCTCCCACGGGACCGACGCTGAACGACTTTTGGCCGGCTGATTCCTCTGCGGTCCTGCCCCCTTCAGCCGATACAAGAATACGTTTGGAACGCGACGAGCGATTCAAGAAAGAGCAACGAGACGAGGTCCTAAAACAGAAGCAGGATGCGTCAACGCTCGACATTGACGTGAGCTCCAGGCAGGAACGGGCGAGGCTCGCGCAGCAAGCGGCTCAACTGACGAGCAAGGACTACTCGGTCGAGGAGGCCTTTGCGCAGTTTTCGGTGCTCCAGAACGTCAAAAGCCGCCTGCATCAGTTCGGCTATGATTTCTTCGACACGCAGGCCACCAGTTTTGCACCGGTCCCTGATGCGCCGGTCGGTCCTGATTATGTGATCGGACCGCTCGATTCGCTCTCCATTCATATTTGGAACGTTCCGGAGCAGAGCCTGAATCGCAGCTACATTGTTCCCGTCGAACGGGATGGCACGATCGTCATCCCTCAATTCGGCACGATTCCAGTCGGCGGACTCAGCTTTTCGCAGGCCGAAAAGGCCATCACCAACCGCCTCAGTGCGCATCTGAAACGGTTCGAAGTTTATGTGGCCATGGCGCGCCTGCGGACGCTGAAGGTCTATGTCGTCGGCGAAGTCGTCAGACCCGGCGCGTACGAGGTCGGTTCTTTGGCGACCATTTCGAATGCGTTGTATGCGGCATGCGGTCCGGCACGGAGCGGGTCATTGCGGCAGATCAAGCTCCTTCGCGACAATCAAGTCGTCGCCGAGGTCGATTTCTATCAATTCCTCATGTTCGGAGATCGCCGCCACGACGCGAGGCTTCAGGCGGGCGACGTCATTTTGGTGCCGCCGCTCGGACCGATCGCCGCGGTCAGCGGGGCGGTGAAGCGCGCCGCGATTTACGAACTTAAACCGGGGATGCGATTGACCGACCTCTTTCAGTTGGCAGGAGGCGTGACTCCGTCGGCCAATTTTCAGCGCTGCCAATTGCTCCGCCTCGATCCGGACAGGGGCCGGATCATGATCGACATCGATCTCGGCCAAATCGTTGATGCGAGCGGGAAAAAACGCCCGACGGGCAACGGCGCTGACGTGATCCTGCAGGACGGGGATTTCCTTCGTGTCGCCTCGTTGCCGACGCAAGTCGTGAACGTGGTGACCCTCGCGGGTGCGGTCAAAAATTCCGGCCCATATGAGTTCAGACCCGGCATGGCGGTGCGCGATATCTTGAAGGTCGATCAACTCACCGTCGATGCTTATATGGACAAGGCGGAAATCGTCCGGACCGATCCCCTCACCTACGAAACGAGAGTGATTTCCTTCAGCCCGAAGGCGCTGTTTGAAAATGATAAAGCAGAAGACATTCCCCTCCAACGGATGGACCAAATCGTGGTCGGAACGCAGATGCGTCCGCCCAACGTGGTGTTCGTGGAAGGGGAAGTGAGGCGACCCGGCTATTTCACCCTCGAGACCGGAGAAAAATTGAGTTCCGTGCTGAAGCGAGCGGGCGGCTTTACCGCCACCGCGTTCCCGGAAGGGATTGTCCTCGTACGTGAATCCGTGCGCAAGCGCCAGCAGGTCGAGCTGGATCGCTTCGTGGCTTCAGAGAGACAACGCCTCACGGCTCAATCGGCGGCTATTGCCGCGGGGACGGTCGGCATGTCGCCAGTTGGCGGCGCGGCGGCCGGGCAGGCGGCGGAGCAGCAGGTGCTCAGTCTGCGGCTCCAACAGCTCGAGGCCGTCACCGCACGCGCGGAGTTGGGTCGAGTGGTCGTCAACTTCAAGTCGATCGAGGAACTGGAAGGGTCTGAGGATGACATTCTCCTGGAGGCCAAGGACCGCATCACGATTCCGCAGCCGCCCAAGACGGTCAGCGTGATCGGCTCGGTGAAGAATCCCAGCACGGTCGTGTACCGTGTGGGACTGAATCTCGAAGATTACGTGCAGCAGGCCGGTGGGATGACCGAAGATGCCGCCAAGAGTGAAATGTACGTGGTGAAGGCCAACGGTTCGACGGAGGGTGCCTACGTCCGAATCAAGGACATGAAACCGGGCGACACGATTGTCATTCCACAGAAGATCGAAGCCAAAACTCCGCAGCTCTCCTTATGGCAAAGTGTCGCGAGCATCGTGGGGAGTGTCGCGTTGGCGGCGGCCGGCATCGCGGTCATCGGCCGATAAAAATTCCTCCCATATGCGAAGCCAACCACAGATGGTGACGGAACGAGATCGCCCGACCTGGGCTTCAGCTCAAGCAGAACACGTGACGTTGTTCGACTATTGGCAAGTCATTGCCAGGCGAAAATGGCGGATCGCCGCGTTCTGTTGCGGAATGTCCGTCGCCGCATTGATTGTCAGTCTGCTGCTGCCCAAAATTTACGAATCGACCGCGACGCTGCTGCCTCAGCTGGAATCCAATAATGGGCTTGGCCTCGGCGCATTCTTGTCAACGGATGCGGCAAGTTCAGCGGCTCAAAGCCTGGGCATTTCGATTCCCGGCGCACCCGCGGCATCGACCGATATCTTCACCGCAATGCTCAAATCGCGAATCATGGCCGATGACATTATTCGGCGATTCAATCTGATGGAACATTACGACAAACAGACGATGCAGGAGGCTCGACTTGCCCTCGAAGCGGCCACGCGCGTCGTCGTCAGCAAAGAAAAGGTGATCAAAGTCACGGTCGAGGACAAGGACCCGCAGTTGGCGTCCGATATGGCTAATTACTACGTGTCGAATCTCGATCGATTGAATCAAACGCTCAGCGTCAGTAAGGCCAGAGAGAATCGAAAATTCATCGAGCAGCGAGTTATGGAAACCAAACAGGGCTTAGTCAAGCTCGAGGATTCACTAAAGGAATTCCAGACCCGGAACAGGACGGTCGCCATTGAGGCGCAATCCCAGGCCATGATCGAAGCCGTCGCGATGATTCAAGCGCAAATCATGTCCCAAGAAGTGCAGTTGCAGGTAATGGGGACCTATTTATCTCCCAACAACCCGGAGATTGCCCGGGTACAATCGAGCATCAGTGAATTGCGAAAGCAACTTCATATGATGGAGTCGGGAAAAAGCGGGAAAGAACATCTGCCCGGAGACCGTCTCCGTCCTGCGATAACCAGCGTGCCCGCGCTGGCCTTGGAATATGGACGGCTGACCCGGGACCTTAAAGTCCACGAAACGCTGTACGCGTTGTTGCTCTCTCAGTACGAGCAGGCCAAACTCACGGAAGCACGCGACACGCCGACCGTCCAGGTACTGGATCCAGCCATTCCGGCTGAACGAAAAAGCAGACCCAAGGTGTCGCTGAATGTGCTCATCGCGGGCATTCTCAGTCTGTTGATCGGAACCTTCTGGGCCTTCTTCCGTGAAGCGATCGACCGCCGCAACGCTCCGCCCTCTTCAGGTGCCTCTCAGTTGAGCTCGGACGAATCCCTCCTTTCACCCTTACCTGCCACCTTCTCATCTTCGTCTCTTTCACAGCTCGAAAGTTACGAGAATACTCGTACTTAGGCTGCCAGCCCCTCTCTGTTCCCTTTCATTGCCACCTGCCCGCCTGGCCTGCAAACCGCCCGATCATCTCTGTTGCTTAAAACCAGGGGTTTCCCTAGGCCTTCGGGCCAATTGTCAGACATATACTGGCCCGGTTTTCCCCTCGGGGCACGGCACCCATGGGACAACTTTCGGTATTAATCGTCGAGGATGAGGCCATTCTCGCGGCTCACCTCGCCGGTAAAGTCAAGCTGCTCGGCTACCGGGTTATTGGCCCCGTTCCGACTGGGGAGGAGGCCATTTCGCTCGCTCAGCTGGAGCGGGCGGATATCGCCTTGCTGGACATCCGGCTCGACGGTGAGCTGGATGGCATTCAGACTGCCGCTCGTCTCAAACAATCGCGCGACATTCCTGTCATTTTTCTCACCGCCCATTCCGATCAGGAAACACTCAAGCGGGCCAGCGAGGTCGGCCCGTTCGGATATATACTCAAGCCGTTCGAAGAGCGAGATCTCGCCACTCAGCTGGAGATCACGCTGTATAAGCATCAGGCCGAAGCGTCGCTGCGGCAGAGCGAAGAGCGCTACCGAGCCTTCATTCAAAACAGCTCCGAAGGCATCTGGCGCATCGAGTTTGACCCGCCGGTAGACACGTCGCTTCCCGTCGAAGCCCAGCTCGAAGAGGTCTACCGGTCAGCCCGTCTCGTCGAGTGCAATGATGCGATGGGTCGCATGTACGGCTTCTCCAATGCGGAGGGGCTCATCGGGCAATCCTTGGACTTCATGCTTCCTGCCTCGGATCCCGCCTCCCGTGCGTATTTGGCGTCCATCATCAGAGCGGGCTATCGGGCCACCAACGTCGAATCCTCCGAGCGCAATGTCTTCGGCGATACCGTGTACTTTCTGAACAACATGGTGGGCATCGTGCAGGACGGGCACCTGGTTCGAATGTGGGGGACGCAGCAAAACATCACGGATCGCAAGTGTGCCGAGGAAGCCATACGCGAAAGCGAAGCGCGTACCCGCATCGCGCAGCAGGCCGCCCACTGGGGCGTCTTCGAATACAACTACAAGACGGGTAAGAACTACTGGTCCATGGAGCTCGAGGCTCTCTATGGCCTCGCACCGGGAACCTTCGAAGGGACGTACGAGGCCTGGCGACGGCGGGTTCATCCGGCCGATCGAGACGAGGCTGAGCAGAAGATGAACGATGCGTTGGTGACCAACGAATACGCGCATGACTTCCGCGTGGTCTGGGATGACGGCAGCGTTCGATGGCTGTTTGCGAGGGCAAAAGTCTTTCGTGATGCTGCGGGATCCCCCGAGAGGATGCTCGGTGTCAACGTCGACATCACGGAACGCAAGCAAGCGGAAGAGGCACTGCGTCATAGCGAAGAACAGCTCGAGCTCGTCAGCAATACGGTCCCTGCGCTGATTTCCTATGTCAACAAAGAGCTGCGGTACGTCACCTGTAACGATGCCTATACCACGTGGTTCGGGCTGTTACGGAAGGATCTCGTCGGTAAAACGATGAAGGAAGTGGCCGGCGACGAAGCGTGGTTCGCCATGGCGCCCTATGTCGATGCGGCGTTGCAAGGGCAGGCGGTCGATTACGAAACCGAAGCCAAATACCGGCATGGCGGCACTCGATGGATCCATGCCGTCTACACGCCCCACCGCGACGCCGGCGGAGAGATCGCAGGCTTCATCGTGATGGTCACTGATATCAGCGCGAGAAAAAGAGCGGAAGAGGCCTTGCGGGAAAGCGAGCTGAGGTTTCGAACGATCGCCGACAGCGCGCCGGTGCCGATCTGGATGAACGGTCTGCATGGTTGTGAATTCGTCAATCAGGCGTATTTGGAATTTATCGGTGCCCGCCGGCAGAGCGAGGTGGAGAGATACGACTGGGCGCGTTACATCCACGATGACGATCGGAAGACCTATCTCGCCTTGTATCTCGACGCGATGAAAGACCGTGCGCCCTTTGACGCACAATTCCGGTTTCGCCGGTTTGATGGCCAGTATCGATGGATGCGGTCCGTCGGCCGGCCACGCCTGACGGCCAATGGAGAACTCGTGGGTTACGTGGGCGCCAGCATCGACATCACGGATATCCGCGAAGCCCAGGATCAACTGCAGCGATGGAGTCAGGAGCTCGAACAGGCTGTGCGTGTGAAAACCAGCGAATTGTTGGAATCGCAGGAGCGCCTGCGGGCGCTGGCGACCGAAGTCGGCATGGCGGAACAACGGGAACGGAAGCGTATCGCCACGGAACTGCATGACCACCTGCAGCAGATGTTGGTGTTCTGCAAGCTGAAACTGGGACAGGGCAAACATCGGGCGGCGGTGCTTCCGGGATTCGCTGATTTGATCAAGCAGGTCGATGACGTCCTGACTGAGGCCCTCACCTATTCACGAACCTTGGTTGCCGAGCTGTGTCCTCCCGTCCTCCGCGAATTTGGGCTGGCGGCCGCTCTCAAATGGTTGGGCGATCACATGAACCAGCGCCAGCTGCGCGTCTCGGTCGAAGTCGACCAGGACGACCTGCCGATTCCCGAAGAGCAGGCGGTTCTCGTGTTTCAATCGGTCCGAGAGCTGTTGATCAATGTGGCCAAGCACTCGGGAACCAAACAGGCCGGCGTGCGGATGAGGCGGGACAGCAAAGGCCTCCGTATCGAGGTGTGTGACTCCGGTGTTGGATTCGATCTTGATGTGATTCGGCCGCGCGATGGCGCACAGCCCTTAAAATTCGGGCTCTTTTCGATCCGTGAACGTATGAAAGCATTCGGCGGAAGTCTGGAGATCTTCACGGCTCCGGGAAAGGGAACGAGCGCGCTGCTTGTGCTTCCATTAGAAGGGGGCGTCAGTGTGGCCCTGCCACCGGTGCAGGACGGCTTCACCGCACCCGCGACCGTCACACCCCATCGGAGGGAGACCACGTCGCCTCTTCAAAAGGCCTTGACGGTCCTTCTGGTCGATGACCACGCGATGATGCGGCAAGGTTTACGGTCTGTCCTCGAAGCCCACCAGGACATTACGATCGTCGGTGAAGCGTCCGACGGGCAAGAAGCGGTGGAGTTGGTCGACGCCCTTCGGCCGGCCGTGGTCGTCATGGACATCAACATGCCCCGCCTCAACGGCATTGAAGCGACGGCAAGGATCAAGGCTCAGTATCCGGACGTCAGGGTAATCGGCCTCTCCGTGAATGCAGGACCCAACAATAAAGAAGCGATGCTACGGGCCGGCGCCGACATGCTCTTGACCAAAGAGGCGGTGGTTGAGGAACTCTATCGTGGCATTCAAAGAGTCATCCCCCATTTGTAAATCCTTCCTTGGCCATTCCCCCCTAAGTCAGAGCGTCCTTACGCTTCTTAGACCTCTCGATGGCGATCTAGACGTGACCTTCGTTCAGCGCTTCCTGAGTCTCTGGACTCGAGTCGTTTGAGGGATCGGTCGACGCGCCAGAGGGATAGGAAGCATTCATGCTGCGAAACGTTCGCACGGCGATCTGAACAGCCAACATGACAAATTCGCGCTCGCTTTCAACGTAAGGAATTTGGAGTGAAACGGTCACCGGCGACGGCATGGACAAGCCTCCTCTTAAAATTCGAAATGGCACAAAGATAGGAGTGTAGGTGATGGCTTACAGAAAAGGTTACTAGGAAGTCTCCCAGTCACCGAGACCAGTCACGGAAGGGGGTACAGGTGCAAAGCAGGAGGCGGCGTCCCTGCATCACGACCGTCGTCCGAATAATTTTTCTCCCGCGACGATTCCCAAGACCAGCGTCAGCAGGAATATCCCCAGGAAAATGAAGAAGAGCACCTTTCCGATTTCTGCGGCTTCAGAAGCGATGCCCCCATATCCGAGCGCCGCGGCGATAAGGGCGATCACGAAAAAGATCAATGACCATCTCAGCATGGCGTCTCCTTTCTTTCCTTTGTCTCTTTTTTATGATGGCAGCATGGTGGCCTAAGAGCACTAGATAGTCCCCTAGGTGTGAGCCGTGCCGCCTTTCGAGTATGTTTTAAAAAGGACGAAGAGGTGGCATATGGCTCCTAAAATTCCTGCAGCCGGAATGCCAGAAACCGATCGTGGATTTCCTCAAGAGGATAGAGGTGACGCTCTCTACCAATTTGGGCAATGCGCCTCGGTGTTGCGCGATGTGCTGTATGACGATAAGGCGCTAGATGATGAGGAATTTATTTTTATCGATAAGCATTTTCAAATCTTGCAGCTGGCCTACCTCCGCTGGAAACGGAAACATAGACCGAGTGATGACTCGCATTCGGTGATCTAGTCAGGCAGGCGGCTCCCCCAGCCCGCGATCCAAAGCCTGCCAAGGTATAGATGCGTCTGGCGCCCCCTTCACAATCGTAGATCGTCGGGATGTAACGGTCTAAGGTGACAGTCGATGGCGCGGCGCAAGAACTCGTCGCGATCGGCGACGGGATGCCAGCCGAGGAGCTCCTTTGCGGCCGAGCAGTCGAGCGAGCTCCGCAGCAGTTCGTGCTTGAGTTCATGCCAGCTCTGCCAAACGTTGTCCTTGCGACCGAGCGCGAGCTTCCCGAGGTACACGACGGTGCGAAAGGCCTGGATGGCCAGCGGCGACGATGGCGCGACGCGGAAATTGCGCTTCGACCGCTCCGAGGCGATTTCGCAATACTCGACCGCCGAGGGCCGCACGTCACCCGCGAGATTGAAGGTTCGCCCATCGACATTGAGAGCATCCTTGGCCAGCACCAGCGCCTGGGCCACGTCTTCGACAAGCACCATGGGGAGCGGCGTGCGCCCGCGGCCAACCACCGAGCAGCAGGTGGGCGACGTCCAGACGCCGATGCCGGGATGCGCCAGCTTGTTTCCGGTGCCGACGACGATGCCGGGACGGAAAATGACCACCGGCAGCCCGCGATCGTGGTGGAGTCGGTTGAGACTCTTCTCCGCCATGATCTTGGCTCGCGCGTACCAGCTGCGCAGCTCCGGCTTCGGGTCATGCCCATCCCCCTCGGTGATGCTGCCGAGACGCGCCAGGTGCAGCCCCGCGATGGTGCTGGTGTAGACGAGCCGGCGGATGCCGCGCTCGAGCACGACCGCGGCGACGTTCTCGGCGCCCTGCACGAACGATTTTAAATAGTCGTCCCACCTCTCGCCGAACGCCATCGACAGATCGTAGACCACGTCGACACCGTCGCAGGCGGCGGCGACCGACTGGCGATCGGTCACATCGCCCTCATGCCAGGTGACGCCGTCGCCTCGCCGCTTCTGGCGCGACATGATGTGCACCTCGCAGCCCCGCTCGAGGAGCTGCGCAACCAGGACACGGCCGATGAAGCCGCTGCCGCCGATTACGAGGACGCAGTCTGGGTTTGCCACGTGGTCTCCTCTGTCGCCATCGCCGTCGCTCCATTGCGAGTCCTCGACACGTTCGCAGCCTCGATGGCGCGCAAGCAGCTGCGGGTGACGGCCAGGCCCTCGCGCAGCGACACCTTCGGCTGCTGTCCTGCGCGCAGCGCCTCGTAGAAGGCACCGATGCTGCCGCGCATCATCGGCCCAAAGTCGTCGGTGGCACCGCCGCCGGGGATGCGTCGTACGCGCTCCGCGAAGCCTCGCGCGGCAGATGAGGCAAGCGAGCGCGCCAAGGTCAGCGTGTCGGCCAGCTTGAAAAAGAGCGGCGAGGATCGCGTGTTCTCCACCAGTGTGACGTTGCCGAGCCGCAGATCGGCCTCGGCCACGCCGTCCTCGCCGATCACGCGAACCCGAATCTCGGTGAACGAACGCGCGATACCGATGAAGCACTGGCCGGTGCCGCGCTCGCAGGCGAACGCCAGCTGCCAGGTATCTGGCGCGGTGCGCAACTCTTCGGTGACAAGCGCGGCGGCCGTGCGCACCTCGCCGATGAGCCGCACCAACAGGGACAACGGATGCGGCCCCGTCTCGAGCATGACCGCGCCCGCGCCGTGGCGCGCGAAGAGCGGCGCGCCGAAGACGTCGCCGAAGGGCACGCTCCAGTAGACGGCGACATGTTGCACCTTGCCGATGCGACGCGAGCGGATGACCTCGACGAGCCGGAGAAATGTGGGGTCGAACGTGACATTGTGGTTGACCCCTACGATGCGCCCGAACCGGTGTGCCGACTCCTCGACAGCGCGGCACTCCTCCTCGGACACGCACAACGGCTTTTCCACGAAGACGTCGGCGCCAGCCGCCATCGCCTCGATGGCCGGACGCGCATGCATATCGGGCGGAAGCAAGATGTGCACGACATCAGGCCGGGCGCCGGCGATCATCTCGGCCAGCGACGTGTACGAGCCGCCAACGCCGAAGCGCTCGGCGAGCCGACGCGCCTTGTTGCCGTCGACGTCGGCGACGCCGATGAGCTCGACACCGGGCAGCGACTTTACCGTCATCGCATGTGTCGTGGCGATGCCGCCAGCACCGAGCAGACCCACGCGGAGGCTTGGCAACGCGTTGTGACCACTAAGCCGTTCGTGTTGGGGGAGCACTTTGTGGTGTGTCCTCATGCGAGATGTAGTCCCGCCGGTACGCAGAGCGACCCCGGACGCCTGATTCGGGCGCATTTGCGCCAGTGACGATGTCTGGACAATGAGCTTCGGGCTTTGCTTGCTTTTGCGCGGGAACAGCTGAACTGGACTGCGCCTATGGGATGCCCGAACACTAGCTCCCATATTCCTAATCTTCTCTAGAAAACCCGCACTAGGCTCTGCCCTTGGGGTGAAAGAAATTGTACCTAGGCCTTGAGGTTTGACGAGGAAGAGAATGAACAAGAAACTGACGACTAACGCGCTGCGAGCGTCTTATCGTCCGATCCGATGAGAAGCCTCCCCATAATCATGCAGATGGGAATGCCTTGTCCAACGTGTTTCTTATAGGCCCATGCCAACAAGGAGACCCATTCTGCTTGCTGTGAGGCACTATTCGCCAATGCCAGGAGGCCTTGCGCCTCATCAAACCATGCTTCTCTTTCTAGAGCGTCGTATGGCGATAAACAAAGCAATCGAAGATGTAGCCGAAGCAGGATCTTCAGCGGTTTTCCATCTTGAATTGCTGAGCAGCAATTCTCTCGAAATCTTGCCATCAACGGCCTCCATGAAGGGAAGGAAAGCAAGTCCGTTGCCCTGGAGAACAAAGGAAGATTCAAGCAGGTAGTCGTGAGCTGTGGACGAGAGTTGTAATGATAGTCCCGTTTTTTGACATCGAGGCACGTACCAGGCGTGCGAGCGGTTAGCAGAGGATGAATGGCACGTGTATCAGCACATGCCATCATGTTGCCACCGAATCATTCTTCCCAAATAAATCTCTAATTCCACGTGGCTGCACACATTTATTGAGACCCGTGTAGGCTCAAAACTACGTGGAAGCTTACAATCCCAAAGCAGGATATTCAGAGCTTAGAAAGCACGGTACGCTCTTGTTCTGTGGCTAAAGTCAGAGCGTGAGAAAGGAGGCCATCGTGAAATACATTTCCGTTGCACTGCTGCTTCTGACGGCGGGCTGTACCGCACACCCTTATACCGTGTGCCGAGGCGAGGATTACTGCACACCGGCATTAACTCATGAAGAAGCTATCCGCGCATCTGAGATCAAGAAAACATGGCAGGATGAGAAATTGTATGTTCGACCAGTCAGAAACAAGGAGACGACATGATCTGCTCCCTCTCAGTGATCCGAGGGGATCGAGCAGCAAGATAACGATTGCTAAGACCAACATTCATCGAAGCCGGCCTACGAAACCGGAAGGAGGATCGATGAATCCACCATATTCGCGCCATGCGCTCAATTCCCGTTTGGCAGAGCGATGGTCGGTGCACTACAAGGTTCAGTTTGCATATCCCGAATACGCCGGTGAAGGTGTGACGCTTGATGTGTCGGCAGGCGGCTTCTGCGTTATCACGAACCGAGAAATTGCACCGGGCGTAGAGATCTATGCCCGCCTCGTGCTTCCGGACAACACCTACGTAGATGTTCAGAGCGCTACGGTGAGATGGTGTGACAACGGACAGGTTGGTCTTGAAATATCTGAGATGGAACGACCGGATGCACTGCGCTTATTGGAACGCTTGTCTAGTTTGGGCGCATCGGCAATTACCTATTCGAAGAACTACAATTCGGGGCCTATCACCATAGGATCGGGTCAAGAACTCGGCAGATTCGTTGCAGGGGCATTGAGAGAAAGCCGCCCGCTTATCAACGTGTTTCGGTCAATATCACAACATGTACGCGCCCAGTTGGCCCGATACACTGATGCACATTTGTCCGATGCTCATTTTACGGATATGCGCCAGACTTGAGCCTTCGATATACCGCTCGGCATAGTGATCAGGGACCGGCCACAGCCCTGGCCCCAATCGTCGTCCTCTTCGAACCTACGGCCCATCTGGGCAAGCGGCTAAGAGGATCGCTTCGAATGCATGCGGTTTGAAAGCCGCACCAGTATCGTCGTTCCACCCATTCGTAGGATTCAATCGCGCGCAGGCAGGACGTTACAGTCGTAGCCGTCGGGCGGGTGTCACGAAAGGAACAATCATGAAATTGGCCGCAATTCTCGTCCTATGCTTTCTCGGCCTGGGATCAGTTCTCGACGCTCAAGCTGGGCAAGTCGAGGAGTATGGCCTGTACAGTGCAGTCCAGGAACATATAAACGAATATCCGGCAGATCCAGAGGGACTGCACAAAGCTGCAACGCTCCTTGGAGAACTGGTAGCCATCAATCCCCAAGGAGTGCTTACCTTCGTTGCAATGGGGCGACTCACCTATAAGAACGGCTACATCAGCGGCGATAATTTCCACCCGGAAGCACTCAAGAAAGCGCGTGCGTTTTTTTCAGAGGCCATGCGCTCAGATCCAACGTTCTTTGATATCTACTACTACAGCGTGTATCTGTCTCTGTATGAGAAAAACATTGAAGAAGCGAAAAGGATGGCGGGACTCGCAGCGAAGCTCGCCCCTGGTTCTCCACGTGTCGATCTCGCGTACGCTGAAATCGCGAAACGCGAAGGCGACTTTCAGGAAGTGGAACGGCGTGCCAAAGTGATTCTGCAAGGCACAGACGAAAGAAAACTGATCCACAATGCACATGTATTGCTTGCGTGGATATATACCAAGCAAAAGCGAGACGATTTGGCCGAGCAAGAACACCTCGCTCTGACACAGATGGTGCCGCCTTCGCCGTGGGACAAGAGCAGCTACAGCCAATTTCTCACAGCGCACGGTCGTTATGAGGAGGGGATCGAGCAGGGAAAGCAGGCCCTCGCATTGATGGATTTCGGTATGGGTCATCATATCCTCAGCTATGCGTATTATAAGAAAGCAGCTGACCTGCTGTGGAAGGAAAAGCGACCGGAAGAGGCGAAAACCTACTTCACGGAAGCGCTGCTGCACGAACCGATGAACCCAGATGCGCATTATGGCTTAGGAGTGGTGTACCTGCGCTTCGCTCACGATGAAGGCAATAGCGAGGAACTGAACAAAGCGGAGCAAGAGTTTATCAAGACCATTATGCTCAAACCTGACCATCCGCAAGCGAGGGATGCCTTAAATCGACTCCGCCAGCATCGCCAACCATTCAACAAAAAAGCATATGGCTAAATGGCGTCCGCAGCTGATAAAACGATCATGTCCTATACGAACGCCACGCGCAGCAAGCCCACCGCCTTGCGGCGGTAGGGATCTCTGTTAAGTATCTCAAGTGATGTACAGCAAACGCACGGGAGCAGGTACTCTGCCGCTCGTCTTCGTCCACGGCTTCGGCTGTTCTCATGAGGACTGGGAGGCACAGCGCAAGGCGCTGGAAGGTCGGCATGAAGTCATCGCTTGCGATCTTCCCGGTCATGGCCGCAGTCCAGGCAGTCTCAAGGAAGCCCGCATTGCGAACTTTGGCCGTGAGGTGGCGGGGCTGCTCGAACGGCCATCGGTAATCATTGGCCACAGCATGGGCTGTCGTGTGGCGTTGCAGGCGGCGGCACTGCAGCCAGACAGGGTGGCAGGCATCGTGCTCGTCGACGGCAGCTGTATTGGCCGGGGCGATCCGGCCCTGGCGCAGGAAAAAGTGAGAAAGGAGATCGACGCGGTCGGCTACCCGGCGTTCATTTCTGCATTCTTTGAGGCGATGTTTTTCCGGCCACTACCGCAGAAGGACGAGGTGCTGGCGCGGGCCAGCCGTCTGCCGGCGGATTTCGGCCGCGCGCTCTTCCTCGATATTGTGCGCTGGGACGCTGCCGAGCTGGAAGGTGTGCTGGCCCAGGTCCGCGCACCGCTGCTCGCCATTCAAAGCACGACGACGAACGCTGAGCGCAAGCGCGTCACCATGCGCATGGGCGATACGTCGCCGTGGCTCGAGCTGTTGAAGGAGTGTGTTCCCGGCACCCGAGTGGAAATCATTCCCGGCATCGGCCACTTCGTCCCACTCGAGGCACCGGAAGAAACCAGCCGGCTGGTGGGAAGCTTCCCGTAAAATTCTATGATGCGCTACGCATCATTACCCCGAGGGCTTGCGCGCCGGAATCGAGATTCTTGACCCCGCTGCCAGGGAATCGATTGTAAGCTGTTGAAGAAGAGGGAAGAGAGATTGGTTGCGGGGAGAGGATTTGAACCTCTGACCTTTGGGTTATGAGCCCAACGAGCTACCAGGCTGCTCCACCCCGCGCGCGGATACTAACAAAGCGTTTCTCTGCAAGTCAAACTGCCGCCGTTGCTTTTCGT
>DATEEH010000060.1:0-59695 GCA_035281245.1 Nitrospira sp.
GGTAATCCTCGGCCCAGGCGTATCGGGCGATACGACCGTATCCCTGGCCTTCGATAGCGCGGTGACCGGTGTCGTAATTCATTCCCACGACGATGATGGAGCGACACCCGGGGAGGACGATGCGCGGGTCCGCGCGCCTGGCCGGGTCCCGCGCCATCCACGCCATTGTGCCGTGGAACCCCCGCCGAAGCCATTCTTGTAACCGATCGAACAGGCCATCCTCCGATGTCTCAGAGCTGACAGCCGCAATTCCCACAGCGGTAAAGCCGAGCGACCGAGCCTCTTGTTTAATGGTCTCTTGCAGCGACATGGCGAACAGCGGTTGCGTGGATGGCATACGGATTACATACGATGCATGGAGAACTGAATCAGTGGGGATTGCAGTCGAATCGGACTATAAACTGAACAGAGCACTGAGCCGTGCCGCAGCGGCCGCATGTGCCGGTAATTTTGGTTTTCCAATCGGTCTGTTTTTCGTCGAAGCGACACGAGGTCTTGCCGCCCTTGGAAATCGTTGTCCAGGGCTTATTCGTGCCTGGTGCGTGAGCAACCAGGCACCCGGCGGGAATGGGAACCTGACACATATGGGAGGGTTCCCCCTTGGCCATGCCAAAGCTGCAGGCCTGTTCGGTGGTGGCGGGAAACTCCGAAGGGACCTGGGCGTCGGCATCAGGCAGGGCAACCCCGATAAAGCCGAAGAGGAACATACCGCCGAGGAGGGATAAGACATCAGCCGTACGCATGCCGAAATCGTAGCACAGTCTCCTCGCTTGCGGCTATCTGCATGACTGCGTAGAATCTTGGAGAGCGAGGGCCGAGGGTAGGGACCGCGGGGCAATATCTAGGGAGGACACCCATGCTTGCGACGCGTATCCGTCAGAAAGAAGGTACGTTCTATTTCATCGCCTACAATGCGGTGGATCTCCTGGAGAAAGTGCGCTTTACGAGCCGCTATTTTTTCGAAGGTGAAGAGATCGCGCAGGGGAAGATCCCGGAGCACGACGACGTCGGGCGATTCATCGCCGGAATCGAGCGGAGCGAAAAAGGGTTTCAGCGTCAGCTGAACCGGCAGAAGGTCAAACAGATCGTCAATTTTTATGAAACCGTCGTGGCTCAGCCGATGATTCCTGGGACCGTGCTGATTTTCACGGACGAGACGCTTCGTTTCCAGCGGTCGGGAGAGTCGGAATCCATCGGCCATCTGAGCGAGCCCAAAGGCAAATATCTGGTCATCGACGGCCAGCACCGGCTTGCCGGGCTGCATTTTTTCCGTGCCAAACACCCCGACCAGATTGCCAACGTCGAAGTGCCCTGCGTATTGTTCGACGGCCGCAGCGGCGATTTCGCGACGGAAATGTTCGTCATCATCAACAGCACGCATACGCGGATCAACCGCTCGCACCTCGTCGATCTCTACGAGAAGGTGTCCTGGGAAACGCCGGAGAAGAAGTTTTCTGCGAAAGTCGTGAACCTGCTCTATGCCGAAGATGATTCGCCGCTCCAGTACAAGATCAACCGGCTGGGCGGTCGAAGCAAGCAGGAAAAGTGGATCCTGCAATCCGAGGTCTTCAACGAGCTGCTCAAAGTGGTGACGGCTCACAAGCGTTGGATTGAGTCCCACCTCGGCATGAAGGCCGACCGTTGTTACGCACTTGTCCGGGACTATTTGAAGGGCGTCAAAGAAGTGATGGGGGAAGTCTGGGGGAACAACGAGCGCTACATGTTCACGCGGGATGTCACACTCAAGGCGTTGATCCGAGTGTTGGATGATCTCATCGTCGACCGCAAACTGATGGCCGACTGGGACTCGCAGCGCTCCCATGCGCCCTTTGCGGAAATCGTGAAGCCCTGGGCGGCGCTTGCGAAAGAATTCCGTGCGGAGGGATTCTACGAGCGGTTTGCTGCGAAAGGACAGCTGGAACGGGTGCGGAAGATTCATCAGCGGCTGCTTGATGCGATCGTTGGATAAACATGAAAGGGGCAGGTCGCCGGCTGCTCATTATCATCCTCTGGACTCTTGTTTGCTGGGCTCCCGTACTCGGGAGTGAACTCCCTCAGGAATTTCTCGATGTTCATGCAGACCCGGCCGGCGGAGTGATTGCGACCGCTCGCGTCCTGTTTCCGGCCAGCTCTGACATCATTTACTCGCTCTTGACCGATTTCCCTCATTGGCCCGATCTCTTCGAAGTGCGAATGCGGGTCGTCGATGTGCAGATTCGACAGGACGTCGTGACGACAGATTTGCGCATCGAGCACGCGCTGTTGCCCGGTGAACGGCGGCTGGTGACTGAATCACGGACAACGGCGGACCAGCGGATCGTCACTGATCTTGTCGGGGGTGATTTCAAGCGGTATCACCGCGTGTGGGGACTTTCGTCGGTGAATGGGGGCAAGGAAACGTCCGCCGATTTTACGCTGAGCGTCGCCATCGACACGTTCGTTCCGGACTGGCTCGTGGCCTTGGCGACCAAGCGCGAGCTTGAAGCACACTTTCGCATCGTGAAGGAAAAGGCGCGTGTTCGTGCGTCTAGGCCGGGAAAGTGAACTCCGACACCTCGGCCTTGTCCAATCCCTGTTTGACGAGGGTTCCGATATCGAACCCGCGCTCGATTCGGCGGACATCGTCGAGGCGGGTCCTTGTGCTGGGGTGCGGGGGAACGAAGAGCGAACAACAATCCTGGTCGGGCTCGATGGAGGTCGCAAATGTACCGATGCGCTGCGCCTGGTTGGTGATTTCAAGCTTGTCCATGCCAATCAGGGGGCGGAGCAGGGGCAATTCTGCGGCCTCTTCGATGACCGAGAGATTTTCCGGCGTTTGTGAGGCTACCTGTCCCAGACTGTCCCCTGTGACCAGCGCCCAGCAGCGGTCAGCCAGGGCTAATTCGCCGGCGATGCGGACCATGAGCCGGCGATACAGCACCACCCGATACGGCGCTGGCGCTTGAGCCACGACCTCACGCTGGATCTCGCCAAAAGGCACCACGATCAGCTTGGAGCGGAACTGATGCGCCGTCAGGATTTGCACCAACTCGTGGACCTTCTCTTCGGATGCCCGGCTCACGAGCGGACGGCCTGAAAAATGCACGAAGACGGCGTTACAGCCCCGTTTCATCATGCGGTAGGCCGCGACCGGCGAATCGATGCCGCCTGAAATCAAACAGGCCACCGCTCCACTGACGCCCACCGGCATACCGCCAGGTCCCTGAAATTTATCCAAATAGTAATAGGCATGTTTGGCAAGCAGTTCGATGAAAATCGTCAGATCCGGCGCACTCAAGTTGACGGGCTTGCCAGTGCGATCGCAGATATATTTGCCTATGGCCTTCTCGACGTCCATCGACGTCAGCGCCAGGCGCTTGTCGGCCCGCTTGGCGGTGACCCGGAACGTGTCGAAAGTGCGCTGATCGACGGCCGCACCGATGCCACGCATCAGGTCGTCCAGGTCAGGGTTCTGCAGATTCAGCGGGACGGTACGGGCGAGGGAAAAATTGGCAATACCGAAAACAGTCGATAAGCGTTCTCTGACCATCCGATCGCTGACTTGTTCCGGAAGGACGACACGAAGTCTGCCACGAAGACTCTCGATGCGCGTCACTCCAAGATCCTGCACGGCCATGCGGATGTTGGCGATGAGTTGTCGCTCAAAGAAATCCCGATTTCGGCCTTTCAGTGCCAGTTCATGATAATGAACTATCGCGCAGCGCATCGGTTTAGGCGGCCGGCGCCTCCTCAACTGTGCCCTGTGAGCTCCAAGTAGCGCTCTGCGTCGATCGCCGCCATGCAGCCGGTTCCGGCGGCCGTGACTGCCTGGCGATAGGTCGAGTCCTGCACATCTCCCGCCGCGAACACACCGGGCACACTGGTGGCCGTTCCCTGTTTGGTCACCAGATATCCTTTTGCATCCATGGCCAGTTGGCCGGTGAAGAGCGCCGTGTTCGGACGATGCCCGATCGCGATGAAGACACCGGAGCAGGGGAGCGTGGTGGTCGTGTCCGTGACGACGTTCTTGAGCCGCACACCCGTGACCACGTCGTCGCCGAGAATGTCCTCGACCACGGTATTCCAGATGAAGGAAATCCGGTCGTTCTTGAACGCCCGGTCCTGCATGATTTTCGAGGCCCGTAACTTGTCGCGGCGGTGCACGACAAACACCCTTGTGGCGAATTTGGTCAGAAAATTGGCTTCTTCCATCGCGCTGTCTCCCCCTCCGACGACCACCAATTCCTTGCCACGAAAGAAAAATCCATCGCAGGTGGCGCAGGTGGAGACGCCATGACCCGTCAACCGTGCTTCGTTCTTCAGGCCAATCTGGATCGCCGACGCGCCGGTGGCAATGATGACGGTCCTCGTCTGGATCGTCCGCTCATGGTCGATCGTGACGGTCAACGGATGCTGGCGCAATTCCACGGCGCTGACGTCGCCCGTGAGAAATTCCGTTCCAAACCGCTCGGCCTGCGCCCGCATCTCCTTCATGAGGTCCGGACCCATGATGCCTTTCGCGAATCCGGGAAAATTCTCCACTTCGGTCGTCGTGGTGAGCTGGCCCCCCGATTGCCACCCTTCGATCAGGAGAGGCGCTAGGTTGGCGCGTGCCGCATAAACTGCGGCGGTGAGACCCGCCGGTCCCGAGCCGATAATGACCACGTTGCGCATAGTGTCTCAATCTAGCACAGGGAAGACGTCGATTACAGGTGACCGTCGGCACGACGAAAGTGTTGCATCAAACGGCGCACCTGCCGGCGCACCAATGGCTTGTCGCCAGTCCCGTTCAACACCACGTCTGCGCGACGGATCTTTCGGTCGAGCGCCATTTGGTGGTTGATGCGTCGGAGCGCCTCTGCTCTCGTCAAGCCGTTGCGCCGCTTCAAACGGGCGATTTGTGTTTCGCGATCGGCAGTGACGACGACGATTGTGTCCACGCGCTGATCGGCGCCGGATTCGAACAAGAGCGGCACTTCGTACACGACCACGGCATTCGGACGGCGCTTCGCAATCCGGCGGATGAGCCGCTGCTGCTCCCGCGCGACGCGAGGGTGGATGATGGCTTCGAGCCTGCGGAGCTTTCGGCGGTTGTGAAAGACCACGGTTCCGAGCATATGACGGTTGATCGCTCCGTTAGCGCTCAGTACCGTCTTGCCAAACTCCTTCACGATTTCCCGCCACGCCGGCTTTCCCCGGCGCACGACGTCACGAGCAAGCTGGTCGGCATTGATGATGACTGCGCCACAGCATTTGAACATCTGCGCGACCGTGCTCTTGCCCGTCGCGATTCCGCCGGTCAGGCCCACCACGATCATGTGCCGAAGAATAGCACGAAGCATCTCACAAATGTCTCTGGCGATTGACTTCCGGCGGGATGCGCCTGTAAGAACGTCGGCAGCATGCGAACAAGAATCACGTTGTCTGTCGGCCTCTCTCTTCTCCTGGCCGGCCTGGATTTATCCGTGCACGGCGGGCCTCCGCCAGCGCCCAAAACCATCGTGGTGGCCTTGGATGGCAGCGGCGATTTTACCTCGATCCAGGAGGCCGTCGATGCGGCCGGCAAGGGCGATACGGTGTTTCTCAAGCCCGGACGGTACGAGCAGGACGTCACCATTCACAGCAAAGATCACGTGAGACTCCTCGGTGCCGGACAAGACAAGGTCATTTTGGTCGGCAGGGAGGATTTGGTCGGAGTCCTGCATGTCGGGAAATGGCCCTACGGGGCAAGCAACATCGAAATCAGTGATATGACCATCAATGAGCACGGCGGGCATGCGGTCGGATTGTTCAACGGCCGTGGCGTGCTGCTCAGGCGACTGACCGTCAACGGCATGTTGTTCAGCCAACAAGTCGAAGATGCCCGCATCGAGGACTGCACGATCGGTGGCAGCGAGACAACGGGCGTGCAGTTTGCCGATTCCCAAGCCGTCCTGATCGGCAATTTCATCCATGACAACGATCACGGCGTGAACGTGGCCGGCAAATCGAACGTACGAGTGGAACGCAATGTCATCACCAGAAGTTTGTTCGAGGCCGTGGTGGTGAACGATCGGGCGAAGGCCGTGCTTGTCAGCAATACGTTGGTGAAAAATGGCGGCGGGGCGGCCTTCCTTGGTCAGTCTCAAAGCGATGTGAGCGGCAACGTGGTCGGCCTCAACAAGGTGGGTTTTCTCGTCGCCGCCTCAAGCCGTGCTGCAACGTCATATAACGCCTTTTACAACACCGACGCAGACTATCTTCGGGTGGGCAATCCCAATCAGCCGGCCCCCGAGCTCAAGGCCCAGTCGGATATTACCGGAGACCCATTTTTTGTCGATCCGGCCAAAGATGACTTCCGTCTTCGATCGGACACTCCGCTGGTCAAAGTCGGCTCCTTCCCGTTTCTCGGGGCGCTTCCTCCGCTCAATTTCCAGTAATACTTCTTAGTTTTCAATACGTTCTATGGCGATGCCGGTCGTCGTCCATTCATGTGCTAAGCTATCAATACACCCGCTGAGCACCGCGGACAGAACTCCTGGCGCAAGAATTGCTGTATTCGTCATAAGGAGGGTTGAAGCGTGGCAAGCTACAGACAAGAGCTGGAAAAACGCGGCCCCGAAGGCATCCCTTCCCTGGATGACATCGAGCCGGGGAAAATCTGCGGCGCCGTGATTCCCATGTCTGAGCGGGCACAGACCCAGATGCGCGATAGCATCGAGGTCATCGACTATCTCTTGAATCAAGAGCGCGTCGTGTGGAGTTAGTGCTTCTTTCCCACTCTCTTTCCTGCGCAGATCTCCGTCTCTCCTCTTGACAGTTCTTTCCACGCTTCGTAGTCTCGCGGCACATTTGTCGTCACCCGTCACGGAGGAGAGTCCCGCATGATGTGTTTCAAACCGTTCGGAACCGCTCAAACAAGCGTAATCGTATTGGCCGCGATGCTTTCCATCGCGCCGCCCCTCTGGGCAGATGATTTGCCAAGGGAAGCCGTCTTGCCCCTGACGATGGCTACGAAGGCGGTTCAAGCGGCAATGGATGCTTGTAAGAAGGATGGATATCGCGTCAGTGTGTCCGTCGTCGACCGAGCCGGGGTGCTCCGTGCCATGGGACGGGCGGATGGTGCAGGCTCTCACACCGTCGAAAGCAGTCGAAAGAAGGCCTATACGACAGCGAGCCTGCGGCGTCCGACGACCGAATTGGCCGAATTGGTCGCAAAAGTGCCCACGCTGGAGGCGCTGAGGGATATGAATTCGGAGGTGTTGATCCTCGGCGGCGGCCTGCCGATTGAAATCGGCGGCGAAGTGGTGGGCGGCATCGGGGTGGGTGGTGCACCGGGGGCGCATCTTGACGACGCCTGTGCGCAAGCGGGCCTCGATGCCATCGGAGCAGCTCCTAAGATTCCCGCTGACAAATGATCGCTCGATGGCAGGCCGCTGCGCTGGCCGCCCTGCGTGTCGATGTGTTATGCCTGCAACAGCGACGTGCCCGTCGTGGCCGTAGCCGAGATCGGGCCGGCGGGGTTGCGGCTCACCGTGACACGAGTGGCGACACATCCGTTCCTGGCCCGCTTCAACCTCAAACTCACTCTCAGCACTCCCAGCGGCTGTTCGGCTGCGAGCGACCTCTTTCCCGATACGGGCGGGGTCAGCCGTCGCAACGTGTACCGAGGATCGATGGACCGGCTGTATGTCGTGGGTCAGTACGATGTGCGTCGCGTCGACATCACCAGTTGTCGAATCGATCTTCTGGAGTTCCGAGCGCTTGAGGGGGGACTGCTGTTCGTCGGATCGTTTGATACTGATGGTTCAGGGCGTTGGCAATTTCTTCCTGCCGAGGTGCGGCCTGAACGGCCGTTCCAGCCTTTGTAACGCACCCGCCGTCGTGTACGATGGATTCATGAAACAGCCGATCACCGGATACCACCAGGATGAGCACGGAGATTGGGTGGCCGACTTGGCCTGCGGCCACGGCCAACATGTTCGTCATCAGCCGCCAATGACCAGCCGGCCGTGGGTTTTGACGGTCGTCGGCCGCGAGCAACATCTGGGTGACCTCTTGAACTGCAAGAAATGTGAAGAAGGGGGAGTCTAGCTGGTTTCGATTCCACTCAACGAGTCATGGTCATTCTCTGTTCCGGCGGGCTCACGGTCATGCCCAACCCCGGCTCGCGCCACGGCAGCAGGTATGGCCCTTGATAGTGATAGCCGCCCATCACCGGATCAGTGCGGAGCAGTAAAGGCGTATCCAAATCCAGGATCTGAAATCCCTTCATGCCCAAGACGAGGCTGAATGAACAACCCATCGCAAGTCTTGTTTCGACCATACCGCCGATCATCAACTTGAGGCCGGAGGCAAGAGTGAAACCGGCAATCTCGTGCGCCTCCATGACCCCCGTCTTCATGATCTTGATATTGACGTAGTCAGCGGCACTGTGTGCCACCACCTGCTGCGCATCGCCCAGTGATCGGACTGATTCGTCCGCGGCGACGGGGATGCCGGTCTCACGCCGGATGGCGGCCAGTCCGTCCAAGTCTTCGCGCACGAGCGGTTGCTCAAGTAGGACAAGCCTGCCCCCGAAGCCGGCGACGCCTCGGGCGAACGTCAGACATCCTTGACGGGAAAAGCCTTGATTGCCGTCGCCGATGAACGAGACACCCGGCAGTTCGCGGTGAACTGTCTCCAGCCGCCGCACATCATTATCGACATCCGTGCCCACCTTCATTTTAAAGAGACGGAACCCTCGGGCATGCCACCCTCGTGCTAGCGCTAAGGTCTTCTCAAGTGTTTCAATAGGGATCGTGATGTCGGTTTCATGCTCGCGCACATCGGCGCCTCCCCAGAACGCCCACAGGGGCAGCTGATGCGCGCGGCAATGGGCATCGATGATTGCCGTTTCCAGCGCACAGCGCGCTGCGGGCTGGCCGGGTGCCTGCTCTTGAAGTCGCTTCGCAATGTCCTTGAATTGATCGGTCGGATAGCCCAGCATGGTGCGGCCAAGCTGGTTCACGGCAGCAAGACTCGCGGCGCGTGTCTCCCCGCCGACTTCAGGGAACGGGGCGGCTTCACCGTACCCTCGCGTGCCATCGGACAACGTCATCCGTATGAACAGGTTTTCTGCGATGGTACGAGATCCCGTGGCCACGACGAACGGATCGTTCAAGGGAATGTCAATCGGCCAGCAGTCGATCTGCTCAATGACGTTCGCCTCGTGTGCCATCGCCGGGCATCTTACCCAGAAACGGTCGTGAAACCAATGCGTAGCCCGTTCTTCCAAACCACAACTTTCATATCGAGACGATCCGGTCATAGATCATGAACGACGCATTGCGTTCAATGCGATTGATGGTGGTGTTGCTGCTGGCGCTCGTTGCGGCATGGATCGCGCTTCCATTGGTCGCTTCGGTCGTTCTGGAGTGGTGGCTCGAGCACCAGGGATATGAGAAGGTCGTGGTGAGCCTTGGTCGTCCCGGCTTGCGGACGATGACGGTGCCCCGAATGGCGCTCGTGAGGCGACTCATGGGAGAAACCGTCGCCGTCTCGCTGTCGAATGCCCAAGCCGAGTACACGCTGCTCGGATTACTGTCTGGTCGTGTCGATCGGCTGACGCTGGGGCAGCTCTCCATTGAAATCCTCACCACGTCGGCTCGATCAGGTGACGATGAGACTGAAGCAAAGTCCATTCAGGATGCGCCGGAATCTCTGCTCAATGCCTTGACGGCCGGTGACGTGGTTCAGCGGTTGCCGTTTTTCCCTTGGGACGAAGTGAGGCTCGAAGAAGTGTCGCTGTTCCGCGAACAGGCGACGGGGCCTCTTCGTACCGTGGTCATGACGGGAACGATCAAACACGATCGCGAAGCCCTCGTGGCCGAGATGTTGCTTCAAGGCACCGATACGATTCCCTATGAGCTTCGAGTCACCGGCCAATCACCGGCTGACATGTCGTTGCAGTTGCGAGCCGCTCAGCCCAATGCATCACCGTTCGTCGTGTGGCGGTCTCAGGCGGTGCCGAAAGAGGCGCAAGTGCACATCGAAGGAATTTTGGAAGTGAATGTGCGGGAGTTCGCTCCTTTTCTCGCCCTTATCGTTCCGATCGGACAGGAATGGCAACGAGTCGACGGGAACGTGACTGTTCACTGGGTGGGCACGGCGGCTTTCGGAGTCCCTGTCACGGCGCTGCTCAACGACCCGGGAACGGAGCTCCAAGCCACCGTTCAAGTGTCGGCCATGCTTCCGGAGCTCAAGGGATATGGGAAAGATCTCGCGGTGAAGACAACCGGGACGCTTTCAGGAAATGCCCGATTGATTCATTGGACATTGACAGCCGGGGCGTCGGCGACGGCAACAGCCAGCGGTGCCGCCTTCAAAAGCATCGAGCCGTTGAGTCTCCTGGGACAATACGGACCACAGCCGGTGCGAATCTCCAACGGGCAAGACAACACCGGTGAATTGTTTTGGAGTGAATCGCCGCCTCGATTCACCGCGTCGGGACCACTGCAGCTCTCCTATGGTTCGCAACAGGGGCCGGTCTATGCAGACTGTGTCGTGACCCAGGTCGTCGGCCACGGGCTCGCCATCGATCATGCCGAGGCCCATGTGCTCGTGAAAGGCAATCTGCCTTCGTCGTGGCATCAACGGTTGAACGTCAAACAGATCACGGGAGAGTTGCGGGGTGGGGTCACGTGGACGGGCACCGCCATTCGAGGAACGATCAATGCATCCTCCATGGCGACCTTTTCAGAATTCAACTCAGGAGTCTTGAAGATCAGCGAAGGCGCCTTTCGGCTTGAGGAGCCGCTCCATTATGACATCGATCTCTCGGCCAAGCGGTGGTCGTCGGAACCGGCCAGTTGGTCGTGGCGGTCGCCTCGTATTCAAGCCGGCAAAGACCATCTGATCATTGATCGAGCAGCGCTCAAGATCGAACGGATCGATGGCTCAGCCAAGTCGTACCATGCGCTGATGGCGGCGACCCTTGAAGGCGTGGCGCTGGAGCATGCCGGCGCGCGAAGCGCGCCTTTCGACCTGACAGCACGCCTGGAGGGTACTCCGGAAGTCTTTAGGGCGGATATCCAGACGCGGGGACGGGATCAGGCTGTGAAGCTGAGCGCACAGCTCGAACATGAGTGGTCCACAGGGCACGGCGCTGGCCATGGCACGCTCGAACGGGTAACTTTCAATCGGGCTACCCTTCGGCTCGGACAGCTCTGGTCTCCCTGGACCTCTGCGATCGACGTCACGGAGGGTAGTATATCCGGAACCTTCGATTGGCGCTGGACCATCTCTGCCTCGCAGCAGGTCAACATGCAAGGAGGGTCGGCTGACATTGTCGTGGAACGTCTTGGCGGACAATACAAAGACGTCGTCTTCAGGGGCATCACGACCGCACTCAAGGTTACGGCTGAGGGACTCGAGCGGCTTGCGGTGTCGCGGCCGGCCGAGGTCGCCATCGCCTCCATTCAGACGGGTGTCGAAGTAACGAATCTCACGATGACCGTCGAGGGCGAGTGGGACTTGCATGAAAAACTCCCATTGGTCGAAGTGCGAAACATTCGCTGCGACCTGCTGGGAGGCACGGCAACCAGTCAGGGTGTGCGTGCAGATCTTGGCTACCCACCCTATGGGCTGACCGTCCTCGTTCGGGAGCTCGATCTTCATAAGATCTTGAGCCTCGAACAACAAAAAGCCTTGGACGGGACTGGTATGCTGGACGGGGCGATTCCCGTCACCGTGACGTCTCAAGGGCTGATCGTCACCGACGGGAATTTTGAGGCGCGTCCTCCAGGCGGTGTCATTCGCTATGCAGCTTCTCCGGAAGCGGCTCAAACCGTCACCAAGGCCAATGCAAACATGCAGATTGTTCTGCAGGCTTTGAGCAACTTTCACTACAATGTGCTACAAGTGGGAGCGGAGTACGGTGCAAACGGGGTGTTGCAGTTGCAGGCACGGCTGGAAGGACAGAACCCTGATCAGAAAAAAAGCCCGCCGATTCATTTCAATCTTACGGTCCAGGAAAACATCCCGGCCTTGTTAAAAAGTCTTCGGCTCGTCAATGACCTGGAAGACTCGGTACGTCGCAGATTTACCAAGCCGTCGACATGATGGATGATGGGGACCCGATGAGGACTCGCGCGTGGCTCATGATGTGGTTTGGCCTTAGTCTGCTCTCGCTGAGCGGAGCAGGATGCACACCGCGTGTGGAGGTCGCAGCTCCTGATAAACCCATTACGATCAATTTGAACGTGAAGATCGACCATGAGATTCGTGTGAAGGTCGACAAAGAGCTCGATCAAGTCCTGTCTCAAAATAGCGGATTATTCTAACAAGGCTCAGGGAGGGCGATGCGGAACAGGCGTCTGAAATGGTTGGTCTGTATGGTCTTCGCATGGGTGGCAGTGCCTGCGGTTGCCTTGGCTCTCTCACTCGAAGAGGCGAAAACACGAGGGTTGGTAGGAGAAAAGCGAAACGGCTACTTGGGCGCCGTAAATCCGTCTTCTCAGGAAGCGCAAGCAGTGGTCAACGAGATCAACCAGAAGCGTCGCCAGGCCTACGAAGAAATTGCCAGCAGGAACAAGACCCAGCTTGCCACCGTGGAGGCGCTTGCCGGGGAAAAGGCGATTCAAAACACGAAGCCGGGGTATTTCGTCGAAGGTCCTGATGGATGGACAAGAAAATAGTATGTGCGGCTTCTCAAAATGGCTTTGAGCAAGGCCGCAGCGAGCGAAGAGTCGAACCGTAAACTTTCTCACCCACCCGCCCCGAGCTGCCAGAGCAGCTCCTTCCCGGGCCGTACGTTGAGGCTCTGAGGGATGCGAGAACGAAGCTGAAAGGCTTTTTCAGAAGCCGGTCAGGCGTACCGGTCGTTCTTCCACGGCAACGCGCTGTTCGAATATCCCCGCACCTCCCAGAACCCCTTTTCATCCTTATCTGAGAACGTAATCTCCCTGATCCATTTCGCGCCCTTCCACGCGTAGCGTTTCGGGACAATGACGCGGACGGGACCGCCATGCTCTTTCACGAGCGGCGTGCCGTTCCATTTGTGAGGCAACAACACGTCATCGTCGTCGCAGGCCTCCAGGGGCAGGTTCGTGGTGTAATCGTCGTAGGACTTGAAGAGAACGAATTTGGCGAGTGAAAGGGGTCTGACGACGGACATGATCTGCCGGAAGCTGACCCCCTCCCATTCGTTGTCGAAGCGGCTCCACGAGGTCACGCAGTGAAAATCAGAAACATCCTTGAACTGAGGCTGGGCGAGGAATTGCTCCCAGGTCCAGGTCACGGGATTTGCCACGAAGCCGCCGATCGTGAGCGTCCACTCGGAGAGGGAGATCTCGGGCTTGTGCCCGAGGTCCAGAACGGGAAAAGCTTCAACGACATGCTGTCCCGGCGGCAGGCGATCGTCACCTTCATAGAAGACCTCTCGCTCCTCCCCGCCTCGACGGGCTTTGGCCCACTGCTCCTTCGTTCTGGTCAATCGACTCGCGTCATCCATCGTCGGCCTCCTCTTCTACAGGGTAGGCCAGGAGGCGTGGATCTTACAAGTCAATTGAACCGCTCACGACAAAGGCTGCCGTGCAAGCTCCGTGTCGATCAATGCTTGAAAGCGTGACAATGGCTGGGCCCCGACGAGAGGACGGCCATTGATGAAGAAGGTTGGCGTGCTCGTTATGCCCAGCTTCAATCCCTCGTGCAAGTCTTTGGCAATCTGGTCTCGAAAACGGCCAGAGCGCAGACAACTGTCAAACGCACTCGGTTGCAGTCCCAGTTCCTTTGCCAATAGGCGGAAATCCCACCCCGTTCCCGTCGATTGCCGATCGAATAACAAATCGTGATACTCCCAAAATTTTCCCTGTTCGCCGGCGCAGCGAGCCGCCTCGGCCGCCTGCAGCGCATAGGGATGATTGGGCCCGAGATAATCCCGGTACACGATCCGAATCCTGTCACCGTACAACTGTCTCAGGGTTTTCAGTATTTTCACGCCCTGTCGGCAATAGGGGCATTGGAAATCCGAAAACTCGACGATCGTGATCGGAGCGCGGTCAGGACCCATACGGCGATCACCATTCGTGTCGACGGCAAACACCGGAGGGACCACGCTCGGGAGGCTGACGTGGACATCGGTGCTACGCCGGAGAGAGATCAGCAGTGCCTGCCGAATCCTGGCCTGTTCCGGCCCATCCAGCGCGGCCTGCTGGCCAACCGGGCTCAGGCGTTTCACCGGAGCCGGGAGATTGGCGAGGCGGGAAATTGATTCCGATTGCGAAGCCTCCTCCAGCAATTGGGGCAGAGTCACGCCTTTTCGAGAGGCTTCCGCTTCGAGCAGTCGCTCATCGATGAGCGACTGGAGTGCTTGCTGAAGTAGTTGCTGACGTTGCACCTCCAGGAGGTACAGAGGAAGAGCGACGTTTTTTTCAATTTCTCGGAGGGTCACCGACTGCCCGTCAATGGTAGCGACGACAGCGTCTTTTGAACCGGTCGGCTCGGGCTGAGCAGCCTTGAACGGCTGGCCCGCAATCGTCAGACCTCCCACGAATGCGATGAGGACCAGGCCAAGGATAATACGTAGAAAGAGCGTCACTCGCTTCTCCATACTCCCGAATGTTGAACCTCTCCTTGGACCATAGCAGGAAGCCCATGAAAATCCAGTGTTTCTTGATAATCGGCCCTGAGAGCCATTTTGCACCATGGCTAGAATGCCTCATCAGTAGAATTCAGTGAGGCTTTCTCGCCCCTCCAAGGAAGTACTTCCCCCGTATAGCGGGTTCCCTCCGTCCTCGGTATAGGCGAACCGGCGTTTCCAATCTATTCTCTGAGTCATGGAAACCGCAGAGGAGCGACCGCCGCAGCAAAGCGGTGCCGGCCCGAACAAGCAATGGCAGATTCGGAACCGATTAGCACTATTACCAGAGGAATGACGATGAACTGGCTCGATCAAATCTACAACTCTTCACTGGCCGTCCCGCTTTCGCTCGCCGTACTGGCGGCAATCAGTCTCCTGAGCTGGAGAAAGAAGGGTCGCCAGATCATTTTGGCGCTGACGCTGCTCTTGTATGTCAGGTACTTGGTGTGGCGGGGAGCGTACACGCTCAACATCGACGATTGGGCGGGCCTGCTCATCAGCTCGATGGTGCTGCTCGCCGAAGCCTACGGTCTCGTCCAGCTCATGTTTTTCACCTTTCAGGCCTGGAGGCCCGTGGAGCGTCAATCTCCACCGATCCATCGGTATCCGACCGTTGATCTGTTGGTGACCGTGGTCAATGAGCCGCTGGACATTCTCAGGCGGACATTGGTGGGGTGCACGAGTCAAGAATACCCGACCGACAAATACAAAGTGTATGTGTTGGACGACGGACACCGGCAGGACGTGCGGGATCTCGCTGGCGCAATGGGTTGCCATTACATCGCACGGGAATGCCGGGATCATGCGAAGGCCGGCAATTTGAACCATGCCCTTCCTCACACGTCGGGGGAGTTGATCGCAGTCTTCGATACCGATCATGTGCCGACATCGTCCTTCTTGCGCGAGACGGTCGGCTTCTTCGAAGACGAGCGAGTCGCCATCGTCCAGACCCCCCATCATTTTTACAATCCGGATATCTTCCAAAAGAACTTGCGCTTGGAAACGGAACTGAAAAACGAGCAAGCCTTGTTTTTCCGGACGCTCCAGCCTGGTCGTGACGCTCACAATAGTGCGTTCTTCGCGGGGAGCTCGGGTTTGTTCCGGCGCAAGCCGCTTATGGAAATCGGTGGATTCCAAACCGAGACCATCACGGAAGATATTCACACCAGCATGCTGATTCATGCCAGAGGATACGAGTCGCGCTATTTGAATAAGGTGCTCGCCGCTGGACTCATGCCGGAAACGTTCAGCGGCTACCTCAAGCAGCGTACGAGGTGGGCCATCGGCTGCGTTCAAATGTTCTTGAAGTGCAATCCTATGACCGTCCGAGGGCTCACGCTTGCGCAGCGCATCGATTATTTGGGCTCCGTCTATTATTTCTTTCACGGCGTGCCAAGAGTGATTTGCTTGGCCGCGCCTCTCTCGGCGCTCCTGCTTGGTATCTCGCCGGTCCATGCGACCGTCGGTGAACTCGTCCATTTGTTCGGTTCTTACTTCTTCGCCTCCCTCGTGATGATGCGTACCGTGACTGGCGGCACGAGAAACGCTTTTTGGGCGGACGTCTATGAAACCGCCATGTGCTTCAGCTTGAGCAAGGCCACCATCGCCACGGTGCTCCGGCCTTACAAGTCGCGCGCCTTCGTGGTCACACCTAAGGGCGAGAAGCTCGAAAAGCGCGGCATCCAGGAGGCGGTGACGGTGATCCCCCACCTGACCTTATTCGGGTTGCTGATTGCCGGTATGGCTGCGGGCATACAACTCTGGCTGAATGACCGTGCGACCCCTGGTCTGGAAGTCAGCCTGTTCTGGGCCGCAGTCAATCTCTTCCTCTTGACGCTCGCCATCCTCACTGCGAATGAACTGCCCCAGTGGAGAAACAGTTTCCGATTGCCTCGCCGCATGCCATGCGAGCTTCACAGTGGCAATGTCCGACTGGCGGGTTTTACGAAGGATTTGAACGAAGAGGGCGCCTGCGTAGAAACAAAAGACCCGTTGTTGCTGACCACAGGACTTGTGACGCTGCATTTGCATGGCTCCTCTGGAGTCAAGGTCGCCATACAAGGCTTGATGACGCGACAGGAGAGGAACGGCTCTTGTTTCGAAATCGGTGTCGGCTTTGTGGAACTCGATGAAGCCGCCAGGCGGGCCATCACCGCCCATATGTTCAATCCCGCCACGGTGTGGACCGATGGTAAGGAACGGCAGCCGGGTATCTGGGACAGTTTCTGGTCATTGGTGACCGCACTTGGGTCTGCATGGCAGTCACGGCGACCGGCCAGGAGACACTTCCCGCGGGCCGCGCGGCACTTGGAATGCACGATTGAATTCCATGGACGCTCCTATTCGGGTCGTACCAAGGACATTTCATTCCTGGGATTGTCCATTGTTATCGACGACGATTTCGCTCATGTAAGCGGCCCTGCGCTGGTATTCTTTGAAGGGATTACCCTCAAAGTGTCCCTGGTTGGCGTCATCCGACAGGGACAGAAAACCGCGGCGCAGTTCCGCGTGGAAAGCGTCGATAAAGGAGAGGAGCAATGGCACTCACTGAATGTATCCGGCTGGTAATCGTTGTTCTAGCCATTCTCTTGCTGGGATTGATCATTTATGGCCAGGCACTCGCGGGAGACGTCTTCACCGGGTATCAAGTCGACAATAAGGGCGAATATTTCGCGTACCTCGGAATACGGGCTCCGTTGATGCAGGAACGCAATGGCTTCCAACCTTTCATTCAGGTGTTTGGCGCGGGAGTCGGATACACGTTTAAAGACAATGGACAAGAAAGAGACGCCGATTTGCAATTCGTGACTCCTTCGTTAGGCCTCAAATACACGTCCGGGTCATGGAGTTTCATGGGCATGGTCGGACCGCAATTTCGATGGAAGCAGGAAGATCAACTGACCGGGCCGAGGAGCCATGATAGTTTCGTGGGAGCCTATGTGCAACTGGAGGCGTTTCGCTGGCAGGAAGAAGGCATCTTTCACGTCATCGCATCGTATACCGATATCGACCGGTTTTCGTTCGGCCGCGTGCGAAAAACGTGGCTCGTCCACAAGGAGGAGCAATCCTGTTGCTCCGTGTACCTTGGTGGAGATCTGGCGGGCATGGGAAACGACCAATTCTATGCGGTGCAGGCCGGACCCTTGGTCCAGGTGCCGATCAGTATGTTTTGGCTCACTCTCAAGGGCGGGTATCAGTATTCGCAAACCTTTCGCAATGGCGGGTATGGCGGCGTCGAACTGTACTTTCCATTTTAGCTGACGAAGCGGGTTCGGCAAGACCAAGGAGGAGATGAAATGCAGAGTTGGAATCACGCGCTGATCGGAACGAGTAAATGTTTTCTCCAAGCGACAGGCATGATTCCAATTTTGAGCGCCTCGAAATCAACGGTGTTGATTTCCGGAGAAACCGGCACGGGAAAGGAACTGTTTGCACGGGCCATTCATTATTCCGGTGAGCGCCGGAGCAAGCCATTCGTCCCCGTCAATTGCGCCGCGCTGCCGGATCATTTGATCGAGAACGAATTATTCGGCCATAGCAAGGGCGCGTTTACCGGCGCGCTGATCGAGAAACATGGTCTCTTGCACGAGGCTGACGGTGGAACCCTCTTCCTTGATGAAATCAATTCCTTGAGCCTCACGGTTCAAAGCAAACTCCTGCGCGTGCTCCAGGACCAGGAGTTCAGACCTCTGGGTTCAACCAAGAGCAAAACCATTGACGTGAAAATCATCGCGGCCACGAACGCCGATTTGCGTTATCTCGTTGAGACCCGACAGTTTCGAGAGGATCTTTTCTACCGTTTGAATGTCCTGTCGATTGCGCTGCCTCCCTTACGGGATCGCAAAGAGGATATCCTGCTGCTCGCCAATCATTCGCTCAAGATCTATACAAAGGAATTCGGCAAGCAGAACCTGAGTCTTGGTCACACGGCCAAGGCTAAACTGATGGGCCATTCCTGGCCCGGCAATGTCAGAGAATTGCAAGGCGTGATTCAGCGGGCTGTTGCCATGGCGTCCGGCGACGCCCTCGAAGCACATGATCTCGACTTGCCGGAGACGGACAAATCGGAATTGAAAGGTCCGACCATGGCGCTGCTGTCGCGGGAAGGCTTAATTGAAAGCTGCAGCTTTCAGGACATGAAGGCCAAGGTCATCGAAGAATTCGAGCGGGCATACCTGAGTGAGCTGCTGACGACACACCAGGGCAATATTTCAAAAGCCGCACGTGCCGCCAGGAAGGAACGTCGTGCCTTCCAGCGCTTGTTGATGAAGCATGGGCTCGATCGCAGGATCTTTTCGTCAGTATAGGGGCTGACTTTCCTGAGGTGCGCACGCCGCAGAAGTCAATCGACGAAAAGGTAATACTTTGAAAAACACGCACTTCTGCCGTGGAACAACCGGTACTGAATTTGCTCACTGGCGTCGAGCATGAACAAGCCGCTTCTCGTCGGAGACGACAATAATACCAAATACGATATCGCCGCATGGCTGATTCTGGGCTATCTCTGTTCCCACCCTGATGCAAAAGATACGGCTGAGGGTGTGGAAAAATGGTGGCTAAATGGCGAGGGTACCCATGTCGAGTCGAAGGTCGTCCGAGCCGCTTTGGCCTATCTAGTGAAATTGGGGTGGTTGGTGTCGACAGAGCGAAAGGGAAGCGGGATGGTCTACGGATTGAACGGAGATCGCCGAAAGAAGCTTCGGCAGTTTCTCGAAAACAGCGACAGCGTCGAACTCTTCGGCGTTGAGTTTGTCACCATAGATGGAAAATTCTGCGCGAGGTTCACGGACAAGAAACGGTCTCATTAGGTGGTGAGGCACTGCTGCCGGTAGGATGTTCGAGTAGGCGGCGTGCTTGGCGAAGGTTTTCCGTCGCCTTCTCGTAGTACTGCGGATTCAGTTCAATTGCCTTTTCAAAGCACAGGGCGGCGACTTTGGCATTGCCCATGCCGAGTAAGGCGACTCCAAGATTATTGTAGGCGCGGGGCTCATCCATCGCCTTCTTAAACGATTCCAGCGCGTCTGCATAGCGCTTTTTATGCACATACGCGACACCAAGGTTATTGTGAACTTTAGGCGAGTTCGAGCCAGCGGCAAGCGCCTGTTCAAATAGGCCGATGGCGGTCTCATGATCGCCGCTCAGCGCGTAGGCGAGGCCGATGTTGTTGAGCACATTCGGCTCCCGCGGGCGGATTGCCAATGCCGCCCTATACGCCGTGATGGCATCTCCGTGGCGCTGCTGCTGATCGTAGACGAGGCCCATAAGGTTGTGAGCCACCCAGCTCGAAGGATCGAGCGCAATGGCCTTTTTGAGGGCGGCTTCGGCCTCGGGCAGCTTCCCTTTCTGCAAATACGCCTGGCCCAATCCCTGATAGCCTGGCGCTGATTGCGGTTCCCGAGTCACTAAGTCCTGAAACTGGGTGATCGCGGCATCGAACATGCCTTGTTGGAGCATTATCTGCCCAAGCTTCAGGCGAACCGTGTTTCTCGTTGGATCGGCCTGCAAGACCTTGGTGTAATGCAGGCCGGCCATCGGGAAATTGCGTCGTTGCGACTCGTCATCTCCAGCTCGCTCCTCCTCGTCCGGGCTCAGCTTAGGAGCGGGCGTCTCAGGGCTCTCTAGCGCCGCCTGTTCATTTTTCTGGCGCTCCATCATTTTTCGATACTCCGACATATCGAATGTCGAAGTCGTCGTATCTTTCGTGTCCGCACAGGACATCGTGAGAGAGGCCACGAGAAGAATACCGATGCCCCCTAGGGGGCGAGATCTTTTCCGACGTGCCATATGCAACGACCTCAAGGAGGAATGTCGGTTGACCTGGCGAAACTTCCAGCGAGGTTCACTATTACGTGAACGCTGCAGATGGTCAATCAAAACAGTGTTTTCCCATGGAACGATGGTGCCGTGTAACGGTGTCCAGGTGCGGCCGTGAGGCCGCATTGTGGATGGAGACCAGAGGTTTTCCCTGAGGCCGGCACGCCGCAGATCAACAAGGACATAGTGGAAATAGTCCGATCTTACGGATGTTTAGGAGACGGCTCCGCCTGGCCGATCATTTGCACATGCCTGTGCCCAATGCGTATGCCACTTCGCGCCGCGACAATTCACGTGAAGGAGGTGAGGGAATTCCCGATTGTTTCATCGAGTTGCGGGTAAAAGTCGGCGTGCAAACGCTTTCGAGATGCTTCGAAAGAAATAACCGTTAACAACCAAAAGAAAGGTGACTACCCATGTTGAACGCGATTCGTCAGATTGTGAAAAACGAAAAAGGCGCCACGGCTGCGGAGTATGCGCTGTTGCTGGCGTTGATCACGGTCGTGCTGGTCGGTGCGGTGACCGGCCTCAGCGGTGCGATCGGCGGTGCGATGAATACTGCCGCCGGCATCATCGGCAGCTAAGACGAGGATCGTTTCGCGCTGTCGCGAAAAGCCGGTTAGCTCGACGCTCTCGAGCTGGCCGGCTGACGGCGAAAACTCCTGACTTTGTATTTCTTGGGGCAAACGGATAGCGACGTGAAAACTGATGGGAGCGGTCGGGCAATGCTCGGTACTTATACTGCATTCATATTTTTTGGTCCCAACGTGACTCGCGTGGAAATTGGCTACGGCAGCCTGTTTGCCGCCTCCTTGTACTGCTGGACCGTGATAGCGAGTGACACCCTACTTTTTCGATTTGGACTCCACCCCTTTGGTGGATAGGCAATTCTTAGAACTCCGGTATGCTCCCTAATGGACGCTGAACGGATGCAGGAACGAACGATGAATCAGGTTGTACGGACCAAAGAGGAGGAGAGGTAATGAAGCGGTATCGAGCGCTGATATTTTTCGGCGTAGCCTTGTTGCTCGGATTGGTGACCAGTGTGCTGGTGTTTTCTTGGCTGCAAAGCGAAAGAAATCGACTGATGGCAGCCCCTCTCCCCTTGAGTAAGAACGTCCAGGTTGTCGTGTCCAACGCCGATCTGATCTGGGGAACGAAGTTGACGCCGGAAATGATGCAGCTGCAGGAGTTGCCTCCGGGAGTCCTGCCGGAGGGGCACTTCACGACCTTAGAGGCGATCAAGGATCGCGTGCTCTTGTCGGACATCAAACGCAACGAATTACTTCTCGAGTCCAAATTGGCGCCTCTTGGAACAACATCCGGGGGCGTGGCCGCTGTCACCGATCCCAACAAGCGAGCCATGTCCGTGAAAGTCGACGATGTGATCGGCGTGGCGGGATTCATCAAGCCTGCCGATCGAGTCGACGTGATGGTCACGATCGACACGGTCCAGGGTAAACCAGAACATGCCGTGTCAAAAACAATCTTGGAGAACGTGAGAGTTCTGGCGGCCGGTACGCAAATGGAGCGCAAAGGAAAGGACGAGGAACCCAAACAGGTTCAAGTCATTACGCTCGAGGTCGACGCGGAAGAAGCCGAGAAGCTTGCGCTGGCTTCGACGCAGGGACGGCTCAGGCTTGCATTACGGAATCCGTTGAACAGCGAGCGCATATTGACCAAGGGAGCCAACCTGGGGGCGCTCTTGAGTTCATTCCGTCCGAAAGCAGCTCCCAAGGCGCCCGGTCAAAACGGCCCAGGCGAAATTCGCATCGAGGTCATCAAGGGCGATGTCCGCAAGGAAGTGAAATTTTAGCATCAACGGAGGTCCGCATGAGACTGAGTGTGAAGGGGATAGGCTCTCGAAAAAAGTATGTGCTGGCGGCGTCTGCGATTCTGCTCCTCGGAGCCTCTCAGCTCGTGCTGGCCAACGAGGGGACCATTCGAGTTGGCACTGCCAACCGAGATGCTCAACAGATCAGTCTCGTCGTCGGAAAATCGACCGTGGTCGACGTGCCCGTTCAGATCAAGCGGGCTTCCTTGGCGGATCCGCAAATTGCGGATGCCATCGTGCTCAGCCCGAAACAGATTTACGTGACCGGCAAGGGATATGGGACGACGAATCTCACGCTGTGGGGGAAGGACGACCAAGTGCTCGCGATCTTTGATTTGGATGTCGGGATCGATCTTGTTCGCCTCAAGCAGCACCTTGGAGAGCTTCTCCCCGATGAGACGAACATCCATCTACGAGGTACGCACGATCATGTGACGATTTCGGGCACGGTGTCGAGCGAAGGACGGTTGCAGCAGGTCATGACGATTGCCGAGGCCTACGCGCCGAAAAAGGTGCTCAACTTTCTCAAGGTCTATCCTGAGCCCCTTGGAAATCCTGCGCCGGATGTGAGGACCGTGACGGTGGAAGTCATTAAGGGCACGTCAGTGGGGTCGGTCAAATTCTAGGTCGGTGGATAACACAGAAACGCTGGCAACAAGAGGTTAAGGAGCATAGCGATGAAACAACGTGATCTGATTTTCTTGCTCAGTGTGTCTCTCGGTTTCTCACCACTGGGTCTCTGTTATGCACAGGAGTCGCCGGCCCCGGCGAGCGAGCAGCGCGAGATTCAGAGATTGGACCTGATCGTGGGCAAATCGAGGGTGCTGGACCTGCCTGTGGCGATCAAACGGGCCTCACTTGCCAATCCGGACGTCGCCGATACGGTCGTCTTGTCTCCGACGCAGATCTATATCACCGGCAAGACCAGCGGCGTCACAAATCTGACGCTGTGGAACGAAAGCGGCAAGATGATGGGCGTCTACGATGTCGTCATCCTGCCCGATGTCACTCGTCTGAAGGAAAACCTCTACAAGGCCTTGCCGGATGAAAAGAATATTCTGGTGATGGCCAGCCACGACAGCATTACGCTGTCGGGAACCGCGTCCAACGCCAACAATCTCACCCGCGCCCTCGGTATCGCGGAAGCCTATGCGCCCAAGAAAGTCATTAATTCCATGCAAGTGGGCGGCGTTCAACAGGTCATGCTCGAAGTCCGCGTCGCTGAGATGAATCGGGAGTTGATCCGTCGCCTGGGCATCAACGCGACCGCCATGACGCCGCAGGGATTCGGCATGACCGCGTTGAACCAACTGACATCGATGCTCGGTGGAAACAGCTTCCAAGCAGTGACTGGTGGCCCGGCCGGCGCCGCTTTCCCCTTAGCGAATGTGTTGAATCTGTCGCAACAGGCCACCACGGCGGTCAACGGCGCCTTCCAATTCCAGACGGGCAATATCACGTGGTCCGGTTTTGTGGACGCCTTGCACCAGGAGGGCATCATCAAGGTACTGGCCAAGCCGACGTTGGTGGCCTTGAATGGCCAGGAAGCGGCCTTTCTTGCCGGCGGCGAGTTCCCGATCCCTGTTCCGCAAGCCTTTGGACTGATCACAATTCAGTTCAAGAAGTTCGGTGTCGGCCTGGTTTTCACCCCGAATGTCGCGGACAAGAAGCACATCAGTATGAGCGTGGCACCGGAAGTTTCGGAGTTGGACTTCCAGAACGCATTACGCACTCAGGGATTTGTCGTCCCCGCGATCACGACCCGGCGCGCGACGACGACGATCGAGCTTGCCGACGGACAGAGCTTTGCCATCGGTGGGTTGTTGCGCGACAACGTCAAAGAAACCATCAACAAATATCCCGGCCTCGGTGATATTCCGATTCTCGGCGCCTTGTTCCGGAGCACTTCATTCCAGAAGAACGAAACAGAGCTCCTGATCATCGTGACGGCACATCTCGTGAAGCCGTTGGATCTGACCGCTCAGACGTTGCCGACGGATTATTTCGAAGAACCGAATGACTTCGAATTCTATTTGATGGGCTACGCAGAAAAGGGCGGTTTCGGAGGCAAAGCGGGACGCATGTCTTCCGCTGCGGAAGTCCTTTCAAATCGCGTCACACGAGGCCGTGCGATGGAAGGCCAAGTTGGACATATCGTTCCATAAGATGCAGGGATCACAACTGACAAGGATGGGGAAGGAGATCGCAATGAAAATGATGAACGTGGGCGTGGCTATCGTGACCGTCGGACTGCTGCTGGGAGCCTGTTCGCGCGCGACGATCAGCCCCAATTGGGGCGTGGCCTATCAAGAGATGCGAGCCAAACAGGTCCTCGATCCGACGGCTGGTGAAAAATTGGATCTGGTCGAAGGCCAGGACGGCAGAGTCAGCGCGACGGCGAGTGAGGCGTATCGAAAGAACTTTGAGAAACCTGAATCGGATTTCGACCGGTCGATCGTCTCGAGTGGCGTGAAAACCAAGTAGAACGAAAAGAGAGATTCAAGCCATGAAAAAGCTGAACGAGCGTGGCGCGGTGGCGGCGGAATTTGCACTGCTGCTGCCCCTGCTCTTGATCATACTCTTCGGGATCATCGAATTCGGCATGATGATGTACGGTCGTGAAATTGTGACGAATGCGGCGCGTGAAGGCGCAAGAGCCGGAATTGTCCAAGGCCCGCCAAAACGTACGAACGGAGAAATCACTGCGATCATAGATAACTATTTGACGGGGACCGGAGTGAACCCGGCCGATGTCCAATTGGTACCCACCGGTGCGGGGCTGACCAGTCCTAACACTCTGACGGTCAGCGGAACCTACTTTTACAATTTTCTCGTCCCGGTCATTCCTGCGCTCGTTGGCATTTCCAATCCACTCCCTATTCCAATATCGGTGGTGATGCGTCATGAATAAACACATGCTTGAGCAGATGATTGTTCCGGTAAAGAATTCACGTGGGGTGGCAGCCGTGATGACGGCCTTGTTTCTGGTCGTACTCCTGGCCATGGGCGCTGCCGCGATCGACATCGGGCACGCGCTCGTCGCCAGAAACGAGCTTCAGAACGTCTCTGACGCTGCGGCTTTGGCTGGAACCCGTGCCTTGGGTCTGATTTACGAAGGCATGACCGTCGCTGAACAGCAAAGCTATGTACTGAGCAGCGGTGATGCAGCGACGGTCATCGCGGCTGTGCAGGCAACGGCCAGCGCGAATTCCGCTGCCGGTGTATCAATTACCGTTGATGCGGCCGATGTGGCCATTGGCACGTGGGATCCTTACACGAGGACCCACACCCCTACCGTGAACCAGCCAAAAGCGGTTCGAGTCCTTTCGAGGAGGGATGGCTCTACAAACGGCGCCATCAGCACCTTTCTTGCGAATATCGTTGGAATGTCGAGCGTCGATGTGAGAGCCGTGGCCACGGCGGATATGAGCGCTGTGGGACAAACAGCGCCGGGCCAGCTGGATGTGCCCTTCGGGATCTCGGAATATTATTTTACCCAGTTCGGCTGCGGCGATGCGATCAAGTTTTATCCGAACGATGGGACGCCCATGGCTTGTTCGGCCTGGCATACGTTCGACTCTTCCCCGGCCAACGCCAACACATTGCGCAACATCATCGATGGAATGAGGGCAGGCACCTACACTTCCCCCGGCACGGCGCCCGGGGATACGCTGAATTTCATCAACGGCAATGTCGCGAGCGCATTCCCCAACTTGATCAATCTCTACAATGCCAAAAAAGACAGTAACGGTAATTGGGATGTCTTTGTGCCCGTGTATCAATCTCCAAATTGCACTCCCCCAAACGGCCCGATCGCAATCATCGGGTATGCCGAAGCTCGGATCACAAATGTGCAAGGCGCTCCCAACTTCCTCATCGAAGCGACAATCCTCTGCAACATCTTTGAGGGGAATACGACCGGCGGAGGCCCGCCCTATGGGCCTGTGTTGTCCACGATCCCGGGTCTCGTTGAATAGTACTTACAACCGAGGAGATGAGCTCTCATGGGTCGATTGATTACAGTGTCGATTGACTGTCGGAACGACGCGGCACGGCAGACCTTTGAAGAAGTCGTGTCACGGCGGCGCGACTATCTCATCACCAAAGGACAGGGTACTGGCGTCGCCGACATGCTCCTACTGGGGTTGGATGAAGCACGACCCCAACAAACATTCAGTCACATCCGTGAACTTTTGAGTACCTCACCGAATCTCGAGGTATTTTTGACGGCCTCCCGGACGGATCCCCAACTGCTCTTGGAGGCGTTTCGAGTGGGCGTCAAAGAGTTTCTTCCTCAGCCATTGACTCGTCAGGATGTTGAACCGGCCCTGGCGCGTTTCGAAGAGCGATTCAAAGGCAGAACGGCCGACGCTGAGGATCAGGCCGGGAGAGTGATCGCTGTCATCGGCGCCCGAGGCGGTGTGGGGACGAGCACGGTTGCCACGAACCTGGCCAGCGCCGTTCAACAGGTGCGGCACCGTGAATCCGTGGCATTGGTGGATCTCGACATGCACGGAGGAGATCTTGGATTGTTTCTCGACCTTCATCCCTCTCAAGGCGTGCAACATCTCTCCAAAGACATTTCCCGCCTGGACGAGACCATCGTCCGAAGCAGTCTTGTCAAACATTCGTCGGGTGTTCACTTCCTGGCGTCCGGCTATGAGGGTTGCCATGAAGTGGATCTTAAGGCAGGGAGCACGATGCGCGTGATCGGTCTGCTGCGGTCCATGCATCGACATGTGGTTGTCGATTGCGGCCATGTGTTGGAGCCGGCAGTGAGGGAAGCCCTGGATTGCTCGGATCAAATCATCCTTGTGACGACACTGTCCTTGCCGACGATCCGCCGCACCAAGCGACTGCTTGACGCACTTAGCGTGGCACGCTATCCGATCGGGAATGTCCAACTCATCGTCAACCGTTACAGGAATGACCAGAGGGAACTGTTGACCGAAACGGAGAAAATGCTGGAAATGCAGGCGGCAGGACGCATCCCTTGCGATTATCGGACGGTCAGTGAGGCACTCAATCATGGAAGACCGGTGACCAGCATGGCCCCGAAGACGAGCATCGCACAATGGTATTTGAGAGAAATCGATCAGCTTATCGCCGAACATGGCGCCGGCAACGGAACAGGAACAAAAGGCAAAGCCGGCAACGCGTCATTCTTCGGCCGATATCTGCCGAGTTTGGGTTTTGAAGCGAAAGGCAAACCGTCTCTGAGTTAGGTAAAGGGCTGTCGCTCAACCCGGGCGACGGATACGTCAGCACGGCAATGCGCCAAAGGGAGGATAGGCCACCATTATGCTCACGATGAAACGGTCACACGAATCCGAGCTGGGCTCCCAACATCAAGAATTGAAGGAGCGGCTGCATCAGCGCGTGATCGAGGTGCTCGATATGAACGTCATCGGCACCATGTCGCAGGATGTCGTGACTATGCAATTGAGCAGGTTGATTGAGCAGCTGTTACAGCAGGAAACCATTCCGCTCAATCAAAGGGAACGAGCCCAGATCACACAAGGCGTGATCCATGAAGTCCTCGGATTGGGACCGTTGGAGCCGTTGCTCGCGGATACGAGCGTCAACGACATTCTCGTGAACGGCCATAAGCAGGTCTATGTCGAGCGGGCCGGAAAGCTGGAGTTGACCGCTGTTCAGTTCAAGGATGATGCGCATCTGAAAAAAATCATCGAGAAAATCGTCTCTCGAGTCGGCCGGCGCATCGATGAGTCCGTGCCGATGGTGGATGCCAGGCTCGCGGACGGGTCTCGTGTCAACGCGATCATTCCGCCCCTGGCGATCGATGGGCCGTCTCTGTCGATCAGAAAATTCAGCAAGGATCCGCTTCAATTGCATCACCTGATTGAAAAGCGGTCGTTGACGCCGGAAATCGGCGAACTCGTGAAGGCGATCGTCCAAGCCAGGCTCAACGTATTGATTTCCGGCGGAACCGGTACCGGGAAAACCACCATGTTGAACATCCTGTCGGGATTCATCCCGAACGACGAGCGAATCGTGACGATAGAGGATGCGGCCGAGTTGCAGTTGCGCCAAGATCACGTCGTTCGGCTGGAGACGCGGCCGGCCAATATCGAAGGCAAGGGCGAGATCGCACAGCGTGAACTCGTCAAGAATGCCCTCCGCATGCGCCCTGACCGCATCATCCTCGGCGAGGTCCGCGGTGCGGAAAGCTTGGACATGTTGCAGGCCATGAACACAGGTCACGATGGGTCGTTGACGACAGTGCACGCCAATTCGCCCCGCGACGCCTTAACCCGCATTGAAACTTTGGTGTCCATGGCCGGGCTGAATTTGGCGACGAAGGCCATGCGCCATTACGTGTCATCCGCGTTGGATGTCATCATTCAGATCGCCCGATTGTCGGATGGAACGAGGAAATTGATCAGTCTCCAGGAAATCGTCGGGATGGAAGGAGACTTGATCACCTTGCAGGAGCTGTTCACGTTCCAGCAAACAGGTCTGGACGAAAATCGCAAGGTCAAAGGTCGTTTTTTCGCGACCGGCGTGCGTCCGAAGTTTGCCGAGCGGCTGGCGGCTAAAGGAGTCAGCCTCCCGGTCGGCCTGTTCGATCCACAAAAGGTGTACGAATGCTGACCGGACTCATCGCGCTCGGGATTTTCGGCACGATCCTCTTGTTCATGCACGGGTGTGTCTTGTTGCACCGTCTTATGGTGCCTCGAGGAAGCGATCGCGCTGTTGAACGGATTCAGAAGTGGGCGGCGCCGGAGATGGCGGCTCAACTGGACATCGTCAGAAGGGATTCGTTGAGCGATATCCCTTGGTTGAACGATCTCTTGACGACGATGCATCGGTTCGAGCCTCTTCGGGTTCTTCATCGCCAGGCGGATTGTCGCGTTCCACTCGGCGTGTTCGTATTGGCGATGCCGCTCCTGGCCGTAAGCGGACTCTTTGTCGGTTTCACGATGCATGTTCCCTTTTTGTTCACGGCAGCCTTGGCGGCGGGTCTCGGGGCTCTCCCTGCCGGGTATCTCTATTGGCAGAAGCGCCAGCGGATGGCAAAGTTGGAACGCCAATTGCCCGAGGCGCTCGAGTTGATGTCGAGAGCCTTGAAAGCCGGCCACGCCTTTTCGGTCGGTCTGAAGTTGGTTGCGGATGAATCCGCGGATCCCATTGGTATCGAATTCAGGAGAGTGTTCGAAGAAGTATCGATGGGTGTGTCGCTTCCACAAGCGCTGCAGAACATGACCGATCGATTGAATTCCGTGGATATCAAGTTCTTTGTCACTTCGGTGCTCGTCCAACGAGAAACCGGTGGTAACCTGGCCGAGATCATTGATTCATTGGCGACGCTCATTCGAAAGCGCTTTGAGCTACAGATGAAGGTGAAGGCGCTCTCGGCAGAAGGGCGATTCTCCGCGATCGTCTTATTCATCCTTCCTCTGTTCGTCGGCGGAGCACTGTTCAAGCTGAATCCTGAATATATCGGCCTGTTGTTTACAGATCCGTTCGGCCAAAATATGGCGACGGCCACCGGTATTTTGATGCTCACCGGGGCAGCCGTCATGAAACGCATGGTAACGATTAGGGTCTGAGGAGGTCCAGAGTGGATACCCCAGTACTTGTGGCCCTGGCAACGTTCGCTGTGATTCTCTTGGCAAGTTCGGCCGCCTTTCTGTACTTGAATTCCAGAGAACAGATGCAGACCTGGCGTCGGCGGGCGGAAGGTTCGAGCGCTGATGTCGATGAGGAAACGGCTTCTGTAGGCATGTTTGATCAACTCCGTGAGGAGCTTGTTCGTTTGCTGGAATGGTTGGGCCGGATCAATCAACCGTCTGCAGAGGATGTCCGGTCGACCCGTCTGCTGTTGATCAATGCGGGGTACCGATCGGGGAAAGCCCCCCTGTTGTTTCTCGGCGCCAAATTGATGCTTGCGGTGCTGCTGGTGTTTGTTTTCACCATGGTGCCGGCGAAGGTTTTGGGTTTCCCTAGCGTCTCAAGCCTGCTCATGTATTATCTGATGACAGCTGCCGTTGGCTATTATCTTCCGGTCTTCTGGCTGCGAAGGGTCATCGCGTCTCGCAAGGATGCACTTCAACGAGGCATGCCCGATGCGTTGGATTTGATGGTGGTGTGTGTGGAGGCCGGACTCGGATTGGACCAAGCCATTAGTCGCGTTTCACAAGAAGTCAGCCGAACCCATCCGGCGCTCGGCGATGAACTCAGTGTGTTGACGGTCGAACTCAGGACCGGAGTTTCGCGCCAAGAGGCATTGAAAAATCTTGCTCGTAGAACTGATTTAGAAGAGTTGGGAAACTTGGTCGCCATGCTTGTGCAAACGGATCGTTTCGGGACGAGCATCGGTCAGGCACTTCGTGTCTACGCGGATTCGATGCGGACGACCCGTAGGCTCAAAGCGGAAGAACTGGCTGCAAAGCTGCCTGTCAAGCTGCTTCTGCCACTCATCTTCTTCATCTTTCCCAGCCTCATTGTCGTCACGGTCGGTCCGGCGGCGATCCGTATGGCAAGAGTCTTGTTGCCGGCCATGGCCGGCCACTGAGGATGGCAATTTGCTGGCCTCTTCTCTCAGGCAGACGGCGAAGGAAGTATTGGCCCGCCGTCTGCTCTCCGACGGAGGAGTCGCGGACCAGGTAAAGGGAAAATTTCGTGTTGACGCGACAGCATGGGCCATTCTCGTTCTCACCGCATTGAGAGATTCCCCCAGTCTCATTGATCGTTGTCGAGCACGTTTACAAGCCGAGCAGGGACGGGATGGCCGGCTGGCGGTAAGCCGGGAAAATCCCGACTCCTTTTGGCCTACCGCTCTCGGGATTCTCGCCTGGCAGGGCGCTCCCGCGTTTGCAGAGGCTCACAGGCAGGCCGTCACGTTCCTCTTGGAAACAACGGGTGTTCACTACCGCTCGCAGCCTACTGAAGTGGCCGCTCATGATGCCGCCCTCAAAGGGTGGCCTTGGGTGGCCAATACCCATTCATGGATCGAACCGACAGTGTTGGGTGTCCTGGCTTTGAGTGCGGCAGGGTATGGCCAGCATGATCGCGCCCAGGAGGCGCTCCGCATGATCCTCGATCGCCAGTTACCGCATGGCGGCTGGAATTATGGAAACACCTTCGTGTTTGGGAGGGAGCTTCGTCCCATGTCGGAAAGCACTGGGACGGCGCTGACCGGGCTCGCTGGACACGTGGAGAGAAAAGTTGTCGCCCGCAGCCTTGACTATCTTCAGGGACAGATCAATGCCATGCAGACGCCGATTTCCCTTGGGTGGGGATTGCTGGGCATGGCCGCGTGGGGAGTGTGGCCGTCGAACGGTCTCACGCTCGTTGAGCGTTGCCTGGCCAATCAATCCCGATACGGCGAGTACGATACATCGTCCATTTGTCTGGTCCTTCTGGGGGCACTGGCTGGTGATCCCGAGATTAGGACGTTGTCCCCGGTCGTCCAATAGGAACGCTTGTGGCGCAGCACGGCTCGACATCAGATCACGGCATTACCCGACGGAACCTCCTCCTGGCCGGGGCAGTGGGCGCGGCAATTGGGACCGGACTGTTAGCCGTGCCGAAACGCTACTTCCGCATGCCCCAGCAGGCCCGAACCTTCGTGGCGAAGGTCGCCCATTACCAACTGAACATTGCCGAATCCATCGAGCGTGGCATGGGCGAATTGGGCGTCGATCCGGAAGAGTTGAAAGACAAGCGCATCTTGCTGAAGCCGAACTTGGTTGAGAGCGCATCAGGGGCGCCTCACATCAATACCCATCCGCTCGTGATTCGGGGAGCGATTGAGGCCTTTCTCGGGCTGGGAGCCGCGGCGGTCGTGGTGGCCGAAGGACCGGGGCATCGGCGGGACTCGTTGGCAGTCTATGAAGAATCCGGTCTGGCTGACGTGCTGACGGAGGATAAAATCCGGTTCCACGATCTCAATTACATGACGGGCTATGAGGTCACGAATGCCGGTCGTCAGTCGTCGCTGAACACCCTTACGTTTCCGCAGCTGTTCAAGGAAATGGACTGGATCGTGTCGGTTGCGAAGATGAAGACCCACCACATCGCCGGCGCCACATTGAGCATGAAAAATCTTTTCGGCGTCATGCCCGGTATCTATTACGGGTGGCCGAAGAATGTGCTGCACCATGCTGGAGTTGATAACTCCATTTTGGACATCAACGCGACATTGAAGCCGCATTTTGCCATCGTTGATGGCGTCGTCGGCATGGAGGGGGACGGCCCGATCATGGGCGATCCGAAAAGAGCCGGAGTGTTGGTGATGGGACGAAACCCGGCGGCAGTGGATGCGACCTGCTGTCGAATCATGGGCATTGATCCGTACAAAATCTCGTATCTGGAGCGGGCAGATAATTGGTTAGGGCCGATCTCCGAACAAGCGATCGAACAGTGCGGGGAAACGATTGCTTCCATGAGAACAAACTTCAATTTGATCGACACGATACCGGCTCATCAAGGCTTACGACTTGCATAAAGGTGAAGGTGAACACATGAGAATATGGATACTGTGCGGCTGTTTGTTGTTTCCAGTGCTCTCGTACGCGGCGGAGGCCGATACCCCGCCCGACGCCCCTCAGGAGCCGACTCTCCATGACCATTATGTTGCGATGAAACAGATGCAGGAACGTTTGGCGGGGCGTTCGCTTGAAGAGCAAGCGAAGCTGCAACCGCAGATTGAACGCGCACAGAGAAAGGCATGCGCGCGCTTGCGACAAGACCATCAAGAACGAGTCTCAAGGGACGAGTACCGTCGGCAAGGTGGAGATGAATTTCTTGTTTTTTCGCTGGAGCTTGAACAATGGTGTCAGGCAGGTCGGTAGAAAAGTCCGGCGAAAACGTCCTTCACCATCTGCCGCAGGTCGACGGTGTGCGGGGAATCGCCATTCTTCTGGTTCTCTGGTACCACGGTCCTTTTCTCTTTCGAGCCCTTCCTGACTTTTCGCCCCACCACTCTCCGTGGTCGATGCTCGGCCTATTCGGACGGATGAGTCTTGGCGGGTGGATCGGCGTGGATCTGTTTTTCGTCGTGAGTGGATTTCTGATCACGATGATACTCCTGCGCGTCAAAGAAATGTCGGGTTCGTATCTGGCATTTTGGGAACGACGCGCATTACGGATTTTCCCGCTGGCCATTGTGTACCTTGTCTCTTTATTCATTCTTGTCAGGCTCGGTGATCCACTCGACGTGTTGGCGAGTTTTGATGCATGGCCATGGTACGCGTTCTATTTGGGCAATCTTCACATTACCTTCAATGGTTGGCAGCCGTTGGCCATCATGATTTTGTGGAGTTTGGCCATCGAAGAGCAGTTTTATCTCGTGTGGCCGTTTGTCGTTCGAATGTGCGATTCACATCAGTTGTTGCGGTGGAGTATCGGGTGTGTCGTGATCGCGCCGCTGGTGAGAGCGATCACTGTTGTGATGGCCGACTACCCTGCCACGTATGTCTTTACCCTCTGCCGGCTCGATGCTCTTGCCGCGGGCGCTGTCGTCGCCGTGTGCTACAGCTCCAAGACATTGCGCGACTTAGTCATGGCTTCCTGTAAGAGGCTGGCCCCGCCGGCCTTGGCTGTGATCTTGCTTGTCTTGGTGGTGCCCTTTAGCCCATCACTTCCTCAAGCTCGCCCATGGTTCTTCACTGTGTTCGGGTACACGGGTATCGCCACGTCTTTGGCCATTCTATTGATGGCGAGCCTGGACGCCCGCGGGCCAATAGAGCGGCTCCTGACCTCGCGAATCCTCACCTTTCTTGGGAGACGGTGTTACGGGCTCTACATCTGGCATGTGTTGGCCGGAGGGATTGCCATCATGGCTTTACACCCATGGCATGTCGGATTTCTTGCCCACGCAGCCGTGTGGTTAGCCATCCTATTGATGATGGCCAGTGTAAGCTGGCTTCTTCTAGAGGCGCCCATGTTACGGCTCAAGCGATTTTTCTCTTACGGCGGAAACCCATCACGCACCGGCTCTTTCCCTATTCTAAGGCCTTTGAAAATCAGGTAAAACGGTCTCTCGTGGGACCTGCTAAACTTATAGAAGCGGGCTCCGGAGTCGTATGAAGACCGGTCGATCACCACTGACAATTCTGGCTGCTTTCGTGTTTTCGATCCTCATGGCGCCGCTGGTCGAGCAGGCGCTGGCTGCTCACGGTGCGGCAACCAAGGAGCAAACCTCTCTTGGCGGCCGTGAAAAAGCTGCCAATGCTTCTACCGAGCAATCTCAAAAAGTAGGGGGCAAGCCGGCGTCATCGCCGGGAATCCAGCGTGCGGCTAAAGCCGCTCAGAGATCGACCAGGCCAAAGGCCCTCGCAGAGCTTAAACCAAACGCATCGAAACGCGTTCTGCAGGCAAAGGTTCGGAAAAAGGTCATTCCCAAAGCCGCGGTCCAGCCGAGGATGGATTTGATCCACTATGGGGTTCTCGAAGATTCGCACCGGTACGATCCGCGGCCTCATGCCGCCCCCGCCGGCGTACCCAGTCCTCAAACACCGGAACTGACCCACGATCATTTTCAAGAGTTGGATCGCAATCAAGACGGCATGATTGATCCGGTTGAACGGGCCTTCGGCCGTATCGATATGGATCGCGACCTACATACCCGCACGTTGCAGTAAGTCTCTCCTTTCCCTCCTCGTCGTCTGTTCAGTGTTCCGCCCAGATGTGCTGCCATGACGTTGACAGTAGAGACAGGAGTCCCCATGATACGCAGGCTATGGCACAGGACATGCCCGCAGTGCGGCCGGCCGGCAGGGCGCAGGTCGGCAAAATCGCCATTGCCGTCGTCATTGCCTGCACAATTGCGCTATTTTTTTATTTCGATCTGGGACGATTTCTGTCGCTAGAGGCGCTCAAGGCCAACCGCGATCAACTCCTGGCGTTTACCGAAGCCAACTATACGGCGGCGGTCGTCCTCTTCATCGTGCTCTACGTCGCTGTCACCGGATTGTCGCTGCCGGGAGCTGTCATTTTGACCCTGGCGGGGGGATTTGTGTTCGGCGCTCTCACCGCTACTTTCCTGGTCAATGTAGGAGCCACGACCGGAGCGACGCTGGCATTTCTTGCCGCTCGCTATGTGTTGCGCGACTGGGTGGAGCAAAAGTTTGGGAGTTGGCTGGAGCCTCTCCAGCAAGGGTTCGCCCAGAATGCCTTCAACTACCTGATGACGCTCCGCTTGATTCCGCTGTTTCCGTTCTTTGTCGTGAATCTCGTCTCGGGATTGACGCGAATGAATGTCGGCACCTATGTGGTGGCCACCGCGCTCGGCATCATCCCAGGTTCGTTTGTCTATGCCTATGCCGGTCGCCAGCTGGGCACGATCAATTCGCTCAAAGAGATTGCCTCACCTCCCGTCCTCGGCGCCTTCGTGTTACTGGGAGCCCTGGCGCTCACGCCGATCGTGTACAAGAGGCTCAGCGCAAAATCCGTATGAGGCCATCCATGAGCAGGACCGGGAGCACAGATGTTTGAAGCGTTCGGACTCCTGCCGGATGATGAGCACGACCGCATCCTTGTAGACAACGTTCATCCCTCGCGCTGGATCAATCCCGAGCCGGACGGGCGCTACAACATTGTCGTGCTGGGTGGCGGGACGGCCGGACTTATCACGGCGATCATCGGTGCAAGCCTCGGCGCCAAAGTGGCCCTGATCGAAAAGGCGCTCATGGGCGGAGATTGCTTGAATGTGGGGTGCGTGCCGTCGAAGGGCATCATCCGCGCAGCACGCGCCTGGTCGGATCTGCGGCACGCGGCAGAATTCGGGATCGGCATACCGCCCGGCGTCACCTATGACTTCGGCGCCGTCATGTCTCGCATGCGAGGGCTGCGCGCTCGAATCAGTGCCAATGATTCCGCGCACCGTTATGCCAAGCTCGGCGTGGATGTGTTTCTGGGTCATGGGCGATTTCTCGGTCCGGACAGGATTCAGGTCGAAGGGCCGGCAGGCAATCGAGTGCTCATGGCTGCCAGGACCGCGATTTGCACGGGAGCGCGCGCCTCCGAGCCTTCCATCCCCGGTCTTAAAGAAGCGGGCTATCTGACCAATGAGTCCGTGTTTGCGCTGACTCATCTGCCTCGGCGGATAGGAGTCATCGGTGCCGGTCCCATCGGCTGCGAGATGGCCCAGGCCTTTGCACGGTTCGGCAGTCAGGTCCACCTGATCGAAGCGATGCACGGCATCCTGCTGAACGAGGATCGCGACGCGGCTCAGGTGGTCGAAGCACAGATGGTGAAGGACGGCGTCACGTTGTGGTGCTGTGGTCACGACCTTCGGATCGCCAAGGCGGCCGAGGGCAAGCGGCTGAGCGTCAATTCACACGGCCGGCAGCACGACATCACCGTCGACGAAATCCTCGTTGGCGTCGGCAGAACGCCGAATGTCGACGGGCTGGGATTGGACAAGGCAGCAGTTGAATTCGATGCGAGGGGGATCCGCGTGAACGCCCGGTTGCAAACCAGCAACTCAAGGATTTTCGCCGCGGGAGATGTCTGTTCCCGCTTCAAGTTCACCCATGCCGCCGATGCCATGGCCCAGATCGTAGTGCAGAACGCGCTGTTTCCTCATCCTTTGGGGTTGGGCTATGCGAGCGCCGACTCACTGGTGATTCCATGGTGCACCTACACGGAGCCGGAGATCGCCCACGTCGGCATGTATGAAAAGGATGCCAGAGCCAAAGCTATTGAAGTCGAGACCTACACGTTTCAGCTGAACGAGGTGGACCGGGCCATCCTGGACGGCCAGGAAGAGGGGTTTGCTCGGATTCATCTCCGCAAGGGCACGGACAAACTTCTCGGCGCCACCATCGTTGCCGCGCATGCCGGCGATCTCATCAACGAATTTTCCGTCGTGATGAAATCCGGCGGAGGCGCAAAGACTATTGCCAACACGATTCATCCATATCCGACCCAAGCCGAAGTGAACAAGAAAGTGGTGAACCTCTGGCGCAAGGCCCATTTCAGTGCGAGCACCAAGAACAAGCTCACTCGGTTGTTCGCCTGGATGCGCCGCGGGTAGGCAGTGTGAACGGCCTGCGTTTAACTATTGCCATAGTCCTCTGGGGATGGCTTTTCGCGGCGTCAGCCTCGACGAACGAGTCTGGCATAGTCCTCGAGGTTGGGAAATTCTCCTCCAGCCGTGCCGGCTCCGCTGAGACCGATGGGTGGAAACCCCTCACATTCAAGAAAGTCCCCAAGCCGACCGCCTACGAGCTCGTCATGGACGGCAATACCGTCGTCGTCAAGGCCACGAGCGATGCCGCCGCATCGGGTCTGACGAAAGAAGTCAAGATCGATCCCTCGGTGTTTCCGGTCGTCCAGTGGCGGTGGAAGGTCGAGAATGTGCTTCACCGCAGCGATGTGAGACGCAAGAGCGGCGATGACTATCCGGCCAGGCTGTACATCACGTTTGAATATGATCCCACGAAAGTGAGTTTCGGCAGGAAGCTCAAGTATAAAGCCGGGCAAGCCCTATTCGGCGACATTCCCATTGCCGCTCTCAATTATATTTGGGACACCAAGACACCGGTCGGAACCGTGGTCGACAATGCCTATACCGATTTCGCCAAGATGATTGTCGTGGAAAGCGGTGCGGGGAACGTTGGCGTGTGGGTCGAGGAATCGCGGAATCTCTATCAGGATTACAAGCAGGCGTTCGGCGAGGATCCACCCATGATCAACGGTGTCGCCATCATGACTGACACCGACAACACCAAAGAGCACGCCATCGCCTACTACGGCGATATCCGGTTCGTCGGGGCTGCACGCTGAACAAGGCAGAGGTGAAAGCGAAAGAGGCCGGCCGAATTCGGCCGGCCTCTTTCCGGACACCACCGCGCCCGGAGTGGGTGCGCGGATTCAAGGGGGGGTTACTGGATCGAATTCGCGAAGCCGCCCCGCGTAATTTCGGCGCGAACGGTGTCTCCGACCTTCTTCTGCTTGAGATGCTTCGTCCCCTGTCCGACGTACAGCTTGACCTGATTACCCTCGTAGTCTTCCACGGTATAGGCGTTGCCCTGAATGTCCTTTACCGTGCCCCCGACGGTCTTCCAGGCCGGGCCAGGCTTCTCATCGTGTTGGCCCGCTTTGGGAGCCGCCTGGACCGTCGGTAGGGATCCCAGCGACGCGGCAGCTGCAGCGGCAGATTTAGCAGAGGAGGATTTCTTCGAGTCCTTTGCCATGACCGGCGCTGCGGCAATGGCGGTGACAACCGTTATCACTGTGACGATGGTGAGCATTCTCTTGTGATCTATCTTCTTCATGGAAACCTCCTTGAGACAACGTGACGTCAGATTCATCTCCTGCCGTTCAGCAAAGCATGTGCCCGATGTCGTGGCATACTGGGCAAGGAAATTCAGTGGGTTGCAGTCTGCGAGCCTGCCGGTCAAGCAATGGCAGCGCAGCAATGGAAAAAAAACGGCAGAAACTTGTCCAAATATGACCGTCTCTGCCGATGTGAGACGGAGTGATGGCATCGGCTATTCGTGCAGAATACTGTTCGCTTGGCGAAGGGGCGAAGCCTGCCGTTTCGAGACCGAGGGGAAAGGGCTACAATGCCCGAGGGAGGCCTGATGTGTCGTCACGACCCGTGATCCAGCGATTGCCCTCGTCGATCGTCCGTTTGTTGCGTGGACTCGGTCGGTTGGCTGACGAGGAGGGGGTCGGGCTCTATCTTGTCGGTGGAGTGGTCAGAGATCTCCTGCTCAAGGGAAGCAACTTCGACTTGGATTTGACCGTCGAAGGCGACGGAATTTCGTTCGCCCGTCTGGTCGCCGATCGGTATGATGCCGGCTTGGCGCTCTTCGAGCGTTTCGCCACCGCTCGCCTCGCCCTTCCCAACGGCCTCAAAGTGGACATCGCGAGCACCCGCCGTGAGAGCTACGCCGATCCGGCAGCGCTCCCCGACGTTCAGACAGCTTCTCTCGATGAGGATTTGTTTCGCCGTGATTTTACGATCAATGCCATGGCCATCCAACTGAACAGCGCCAATTGGGCACAACTGCGGGATCCCTATGGAGGGCAGGGAGATCTGAAGGCTCGGACCCTGCGCGTGTTGCATGATCACAGTTTTGTGGATGATCCGACGAGGATCTTCCGGGCCATTCGCTTCGCGGGACGATTCGGATTTCGTATAGAGCGTCATACCGGAATGCTCCTAGCACGAGCCGCAAAGACCAATCTGGTGGCAAGACTCTCGGGACCGAGGTTGGCCAATGAAATCTTCGCGCTCATGAAAGAAGAAAGTCCAGAGACGGCGATCGTCTCTCTTCGGCGGTATCGATTGTTCCGCTTTCTTCACCCGCGTTTCTCGCCGGGGATTCGAACCGAACGCCTTCTCACGGTCCTGCCGCAGGCCACCGGCTGGTGGAGACGGCATTGTCCGGAAGCTGCCTTGGACCGTCCGCTGTTACGCGTGATGGCCATGCTTGCGCAGGCTTCGTCTTCGACGATCTCAGGAATCATTCAGCGGTTGCAGCTCTCCGCTGTTCAGGCACGCGCGCTTCAATGGGCCGGCGTGAACACCAGTCGTCTTGCCAGGATGCTCTCGGGTGATGCGCCGCTTCGCCCTTCCCAAATCTATCGAATGCTTTCAAAGCTGCCGGACGAAGCCTTGGTCTTGGTGCTCGCCAAGGGTTTGCTCATGAGCAGGGGAGCGGGCCGAGAACGATTGACACGACGACTGGCGAGATTTTCCACCCGCGACCGGCTGGTCACGACGACGATCAATGGCGAGACCCTCAAGCGATTTGGACTCAGGCCCGGGCCTCACTTCAGAGAGATCCTGGATCGTCTGCTGGAAGAGCGGCTGGATGGGAAAATCACTGCTGCGGCGGAAGAGCGGGAGCGGGCAAGGACGTTGGCGGAGCGCTACGCTTAGAGGCGATACTTGCGCAGTCGTTGGTCGTTTTCGATTTTTCCGAACAAATCATTCAGTGCGGCTTGAACCGCGAAATTGATCGGGCCCTGATCGTCGTCGTCGCCTGACGATTTCCCAAAACCAATATACCTCGAGACGGGACGCTTCGTAGACGACTCGGCCAGCGTCGCATCGATGCGTGCCACATAGATGCGATCGAAGTCCGACATGACGCTTGGATCGACATAAATATTGAGTCGCATGGAAAGATCGACGTCCGTCTGGCTGTCGGTCGACAGATACGTAAATGTTTTTCGCGCGCCAACATACTCCGTAATCGACCGTTCCCATTCTTTCTTGGCCTTGCTGAGCGGTTGGCGAACCCCTGTTACCTTGTTTTCGATGAGAGGATCGGCAATCATGGTGGCGCCTGGCTCCACCGTATAGGCTTCGATTTCCGCCAGCCTGATCGTCGCGGAATAGGGAAGAGGCGACGTCGTCGGCACGACCGGTGCCGGATGATAGACCATTTGAGAACAGGCGAGCAGCAACGATGTAGATGTCGCACACAGGATGGCGCCGCTTGTTCGCAGACGTACTCGAACAGACATCATTGCCTCCTTCCACCTGTTAGGTCCCGGCATCACCCTACAACTCGCGCTGTGTCGTTGCAAGACCCGGGAACCTCTTTGATCCTGTAGGGATTCAATGGCCTCTCCTCTCACCCATGCCGTCGTCGGTGCCACAATTGCCGCGAGTCACGGCCTCAGTCCGCGAACGATTCCTCCATGGTGGCTTGCAATGTTCTGTGCCATTGCGCCGGATGTCGACGCCATTGGGTATTGGCTCGGTGTGCCGTATGAGTCGTTCTGGGGTCATCGAGGGTTTACCCATTCAATCGCCTTTGCGCTCATGATCAGTTGGGTATGCGCTCGATGGAGTTCAACCACGATGAGCCGGTTCCTCCTCTGGAGCGCGTATTTTACGGCGGCTCTTTCACATGGCCTGCTGGATGCCTTCACCGATGGCGGTCTCGGCGTCGCATTTTTTTCACCGGTGGATCCAGGCCGGTACCTCTGGCCCGTTCGTCCCATCCACGTCTCGTCAATGTCCCTGCGTGATCTGTTGGGCTCTCACGGCTTGGATGTTCTTGTCAACGAGATGCGGTGGGTGTGGCTGCCTTGCGGAGTGACGCTCACGATACTGTGGTGGTGGAACCGAAGACCCCGATCAATTCAGCGGGATGATCGTAGTGGCGACTTCGGTGGGAAGCAGTAACGTCACCATCGCCTTGTTCTGCTCGTCTGGTTGAATCAAGGCGAAGAGCGGAACCGGCTGAGGGACTGCGCCGTGAGGAAATGCCAACAGTGCCGGGAAGTCGACCAAGGGTGCGATGGTCGGCTGAGACGCCAGACGGAGCCTGAATGCCATCAGCACGTCGCGCAATCTGGCCGATTGCTCCACTTCCGTCAGCGTATTCTCCGGTGCAATACCGGTCTCCCAAAGAGGTTTTGTCACGGTGACGGAAAAGGACAGGCCGAGTTGTTTTGCCGTTGGTGTGACGTCGATTAACGAGCCGGCGTCGAGTGCTTGCTGAAAGGGAATCGACGCTGGTACCGCGCGCGCGGAGTCGGGGTCGGACTCCGGAGGTTGCGCAGCCCCGGATGCGAGGGGCGTCGGCACCGACGGTTCTTCCGGTATCACGGGCGTCGGTCGGGATTTCAGGATTCCATCATAGACCGCCCTTGCGCGGGCGGACCAACGAGGATTGAAGGGGCGACCAGCAAAGGCCGCCTCAGCAGCATGGCGTTCGTCGTGAGAAAGGGCGCGAGCGGTCGGTTGTTCATCCATGAATATGAGATGATAAGACCCTAAAGATCGAAGTCAAGGGTGCTTAATCCTTCAGCGGTTGGCCTTTTGTTTCCGGGGCAAACCAGAGGACGCCCAAGCCGACGAGATAAATCAGTGCGACCGTGCTGGCGGCCCGCCCGAAGGTCCCGAGCGTTGTCACGAGCCAGCCCGTCATGAATGGAGAAATGGAGGCCAAAATCCTCCCCGCGTTGAAACAAAACCCCGCACCGGTGGCACGCAGTCTCGTGGGATAGAGTTCCGGCAGATAAATCGGAAAGCCGCTGAAAATCCCGTTGTTGAAGAATCCAAGGACCGGCAGCAGCATCAGGACGCCCGCGTAGTGCGAAGGGAGAAGATACGTGGCAGGCAGCATGAACAAACTCCCCGCACACATGAAGGCAAAGACTGGGCGCCGCCCGAAGCGGTCGGCCAATGGGCCAAAGCCGAGATAGCCAAAAATCGCTCCAGCGTTCAAGGCCATGATCGCATAGCTCACGGCCTTCGTGAGTGTGGCGGGGTCGGCTCCCTGGAACTCCGGCAACTCATGCACGAGGGTCGGAGCCCAGTTGGTTGACCCCCAGAGACCAAAGACGGCGACAAACGCCAGGCTGGAACCGACCAATGTCGCCCGTTTTAGATCTCCTTCAAAGATCGCTGACAAGGGAATGACCCGTTGTGCGTGGGCATGGGTCCAACGCTCAGGCTCCTTCACCCACCACCGCACGAGCAGCGCCACGAACGCCGGCGCGATGCCGATCAAGAATAACCCCCGCCATCCGTAGGCCTCCTTGAAGGCGAGGTTGCAGCCGGCGGCCAGGAAGAAGCCGACGCCCCAGGCACTCTGTAAAATACCGGCCGCCTTTGCGCGCTTCTCCTCAGGCCAAGTCTCCGCCACGATGGCCGCTCCAGCGGCCCATTCACCTCCGATTCCCAGTGCCGTCAGAAATCGATACAGGGCCAGGTGCCACCAGTCCTGCGACAACGCAGCGGCGCCGGTGAACGTCGCATAGATCATGATCGTGGCCATCAAGACTTTGGTTCGACCGAAGCGATCGGCGGCGATCCCGAACGTGATGCCACCGATGGCCCAACCGATCAAAAAAATGGAAAAGATGATACCACCGTACCAGCCGATGCGCTCAGTCGCGGCCGGACCGTGAGAGGTGTGCAGGAGTTCGTGAAGCGCGGGATGCAGTACGATGGCATAAATCGTGGCATCCATGGCATCGAACACCCAGCCCAGCCAGGCGACGAACAGCACCAACCATTGATAGCGTGTGACGCCATGAAACCAAGAACGCTGCTCCGAACCTGAGGGTTGTTCAGTAGGGAGTGGGCACATGGCGCGCCAGGCTACGGAGGTTCCGGCCTGGAGTCAAGGTGAAGCACCAAGAAAGCCCATGGTATAGTCGCGACCATGCCGCGTGTCGATTTCTACCGCGTTCTAGGCGTGCCTCGTGAGGCGTCGGACGACGTCATCAAGAAGGCCTACAGGAAGCTCGTCTTCGAGCACCATCCCGATCGCAATCCCAACAGCAAGGAGGCGGAAGAGAAAATCCGGGAAATCAATGCCGCCTACGAGATCATCGGCGACGCCGAAGCCCGGCGCAATTACGACCGGCTGAACTGGGGCGACGAATTCGCTCCGGATGTGGTCGATGTGTCCCTGCTGCTCGAGGAGATGGAGAAAAAGCTCTTCGACGAAGGACGCAAGGAGCTGTTCGCCGTGCTGATGAAGGATGTGCCACGGATCAAGGCGGAGCTGGCGCTGATCCGGGAGCGGGTCGTCAAGGATCAAGGATACGACTCATTCAAGGAAACGCTCGTCCACGCGCGCGCGGCGGAGGTCATGCCGGAGTTGGCGACCGAAGAGATGGACGGTCGAAGGAAACGACTTGTCGAGGTGGCGACGCAGATGATGATTTCACAGGGAGTCGTCGGCCGAAACGACGAAGGCGGCATTCGTTCGTTGCGCGCCAGGCTCGATGACCAATTCAGTAAAGGGCGCCTCCATGGGTTTGCCTCGGCCCTGGAACTGTTCTATGAGCGACGATGACGGATTTAGTCGGACTGCGATAAGGGGCCGGCCACAAATCGTCCCGCCTTCATGACGCCCACGATGCGACTTCTGTCGGGCAGCAGATCGATTTTTCTTAACGGATTGCCATCGACGAGTAATAGATCGGCTTGCTTGCCTTGTTCAATCGTTCCCACCTGATCGTCAATGCCGATTAATTGTGCAGCGGCTGACGTGGAAGCAATAATCGCTTCCATCGGGCTCATACCCAGCGCGACCATCCGTTCAAGCTCCTGCGCGTTGTCGCCATGTTGATTGAAGGGCGTGCCTGCATCGGTCCCCATGGCAATTAAGACTCCCCGATGATGCGCTTGCCTGAAGCTGCTTTGATGGCGCTTCGTCATGGCCTTGGCCTTTTCGAGCACGCTGTCGGGTATGCCGCAGCCGCGACGACATGCGGCCGTTGTGGCCAGCGCGGACAGCGTGGGAACCATGTACACGCCATGCGACAGCATGAGAGCGGCCGCCTCTGCGTCCATCAGGGTCGCATGTTCGATCGAATGGACGCCAGCGCGAATGGCATTCTTCATCCCCGACGATCCATGGGAATGCGCGGCGACTTTTCGTCCCGCTTGCGCGGCCTCTTCCACGGCGGACCGGAGCTCTTCGAGGGTCAGTTGCGCCTGATCGGGCGAGGTGCCTTCCGTAAGGACGCCACCGGAGGCGATGACCTTAATAACCTCGGCGCCCGCCTCGATCTGTTCGCGCACGATTTTTCGGACCTGCTCGCAACCTTCAACTTCCTGTCCAATGAAGCGGGCATGGCCTCCGATCATGCAGATGGCGAGACCGGCACCGACAATGCGCGGGCCAGGTGTTAGACCCTTGTCGATCGCCTGTTTCAGTGAAAAGATCGAATGATCTCGTGAGCCGACGTCGCGAACGGTGGTCACGCCTGCTGCAAGGGTGCGGCGTGCCGATTCCGCAGCTTTGAGCAAGGTCTCAGCTGGCGTCTCTTTCTCCAGGGTTTTCACGACGTCAGGTTCGGCACCCAAGCAAAGATGCACGTGACAATCGATCAACCCAGGCAGCAGCGTGAGCCCCCGTCCATTGACGCGGGTCGCGCGGGGTGGAGTGGCAATCATGCGACTGAGTCCGGCGGCGTGAACCTTTGCGTGACGCACGATGACTGTGGCGGGCTCGATCGCCTGGCCCTTGCCATTGATGAGGCGTACGTGATGAATCGCGATGATCAAGGTTAGCTTCCCATCGGAAACGTGATGATGATGCCGCCCATTACGTCATTGACCTTGAAATCGCGGCGAGGACTGTTGGGATGCCGGTTATGGCAATCAACGCAAGCCTGGGAGACGGCACGATCGGCATAGACGGCCTGAAAGAGACGGAGTTCTCCCCGACGCACGACTCCATAATGCGGTTCTGAGGGATCCTTTTGCACGGCGGCCAGCCCAATACGCTCCAGGTCGCTGTTGGCGCCGTTCCAGGCATAGATCGGTGTCAGACTCGCCAGGCGAAAGGAGAACCCGAGATCTTTAATCGCCACGAGTCGGCCGGATTCCAGGAGAAATTGTGCCGGCAACGGCACGCCGCGCTCGTCCCGCCAATGCTCGTGAGCTTCAATACCGTCACGGCCGAGTTTCACCACGATGTTGTCGGTATAGTTGTTCCTGTTGGCCTCCAGGACGGCATGGATGAACTCCGCCGTTTTTTGAGGCGAGATCTGGTCAGACTTGAGCTGATTGGCCAACGTGATCGCGAGGATCCAATACGAGACGACGGCCGTGAAGGCAAAGGCTCCGCCGCCGAGCACCCAAAGCAAAGGTTTATTCTCCATACGAGTTCATACCTCCGGTCAAGTGGCCACGCGGCTGTAAACCCGGGACGCGGCCTGCAGAGCCACCCCCGGCGTGCGCAACCAGCCGCGCTCGAGAAACAGCGCTTCCAGGGCATTCAACAGGCTCAAGACGTTCGCCTCGGTCGATGATTCGCCCATGAGCCCGATGCGCCAGACCTTGCCTTTGAGCGGACCAAACCCTCCGCCGATTTCAATGCCGTATCGCGATAACAACTGCCCGCGGATATCCGCGTCCGGGATCTGAGCGGGAATGAGCACACAGTTGAGCATGGGCAATCTTCTCCCGGCCTGTGGGAGGGGGACGAGTCCCAATTCCTCCAGCCCGGCGAGCAGCGCCTCGCTGTTGATCCGATGACGCTCGTATCGAGTTGGCAGGCCTTCTTCCTGGACGAGACGCAGTCCCTCGTGCAGAGCATATAGCATGGAGACCGGCGCCGTGTGGTGATAGGTTCTGCTGCCTTCGGCCCAGTATTCCGAGATGAGGCCCATATCCAAGTACCAACTTTGACAACGCGTCCGTCGGCCTTTGATGACGGCAAGCGCCCGCTCGCTCATGGTGAATGGCGACAAGCCCGGAGGGCAGCTGAGGCACTTTTGGGTGCCGCTGTAGCAGACATCGATGCCGATGCGATCGACGCCGACCGGCAGGCCGCCGAGTGAGGTCACGGCATCGACGACGAACAGCGCGTCGTGTCGGCGGCACAGCGCGCCGATTTCTTCCAGCGGTTGCCAGACCCCGGTCGAAGTCTCCGCATGGACGACGACTACCGCCTTGACGGGGCCCGACCGAATGAGCGCTTGCTCAACGGCCCCCGGTTCGATGCATTCTCCCCAGGGCGCTTCGACGGGAACCGTTTTCCCACCGCAACGCTCGACGATGGACGCCAGCCTATTGCCGAAGACGCCGTTGATTCCGACAATGACGGCATCCCCAGGCTCCACGACGTTCACGATCGACGCTTCCATCCCAGCGGAACCGGTCCCCGACACCGCGATAGTGAAACGATTGTCGGTCTCGAAGACCATGCGCAACAAGGATTGAATCTCGTTCATCAGGCTGAGAAACGCCGGGTCCAGGTGCCCGACGAGCGGCGCCGAAAGGGCGCGGAGCACCCTGGGGTGTACCAGACTCGGCCCGGGACCGAGGAGCAGGCGGCGCGGCGGAATGAATTCCTCGAAAGCCATGATGGCTGCGAATACTCTCGTGAGGGATCGGTATTCAGCTGGGCAGTATAGCGGACTCTTGCCTCTCGCAGCCAGTTGGGGTCGGATGAAAGGTGCGTCGTTACTTTCGAGGGGTGTTTGCCGAAAAAACGTGCATGTTATAGTGCAATCCGCCATGAACGAATCTTTGATAGTGACCACTCAGGTTTCTCCCCCCGCTCGGTCGTGGTGGCGCGAAACGGACGCGCCGCCGGCCGTTGGACCCTTTCCGAATGATTATTCACCCATCATCAATTGGGTGTCGGCGGTATTCTTACTGGCCTCCTTCGCCATGGTCCTCGTCATGGCGTCATCCACCGCAAAACTGGACCGATTCGATGCTCCTGAGCAGGCGCTCAGCCTGATGGTGGGGCGTACGATGGATGCTCAGGAGGGACAGACGCGCGCTCCGGCCTGGGAGCAACGAATCATGGCATGGATATCGGGGGATGGGGCAGCCGAGCGGAGGCAGGCGATCACGTGGTATCAAGAATTGGCTGCGCATTCCAATGATCCTGCCGTGCCCTTGCAGTTGGCGATTCTTCAGGCCGAATCCGGACAGGTCTCGCAAGCGCTCCTTTCAGCTCATGAATGGCACGGCAAGAATGATCCGCTCCCGATCTATGGAGATATCATTCGCGCCGCCTACAGCGAGGAGCGTCCGCCGCAACCTGATGACGTGGAAGCCCTGCAGGGGCGCCTTGTTGACGTCCTGCCGGTCGGGTGGTTCTATGATCGGCTTATGGTCAGATTGGCGCTGCGGGCAGGTCACACGGACCTCGCGGCGGTCATTCAACAGCAATCCGACCGGCGTGCTGATCGGCTCTATGGCTATTCACGCACATTGACCGCCATCGAATTGATCCTGATGCTGCTCGGCTCAGTCTGTCTGTTATCGATCTGGCGCAGCCGCTCGAAGGGGAGCAATCGTGTTCGACTTCACGACCCCGGCATTCCGCCGCCCTGGCCGGGGCGCGTTGGTGCCGCGGTGTTGCTTCGTGGCGGCGCCATGGGCGCCATTATCATGGCCTTCTGTCTGCTCTACCTGCCACCGGAGAATGCGTCTTTACGAGCGCTGGCGATTCCTCTCACGAACATCCCCCTCCTGGCGCTCGCGTATTACCATCTGTTCCGACCGGCCGGCATGACGTTCGAAGAAGGTTTCGGCCTCGGTCTTCCTTGGTCCGCCTTGGGTCGGCTGATGACCGCGGTGCTGGCGGTTGTCGCGGCCGGCTTGTGGGGCGAGTGGTTCATGGACCGTCTGACGGAACAATGGCAGCTCGCGAGCCATTGGACCGAATGGTTTGACGAGGATCTCGTCTGGGGCTCGAACCCACTGACGATGGTGAGTCTGCTCGAGTATGTGATTCTCGCCCCGCTCTTTGAAGAGCTCGTCTTTCGCGGATTGCTTTTCGCGATTCTCCGGCGAAAGTTTCGCTTCCTCCCTGCAGCGCTGATCAGCGCCCTGATGTTCGGATTGGCGCACGGTTATGGCGTGGTCGGACTGATGAGCGTCTGCTGGAGCGGTGTCTTGTGGGCGTGGATCTATGAAAAGACCGGCAGCCTCGCGCCGGGCATCCTGGCCCATGCCATCAACAATTTCCTCGTGTGCTTGGCGGTGATGGCGCTCTTGCGCTTCTAACGAAGCGCTTCGAGCGAAACAAAGAGATCCGGGTGACGAATCGAGAGATGGGCGTCCTGCAGCATCGTACGAAGCTTGGCGGTGCTGATGCGCTTTCCTGATGGCTGTTCCCCCGCCGGTTCTTGATCGGGGTCCTTTCCGAAAACCCGCCGACCGATTTCTCTCCATGTCCGGGGAATGCCGTCGCTGACATTATAGGCCGTCCCCTGAATGCCATGCTGCAAAGCGGCCAGGCAGATGGTGGCGAGGTCTTCCACATGGATGAGGTTGACGAATTTGTCCGAGAGGGTGACGCGCCCGCTCCTGATCCAGTCGTACGGGTGCCGCCCGGGTCCGTAAATGCCGGCCACCCGCAAAACGATCGCTCCATAAGTGTTGCGAAGGAATTCTTCCCCCTGCACCCGTGGGTTCCGCATATCAATCGGCGCCGTTTCATCAATCCAGGGTGGTGGATATTCATGAGCGTTCCCGACGTCGTAGGCCGACGTACTGCCGAGCACGACCAGCCGCCTCGCAGATCCCATCGCTCGAGCAAAATCTCGAACCGATTCCAGCGGCACTGCCGGGAAGCACCATAGCAAGTCAGCACCGGACGGAACATTCCGCCATGTCTCCGGTTGTGCCAGTTCAAATCGTAGCCGCTGCTGCTCAGGGACCCACGTCAAATGGTGTTGGGGATCCCGACTCGTGTGTAGGACGTTCGAGTAAAAGTTTGTAAGGGAAAGCAGGAAGCGAGCCACATATCCGGAACCGAGAACGACAATGGTGTCGCATGCAGTAGTCATGGTGAATGGACTGTGTGGAATTGAAGACAGTTTGCCCTCGAGACTCGACCAGAGTCTACCGGGGCCGTGCCCGACCATGACCTCGCCGGCGTCCCTTGAACAGATTCGCTCTTTCGTTGGCACATCCGATCACTGATGGTATAAACCGACTAAAGGGGAGTTACGAATAGCGCGCTAAGTGGCGCTACGAATTGTGCACCCCTAGATTGTTTCCCTATGGTACAGCCATGTTGAATAAACCCTCTCTCCTGCTGTTGGGCCTTGCGGCGATGTTTCTGGCCGGCTGTCCGAGCAGCGATGACGGTGGTAGCGCGCCGCCGGTCGTCACGTCCAGCGGAACAATCGTCTATCTCGCAGACCAGGACATCGTCGGCGTCTTTGAATTGTTTCTGACGGGTTCCGGGACAAAACTCAATCCTGCCTTGCCCGCCGGACGCACCGTGCAAAGTTTTGTATTAACACCGGATGCCACAGCGGTGGTGTATATAGCCGATCAAGACCAGAACGATGTCTTCGAACTCTATCGCGTGAACTTGGCCTCGCCAGGATCGAGTACCAAACTCAATCCCCAGCTTGCTCTTTGTGGACTTGCTGTCTGCGGAGATGTGACCGGCTTTGCCCTCACCCCTGACAACAGTGCTGTAGTGTACATCGCGGATCAAACCGCCGACGATGTGTTTGAGTTGTTCCGGACTATTCTGACTAGTACGGCGAATTTAAAACTCAACCCCGACTTTACGGCAGGGCAGAATGTCGATGCATTCGCAATCCTCCCAAACAGCACAGGGGTGATTTATCGGGCCAACAGAAATACGCCGAGCGCAAAAGAATTGTATCGTGTGCTGTTCGCCACTGCTCCATTGACTGACCGACTGATTACAAGTCCGTCGCTCATTGCCGGACAGAACGTGGGCAAGTTTACGCCAACTCCTGACAGCGCAAATGTCGTCTACATCGCGAATCGTCCTGTTGCTTTAAACTTGTTCATTGTCCCGGCCGCAGGTGGCGGCGACACTCAACTAAACAGCTCCTCCCCGCCGAATGCAAACTCAAACGTGGGTGATTTTGCCGTGACGCCTGACAGTCTTTCTGTGGTTTTTCGGGCGGATCAGGATATTGATCAGGTCGATGAGCTGTATCGGACCATTATCGCGCAGGCACCTACGAACACCAAGCTGAATCCTCCTCTCAGTTTTGGAAAGAATGTCACTTTATTTGGTGTCATTCCAGACAGCAGCGGGGTCGTGTATGTTGCCGATCAGACGACTGTCGATGTTTTTGAGTTGTTCCGGACAGTTTTCTCGGGCGGGAACTCCCAGGTGAATCCACCTTTCACCCTTGGTTTTGAGGATGTGGTCGATTTTGCCCTGTTGCCGAACAGTACCGGAGTCGTCTACAAGGCGGATCAAAATACCGACGCTGTTAACGAAATTTATCAAGCGGTGTTCGGGTTCCCTGGTTCAACGAGACTCAATCCTGCGCTCTCCATCGGACAAAACGTTGCAACTTACACCGTGTCGCCAGATAGTGCCAGTGCCGTCTACCGTGCCAATCAGGACAATGCCGCCGTCACAGAACTGTATCGGGCCGCGTTTGCGTCGCCAGGTGTGAGTACTAAGCTGAATACGCTGCTTGCTGCAGGCAAGAACGTCACAGATTTTGCGGTGCGGTGACAAAGATTTTCGGTCATTACCGAGAACAGGCCTTGACTCGACCTTGACGGCATCCTAGCATCACCGGATGCCATTGACCCGTTTCCATCCACTCATCGCCGAATGGTTTCAAGCCTCCGTCGGCACGCCGACGGACGTCCAGGCAGAGGCCTGGCCTGCCATCCAATCTGGACGGGACGCGCTCATCGCGGCGCCGACCGGCTCCGGAAAGACCTTTGCGGCCTTTCTCTCCAGCATCGACCACCTCTTTGCGCAAGCGCTCGCCCGGGAGCTCGACGACCATACGCAGGTGCTGTACGTCTCCCCATTAAAGGCGCTCAGCAACGACATTCAGAAAAACCTTCGGCAGCCGCTCGCGGAAATCGGTCAGGCGGCGTTGCAGGCCGGGCTCTTGATGCCCGAGCTGCGCGTCCTGGTGCGAACCGGCGATACGCCGATGGCGGACCGCCAGCAAATGCTGAAGCGACCGCCGCATATTCTCGTGACCACACCGGAATCTCTTTTCATCCTGCTCACGGCCGAGAAGAGCCGGCGCCTCCTGCAAACCGTCAGGACGGTGATCGTGGATGAAATTCATGCCCTCGCCCCCAACAAACGCGGCGCGCATCTGGCACTGTCGCTCGAGCGGCTCGAAGCCTTGACCCTCACGAAGCCCCAGCGAATCGGCTTGTCGGCCACTCAGCGTCCGATTGAACTGGTGGCTCGCTTTTTGGCCGGCGCACGTCCGCTGCCGACGATCGTCGACGTGGGCCACAAGCGGCGGATGGATATTGCCGTCGAGGTTCCGAAGGATGAATTGAGCGCGGTCGCCACCAATGCCATCTGGTCCGAGATCTATGACCGTGTGGCCGGTCTTGTCCGAGAACATCGGTCGACGCTCGTCTTTGTCAACACGCGCCGGTTGGCCGAACGCGTGGCGCATCATCTGGAAGAGCGCCTCAAGGACCTTGGTCCGGACAGCGTGGCGGCGCATCACGGAAGCTTGTCGCGGCAAATCCGGCTTTCCGCGGAAGAGCGCCTGAAGAGCGGCACGACACGTGTCGTCGTCGCCACCGCTTCACTGGAATTGGGCATCGATATCGGCACCGTGGACTTGGTTTGCCAGATCGGTTCCCCGAGAGCCATCGCCACCTGTGTACAGCGGATTGGCCGTGCAGGGCACTGGATCAAGGCCACTCCCAAGGGGAGGCTTTTCGCCACCACCAGAGACGAATTGCTCGAATGCGCGGCGCTGATTCGCGCCATCAGGGCAGGGACGTTGGATCAGATTGCGGTCCCTCCGGCGCCTCTGGATATCCTGGCGCAACAGCTTGTCGCGGCCTCCGCCTCGCACACGTGGACTGAAGCCGACCTGTTTGCCCTGGCCCGCCGTGCGTTTCCGTATCGTGAACTCGAACGTGCAGAGTTCGAGCGCATTGTCCAGATGCTGGCGGAAGGCATTTCGACGAATCGAGGACGCGGGCTCGCGTATTTGCACCGTGATCGCATCAACCACACCGTGAAAGGGCGGCGGGGGGCGAGATTAGCGGCAATCACATCGGGAGGAGCGATTCCGGATACGGCCAATTACGCGGTGGTGTCGGAGCCCGAAGGGACGGTCGTCGGATCCGTCGACGAGGACTTTGCGGTCGAAAGCCTCGCGGGCGATATCATGCTCCTTGGCAATACGTCTTGGCGCATCAAAGGCGTCGAAATGGGCAAGGTGCGGGTGGAAGATGCCCATGGCGCGCCTCCGAATATTCCGTTCTGGAGAGGCGAGGCACCGTCGCGTACGACAGAGCTGTCCGCCGAGGTGGCCGACCTTCGTCGGGAACTCGCCGGGCGAGCTCTGAGCGCCCAGCAGTCCGCACTGCAATGGCTCAAACAGGAATGCGGCGTTGATGCGCGAGGTGCGCAGCAGGCCGTCGAATACGTGTTGAACGGCCGGGCCGTGCTCGGCACCGTCCCGACGCAGTCCACTATCGTCGCGGAACGCTTTTTCGATGAGAGCGGGGGGATGCAGCTCGTGATCCACGCCCCCTTCGGGGGACGCATCAACAAGGCTTGGGGATTGGCCCTGCGCAAGCGCTTCTGCGTCACATTTGATTTTGAACTGCAAGCGGCCGCCACCGATAACGGGCTGGTCATCTCGCTCGGGGAAAAACACAGCTTCCCTCTCGAGTCTGTGTTCGGCTATCTGCGTTCGAACACGGTGCGCGACGTCCTGCTTCACGCTGTGCTGGCTGCGCCCATGTTTGCGACGCGCTGGCGTTGGAATGCCTCGCGGTCGCTGGCGCTCCTGCGCTTTTCCAACGGCAAGAAAGTGCCGCCTCAGATTCAGCGAATGAAGGCCGAGGACCTGCTGGCGGCGGTCTTTCCCGACGCCATTGCCTGTCAGGACAACATGACGGGAGATCGGGAGCGACGGATACCCGACCATCCGTTGGTTCAGGAGACCTTGCGGGATTGTCTGACCGAAGCCATGGACGTCGACGGGTTGACGGAGCTTCTGCGGCGCATGGAGACCGGGGCGATTCGGTGCGTTGCCGTCGATACCCCGACCCCGTCGGTCTTCTCGCACGAGATTTTGAATGCAAATCCCTATGCATATCTGGACGATGCGCCCTTGGAAGAACGTCGGGCCAGGGCCGTGGAATTGCGCCGCACCCTGCCGCCTGAACTTGCCGGGGACGTTGGCGCACTAGATGCCGATGCTATTGATGAAGTCGTGCGGGAGTCGTGGCCGGTCGTACGCGATGCCGATGAGTTGCATGATGCACTGTTGTCGCTGATGTGGATGCCCTGTGCAGAGGCATCCGGCTGGCAGCAGCACATGTCCGAGCTACTGCACTCAGGTCGCGCGGCCGAAGTGACCACCGGCAAGGGAGATGATCGCGCGAGCGGCTGGGTCGCTACCGAGCAAGCGGCCGACGTTATGCGCACCCTTTCGGGAGACGCGGATGAACGCACGCTCGATGCCATCGTCTTGGGCTGGATGGAAAGCGTCGGTCCAACGACGGCGGTGGAACTCAGTGCGCGGCTGCATCTGGAGAGCGGACACGTCGAGGGATCATTACTCCGTCTCGAGAACCAAGGACAAGTGCTCCGCGGCCGGTTCCGGCCGAAGAGAGATATTTCAGATCTCAAATCTCACATCTCAGACCGACGGGACTCAGTGGCGTCGTCGGAGTGGTGTCATCGCCGGCTGCTCGCCAGGATCCATCGCCGCACGATCGGCAAATTACGCAAGGAGATTGAGCCCGTCGCTACCGCAGATTTCATGCGGTTTCTCTTTCAATGGCAGCATGTTGCACCGGGTTCCCGACAGCACGGCGAAGCCGGACTTCACGAGGTCGTCAGACAGCTGGCTGGATTTGAAGCCGCTGCGTCGAGCTGGGACTCGCAGTTGCTGCGTGTGAGAATGGCCAAGTATGGACCGGAGTTGCTGGATCGATTGTGCCTCAGCGGCGCGGTAAGTTGGGGACGGTTGTCGCCTCATCCGCGCCTGACCGATCGAGCCGCTGGGGAGCAGCTGCGGCGAGTGATGCCGACCAGTGTCGCTCCCATCACTCTGTTTCCCCGGGAAGAGGGCGGATGGCTGCTGGGTGCCTTTCGAGACGATCTCCCGGCCGGTCCCGATCCCTTTGCGGCCTTGAGCCCGGTTGGTCAAAACGTCCGACGCGCCCTGGAGGAACGGGGAGCGAGCTTCTTTTCCGATTTGGTGGCCGCCACCGGGCATCTGCCGGCTGAAGTCGAGGAGGGACTGTGGGAATTGGTGGCAGCTGGATTGGTCACTGCCGACGGTTTCGATAATCTTCGCGCCCTGATGGACCCTCGCCGCCGCCGGGCGGAGGGTCGCGAGCGTTCGCGGCGGCCACGGCATGCTGCCGGCCGATGGTCGCTGCTGAGGGCGGTGAAAAAGCCTACGCTCTCCAACCAGGAATCGGTCAATCCCTTTAGTGCATTCGCTGAACAGGTTGCGCGCCAGTTGCTGCGCCGGTACGGAGTCGTCTTTCGGGATCTCTTGGCTCGTGAAGTGCTCGTAGAGTCCTGGCGTGATCTCTTGATCGTCTATCGTCGGATGGAACTGAAGGGAGAAGTGCGCGGAGGACGGTTTGTCTCCGGATTTGTCGGCGAGCAATTTGCGTTGCCGGAAGCCGTGGAGGCCTTGCGCACGATCAGGAAGGACGGCGGATCGACAGGAACGGAGGTCAAGCTCTCCGCATGCGATCCCTTGAATCTCAGTGGCGTCATTCTGGCGGGGCCGCGCGTCCCGGCCGTTCCAAGCAACTTCATCGTCTTGCGCGATGGGCTGCCTGTTCGCACCGTGACGGCGCGAACATATGACCTTCACCAGAAAGAGTTCACACAACTCTCCACCGGCGGCTGACCATTCGCCTCGTCGCGCGATTGCGAGCAACTCGTTTTCTGGTCAACGGGATACAGTGGCTGCGGGCGACGGATGTGTCACGAGCAGCGCAAGGGTCTCCTGGGCATTGCTATGGTGTTCGATCACCAACGGATAACGGGACTGTGCATGCGCGTAGAATGACGCTCGACGCTCCTGCGGAATCCCCATCAACGTGCCCAGGGAAGCCAGATACTCACCGCGCCCATTCGCCATATCCTGTTTCACGTTCTCGAAGTTAAATGCCATGAAGGCATTGACCTTCTGGTCGTCCTTGACGAGGCCATCCTCGGTGAACCAGGACCTTCCGGACGTTGACGAGAGAATATTGTTGATCGTCTCGGTGATACTGCAGGCCGACAGAGAGAGCACCAGTGCTGCGGCACCAGAGAGAAGGGTCAGGATGTGTCTTGCTTGTCTCATGACTGCCTCCTGTGCGGTAAAAATGTTCGGTTTCAGGTTGTGTGGTTTACTCTAGAGCAGAAGTGCTGAAGGATCAAGTCGTTGTCTGTGCATTAGGATAAGGGGACCTGTGTCTGGGTCCTGGCACTCCCTCATGGAAAGGAATTGCGTATGGCCTGGGTCATTCTGTTTCTCGCGGGACTGTTCGAAACCGGTTGGGCGATCGGATTGAAATACACCGATGGATTTACGCGCTTGTGGCCCACGGTGTGGACCGTCGTCGCAATGATTATCAGTTTGTGGCTTCTGGGCATCGCGGTGAAAACGTTGCCGGTCGGAACGGCCTACAGCGTGTGGGTCGGAGTAGGGGCCGTCGGCACCGTGGTGCTTGGAATTGCCCTCCTTGAAGAACCTGCCAATGCCGCGCGACTCATCAGTGTCGGGCTCATCATTGCCGGCATCATCGGACTCAAACTTGCCACGCCGGTCTGACTCCTGATCAGGTGGCCTTCAATTTGAGATGTGAAATTTGAGATTTGAGATAGTGCCGATTCACTCGGCACGCGCTTTCATCTCCTTGGTTTTGCCTTTCGCTCGTTCTCCGGCGCCTTTCACATTCCCTTTGGCGCGTTCCAGTTCCGCTTTGGTCTTGTTGCCCTTCGCTTCCTCTTTGAGCGCTTTGGCCTCTCCCTTGGCTTCCTGGTAGTCCGCCTTGACTTCACCTTTGCCTTTCTCGACCTTCGCCTTGTTCTCGCCGGCCATCGCCAGGCCTGCACCGCCAACGATCGCGATTCCGATTAACGTCATCACCAACATCCTTCGCATGTCGTCCTCCTTCGCCAGTGAACCTGTCTTTCTTTATCATCTGGCGCTTTCCCAGCGATCCGTACTGGAGTCTTTCCTAGGAAGGAGATGCGAGAAGTACTAATCAGGCCCGCTGGGCGCGAAAGAGCTCGGCCACGGTGTGAATCGTGTCTGCCTCTCGCGCGGACTTGTCGGGTCGATACCGTTTCACGCGGGCAAAACGGAGGGCCAGGCCGGCGGGATAGCGCGGCGATTCTTGTATGTCGCTGAAGGCAATTTCCACGACGAGCTCCGGTCGCACGAAGACCGTGTGACCTTCCCGGTGGTGTTCCAATGCGAGGAGCCGTTCCGTCTGGTGGCGCAGCATCTCGTCGGTCAATCCCTTGAAGGTTTTGCCGAGCATCACGAATTGGCCGGTGTCCGGATCGCGCGCCCCAAGATGCAGATTGGAAAGCCACCCCTCCCGGCGGCCGTTTCCCCATTCGGCAGCCAGCACGACGAGGTCGAGAGTAGTGGCTTCCTTCAGCTTGAGCCAATGAAAGCCGCGTTGCCCCGCCACGTAGGGAGCGGAGAGCGATTTGGCCATGAGGCCCTCATGACCGGCGGCGAGAGATGCGGCCAAAAACCGTCGAGCCTCTTCGGACTGGTCCGTGATCAGGCGTGGAATGGCTGCGTCCGGCGTCACTGTCGCCAGGATTCGGGTGCGGTCTTCATATGAACGGGTAAGCAGCGAATCGCCGTCCACGTAGAGTGCATCGAACATAAAGGGCGACAATGGGATTGATTCCCGCATGGCCTCCACGTCTTTGATCCGGCCGAGGCGTCGCATGGTGACTTGAAAGGGCTCCGGCCTGCCGTCACGGCGCAGAGCGATGGCTTCCCCGTCGAGGACGGCTTCGCGAACGGGAATCCGCCGGACCCACTCCACGATCTCCGGAAGCCGCTCCGTCACATCTTGAAGTTGTCGGGTGAACAGACGCACCTCGTCGCCACCCTTGTGGATTTGAATGCGCGCACCGTCCAGCTTGTATTCGAACGCCGCGCACGCGAGACGATCCAAGGCTGCATCAACGTCCTCGGCGGTCGCGGCCAGCATCGGCATGACCGGCACGAACAGGCGCAGCGAGTAGCGCGCAAGGCCCGTGTTGCCCTCGGTAAGGGCCGCCGACGCGACGTCGCCGATGTTCGGCGCAAACATGAAGGCCTGACGGACATCGCTCGGCGGCAGTCGCGAGGATGCGGCAATCGCATCGAGGAGTATGCCTTCGAGCGCTCCCTGCCTCAGTTCGCCGATGAGCAGCTGCGAGAGAAACCGACGTTCCTCAGATCTTGCGCGGCGGTAAAGCGCCTTCAGAAGTGCGACGCGTCGTTCAATGGAACCGCTCCCCCGCTCGTCAGCCAACAGTTGGAGAGTGTGGTCGACGTCGCTCAGGCGGAGCGGCTCGCCTGAAACAGCCGACTCCGGCATGGCTTGCTGAATGAGATTCCAGCCGATGCCGATCTTCCCTTGCGGCAACAAGCCACTGAGGTACAGAGCCGCCAGCATTGTTTCCTGCCCGCTGGTGGCGCCCAGGGTGTCGGCGAGAATTCGAATTTTCTCGGATTTTTTGGTGGTCGCGCGGACTTGTTCCACCGCCTCGACCAGGCGGGCCAGATCCATGCTTCATTATAAACAATCGATCAGGCTGGACTGGTATCTGAGAGGGTTAGTGGCTCGGCTTCGATTAAGACGTAGCTCTGGCAGATTAAATTTCCGACCCGCGGTTTAGGAATTATCCCAAATCCTACCTCAGACAACCTAACACCACAAGAAACCACAAATCAGGGTAGCGACGAGATGGGTCAAGATGGGGCTGGTTTGTCCTGTCCTGATAGCAGCGTGGTAGAAGAGCATGAAGGTGAGGATAGGACGGAACTACATTGCCCTGTTTCTATCAATGAGGTCGTTGATTCGGTCAACTATTTCTTTTGCCTGTTTTTCGGAGAAGTCTCCAGCGACCGTGGTTCGCCCACTGGTAATCGGTTCGAAAATTACAGGGGCTCTTAAGGCGATTCCATCAAGGACGAATACAGTCCTTTTCTTGGCATTTCGAGTAGTGAAGTCAGCCCATTTCTTACTACCATGCGGAGTAAACCAGATATGGATTTGCGGAAAAGATTTTTCTCCTCGTAGCCTTAATGAGGGAGTTAACGGAGAAAATTCTAGGTGCGCTCTTTCTAGATCACTTATATCAATTTCTGCTTTCTTCTTTACCCATAACACTACTTTCTTGCCATCTTCGGCCAGCTCAATTTTCACGTATTCTGTGAGATCGGAATCACTCTTCAACGAAGAGACGATTGCGTCATTATCTGGGTGCACAAGGTGAATAGAAAAGGAGTCCGCTATGGCGTACGCCTTCATCCAGCCAATAAATAACAGGAGACAGGAAAGGCCAATTGCAAACCTGCTCATTTTACCCCGAGGTGAAACCCTGAGCCTCTAACGATGGCACCCATTATACATACCTCCACATGCCCGATTTCGGTTCCGGGGTGACCCGCGATTTGCTCGTACGCTGCCTCTTTAAATCCTATGGAACAACAATTGGTTAGAGGCGGCTACTACCACGGAGCTACCAACATGATAGATGCGGAACCGATCACGCAACCAATGTTCAATAGAAAAGACTGTCCCGCGGTTTTCTTATTCGCGGGTTATCCACGGGCCATTAAGATTTGTTTTTTGAACCGATCCGTAAGATAAGCGAAACTCATGACCGACAAGCCGTAGTGTGTTTTGAGCGAGGATTTTGAAGCAGCGAAGGCGTGCCGCCAGAGCCGTTGCGGCGAGTTGGCGGGCTCAGCGAGTGGGGTAAAGTCTGCATTATTCATAGCGGTTCGTAGCGAAATCGCGTAGTCGCCAAGCGAGACGGGCGCGCGGAGCCGCGCGAGAGAGAGGCATCCTTGAAACAGGATGTTGACCGATTGAGCGGCGAGCCCGC
>DATEEH010000061.1:0-4645 GCA_035281245.1 Nitrospira sp.
ATGTCGTGCTTCTGGAAGAAAGCGCCGGGCAGACATTTCCTCACGCGGGAGGGAGGGTGTTTACTGTGACTAGTGGTCATAGTAGAGGCGATCACGATCTTACATACGACGAACTCGTGAAAAAAATCTTTGAATGTGACCACACGGTGGTGATCTGACACGTGTCTCTTCTCCGAAAAGTTGTGAGGCAGAAAGAAATAGCCGTCGTCGTAGGAGTCGGAGTAGGACGAGTGAATGGTGTGAATTTCAGATAAGCGTCTGATATGAAAGATGTGTTTCTTATGAAGGGCTGTGGATGAACTTGGGGATTGACTCAGTGTGTAAGGAAAGTGCACTGTTCATAACTTCTTGAGGGTGCGTGGACGCCCTATTGTAAAGAGCCCGTGAGGGTGAAAAATCCATTGAGAATCTGGAAGATAAGGCACCTAAATTCCTAATTATCCACAGGTGTGAATAAGCCTGTGTATGGGGGAACACATCCATGACGGCCTCGACGGTCTGGCAGGAAGCGCTGGCCTATATCCAAGGCAGGGTGCCTAAACAGGTCTATGATACGTGGTTCATGCCTGTCCGTCTGGAGCGGATCGAAGACAGAACTGCGCAAATAGGCGTTCCGAATAAGTTTTTTGGTGACTGGTTGAGCCAGCACTACGGAACCCTCCTCCAGGAAGCCGTCTCGACGGCCCGGGGAGGTGGCGAGACGGCGGTTTCCTTCGTGGTGTTTAATCGGTCGGCGCCTACAGCGGATGCCGCCGCAGTGGCGCAAGCCGTCCGGGCCGCAGGACCTGGCAAGGCCAAGCGAGGAATCCAGCTGAACCCAAAATATTCCTTCAAAAATTTTGTCGTTGGAGCCGGCAATCAATTTGCCCACGCTGCCTGCATGGCCGTGGCCGAACAGCCGGCGAAAGCCTATAACCCGCTGTTCATTTACGGCGGGGTCGGGCTGGGGAAAACGCACCTGTTGAACGCCATCGCCAACCATGTGGCGGAACGAACGGACTTGCGCATCGCCTATCTCACCACCGAGCAGTTTACGAACGAAGTCATCAATTCGATTCGATACGACAAGATGACGGACCTCCGTAAGCGCTATCGCCATATCGATATGCTGATGATCGACGACATTCAGTTCCTGGCGGGAAAGGAACGGACCCAGGAAGAATTTTTCCACACGTTCAACGCACTGTACGAAGCCCACAAACAAATCGTGCTCTCGAGCGATCGCTTTCCCAAGGATATGCCGGACATCGAAGAGCGGTTGCGCTCGCGCTTCGAATGGGGACTGATCGCCGACCTGCAGCCGCCGGACGTCGAAACCAGAATCGCCATTCTTCGGAAGAAATCCGAAGACGAAGGCGTCACCTTGCCTGAAGACGTCATTCAATTTCTCTCGAACACGATGAAGAGCAACATTCGGGAGTTGGAAGGTTCGCTGGTGCGCCTGGGTGCCTATGCCTCCCTGACCGGTCAGGCCATCACATTGGACATGGCCAAGAACGTCCTCCGCGATCTGATCGGTGATAAGAAAAAGATCGTCGCCATGGAGGACATTCAGGAGGCCGTCGCGGCCTGGTTCCACATCAAAATCGCGGATCTCAAATCGCGCCGCCGCAGCAAAACGCTAGTGCACCCCCGTCAAATCGCAATGTATCTCTGCCGCGAGCTGACTGACGCGTCCTTTCCCGAAATCGGCCGTCTGTTCGGCGGCAAAGATCATACGACAATCATGCATGCCTGCAGGCAGATCATGAAGGCCAAGGAAGGCGACAATCTGTTGAACCAAACGCTCGACGGGTTAAGGGAAAAGATCGTCCGCAGCTGACCGACGGATCGAGAGAGGGGCGACTATGAAAGTTCGCATGGGCAGAGACGAGTTGCTGACTGGGCTTCAGCGCGTGCAGGGCGTCGTGGAAAAGCGCAACACCATGCCCATCTTGTCGAACATCTTGATCGAGGCGAAGCAAGAAGGCGCCGAAATTGTGGCCACGGATCTCGAGATCGGCATGCGCGGCCTCTACAAGGCGACGGTCCAGAAGGTCGGAGGCATTACGGTTTCTGCAAGAAAACTGTATGAGATCATCAAGGAGCTGCCGAGCGGAGACATCGACCTCATCTCGAGCGACAACAATTGGACGACCATCCAGGCCGGAAAGAGCCAGTTCAAGGTCGTCGGACTGCCCAGCAGCGATTATCCCGCGCTGCCTGCGATTGACCGAGAAGGATTGACCCCGCTTTCGGGAGCCGGCCTGCTGGAATTGATCCGAAAAACGCTCTTCGCGGCGGGGGACAACGACGCCCGGTACATTCTGAACGGTTTGCTCGTCACGCTCATTTCGAGTGAAAAAAAGACCACGCTCAGGCTCGTGGGGACCGATGGCCATCGCTTGGCCGTGGCCGAGCAGGATCTTGGAAAGGCCGGTGCCAAAGGCGGGCCGCAGGAGATCAAGGCGATCATTCCAAAGAAGGCCGCGCATGAAATGCGTCGACTGTTGGAAGAAGGAGGGGACGGCGAGCCTCTCATCGGCTTCACAAAGAACCTCATGATTTTCCGGAAGAGCGGCCTGCTCCTGACCTCGCGTCTGATGGAAGGCAACTATCCCAACTATCAACAGGTCATTCCGAAGGAAAGCAACAAGAAGATCATCGTCCAGCGCACGGAACTCGAGAGCGCGCTGCGGCGCGTCTCGGTCTTGTCGAAGGACAAAGCCAATGCGGTGAAGCTCTCGTTTACCTCCGGGCGTCTCACGTTGTTCTCCAGCAATCCGGACTACGGTGAAGCCACAGAGGAGATGTCGGCGCAATATGAGGGCGAGGCGTTGAATACCGGCTTTAATGCCCGCTACCTCCTCGACGTGTTCGACGTCATGGACGGCGAGAAAATCTCGTTGCAGATGGAGAGCGCACTGAGCCCGTGCTTGATCCAAGAGGCCGAAACGCCGGGCTTCAAGTGCGTCGTGATGCCCATCAAGATTTGAGAGGGATGTTGAAACACGGTGCCCATCCACGCCACGCCTCTTCCTTTGCCTCGGGCCATCGTTGTGAACGTTCCGGTCTACTGACGCTATGGGTTCGAATGTAGGAGCCTGAATGGCCACGGACGAGACCACGAAACCCAAATCCGACAGCTACAGCGCTGATCAGATCAAAGTGCTGGAAGGGCTCGATGCGGTGCGAAAGCGACCGGCGATGTACATCGGCAGCACCGGCGTCGACGGCTTGCATCATCTGGTCTACGAGGTTGTCGATAACAGCGTCGATGAGCACATGGCCGGCTTCGGTGAGTCGATCGAGGTCACCATCCACATCGACGGAAGCGTGACGGTGGTGGATAACGGTCGCGGCATCCCGACCGGGATGCATCCGACGCAAAAAAAGTCCGCTGCCGAAGTGGCGCTGACCGTGCTGCATGCCGGCGGCAAGTTCGAGCAGGGAGCCTACACGGTCTCGGGTGGGCTGCACGGGGTCGGCATCTCGGTCGTGAATGCGCTGTCTGAATGGCTGGAGCTCGAAATTTGGCAGGACGGCCAAGTCTTCGAGCAGCGGTATGAGCGCGGGAAACCGGATGCTCCGCTTCATAATACCGGTATCACGAAGCGGCGAGGGACGAAAGTCCGATTTAAGGCGGATGGTCAGATCTTTGAAACCCTCGAATTTAGCTTCGACGTGCTCGCTCAGCGCCTGCGCGAACTGGCCTTCTTGAACAAGGGACTGTCGATCACGCTCAAGGATGAGCGCAAAGAGCCCGCCAAGGAACAAGTGTTCCTCTACAAGGGAGGCATCGTCTCCTTCGTTGAGCATTTAAACGAAGCCAAAACGCCTCTGCACAAGCCAATCTATGTGAAGGTGGAGCGGCCGGAAATGATTTTGGAGGTCGCGCTTCAGTACAACGACAGTTACGCCGAGAATCTCTTCTCATTTGCCAACAACATCAACACAAGAGAAGGCGGCACGCATCTGGTCGGTTTCAAGGCCGCCCTCACGCGCACCATCAACAATTACGCCAATGCCAATGAGTTGCTCAAAAAAGACACCGAATCGCTCACCGGAGACGACGTTCGGGAAGGACTCACCGCGGTGGTGAGTGTGAAGGTCCGTAATCCGCAGTTCGAGGGGCAAACCAAGTCCAAACTCGGCAACAGTGAAGTGAAAGGCGTCGTGGAGACGGCCGTCAATGACAAGCTCGGCGCCTACTTCGAGGAGAATCCTCCCGTCGCACGCAAGATCATCGGCAAGGCGATCGACGCCGCACGCGCCCGCGAAGCCGCGCGGAAGGCAAAAGACCTTATTCGACGCAAGAGCGCCTTGGACGGAGGTTCGCTGCCCGGGAAACTGGCGGATTGCTCGGAAAAAGATCCGGCGCTCAGCGAGCTCTACATCGTGGAGGGTGATTCGGCGGGTGGATCCGCCAAACAGGGACGGGACAGAAAATTTCAAGCCATCCTGCCGTTGAAGGGCAAGATCCTCAACGTAGAGAAAGCCCGCTTCGACAAGATGCTCACCAGCGACGAGATTCGGACGCTGATCATGGCGCTCGGGACCGGCATCGGCCGCAAGCGCGAAGAGGGCGACAAAGGGGACAAGGATACCTTCGACATTGCCAAGGCGCGTTATCACAAGATCATTCTCATGACCGACGCGGACGTCG
>DATEEH010000062.1:0-15023 GCA_035281245.1 Nitrospira sp.
GACAATACGGGACGGGCGCTCTTTCGGTACGTGGCCCATGTCGACCTGGATTTGTACAAGAACAAGGTGGTGCTCTATGGCGACACCAACTTCTTCACCGACCGTGAATTGACCAACAAGCTCAAACCCACCGAACTCGACTGGATCGTCGGACTGGCTTTTCGGTTTAAGGATGATTACGAAGTCAGCGTCTATCGAGAACAGGATCGCTCGTTAGATAAACCGGGGACGCTCATTCAGGAGTATTGGGCTGTCCAATTGCGGTTTGCGTTCGACGTACCCAAGCGATTGCTTCGAGAACTCTCCGACCAGCAGCAGCGATAGCTATCCCGCAGAATACCCTAGGAAGATATGAACGCACAGCCGCAATCAGGCGGGCCGTGGTTTGCGGAGGGGTGAGGAACTTTGCTATAGTCCGCGCCGGAGAGACGCACAATGGGATTGGAGCCGAACTACATCATCATAGACGGTCAGACGTTCAGTAAGGCCAAACTCGCGCTCGACAATCATGTGTACAAGAACTGCCATATCGACGACTGCGACCTCTACTACAGCGGCGGCCAATATGAGCTGCTGGATACCCACATCACCAATTCGAGGCTGATCCTCAACCATCCCGCCAAGGGCATCTATAGCGCCCTGCAGATTTTTCGGATGAAATCCCCCGGCTCCCGCATTATCTACGAGTAGCCAGGGCTACTCGTAGATAATGATCTCAGATTTCAAATTTCACATCTCAAATTTGAGATATGAGATCTGCAATTTGAGATTCGCCGGAGGCGAAAAATTTGAGATTTGAGATTTGAAATTTGAGATTATTTCTTGGAGGAAAGCATCAACACTTCGGAGGCTGCCCGTAGACCGCTTTCCACCGCTCCATTCATATATCCCTGCCACTGGATGCTGGTGTGTTCACCGGCGAAAAGCACCCGACCGTGAGGACGGGCCAGCCAGGGCCGTGAGACCGGATCGAAGGAGGGATCAAAATACGCGTAGCCCCCTTGCGCCCAACAATCATGTTCCCACGTGAGATGATGGTGGCGGAGGAGCTCGGCGTCCCCCGGCTTGAGCCATTCGAGCGACCGCACGAGCCCTTCCACGCCTTCCTGGGCGAGAATTTTTTGTGTGTCTTCACTGGCCTGCCCTCCCGCCATGAGCGCGAGGATCCCCGTCGAGCCATGCTGCTCCTCATTGGCATCCCAGATGGCACCGGTCGGTGCGTCGGTGCCGTACGCGGGCGAGCGGCTCTTGCGCTTCCAAAAGCGCCGGTCGAACTGCAAGAGGCTCTTGGTCACCCGTCCGTACTTCAACCGTTCGAAGACCTTCGCCTGTTCCGGCGGGAGTGCCGGCACGATCTCGATGGCGCGCATTGTGGTGACGGGAACGGCGAGAATCACATAGTCCGCCTTCATCGGCATGTGATCGCCGGACGGGCTTTCGACAATGACGCTCAGGCCTCCCTGACCGTCGTGCACGGCGCGGGCGACCGTGTTGAGATGCAGCGCCTCACCCACTTCTTTGGCCATGGCCTTGGGCAGGCGATCGTTGCCGCCTTCGATCCGTCCGACCGCGTCTTGTCCGGGCGCGTCCGAGGCGAGCTGTTCGATCAGCACGAGCAGTGACAGATCTTCGGGATCGGCGAGAAAGAACCCCCGGAGGCCGCGGATCATGGCACGCATGCCGGGGTCGGCGGCGATCTCATCAAGCCATTGGCCAACCGACCGTTGGGCCAACATTCGCACCACGGCACTTTCCCACCGCTGCTCCGCTCGATGATAGGCGTCCAGCAACGGCTTGGCACGGTCCATCACCGGCTTCCAGGCCCGCTTGCCGCTCAGCGGACGGCCGTGGATCCTCCCGTGCTGCTCGTGCCGGACGAATGAAAATCCACGTCGCAGGACGGGATGGACGGTGAGGCCGTACTCGTTGGCCAACTGCCTGATGTCTTCCTGGTCGCGGTCGATGAAGTCGCCGCCCCCCTCCGCATGCTGGCCTGCCGCAAACACGTCACGGAGGGTGAGCACGCGTCCGCCGACGCGATCTCGCGCCTCCACGACCGTCACGCGCGCCCCGTCCTTCATCAGCCGCACGGCCGCAGTCAGTCCGGCGAGTCCCGCGCCGACCACGATGACCGATGTGCCGCTGAGAGGCATAGGGAGGAGCCTACTCCCAACGAAGATGGTCCGCTAGCGTCAGATACCCTAGGCCCGAACTCTCGGTTTTGGAAGGCAAACTTGAGGGACTTATGGTTGTTTCACGATGGGAATGTTTTCGGTCTTCTTCACGATGTCGATGGGCTGGAAGACCGGATCCGAGGCCCCCTTGGAGGATTCAGCCTCGATGCGTTGCAGGAAGGCAGGCGGACCGCTGACCGGTGCGTAACTGAGCGTGGTTTCCACATCGAAGGTCCGCGTGTCCTTGGGTGTGGGAAACGTGAAGGTTTCGACCCGCAGCTCTTCGGGCTTCAACACCGTATCCTCGACGACTTTGACGGCTTCGAAGTCGAAGCTGGTCTTCTGTCCCTTGGCGTCCTGATAGACGCGTCCGTAGACGCGCTTGTCCGAAAACACCGTCCTCAGATTCTTCCCTTTGATGTCCAGCTGCAGCACGACGGTCGCCCAGGCCGGATGGGTCGTCGGCAGATTATGGGGCACGAGGCTCTGAACCTTGACGACCACAGTGGTTTTCTCGCCCTCGATCTTGGTCTCGACATCGAGTTTGGCCGCTTCCTGGCGGAGTTTTCCGATACGACCGGGGAACGTATGATTGGCCACCGTCCGCTTCTTTTCTCCGTTCGCCGACTCCCCGGTTTGCTCGGGCATGTGGCAGGATTGGCATTCTTTGCCCGACTTGATGGCCTTGCTCTGATCCCAATTCCCGAGCAGGTCGTTACTCTTGCCGAGATTGGCCGCCGACGGCACGGCTTGATGGCAGTTCAAGCAGAGATCGGACTTGTGAAACAGGCCCAGCTCCATCGATTGATGGGCGAGATTCTGCGCGAAGTCCTTGTACGGTCCGTACAGCGTCTTGCTGCCGGCCGGCTCGTACTTCGGTTCAGGCGGGTGCTTGGAGCGATCGACTTGCTTGATCAGATGGCATTGCGAGCAGGCTACGCCATCCATCTGTGGATCGCCGGACTTGGCCTGGTCGATAAAGAATTGCACCTGGTCCGGAAATTCCCGCACGTGCGGTGCATGGCAGCGAAAGCAGAGGGCCTTGTCTTTGCCGGCCGGAGACTGCAAGAACGCATCCAGCGCGGCGCGGAATGCGGGCGAGTGGATGGATCGAGACAAGGGCGACGTCTCCCACTCCTCGAAGACCCGCTCATGGCAGCGCTTGCACTTGTTGGAATTGGGGAAAGCCTTGTCCATCGTAATGGGCGATTTGCCGTCCTGCTGGGCAAACAGACGGTCCCCGAGCAGATGCGAGGCCGCGCCGCCGAGCAACACAATGCCCGCGATCACGATCGGCAGACCTACCTTGTGCATCACGCGTCGCATTGCCAACTGTCCATCAGAGAGTCTTGGCCCGGTAGGTCAGCATCCGGGGCTGCGTGTACTCATCGAGAATCTTCTTGGCCCTTTCCCGTTCCTTGTCGTCCTTGAGCGTCGCGAGGTATTTCTCTTTCAAGGCCGGCTCGGGGGTCGGAATCAGCGCGTAGTTCAGCACCACCTCTACGGAGGCGGGCGCGGCGCCGGCGGGCACCGTCAACGAGAACGGCACCTTCCTCGTGTTCCCACCCTTGATGAAGGGATCGGGGATTGGTCCCCGGAGAATCTTGTCGTAGGGCAACCCGAAGTGCTTCGACTCCTGCGCCAGCACCTTGCCCTTGGCATCTTTCACGCTGATCGCCAGGTCGAATTGCTTCAACACGGGGTCGCCGTCGGGGAAACTGTGCGGCAGGCTTCCAATCTTGACCAACGCCGTGCCTTCGACCTTCTCGGCGGATTTACTGCTGTCGATGTCGATGCGCGGCATCCACTCGGCCTGGAGATTGCGATTCTTCAGCAAAATGCCGGGGATGACGACGCCACGGAAATAATGGCGCCCGATCGACCGCGTCATCGCGCCGCGCTTGGACGTCGAGCTGCCGGTCGATTGCTCCATGTGGCAATCCTGGCAGATCGTGCCCTGAAGAATTTCTCCCGGGAGATCCTTCTGCGTCACGTCTTTCACCTTGTCGAAATGGCAGGAGGCGCAATAGTTGGCGCCGCGGAACAGCGGCTCCTGCACCGCCGGATGCACGAGATTCTCTTCCGGATCCGCATAAGGGCCGTGCATCGTCTTGCCGGGCTCGATCTTGAAGGTGGGCGGCGGACCGTTCGTGCTTTCCTTGATCAGGTGGCAGGACGCGCAGCCGATGCCTTCGATCTGCGGCTTCCCGGAGATGACCTGGGCGGTGATTTTTTCGGCATACTGCGGAAACACCGTCGTCGAAGGGACATGGCAGGACAGGCAGCGCTTGCGTTCGTCCGCGGTCGGATTCGTCTGCAACCAGACCCCCAGCACCGTTCGGAACACGGGGGACTCGAGCGAGGTGCCGTGCAGCAGGGCCGCGTCCACGCGGCCGAAGGTCTTCAAATCCGGGGTCTGCTCACGCGCGCCTTTCCATTCTTCATAGTGGCGGTCGTGGCACTGCTTGCACTCTTCTGAACGAATGAAGACCTGCTCGATCTCATCGACCCACTTTTCGGGGCTTTGGCCGTTCGGCGACTGGCCGTCCGCCTTCTGGGCGACGGCGCCGTCCTGATAGAGGGAAGACACGGCGACCAACAGAAGCCCCATGCAGGCTGCGGCTATTCTTCGACCGATTCGAACCCCGCTCTGGCTTTGCATATCACTCATCACACATCACTCATCAGGTGGAGCTAGTCTCGCTTGCAGCCGACAAAGTGAAAATTCACCCCCCATCCCACGGGATCACCGGGGTCGGCCGGCTCGTAGGTGCCGACCGTGAAGTTGCACTCATTCATGGCCTTCTTGAGGTGCCGTCCGAAATCGATCATGTTTTTGACTTCCCTCTTGTCGATTTCCTTGATGACCGACCGCACCTTGATGCCCGCATAGTCCGCGCGCGAATTGCCGATGACTTCGAACACCGCCACACCCTGAGGCCGTTGGAGCTTGAGCTCCTTCTGGATCTCTTCGTCCACCTCGCCCACGACGACGCCAAAATCTTCCCCGAGCTTGGCCGCCTCATCCGCCGTCATGCCGTCGACGGCCGGCTCGGTCGTCGTCCGTCCGACTGTGGGACTGATGAGGAACGCCGACAAGAACCCTGCACAAACAACAAGGGCCCTTCCCCAACGAAGGGCCCTTGTGTCACTTCCACGACTCTGACGTTCTTCTTCCAAGGTCGGCGCCTCGTGATTGCCCGATCACCCGCGCGAGTGTCGTTCGTTCATCACACCATGAAAGCTAGATTTTCGCAATCGGATCAATGACCAACTGAAACCAGGGCGCGACCGCCTTCTGACCGTTCCGCTCCTTGTTCTCCCCGTTCCACACGGCAAAGGCCACGGTTTGCACACGGCCGGGCAGCAGCTTGGCTTCGTTCTCCTGTTCCTCGGCACCGAGCGGCCGGCGCATCACCACGTGCCACACTCCGTCTTTCCACGTCGCCTTGCCCTGCACACGGCCCTGTTTTTCCTTCGTCGTCAGCGTGCTGAAACCTCCCCCGATCAAGTCTTCCACGGAGGACACGCGGCGCGGGATGACTTCGAACGTGCGCACGCCTTCCCGATGCTTCTCGGTGCTGCGCGAGGCCCGTCGATCGATGTCGCTCTGCCAGTCAGCCTTCCAGTGCCAGATATTAATGTAGTGGTCGAGCTGCCCCATGCAAAAGAAGGCAGGGGCATCCCCCAGGGGCAGGCCGATCGCGACGCCGTCCCGGAAGGTGCCGGGCGTCAACCGGTCGTTCTTGGTGTTGTCCTGCCATTCCAACAGAAACGCGATATCGGTCCCATTGTGCACGGAACGGACACTCAAGGCGCGGGCGGTCGGCTCCGGCCAGACGGGCCGCGTAATCACCTGGCCGCTCAAGGGCAGCGTCATCGGGGGAACCTTCGTCCAGGCCGCGTCTTCAGGCGTCGTCGGCAGATCGCCCTCGATCAAATGGGCGCGAATGACCATGCCTTCGGAACTGACGAGTGGAATGCCCATTCCGCCCAAGACCGCCCCTGACACGAGAATGCAGCAAAAGAGGAGAAGGAGGGAACGAGGAGGTTTCTTGGTCGTCTTGCGCAGCATGCTCATGTCCTGGTTGACCAAGCTGAGAGCCGTGAACAGGCAGCGGACCGTTCAACGGCGTCCGCCGATGTCACCATACCACAAAACACCTACGCGACCAACGAAGCGAACCCGGGGATCTACGAGAGACGCACGCGCCGAATCTTGTTCTCGCCGCGCTCGCAGATATAGAGATGCCCGATCGAATCCAGCGCGAGCCCGACCGGCGAATTGACGACCGCCTCGACGCCCAACAGGCCGTCCCCGTGCTTGGTCGTGCCCGCGGATTCCTTGGCGACGAAGCGTGCCGCGCCGCAGCCGCCCATGTTCTTGTCTTCGTACCCGCTGTCGCCGTTCCCCGCCACCGTTGTGATGAGGCCCGTCGCGGCATCGACGCGACGCACGCGATGATTCATCGTGTCGGACACGTACAGGTTGTCCTGCGCGTCGAAGACCACCGCTTCCGGTGCATGCAGCATCGCACGGGTGGCCGGCTTGTTGTCTCCGTCGTACCCGTAGCGGCAGACGCCGGCGACAGTGGAGATCACGCCCGTGTTGCGATCGATCTTGCGCACGCGGTTGCTGCCCTTGTCCACGATCACGACGTCGCCCTTGCCGTCCACGGCAATGCCGACGATATCGTACAGTCGGGCCTCCATCGCAGGTTTGCCGTCGTCCAAATACATCGACAGATCGAGACCATCCGAACAGACCGGCATGAGCCAGCCGTGATCGTCGCTGAAATCGATGCCGATCGCGTCGCCCGAGAGGACGACCAGATTACGGGCCACGAGCGGCTGCTCACGGGCGTCGTCCTCGGCGGACCACGAGCCGGCGATGGTGGTCACGAGGCCGGTTCTGGGATCATAGCGGCGAATCTTATGTGCCTGGGTGTCGGCGATATACAGCACGTCGTCGCTGTCGAAGGCCATGGCCGCCGGCCAGGTGAGATTGACCTCGAGCGCCGGACCGTCTCCGTTGAAGCCATGCTGGCCGGTGCCCACGATCGTGGTAATGATCCCGGTGTCGCGGTCGACCTTCCGGATGCGATTGCTGCCGGAATCGCAGATGTACAGATTGTTTTGAGAATCGAAGGCCACGTCGAGCGGCAAGTAGAGACCTGCCTCCCCGCTGGGACCTTCGTCGCCGCTGTAGCACGTTTCGCCGATGCCGGCGAAATTGTGCAACGTGCAATCTTGAAGGTTGATCCGGCGGACGCGGTCGGAGCCGGACTCGGCGAAGTACAGCCAGCGCTCGTCTTTGTCGAGCGCGGCGTGATGGGGCAGCGGAATGCCGGCCTTCACGGCGCGTTTGCCGTCGCCGGTGCTGCGCGCCTTGCCGTTCCCCGCGAAGGTCTCGATGTACCCGGCGGCGAGCTGAAGTTCCGTGTCCATGGCGTCGCGACCTTAGGCGCGGGTCGCAGATTGCGCGGTCGCGGCCGGCTGTTCGACGGCCGGCGGAGCACTCTGGATCGACGGTTGAGGCGCCGCCATCTGCTGCTGCTGGGCGGCGGCTTCGGCCTCGGCCTCGATGGCGTCCGCCTCATGCACGGACTTCTTGAAGCCCTTGATGGCCTTTCCCAATCCCTCGCCCAGTTGCGGCAGCTTGCCCGCACCGAAAATGATCAGAACGATGAAGAGGATCAGGATCAGCTCTGTAAATCCCATACTCCCAAACATGGTGTGTTCCTCCGTAAAAGTGAATCAGGATGCGCTCGGTTTACTCCGTTTGGCAAAGCGTTCTTTCAATCGCTGTCGCGCCTGTTCCGCCTGCTCGAACATCTTGCACTTGTCGTACACACTGATGAGGTTGTAGTAGGCCAGCGGTTCGTCCACGTTGTGCTCCACGGCGTCTTCCATGACCTTGATGGCCAAATCCGTCTTCTTGTGATTGAGGGCCAGCTCCATCAGTTTGAAGCTGGCTTCCAGCTGCTTGGGGTCCAGCTCGAGCGTGCGGAGGTAGCATTGAATCGCCGCATCGATCGTGTTGTAGTCGGAGACCTGGGGATTGTCGAGCTCGACAAAAACGCCCGCCAGGTTGTACCAGGCCATCGGATCGTCGGGCGTGATTTCGACCAACCGTTCGTAAAAGCCCTTGGCGTCCATGTACTTTTTCTTGTCGGCGCAGAGCCGGCCCAGGTTGAAGAGCGCGAGCACGTCGTGCGGAAACACGTCCAGCGCACGCTTGAACTCGGCCTCCGCCTCGTCCGTCATATTCTTCGTCGCGTAGATGGTCCCGAGGTTCGAGTAATACATGGCAAGCGAGCGATTCATCTCCGCACGAATGCCTTCCGCCATTTCGATCGACTTCTTCACCTCGACCAAGGCGTCGTCCAAACGGCCTTTGGCGAAATACAGCTCACCCAGGCGGCAACGGGCCTGAAAATCGTCGGGCTCGGCGGCCAGGAGTTTTTCCAACTCGAGAATTTCTTCATCCGGGTTCAACGGCTGATCGCCCGGATCCACCGCGGCCCTGCCCTGTTCCGAAGACTTCGTTTCTTCCATGACAAGCCTCTATGGCAAAAGATTACACATGTCCGCCGACCAACGAATCGGACGTTCTCATCACCCGCTGGTCCGCCACGGCATCGGTCGCATCGCGCCGATAGCGGTCCATCGTCAACAACATGACGCCCAGGACGACCATCAGCGTCAAATTCGAGTAAAGCAGCGCATAGCCCGCGATAAACATCAGCCCCAGGCCGTACCCCGCCAGCCGCCCCATGGTCAACAATCGAATCACCGTATAGGACCAGCAGAGCAAGCCGGCCATGTAGAGCGCAAAGGGAAGATAAAACGTGTAGCCCATCCCAAACTGAAAAATCCACCCGATGCCGTCCGCGGCCTTGCGGACGTTGTTCGCGACCGCCGGATTATACCGGTTGAGCAAATAGTCGAGGAAAAACATCGCCACGAAAATCACGACGGCCGTGCTCCAAAACCAAATGGCCCGGTGCCGCTGCCGTTGATTCCGCGACCGGAACGACAGGCCGCGCCCGTAGGCCCAGAACACAAGGATGCTGGCCAGGACCATGAAGGCCTCGCCGGCCCGATGCGCCTCATATACCATCGGGGGCGCGGCCACCGTCCCGGCGAAGCTGAAAAAGGTGGAGACGATCTGGTAGTAGAGCCATCCGCCGATGCCCAGCAGATAGGTCACGCCGAGGAGTCGGTGCGAGCGATCGTGATGCATCGACAGGTATTCGCTCATGAGCAGCACGATGGCCGCCAACGCCACGGTGTTGTAGATGGCTGAGCCGAGCATGGCCGGCGGCACGAACAAAAATCCGATTGTCAGCAACAATAAAAGCGCGATGCAGGGCACGATCAAGCGGGTCAATCCGGTAAAGCCGCGGGCGGCCAGCCGATTGGCGACGCCTACCGTGAGCCCGAGGAACAGCAGAATGGCCACGACGTTCAACAGCCACTGCCCCACTTCGGTCAGCGCCGTGAAAGTCGGCACGATCCATTGATGGTCGGCCGCAAGCTTGCTCAGGTGCATCCCGAGCCGCGAGACGAGCCGGTAGAGAATCAATTCCAGGAAGGCGACCAACAGCACGAGCTTGATCGTGTACTGGAACAAGAGGGGCTGATCGCTCAGCTTTCCTGTGATGCGTTCGATGGTCGTTGCGGTGGCCGGCACGAATGCTCCGACGATGGTTGTGAATTATACCGACCGGCAAAAAAGCCGGTCAAACTGCGTTACGACTGCGCGGCGGTGACCGCGCCCCGCTCTTCCGCCTTGGCCCGCGCGATGTACAGGAGCCCGTCCGCCATCGAGTAGTTGAACGGCAGCTCGCACACCACTTCGCTGATTTTTTCGTACACCTGTTGATAGAGCCGCTCCGCCTGATCGGGCGTCATCCCTTCCTGCACCTCGTAGAAAAATCCGAGACTCAGATCTTCGGCCGAAGGCCGCATGATCCGCCTAATGCCGTAGCCGCCGGGATCGCTCATGATCGGCGCTTCCTTCTCGAGATCGAACAGGCAGGGCTGGCAGGAGAACCCGTAGGACTCGTTGAGCTTCTTGTTCTCGATGATGAAGTTCATCGTTTCGAGGGCTTCCTCTTCCTTCTCGGTCGGGAAGCCGATGATGATGTAGCAATGGACGGCGATGCCAAGATCGACGCAGTCGCTCGCGATCCGCCGCACCCATTCCTGCTGGATGCCCTTCTTCATGAAATCCATGATCCGCTGATTGAACGACTCGAGGCCGAACACGATCTTCAGACAGCCGGCATCGCGCATGGCGGTGAGGAGCTCGCGCGTCAGATGCTTCTCGAAGCGCATCTCGCAGGTCCAATTCACGTCGAGCCGCCGCTCGATCATCTGCTGACAGAGCCGCTTCGTCGGCGACAGCGCGAAGCATTCATCGGTAAAGAAGAAATTCCGGACGCCGTAGCGCTGCTTTAGCCATTCCAGCTCTTCGATCGTGCGGGCCGGCTCCTTCTGCCGGAAATTCTGGTGGTCGAGTGTCAGGGCGCAGAACGCGCAATCTTTGTAGTAGCAGCCGCGCGAGAACTGCACGGGCAGCACCGGCTCGGGCGACAGATACCGGCCAAGCGGGAACCCGTCGTAGTTCGGCGCCGGCAATTGATTGACGTTTTCCGAGTAAAAGGGCTGGTTCACCTGGATCTTGCCGTTGTGGCGGTAAATCAGATTGGGCACGCGGCTGAAATCTTTCTTGCCCGCCATTTGATTGACGAGTTCGAGCAGGGCCGTCTCGCCTTCGAATACGACGATGTCGTCGGCGATGTCGAAGAGACTCGGGCAACGGCGCAAATTGTCGACCAGCCGCGTGAAGATGCTGCCGCCGATCGTCAGATGGATGTCGGGAGCCGCTTCCTTGATCAGGCGACAAAGGGTCAGGCCGGGAATGATCTGCGAGGTGGCCGTGATCGAGACCCCGATCAGCTCCGGATGCTCGGCAACGATGGACGGCAGGAAGCGGTCGCGGAACAGCTTGATGTAGGGATTCTGCTGCTCATCCCGAATGACTTTCACCAAGTCCTTCGAGGAGTAAATGGAATACGTGCTAAATTGATTGTCGACCACCGTGAGCCTGGTCGGAAAATAGACCGTCGAAAGCACTTCCAGCCACTTGTCGATCAGAAAGAGGCTTTCCCGGTAGGCTTCCATGTCGTAGAAGCCCTCGCCCCGCAGCGTCTCCTTGGCCAGTTCGATCCGATCGATCAGATACGGAAAGCGGTCGAGCGATTCGATGACGCGGGCCAGATGTTCGGCACTGCCCGGCCCGGTGTCGCCGGTCCGTTCCCGTTCAAGAGAGCGCTTCTTCTCGAGCAGATCCTGATACAACCCCGCGCCATAGGATCTCGTCACGACTTCGTCGAGGAGCTCGATGCCCAAGTCGCGCTGCGTAACATTGGTGACGCCGGCCTGGGCCAGAAATCCTGTCAGTGAAGGAAGACTGAGATACGGCTGAGACGGATGCCAGGTCGGTGGGAACAGCAGTGAAACTTTCATACCGAATCTCTACCGAGAGAATTGAAAAATAAGATAAATCTCGAAAGATAAGGACTTAATTTTATACACTCCGCTCCGGCTCAATTGCAACCCTCCGGGGCCCCGCGAGTTCCAGTTGAGATGTGAAATTTGCGGTTTGGGATTGCTTGAACACAGGTCCCATAAAAGAGAAAAGCCCCAGCTCGGAGAACTGGGGCTTTTCATCTTGTCTGCTCCATCCTTCAGGGGATGGAACGTGGTCGCTCAGACCGGTTCAGCTCACGGAAGCTTCAGCGTGAACCAGGTGGAGAGCGCCTTCATACCGTTACGCTCGATGTTGTTGCCGTCCCACACCGCAAACGCGATGGGCACGGACATCCCCGCCTTGAACTGCACGTCATTCGCATCGCCTGTTTCCAGGGTCCGCTTCACGACGACGCGCCAGGTCGGGCCGCTGTAGCCGCCGCCCTTCACGGAACCGGCCGGCTCCCATACGCCGTTGCCGATCACGTCCTGATGGGCCTGAGTCGTCAAGGTGCTGAAGCCGTTGGCGTTCAGATCCTCAACGGAGCTCACGCGCAGGGTCGGATCGGACATGATATTGCCCGACCAGATGCCTGGATTGAAGGGGCCAAGGCTGCGGCCGATCCGGTCCGGATAGGTCACGCCGCCGGCAGGCTCTTCAAAGTAGTAATCCCAGAAAATACCGGGATATTGATCGTCCACGTCCCAAAGACCCGCGCTGTCCTTGCCGAGGTCCTTCTGCCACTCCGCGTTCCACCGCCAGATGTTGGTGGTTCCGCCGGACTGACCCATGCACTGGAACGGCGGCGCACCGGACGTATTGACCGGGAACATGATCGCGGCCTGGTCACGGAAGTCCTGAGGACCGATCGTCGTGTCGTTCTTCGTCTGATCGCTCCACTCGACGCGTAGCCCGACTTCCTTGCCATTCGACATCGCCTTCACGAACACCGACTTGACCGAGATGTTCGGATGCATCGGTGTGGTGATCAGCTGGCCGCTCAACGGCACGATCACACCGGGAACGCCCTCCCAGACAGGGTTGGCCCCGTCCATTGGAATCGGTCCCTTGACCATCTTCGCCGGGATGGTCACTGGTTGGCTCACGGCCAACGGTACCTGCCCAATCGTCAACATCACGCCAACGATCAGGGCAGAGAGAAGAATGCCAAACACCACAGACTTGTTGTGTGTCTGCACTACTCTCATGGACTATACCCTCCTCTGATTAAATGATTAAGACTGACCCAATATTGCTGCAAGAAACGATATAAAAAAGACACACCGACAGCAAACGAACCGTTAGGCGGTCCCGACCGGCCCCCCTTCCTCCTTGTCCTTGTCCTTTTGGTCCATGAAGTTTTGCGCGCCTGTTTCGTTCAACAAGAGATTCAATTCGTTGCCTTGATCCTGCGCGCCGCACTCATACGTCTGGCCTTCGGGTGAATTGAAGGTGGCCGGACGATAATCCGTTTCCGAATAGGTTTGAGGCGTCACGCCAAGGAATGCGGCCTCGAAATCCATCCAATCCGAGGTCAGATCCGCAACATGCTTGAAGAGACCGGAGTCTGCTTTCTTGATCAGCATCCGGCAGAACAGGGGCACCCAGCGTCCGATATGGTTCTTCACGAACTTCTTTTGGGCATCGACCACGATTTGAGTCTTTTCGGCGCCGTCATGGCAGCGGGAGTAGGATTCTTTGTAGGCGAGGAAATGCATGAACTCGAATTCGACGCTCAAATGATCGAGCCGCTCGTGAATGTCCTTGGAGAGTTCCACGCCGAAAGCCTTGTAGAATCCGGCGATGTCGCCCATGACGTGGGATTGCGCGAAAACGTGATCGTTACCGAAGAGGGTTTCGTAGGGAGGACAATCGAGCGTGATGACATTGCTGAATACGCGCCGGTGTTCGGCCTGCAGCTCGCTCAATTGCCAATTGACGCATTCGGACGCGATCAGCTTTTCGATTTGGTCGAACTGCTTGCGCATCAATGTGAGCTTTTGCTTCGCCCGGTCTCCGCCAATCCCGTCGAGCGCGGTTTCCAACGCATCGAGGGCCGCTCGGCCGTCTTCCACGAATTCGCCGCATTGCAAGTAGTCGAGAAACTCGTCGTCCTCGGGATAGAGCAGGCTCCAAGAGACCAGGAGATACAACTTGCTGCGATTGAGTGCACGTTCGACTGCGGGAGAATCTTTGATCGGGGGATTCGGGATGATGGCGGTTGCGGTCTGCGTAGAGTTTTGTACGGACTGCTTACTCGTCATGAGAATATGCTCCTCACTTCGAATTGCCGCGAGACGTCTCCACGGCATTCGAGGTCAAACCTCTGGCGAAAGCCTGGGTATGATAGGTAAAGGTTAAAAGCTTGTCAAGCACCCAATCTGTCCTGTGGTTGGCACTCATTTGCGGCTGGTTCTCTTGAGAAATCGATCGTTAACCGTGTAAGCGGTCGCTTACTTTTCTGGCTCATTTCCACCATTGGCCTGTTATGTTAATGGGGGGTCGGTTCCATCGATCGAAAGGGTGTAATTTTGATGGCGATATGGTCGTTCACGGTGCGACAGATGTGCTCGCACATCCCGCATCCTACACAACGCTCGACCGTCACCACAAGCCGTTGGGCATTAAAATCCATCGAAAGTGCATCCGTGGGACATTTCGAGACACAGGCATGGCATCCCTGCCCTGCCGTGCACAGCCGATGGTTCACGACGGCTACCCCCATCCGAATATCCTGCGTCCCTGCCACCGGGAGCAATGCCTCGGTCGCACAGGCGGCGACGCACGGGATATCGTCGCAGAGATAGCAGGGTACTCGGTCGGGGAAAATGACGGGCGTGCCGTCCGTATGGAATACGATTGAGTCGTAGGGGCAGGCTTTGACGCAATCATTGCACTTGGTGCAGCGTTCGAGGAAGAGCGCTTCGTCAACTGCACCAGGCGGTCGCAACCAATCTGTCTTTACGGGAGGGGCCGGTTTCTCGGGTGGCGCATCCGCATGAGCGGCATATTCCTTCGCCGCCTTCGCGACCGAGAGCACGGAATCCTTGAAAAAATCCCGCCTCCCGTATTTGGGTTCGTTCGCCATGGCTCACTCAAATCTCAGATCGCTCGGGGCGAATCTCATATCTCAAATCTCAGATCTCAGATTATTTGAAATTTTATTTAAGGTTACATGACTCCGTCGGCGCGCAGTTTATACACTTCGACGCAGCGATCGCAGGCGCCGAATTCGACGTCCCATCCCGGATGATTCTCGCGAATGAAGTCCAGCACGTAGGATTCAATCTTGTTGCCCATGTCCTCCA
>DATEEH010000063.1:0-33124 GCA_035281245.1 Nitrospira sp.
TGAGGCGCAGGTTGTCGCAGGCCGGATCAGTTGGTACGGCGTCTCATCAAACAACGTCGGACGCGATGCTCATGATCCGGAATCCGTGTCGTTGACTCGCCTGTTGTCGGCTGCCGCCGCCGCCGCATCACGCGGGATGCCCCGGCATCACTTCGCTGTGCTGCAATGTCCGATGAATGTGTTCGAAAGCGATGCGTGGAGCCGGCCGAACAACGGTCCCGAACACGAGCAGACGGTCTTGGAACTGGCTCGAGAGCAAGATATCGCCGTTCTCGTCAATCGGCCCCTCAATGCCATGCCGGGTTCCGGCTCGGGGATGCTCCGGCTCGCCGATATGGCAGGTGGAGATGGAGCCGACGGAATCGACGCGGTGCGACGGACCATCGGCGAATTGGAGGAGGAATACCGGTCCAAACTGGCGCCGATGATACCCCACAGCGGCAAGGGCCTGGAGCCCAAACAGTTTTTCAATTGGGCCGAGGAATTGGCTTCGGTGGGCAGCCGCGTGCACGGATTGGAGCATTGGGAGCAGATCGAGCATCAGATGATTGCCCCGCACATAAACCAGGTTCTACAAGCGATCCCACGTCTGCTTCAGGGAACGGCGTTGGAGCAGTGGGAGGCCTGGAGAGACCGGTACATTCCGCAATTCCTGGCGCTGCTCGGACTGCTGCGCGGTGAGGCGGCGAAGAAGAGTCGGGTCCGGTCGCAGAAGGTAGCGGCGTCGATCGATCCTCTTCTACCGGAATCGAAACGCGGCGAGTCGCTCTCACGAAAGGCCTTGTGGGTGCTCGCCAGCACCCCTGGGGTGACGAGCGTGCTCAACGGCATGAGAACCGTTCGGTATGTGGAGGATTCGACGGCGGTGCTGGGTTGGAGTCCCTTGAGTGAGCCGGGGGCCGTCTATCATGCCGTCCGAAATGTGACGGGGTTATAACCCCTACTTGGAGAGGCGTAGTAAGGCGTGCCACGATCGGATGATGCCGCCCATCCACGCGGGATGCGTCGAACGTCCTGACATAGATGACGATCGCTTCGAACTCAACTCCCGGATGCGTTGTTCGACATCGCGGTAATTGGGATCTTCCCGCCTGATCCATCGATAGGCTTCCAGCGTTTCCGCGGTGCGCCCCAACATTTCCAGGGTGCGGCCGAGGACGTAGAGAATCTGGACGGTTTCCTTGCGCGAGGCCTGAGGAGATTGCAGTGCGCTCCGGAACGCCGCAATTGCCTCTTCATACTGGCCCAGGGATTTGCGGCAAAGGCCGATCTGCGCATAGGCTTTGAGGGCATATGTTCGATCTCCCGTCGCCTGTTCGAGCTCATCGACGGCGTGTCTAAATAACCCGGCTTTTCGCAGCGCCACGCCGCGTTCGTATTTTTCAGCGGCATCCACGGCTGGTTCCATTCTCGTCACACCCTCCCGTCTTCGGTTTGAGCAAGAGATGGGCCACTCGTCACAAATCGAAGCTCTGCCTTTGGGGTCAAGAGGTTAGTCGGACGTCTTGAAGGAGACTGCCGGAGCCCCTGACAGGCGTTTTCTGTAAGTGTCGCCCATAAATGCGCAGCCACCACGTCTCACGAAAAATGGACTTCTCGAAGCGCACCGCGGTTGGCAAGATACCACTGAATGGTTTTTGTCAGTCCGTCGCGGAGCGAATGCTTGGCCTGAAATCCGATTGCGCGTTTGATGCGGCTGACGTCCAGGCATCGCCGCGGCTGTCCATTCGGCTTCGTCCTGTCCCAAGTAATGCGGCCGCGATAGCCGAGTTCATCGGCCACCATGGTCGCAAGCGAGTTGATCGTGACCTCCTCCCCCGTGCCTAAATTGAGCGGGGCGGAGTCATTGTATTCTTCGGCCGCCAAGAGAATTCCTTCGGCGGCATCCTCCACGTAGAGAAACTCGCGTGTGGGGGTTCCGTCGCCCCACAGCACAATTTCCGATGAGCCGGCTTCTTTCGCTTCCGCACATTTCCGAATGAGCGCCGGAATGACGTGCGACGTTTCGAGATCGAAATTATCTCGCGGACCATACAGATTGACCGGAAACAGCACGATCGAATTGAAACCGTATTGCTGCCGGTAGGCCTGCGATTGGACGAGCATCATTTTCTTGGCCAAACCATAGGGCGCATTGGTTTCTTCCGGATAACCTGCCCAGATGTCATCTTCTTTGAAGGGAATCGCTGCGAATTTCGGATAGGCGCAGATGGTGCCGATCGCGATAAACTTTTTGAGGTTCCGCTGCCGACCCACTTCAATGAGCTGGCTGCCCATCATGAGATTGTCGTAAAAGAAACGTCCGGGATTCGCCTGGTTGGCGCCGATGCCCCCGACCCGCGCGGCGAGATGGATTACGATGTCCGGATGAGTGTCCTCATACAGGCGTTGTACTGCTTCCATCTTGACGAGATCGTACTCTCGGCTTCGAGGCACGAAGACGTCCCGGCATCCCTTGCCCTGAAGCTGTTGGACGACAAACGAGCCCAAGAACCCTGCCCCGCCTGTCACCACGACTCGCTTGCCCTGCCAGAACGACGCCATGCCTACGGCTTCCCTTTCACGCCTTCCAATCGTTCGCGTTCCGCGGCAAGGTCAGCATCCACCATCATGGTTACCAATTCGTGAAAGCCGATCTTCGGCGTCCATCCCAGCTTCCGTTTGGCTTTGCTGGCATCGCCGATGAGCAGATCCACCTCGGTGGGGCGATAATATTTCTCGTCGATCTTCACGTATGGCTTCCAATCGAGTTGCAGGCGGTCGAAGGCCAGTTCGAGCATTTCACGAACGCTGTGGGTTTCGCCGGTGGCGATGACATAGTCGTCGGGTGTCTCGGTTTGCAGCATGAGCCACATGGCCTCGATATAATCGCCGGCATATCCCCAGTCGCGCTTGGCGTCGAGGTTGCCCAGGTAGAGATCTTTCTGGATCCCCAGTTTGATGCGTGCCGCCGCTTTGGTGATCTTCCTGGTCACGAAGGTTTCACCGCGGCGTGGCGATTCGTGGTTAAAGAGAATGCCGTTGCAGGCGAACAGATTGTACGCTTCCCGGTAATTGACGGTAATCCAGTACGAGTATACTTTCGCTGCCCCGTATGGACTGCGGGGATAAAAAGGTGTGGTTTCCCGCTGGGGGACTTCGAGGACCTTCCCGAACATTTCGCTCGATGAGGCCTGGTAGAACTTGGGTTTGAGTCCTGATTCGCGAATCGCTTCGAGCAGCCGAATCGTGCCCAGGCCTGTGATCTCTCCGGTGTATTCCGGAATGTCGAAGCTGACACGCACGTGGCTCTGCGCGCCGAGATTGTAAATTTCATCGGGTTGGACCGTTCGGAGAATGCGATTTAGCGAACTGGCATCGTTCAAATCCCCATAGACCAGATGCAGACGACGTTGAGGCACATGGGGGTCCTGGTAAATCGGATCGATGCGGCCCGTGTTGAAGGAACTCGAGCGTCGGATAATGCCGTAGACCTCGTAGCCTTTCTTGAGCAGGAATTCCGACAGGTAGGACCCGTCCTGGCCGGTGATGCCTGTAATCAGCGCTTTCTTCACGTGGCTCTCCCCTATCTATAATGGTTGCGCGAAATTATGGATCGATTCCCGCCGATTGTCCACTGACTCGCCGATCTCAGTCTGTCATGAGCGGCTCCCGCGTGATGGCCGCCGGCTCACATCCGCAATGGCGTCTCCCTCTCTATTGCGCGTTGCCGGGATGCGCATTACAATAGCCACCGGGTAAGCCGCTGATCCCTCGGAACGATCGCTGCCATGACATCGCGTCGCGCCATCATATTGGTCTTTGTGCTCGGGGTCACGTTTTTGATCGCTCATACGATCAACGCCGTGATTGCCGAGGCTTTGTTTGTCCCTTCAGGGGTCGCCGTGCCGCGGTCGATGGATGCGGACGCATCTGCCACCCGTTCGCCTTCGGCGCTCGCCGAACACGTACGCATGAGTGGCTTATTTCCGCTGCCTCCCGATCCGGTGGCTGTCACTCCAGGCGGGGTGGCCGGGCCCATGGGTGTGACGCTGCTTCAGCCCTTGAACCTCGCGTCAAAGCTCCAATTGATCGGTGTCGTCATGGGAGAACGCGGCGGCGTTTCCGCGATCATCGAGGAACTGGCGAGCAAACGACAGATGTTCATCAGACTCCACGACCAAATCCCGGACATCGGCGAGGTGGCAGAAATCCAACGCGGCGGGATTCTGGTGCGACAGGGCAATCAGCAAGAGTTCTTGCCGTTGTCCAATGGCCTGTCGGACAAGCCGCCGGCTGCACAGGCCGTCTCCACTCGTCCGCAGGCGGCCATGGCGGGAGGGCAGATCAAGAAGGTCCTCGACCGGCGGGAAGTCGAACAAGCCTTGAACGACTTGCCCAAGCTTTTGTCGCAGGCCCGAGCCGTCCCGGTGCTGGCCAATGGCGCGATGACCGGCTTCCGCCTGGATTACATCGCGAAGAGCAGTTTTTACGAGAAGATCGGGCTCCAATACGGCGATGTCTTGAAACAAGTCAATGGGATAGAGATCAAAGACCCCGGCACCATGCTGTCGTTATTCCAACAGCTACGCAACGAAAACACCGTCAAACTCGATATCTTACGCAATAACCAACGCACGACCATGATGTTCGACATTCGGTAGCCGTCTGACATCGAGGTCCACCTTCACTCCGCTACAGTCGTTGGGTTCACTGGGAGATCCCCCCAAAAGGGTGTCCGCGCTCACTATGCTTGTCAGGGGCGGTGGGACCGGAGTAACTTAGATGTTTCTGGCAGTTACACGTCTCGTGAAAGGCACCAAGGGGTAGGAAAACCCCAGATTCCCAAGAGCGACGGATCTCCAGTGACGAAACACACCTCTGCGACCAGACCATTGCTCGGGGCCATCCTCGAGCAGAAATTCGGACTGTCGGAAGCCAAGCTGCTGGAGGCCTTGAACGTCCAGCAAACCAAAGGCGGACGCCTCGGCGAGGCCTTGCTCAAAATCAGGGCGATCGAAGAGGATCTGCTCCTCCAAGCGCTGGCCATGCAATTTGAACTGCCCTGGCTCCCCCACCTGGACGTGTCTCAAGTCGATCATGAATGGATCAAAAAAGTGCCGATTCATTTTGCACGGCGATACCGGGTCCTGCCGCTAAAGGTCGACGACGGGATGATCACTGTCGCCACCACGGATCCGTTGGAGACTGCGGCGCTCGACGACTTGCGACTCCTTCTCGGCATGCCGGTCAAGCCCGTGTTGACGAGCGCGATGTCTCTGATGTCCTGTCTGAATCGAGCCTACGACGAGGCCGCAAGCCCTACCGGAGCCGAACAGGTCATGGAGGACATTGCGGCCAGTGAAAATTTGGACAAGATCGCGCATGAACTGGACGAACCCCAGGATCTCCTGGATGCCACGGATGAAGCGCCCATCATCAGGCTGGTCAACTCCGTTCTATTCCAGGCCGTCCGTCAACGTGCGAGCGATATCCACTTCGAATCCTTCGAACGCGGTCTGGTCGTTCGCTACCGCATCGACGGTGTCCTCTACCCGATTCTCACGCCGCCCAAGCACCTGCAGTCGAGCATTATCGCCCGCTTGAAAATCATGGCGGCGTTGAATATCGCCGAAAAACGGCTGCCTCAGGACGGCCGTTTTGCCATCAGGACCGCGGGCAAGGATATCGACCTCCGCGTATCGGTGCTGCCCACGTCACACGGCGAACGCGTGGTCTTGCGGTTGCTCGAAAAGGAGAATCGCCTCCTCAATCTTTCGGAAATGGGTTTTTCGCCGGACCGGCTGCGCACGATCCAGCAACTCATTCACTTGACGCACGGCATTCTGCTTGTCACCGGACCCACGGGGAGCGGGAAAACGACCACTCTGTACGCCGCGTTGAGTGAAATCAATGCTCCGGACAAGAACATCATCACCGTCGAAGACCCGGTGGAATACCAGCTGGTTGGCATCGGCCAGATGCAGGTGAATCCCAAGATCAATCTGACCTTTGCGGCCGGATTGCGCTCGATTCTCCGCCAGGATCCGGACGTGATCATGATCGGGGAAATCCGTGATCGGGAAACGGCCGAAATCGCCATTCACGCCTCGTTGACCGGCCACTTGGTGTTCTCGACGCTGCACACGAATGATGCGGCCAGCGCAGCGACCCGGCTGATCGACATGGGAATCGAACCGTTTCTCGTGGCGTCGTCCGTCGTGGCGGTGCTCGCGCAGCGGCTGATCCGAAAGGTGTGTCCCGATTGCAAGCAGCCCTATCAGCCCGATGATGAAGAACTGATCAGGCTCGGCGTGGTGCCAGGAAAGAGCAAACCGACGTTTTATCGTGGCAGCGGATGCCCGGGTTGCACACAAACCGGCTATCGAGGCCGCACGGGTATTCATGAACTCTTGGTGCTGGACGACGAAATTCGCCGGTTGATCGGCAACAAGGCCGACGCGGCGGCGATTCGCCAGGCGGCCGTGTCCCATGGGATGGTGCTGCTCAAAGAAGAGGCCGCGGAGAAAATCTTCGCGGGCATCACCACGACCGAAGAGGTCATGCGCATGACACAACAAGAGGTCGAGGTCTAGCCCGATGCCGGTCTATCAATATAGAGGCTACAAGGCGGACGGCGGCGCCGCGACCGGCATCGTCGATGCGGAAAGCCCGAAGGTCGCCCGACTCAAGTTGCGCAAAGACGGCGTCTTCCCGACCGAGATGGCGGAACAGGAAGGCGCGATCCGAGGAATCAGCAACCGTTCCGATACGGTGAGCGGGGCAAGTCTCGGCCGGGCCCAAACGTTGACGGTCACCGATGTGGCCTTGATGACGAGGCAGTTGGCCACCCTGCTGGTCGCGGGTCTGCCGCTCGTCGATGCGTTGGGCGTGCTGATGGACCAGACGGAGAAGAAAGCCATCAAAGGGCTGATCGCCGATGTGCGAGAGGCGATTCGTGGAGGTGCCTCGTATAGCGCCGTACTCGAACGCTACCCGCGCGATTTTTCTTCCATCTATGTCCATATGGTGCGGGCGGGGGAAGCCAGCGGCGCCCTGGACCAGATCTTGTTTCGTCTCGCCGAGTTTCTCGAAAAACAACTCGCCCTCAAACACAAAGTGACGAACGCGATCCTGTACCCGGCCATCATGTTGGTCGTGGGCACCCTGGTGCTGTTTTTTCTGGTCACGTTCGTCGTACCCAAGATCACCGCAGTGTTCGCCCATTCCAAGCAGGCCCTTCCGTGGCCGACCGTCGTCTTGATGGAAGTCAGCCGTTTTTGTTCCGACTACTGGATGTTTCTGCTGGGACTGATCCTTGCCGTCATCTGGGGATTCCGCCGGGTGAAGAAAACGGAAACCGGCCAGGCCATGACCGATCGGTTGCTTCTCAAGCTCCCGTTGATCGGCCAAGTGGCCAGGATGGTGTCGATTTCGCGGCTGGCCAGCACGTTGGCCACGATGTTGTCGAGCGGTGTGCAGTTGTTGGAAGCGCTGGACGTGTCGAGGCGCGTGATGAACAACCGCGTGCTCGAGCAAGCCGTCGAAGACGCGCGGCAGAACATTCGTGAAGGCGAAACCATCGCGGAACCGTTGAAACGAAGCGGCCAATTTCCCCCGTTGGTGACGCATATGATTGCCGTCGGCGAGAAAAGCGGTGAAATGGAAGAGATGTTGCGCCGCATCGGGCAGATCTACGATGGCGAAGTGGATCGGGTGATCACCCGGTTCACGTCGTTGCTCGAGCCGATCATGATCGTGGTCATGGGCGTCATTGTCTTGTTCATCGTCGTGGCGATTCTGTTGCCCATCTTCGAAATGGGCCAGATGGTCAAGTAAACGGTTTTTATCGAAGGAGGCCTCCGGTGCACGCAGAAAGAGACGCAGAACGTTCCTCTAGTGCGATCCTCCGAACGGAGCGGGGCTTCACGTTCATCGAGATCATGGTGGTGGTGGCGATTCTGGCCATCCTCGCCGCCCTCGTCGTTCCCAGGATCATGGGACGAACGGACGACGCCAAGCGCACGGCCGCCAAGGTGCAGATCCGCAATATCGAAGGTGCGCTCCAACTCTACAAACTGGACAATGGCGTGTATCCCACCACGGAACAAGGCCTCAAGGCGCTCGTGGAAAAGCCCTCGGTCGGCATGGTGCCGAAAAAATGGAAGCTCGGAGGCTATCTTCCCAGCATTCCAGAGGATCCGTGGGGCAATCCGTACAAGTATCTGAGTCCCGCTCCCGTGCAACAGGGACAGTACGGGCAGGTGAAAGGCGATTACGAAATAACGTCCTACGCCACCGACGGAGAGGCGGGCGGCGAGGGCGTCAACGCCGATATCACGAACTGGAATATGGACAAGGACTGACGATTCATGGCCAAAGGTGCTCTCAATGCCTGGCGGTCGTCGGACGGATTCACGATGTTGGAGATCGCGCTGGTCCTCTTTTTGATCGTCGGCATGCTCGGCATGGTCATTCCCCGGATTTCACTCACCGAGAATCTTGGCACGGTCGGACGTCGCTGGGTTGGCGCCATGAAGTCTTTCCAGGAGATGGCGATGATGGCTCAGAAGACGGTGCGGCTGTACGTCGACATTGATCGCGGCATGTATTGGCCGATGGTCGTCGAGGGAAATGAGGAAAAGATTCCACTCGATCCGACCTGGGCGATGCCCATCGCCTTGCCGGAAACGGTTCGATTCGCCGATGTTCAGGTGGGCGCCACGCTGAAAGCTTCCGGTCGCGTGGATATTTTCTTCTACCCGAACGGCCGGATCGATCCGGCGACCGTGCATTTGACCGACGTGAGCAACAACATCATGGGTGTATTCGTGGAGCCCGTGACGTCGATGATACGCATCACCGACTACCGGATTACGCCTCCGCCGCCCAAGACCATCCCTGATCGGCTGCGCCCGTTCCTTCAGCCGATTACACCCGCTCTACGACCAACGTTGCCCGCTGGCATTCCGGCCGGTATTCCGAAGTAGCGCACGCCGCCAATGGTGACGAGGTTTGTCATGCAGTTCATGCACGCGATGAGACAAGTGGCGACATCGGGTCAAGACGGCTTTACCCTGCTCGAAGTGTTGATTGCCATGGCGATTCTGGCCCTGGCGATGCCGATTCTTCTCGGATTGCGGAACTGGGACCTGAATCTTCATTCCAAGGCGGCCGACATTACCGCCGCGACGATGTTGGCGCAGGAGAAACTCATTGAAGCCGAGCTACAGCCCGTCTATCCGATCGGGGAAACGACCGGTGACTTTCGCAATCCCCCACCGGGCTATCAAGTGCCCGGCGATATCGCGGAACGTGCTGAGCGCTATCGATGGAAGCGCATCATTACGACGACGCCGCTGACGGCCGTTCGGGAGGTGAAGATTCAGATCATGTGGCAACAGGGAGCGACGGATGAAGTGCTCGAAGCCAGCACATACGTGTTTGCACCCACGACTGGATTCTGAAGACGGTTTCACGCTCGCGGAGGTCTTGCTGGCTACCGCGCTCGTGGCGGTTATTGCCGTCATGGTCTTCGGCTCATTGCACCTGAGCACGGTGGCGATCGACGGCGCGAGACGGTCCGCGGCTCGAGAACAGCTATTGCGCAGCACGTTGCGAATCATGTCTGAAGAACTCTCCACTGCGGTCACCGTGCCCATCGGGCCCTTGATGGGCATCAACGCGACGCAGGATGGGCAACCTGCTGACACAATCGTGTTCAACACGGTGGGACAGTTCCGCGCCGGAGACTCGGCGCAGGAGTCGGAGATGGTTCGCATTCTCTATGCGAGGGAACGCGATCGTCTCCTGCGATTCATCCGGCGCAACATTTACGGGGTGACGGACGATAGCCTGGATCAATTCGAGTTGGCCAATCTCGTCAAGGGATTCAACGTTCGGTATTTCGACTCGCAAGCGAACGCCTGGCTGGATGAATGGGACGGTCGGTCGAAGACCTCTCCTCCGACCGCGATTCTCATCGAGTTGACGTTGACGCAGGACAACAACGAGGAAGAGGTGCGCACGTTTCGTCAATGGGTGCCGATCGGCATTAAGTCATGATCACTCGCCTGGCGTGGCCGACGACGTTTTCACTGCAGAAAGAGCCCCTCGCATGGATCATGGGAGGGGTGGCGAGTCTCATCGTGTTCTTGCTCCTCACCTTTCCGTTTGGGACCTTGCAGGCCAGAGTGCTCTCCGAACTCATCAGGGCCACCGGCTGGGACATTCGCGCCGCCGAATGGTCTCCGGGCCTTCCCCTCGCCGTCGAATGGCGTGATTTGACATGGACGAAGCCGGGAGGGGCCAGCATTCCTGTTCAATCGATGCGGCTCAACATCGGTGTGCTGGGGTTGTTGGTGGGCCAGCAATCAGTGGATGCGCTGGTCCAGTTTCCCGGCAACGGACCACCGGGCACGGGCAAGGCGACGGGAACCGTCAATGCCTCGTCGTGGTCGTTCGTCGGGCCGCTGGCGCTCAAGGCCCACGCACAGCAAGTCGATCTGGCGACGGTCATCAAACCGTATGTGACACGTGGGCTGCTGCAGGCCGATGTCGTGCAACGGTGGGAAAATCGTGGCAAGGACGGCGTCGCCTTTAAAGGCGACGGCTCATGGAAAGCCGAGATCAAGGATCTCGTGTTGGAGCGGATTCCCCTCGGATCCGCCGCCATTCCCTCGCTGAATTTTTCTCGTGTGACGGCCGCAGTGACCTGTCATGACGCCGTCTGTGATATCACGGATTTCAAGGGCGATGGGCCCGATGGGACGATTACCGCTCAGGGCCGCCTGCTGCTTCGCCAGCCCGTTGTCTCGAGCACGCTCGAGCTGACGGTCACGGTCCTGGCCGGAGCGGGGTGGGCACAGAAGGCCGGGAATCTGCCGATCCCGCCGCTTCCGCCCGGAACGCCGTTGACCTTAAAGTTGGGCGGACCTGTCGCAAATCCTAAGCTAACCCTGTAAGATACGGCCGCCCGTTCAGGGTCTAAAGGAGTCGCAGTGACGTTATGGTAGCCGAATGCGTGGGATTGGATCTCGGGCAGACCGCCATTAAAGCGGTCCGGTTCCGCCGGCGTTTGTCCGGCCGGGAATCCGTCGAGTATTTTCATCTGCCCCTGCCTTTCGGCAAGCCAGGCCAGATCGAGCCGGCTCGTCTTGCCGGGCAACTGCGCAATTTCTTGTGGCAAAACGGACTCTACGGCAGTGGTGACATCGTCACGGCTCTCCCCTGCCAGGATCTCTTCATTCGCACGCTCTCCTTCCCCTTCCGCGATTCCGCGAAGCTGGAACAGGTCGTGCCGTACGAGGTCGAGAATCTCATCCCGATGGCGCTCGACGACGTGGCGATGGGAAGTGTCGTGCTACCGTCCAAAGGACCGGCGGGCGCCGCGCAAAAAGCCAAGGGCGCAGAGGTGCTGATCACGGCCGCACCAAAGGACAAGGTGGCGGAGCATCTGAAATTTCTCGCCTCCGCCGACTTGAAGCCCGCAGTCGTCGGCGTCGACGGCATGGCGCTCTATTCCGTGACGAAGTTTCTCCAGGAAGAAGGGGCGCATGTACCCGGCGATTTGGCGATCATCGATGTCGGAGCCACGAAGACCACGCTCTGTCTGATTCAAGAAGGCCGACCGGTCGCGCTTCGCACGGTGTTGTGGGGCGGCAACCACCTGACGCAGGCGCTGGCCGCTCGCTATGCATGCAGCTTCGGCGATGCCGAACGCCGTAAACGCGCGATGGCCGTCCAAGAAGTTGACGCTTGGCTCGAGCCCTTGCTGAAGGAATTGCGAGTTTCTCTGCACGCCTATGAAGGAACGGCGCATCAGCGGCTCTCACATTGCTGGGTGTCCGGCGGTGGGTCGAAGCTTCGAGAGCTGAGCGGGCACGTCGCCCACGAGTTGGGCTTGACGCCGGTTGGGCCCCGACAGGGATTTGGCGCCAACTGCCCTCGGGCCTTCTCCGTCGCCTTTGGGTTGGCCATCCATCCGAAAATCGTCAGGCCGCGTTGGAAGCCCAAGGCGATCGGTTCGAATCTGGGCCTCGATCTGACGGCGGCGGCAGATGCCGCTGGCGCAGGGACGAGTGAATCGCGCCTGGATCGGCGTCTGGCGATCTGGGGCGGGGTCGTTCTTGCTCTCTTGGCCCTTGTGGATCTCTCGGTTCGCGTGTGGGTCAAAGACGCGACGCTGACGCAGGTGAAGCAAGGTCTTCAGGCCCAATTCGTCCAGAGCTTCGGCGAAGGAGGGTCGCCCGGAGAAGAACTCGAGGTCGCCCGCTATCGCGTCGCCCAGCTCGACAAGCGCTTGACGGTCATCGATTGGAGCCGCAACAGCGTGTTGGCGAACCTGTCCGACCTCGCCAAGCAACTGCCTCCCGGTATTCCGTTGACCATCCGCGAACTGACGATGGACGGGATGGCCGTGCATTTGGAGGGCGAAACCAATTCATTCGATTCCGTCGAAAAGATCAAGCAAGCCTTTGCGACAAACCAGGCGTTCCAGGGTGTGTCGGTCACCGATACAAGAGTGGGCGCTGCGGCCAACCAGGTGGTCTTTCGTCTGACGTATACGGTGCAGCGACCATGATGGCGGCGCTTCAAGAACGCTGGCGTCACATGGCGGCTCGCGAACGGATGATCCTGTCGATCGGCGGGGCGATCGTCCTTGCCAGCCTGTTGTTCCTGATCATTGTCGATCCACTGCTGGCGCGCATCGACAAGCTGGAGCGTCAGACAGTGAGAAAATCCAAGGAACGTGCAGAGCTCGCCGGTCTGGCTGGGGAGTATGCGGCCAAACAGGCCCGTCTTGCCAAGCTGGAGCAGCGCCTGCCGAACGGGGACTTCTCGTTGCTGGCGTTCATGGAAGAGGCTGCCGCCTCGGTTCAAATTCGTGAGCGCATCGTCGGAATGCAACCGCAACAAGGCACGGTGCAGCACGGTTATCAGGAGACCGCCGTGGATCTTCGCTTGGACGGAGTCCAGCTGCCACAGCTACTCGCGTTGCTCGTGGCGCTCGAGCAGGCGCCCTACGACGTGCAGGTACACCATCTGCAGATCAAGCCGAAGTATGACAATCCCGTCAACCTCGACGCCACGCTTCGCATCGTGTCCTATGCCAAGGCGTGATGAACGAGGCGTCGCTTTACTCCTCGCCATTCTCGTTCTCGCCCTCCTGGTTGCACTGATCCTCGAGTTCGACAGCGATGCACGCCGAGAGTATCGTGAGGCCGCGGCGTTCCGTGACAATTTCAAAGCGACGGTCCTGACGCGAGCGGCCGTGCAGGCGGCGCGCGCCGTCTTGCAACAGGACCTGCTCCGGGACAAGCAGACCGGACAGGTGTACGATGCCACGACGGATCTCTGGGCGTTTCCCATCAACAAATACGCGATCGGTGATGGTCTCATGACGGCGCAGATCGAGGATGAGCGGAGCAAGTTGAACTTGAACGATCTGGCAACCGTGGCCGATCCGAAGAGCAAGAAGACCAAGGTGGATCGAGTAAAGCGCCTGTTCGCCCTGTTGCAACTCAATCCGGATCTCGTCGATGGGATTGTCGATTGGGTGGATGCCGACGACATTCCGGAGGCGGCCGGCGCGGAGTCCGTGTACTACCAGGCGTTACGGCCTTCGTATCGAGCGGCCAATGCGCCGCTCCAGACGTTCCGTGAATTGCGATTGGTCAAAGGCATGACGCCCGAGATCGTCGACAAACTGCTTCAGTATGTGACGATCTATCCCCAGGAGGGAGAAAGCCGGATCAACATCAACACCGCCGATCTCCTGGTGCTTCAGGCGATTGATCCGCGCATCAGTCAAAGCACGGCCGGAGAAATTATCCAAAATCGCCCCTACAAGACCATTTACGAGTTGGACCGCGTCGGAAGTGTCGCGGATATTATGCGAGAGCTTCGGCCCTTGGGTCTTTATGACGTCAAGAGCAACATGTTTTCTGCCCGCATGTCGCTGACAGTCAACGAAACGACCAAATCCGGTTCAGTGGTGCTCCAGCGAGACGAAGCCACCGGCAGCAGCACCGTCCGATATTTCCGCTTCCTTTGATGCTGTTGGATTATCGATTCCGCGTTAAAAGTTAACAAGGCTGTAACATTCGGGTTACCTGCCTGCAACCACCACAGGCTAACGTGGAGGCGTGTCAACAAAAGTCGGTTCGACTCTAACCAAGGAGGCTGCAGCGATGTATCACGCGAACGACCGGTCGCATCGGCTGGTTTCAAAAGGGCTTCGGGTCATGGGTGTGGCGCTGTTTGCCATGACGATGGTGAGCCAGCCTGCGAATGCCAGGGCGGAGCAGATCGGGCCATTCGCCTCGGCGAATGTCGATCCCAACCTCGCGCGCTACAATCCCCAATCGCAGGTCAGTGGGAACCTCAAGGTTCGGGGATCCGACACCATGTATCCCCTCCTCTCCCGTCTCAGTCTAGAGTTCCAGCGGCGCCAACCAAAGGTGAGCATCGATGTGAAAGGCGGAGGCTCCACCAAGGCTATCGCAGAATTCCTTCAGCCTCCCTTGTATAAAACGGGAAAAGTCGTGCTGCGCGAAGAGCGAGCGAGCCAGTTCTGGCTCCTGTCCACCTCCCGGGAACTGTTCGACGCCGAAATCAAAGCATTCGTACAGGAAAACGGATATGAGCCCGTGGCGATTCCCGTTGCCGTCGACGCGGTAGCGCTCTACGTCCATAAAGATAATCCCTTGAAAGGTCTGACGTTGGATCAGATCGACGCCATTTTCTCGACCACCAGGAATCGCGGCGGCAAGACGGCGCTGACCACGTGGGGACAGCTCGGTATGACTGATGGCTGGGAAAACGCGTCCATTCAACTGCATGGACGAGATCGTCGATCCGGCACCAGGGCCTTCTTTCAAGAGCATGTGCTGGCGGGCGGAGATTTTGTGCCAACCCTGCATGAAGAGCCAGGAGCAGCGTCCGTCATCCTGAATTTGAGCCGCGATCAAACTGGAATCGGATACAGCGGACTCGGATTGCAAAGCTCGACCGTCCGAGTCATCCCGCTCGCCGAAAACGAGGGGATGCCCTACGTGATGCCCTCTTCATCGACCATTGCAGATCAGACGTATCCGTTGCGACGTGTTCTCTATCTGTACGTCAACAAGGACCCTAAGGCAGGGCTTCCAGCCGCGGCTCAAGAATTCTTGACGTTCATCATGAGTCAGGAAGGACAAGAGGCCGTCATCAAGGCGGGGTTTTTCCCGCTTCCGACCAATCAGATCTCTAAAACGGCGGTGGCGTTGGGAAAAGCGACGGCGCCCGCCACGATCAAGCAGTAAAGGGAGCGGCAAGCTACTGGGTGGGAGTTTTCCGTGCCGGTGGCTTGCCGGTTTTGTTCTGATCGAGCTCGAGACGGAGGCGGTTGACGTCGTCGGTGAGCTCTTTGACCCTCGCCTTCTGCTCGTCCAGCCGTTCCCGCAATTCCAGGTTCGAGTTGGTCAACTCACGGATCTGATTCTGCAGGTCCTGCTGGGAAGGACTGTCCTGTCGAGCCGCCGGCATTTGGTGACCATCGTCCCTGGTCAATTGAGGAGCGCCTGATGTGGAGCGACGGGCCAACACGTCGTTCACATTTAATGAGAGATGGACAGTTTCAAAAGGTGCCCATCGAGGCATCTCTGCATCAGGAACCGTCGCCGCACTTGCTGGCCTTGCCACCCACAGTTTCATGCCTTTTGTGTCCCTGATGTCTCTGGCATCGCCGCCGGCCGTATCCGCCTGAATGACCGAGGAATGATCCGTCACGACCAAGTGAAGGTATCGATCACGTAAGAACAACGCCCCGGCGGTTCGATCTTCACTATAATGGACGTCTGGTTTGGGGAACGAAAACACGACGCGCTCCTGCGGCCCGGCCTGTGCCAGTGCGTCGGACAAATGCCCTGAGTGGTTCTCCAATTGCGCGTCCGTCAAGAGAGGGACCGGCCGAGGAGTTTCGAAGATACCCGCAATCGTCCCGCTCCACCCGCTGACGCGAACCACCCCCAACAGTGTCTTGATGTCTTCTCGGCTTATTTGAGCGGGATGGGCATTGACCGCCGGTGGCTTCGAGCGAGTGACCGTAGGATCGGGTTCAATCCCAATATGGACGTCGTCTTTGTCGTAGACGATCCGTCCCGTCGAACAGGCGGCGAGGATAGAGACGAAACAGCCGAGCGCGATGGGCAAGGCGACTAAGCTGGCATTCGGCCTCGCTATTCGCACGTGAATTGAATCCCCCAGATGCGATCCGTGCCCATCTGACCGCGCCAATGACGGTCGGCGGTTTGACTCACTTTAGGGATCTCACCTTCTCGCATGATATGCGAGCCATTCGGACACTTTTCTTTGATCATGCGGAGCGCATCCCGACGGCCGGCGGACGAAAGAATGTCGCCTTCCGACTGTACGGACCAAGTGACCAGACCGCCTGTTTCCGTTTCACGCGTCATCGAGGCTTCATGTCCACAGCCGACGATGGGTAGAATGACCGCCAACAGCGCAAATATGCGCCAGGACGGTAACGAAACGTGTAGGCTCTTTCTGACCTGGTCCTGTCTCAGGTTTAAGCCTATTGCGCCGAGGCGCAGAACGTTTCCTCTTCCAATGTCTCGTATCCTGCCCCATAGGAGGGGAAATCCGCAATATCGCGTCCCCCGGTATTCCAAATGTGCAAACATGTGGCCGTCACGGTGGGAAGACTTCGGGGAAGATCATCGACGGACACGACCTTGGCATGACTCGTTGTTCCGACGACAATCACCCTATTGCCCCGTTGAAGAAACGGTGATTCGATCGGTCCCTGAAACATGATGGCAAACTCTCCGCTTCGTTTGCCCGTGTCTTTTGGCCCATAGGCGGGATGCTCGACGATCGGTAGTTGGGTAGCCACGATCGTCACGGTCGCGTCCTGTCTCTCCGCTTGAACGATTCTGCCTCCGAGCTGGATTTTCCTCTCGAGCGCCTGGTTGGGCACGATTCTCCAACGTGAGAAATCAAAGTTTGGATCGACGCCTTGCGTGACTTCAGAAGGAAATAACTGAGGAGCGGAACAAGCCGCGAGACCTACGCAGATTCCCAGAATGAGCGTTGCAAAAGCCTGCTTCATGACTTCCTCCTACTCGTTGTGCGTTCCAATTTCAAGTGCCTGAAATGCCGAAGTTGATTACATGAATCGAATCTGGAACTGCACAAAGAACGCATTGTTTGCAAAAGGGTCCGTCGCCGCGTCGTATGCGGGGGTGCCGGGTCCGGTACCCAAACCGGAATGGTGCCGGAATTCGTAGTTGAATTGAATCTTCGACTGCACCTTTGGCGGAAAATTCTCGAAATAGTATGTCAGACCCACGATGGTTCGGGTGTAGAGATCGTTCGACATATTGGTATTCGGATCGAACTGCTCGTACATCACCGTCGGCTCAAAATTTTCAAACAGGCCGTCGGTGATGAGGTATTTGGCAAGGACGTACCACGTCCGACGCTGCACACCGGGAGCGCCGGAGCCGCCGCATTGACTGACGATCTGACAGGCGCCATTGGCTCCCGTCCCGACCGTCGTGGCATTGGCCCCGTCATGGCCCTGCCAATATTCCCCCTGCGTCATGAAGCCGGGAAAGATCTTGGACGTGTAGCGGAAATCCACGGCGTAGCGGTCGAAAGCGCCCTTGCCGCGCCCGTTGATCATCGTCCCGGCATTGTTCGATTCCCCCTGAATTGTGGTGAAACTGACGAACGACACGTCGTTCCCGAAGAGGCGGACGCGCGTATAGAACGCTTTCGGCTGATTGGCACCACTCAGTCCCGAAGTCGTGCTCACGAGGGCGTTGGCCTGATAGTTGTTATTGTTCATGATGCCGACGACGTATTCCAGCCGGTTGGCGATTTTCCCGCGTACGTCGACGAAATAATCGCGCTCCTGCACGAACTCTATGGCCCCGCCCGTTCCGTTGGCGTTCTGGCCCGGTCCGCCTCCCCCGCCGACGGCGGTGAGATACGGAGAGCTGATCACGTCGCGCAACCCGCCCGACGTTTCCGTGAAGATACCAAACGGCATACGGAAGATCCCCAGCCGGATGACGTTGAGATTGGGAGCCCAGGACTGCACGGGCCGAAGGTCGATGTAAGTCTCACGGAAGAATGTGGATGACGTTGGCGTTCCTGTCTGACCGGCGGCGGCAGGCGTATTGCTGGTCAGGTTGATGCTCTGAAACTCCATCAGAATATGCCAGCGTGGGATCGTATCGCTGATTTTGCCCCAGAACAGAAGCTCTGATCGGCGGATGGAAAAGCCGTCCTGACTGCGTCCCTCGGGGGTCTTGGCGTCGAGATGCGAGTACAGGAACTGCAAGGCGTTCAAGCCGAAGTTTACCTTGTCTCTCAAGATCGGCAATACCTCGGTTCGACTCTTCCATTCCTCCAGCGAATCAATCCGCCGTGATTGGTCGGCCACACGATACTCCTGCTCGGCGCGGATCTGAATCCATTCATCCATCGTAATTGTGCCCTTCTGCAGAAGCAGATCCTCGACCGTCGTGCCCCCCAGAGGATACTCCTTGCTGGCGGACCCTTGAGATCCGGGCGAACCCTCATCCGTCTTTTGAGCGACGCGGACGGGTGACCGCGGTTGGCTCGGACCGATTTCGCCGGCACCGCCGGTTTCTGGCCAGAGGAACATGGCCGCTAGCACACACCAGAGCAGCAATGGGAACACCTTCATCTCAATTTCTCCCGGGTTAGATGTGAAGGTTAGAGCACGCTTAATGAGTAGCGGCAGGAAGTGACGGCTCGATTGCCGAGATGTTACGGGATTGTTAAAAATCCCTTCAGTACGGGTTTCTTCCAGTCGCCATCGCGGTTCCACACGTCCTCGCAGAGCGGAGAACGGATTTAACACAGAGTTAACGTCTCTGTAACCGCAAGGCGGATCGTGGTCGGTATGCTTGGCTGATTCCATTCGAACGTCGGGCGCGGCCTGGGAGGGCTAGCTTCATGGACTTGCTCAAGAATCATCGATTGACCGCCGTGGTAGGCCTCCTCACCCTCGGCCTGCTCATTGGAGTGGCGAAGAGTGGCAATGGCGAATCGACGACGCTGGTGAAGGTGGATGGCTCAAGCACGGTGTTCCCGATCACGGAGGCGGTGGCGGAAGAATTTCAGAAGGAAACGCGTGGCAGCGTGAGAGTCACCGTGGGGATTTCCGGCACCGGAGGTGGCTTTAAAAAGTTTTGCCGTGGTGAAACGGACGTGCAAGACGCGTCCCGGCCAATCTCTTCAAGTGAAATGGAGGCTTGTCGTGAGGCCGGCGTCCAATATTACGAACTGCCCATCGCATTTGACGCGCTGACAATTGCGGTGAGCCCTTTGGCGGCGTGGGTCGAATCGATCACGATCGCGGAGTTAAAGCAAATGTGGGATCCCGCTGCCCAAGGACGCGTCGTGAAATGGAATCAAGTCCGAAGCTCGTGGCCGGATCTGCCGCTGAAATTGTTCGGAGCCGGCTCAGATTCGGGCACCTTTGACTATTTCACCGAGGCGGTGGTGGGAAAGGCCAAGGCGAGCCGCGGGGACTATACCGCGAGCGAAGACGACAACACGCTCGTCCAGGGGATCGCGAACGACAAACAAGCCCTCGGGTACATTCCCTATGCCTACTTCGAGCCGAACAAGAAGCGCTTAAAGGCGGTGGCGGTTGATGGAGGCCGTGGACCCGTATTACCGTCCCGAGAGACCGTCGAGAACGGTTCCTATCAGCCTCTCTCGCGTCCGATGTTCATCTATGTGAACGCGAAGTCTGCCGGGAAGCCGGAGGTGAAGCGATTTGTCGAATTTTATTTTACACAGGCTCCGACCCTTGTTCCCCAGGTGAAGTATGTGCCGTTGCCTCGTCAGGCCTATGACCTGGCCGTGGCACACTTTAAGAATGGAAAACTGGGAACCGCGTTTCAAGGCAGTTCGACGATCGGTCTGAGAATCGAAGATCTGCTGCGACGGGAAGCCAAGCTGTAAAGGGAACCCATGAATGCCGAGGCGGTCTTGAAGAAAGCCGAAGCGTTGCGCTTGTCGTCGCGCTTGCTGACCCACGTCAAAGAGAAGGCCATCGAATCGTTGTTGCTCTTCGCCGCGTTGACCTCCGTGGCGATTACCGTCGGTATTGTCGGCGTCCTCGTGTATGAATCAATTGGATTCTTTCGACACATTTCGCTTCTGGAGTTTCTGACCGACACTCAATGGACTCCCCTCTTTTCGGAGCCGCATTACGGCATCTTACCGTTGGTGTGCGGCACCGTCGTGACCACCGTCGTGGCGCTTCTCGTGGCTGTTCCGATGGGGAGTCTGATCGCCATTTATCTCAGCGAGTACGCGGCTCGCAGCATGCGAGAGACGATCAAGCCTGCGCTGGAGCTGCTGAGCGCCGTTCCCACCGTGGTCTATGGATATTTCGCATTGTTGTTTGTGACGCCAGCCCTTCAAACGCTCTGGCCTGATGTGCCGGGTTTTAACATGCTGAGTGCGGGACTGGTGATCGGCATCATGATCGTTCCGTATGTGAGCTCGGTCAGCGAGGATGCGATGCGAGCAGTACCCGTCCATCTTCGAGAAGGGGCCTTCGCTTTAGGGGCGACACGCATGCAAACGGCACTTCGTGTCGTATTTCCCTCAGCGCTATCCGGCATTACGGCCGCCTACGTGCTCGGCATTTCGCGCGCCATCGGTGAAACGATGGTGGTCGCCATTGCCGCCGGCATGCAGCCGACTCTCACATGGAATCCCCTTGAACCGGCCGCCACGATGACCGCCTACATTGTTCAAGTGAGTTTGGGCGATCTGCCGCATGGCAGTGTGGGCTATCAAACCATTTTTGCAACAGGGTTGACGTTATTGCTCATGACACTCGTCTTTAATGTGGCTGGACATGTTCTTAAAAAGCGATATCGACAAGTCTATTAATCCGAATGTGGTTCGACGACGCATTCTGCGAAGCCGGCTCCGCGACCGCCTTTTTGCTCTGGGGGGGCTGGTGGTCATGGCGGCGGCGTGTCTGGTGCTGCTTGCGTTGCTCTTGCAACTGGCCTATGACGGCATGGGCCGCGTGTCCTGGCAGTTTGTCATCTCCTATCCTTCGCGATTTGCTTCGCAAGCCGGGATCCTGAGCGCATGGATTGGCACGATTCTGGTCATGTTTCTTACGGCGCTTACCGCCATTCCACTTGGAATGGGGGCAGCCGTCTACCTTGAGGAGTATGCACCAAAGAATTGGATGACGGACCTCATCGAAATCAACATCGCGAATTTGGCCGGTGTGCCATCGATCGTGTATGGACTGATGGCACTCGGCCTTTTAGTGTACGAATTTCATTTGGGACAAAGCTTTCTCACGGCCGGTTTGACGCTGGCGATGCTGATCCTGCCCATGGTGATCATCGCGACCCGTGAAGCGCTTCGTGCGGTGCCGCCGCAAATCCGAGAAGCCGCCTATGCGGTCGGAGCGACGAAATGGCAGACCGTGCGCGATCATGTGGTTCCCTATTCGATGGGCGGTATCCTCACAGGAATGATCCTCGCCCTCTCACGCGCGGTCGGTGAGACCGCTCCGTTGATCACGGTCGGCGCCTTGTCCTTCATTGCGTTTCTCCCCCATTCGCCGTTGACACTGGAGTTTCCGTTTCTCTCCTTTCAATGGCTGTTTGATCCGTTTACCGTCATGCCGATCCAGATGTTCAATTGGATCTCACGTCCCCAGGATGAGTTTCATATCAACGCCGCCGCCGCGGGAGTGATCTTGCTGCTCATGACGCTGGCCATGAATGCCTTGGCGATCACCGTTCGAGCCCGTTTCCGGAAACGTATCCACTGGTAAGCTATGACCATCCACGTTGACGTCATGCCGGCCATCAAAGCCGAGTCCAAAGCACTGAGTTTTTATTATGGGGGAACCGTGCAAGCGCTCAAGTCCATTTCCCTTGCGTTGCCCGACCGTCGCGCGACGGCGCTTATCGGTCCCTCGGGCTGCGGCAAGACGACCTATTTGCGCTGTCTGAATCGCATGCACGACCTCTATCCTGGAAATCGGTACGCCGGTGCCGTGTTTTTGTATCCTGACGGCCTTAACATTGTGGATCAGACCATCGATCCCATCGAAATTCGCATGCGCATCGGGATGGTCTTTCAAAAGCCGAATCCCTTTCCGACAACGATCTATGACAATGTGGCATATGGACTCCGTATTCGCGGCTCGATCCCCAGAAGCGAGTTGGACGGGATCGTGGAGCAGTCGTTGAAGGATGCTGCCCTTTGGCCGGAGGTGAAAGATCGATTGCGGGAGCTGGCGTTTAATTTGTCCGGCGGGCAACAGCAGCGCTTATGCATTGCGAGGGCACTGGCGACCGGTCCGGAAATGCTGTTGTTCGACGAGCCCACTTCGGCCCTGGATCCTACGGCGACCGCCCGGATCGAAGAATTGGTGACGGATCTGAAGCAACGGGTTACCATTGTCATTGTGACACACAACATGCAGCAGGCGGCACGCGTATCGGACTATACGGCATTTATGTACGAGGGTGAGCTCGTCGAATGCGACCGCACCGAGAAAATCTTTACCAATCCATCGAATAAATTGACCGAAGAATACGTCACCGGCCGATTCGGTTAGGAATGGCGAGAGGCAGCTGATGCAACGACACATCGATCAAGAGCTGGCAGAGTTACGATCGCAAATTCTCCGCATGGGCGCCCTCGTCGAATCCCAGATTGAGGGTTCTATCAAAGCCCTGGTCGATCGTGATGTGGACTTGGCCTCGCGCATTATCGAACGAGACACTCTCGTGAATACCATGGATGTCGACATCGATGAAAATTGCATGAGGCTCTTGGCGCTTCAGGCCCCGGCCGCGCGGGACCTTCGGTTTGTCACCACGGCGATGAAAATTTCCACGGAGCTCGAACGGATGAGTGATATTGCGGAAAACATTTCCGAACGCGTGATCGAACTCAACGAAGAGCCTCAGCTCAAGCCCTATATTGATATTCCTCGGATGGCCAATTGGACGATGACGATGGTGCATGAGTGTCTGGATGCATTCGTCCGTTCGGATGCCGCACTGGCCAGGAAGGTGTGCGCGGATGATGACTTCGTCGATAATCTGACGCATCAGCTGTTTCGCGAACTGCTGTCTTTCATGATCGAAAATCCGGCGACGATCACACGCGCCATCCGGCTCACGTTCATCGGCAAATCGCTCGAACGCATCGCCGATCACGCCACGAATATTGCGGAGCTGGTGATCTATATGGTGGAAGGGAAGATCATCCGGCACACCATTCCGCCGGTGCTGTCGGATAATGAATCCTGATACGGTGTCTAGTACCTGTTGCTGACAGGAGCAGCGGGCGCCCTAACGGAACAAGACTGCACCGTTAAATTGGTACGAGAGGTTAGGCAGGGTACGCAGTGGAAAATAGGGTGTAATCATATCCGTGCCGACGCAGCACAATCCCACCCGTACGGGCCAGTTCGTCCACGGCGTGGAATACCTGATTCCAGCTGTAATCCGGCAGCGTTTCGACCAAAGCATCGAGGCCGATCACGGACTCCTCGTGGAGGCGCTCGAGAATGTCAGCTTTCAGCCTCTCGGCCGAATGAAGAATGGTCCGTGATCTTTCGAGTGTCCGCATCAGTATAAACTCACAATGTTGTGTGAGGCTCGTCGCCTTTGAATCATGTTGTCAGTATTCCCTGCCGCCATTACGGCTGTGACAAGGGAGTATTACAAACCGGTTAACTTTTTCATTTCATTCGGAAACCGCCGGTCCTCACTTCCTCCTGAGTGCCTTGCCCCGGAACTGCTGGTCGTAAGCCAGACGTGCCTGTCTTGGATCTCGAACACCTCATTCTTGGTATAGTGATCGATAGACAGATCAAGGAATCCCGACCATGGCCCACGAGCAAGTGTCGATCGTTCACGTGAACAAGGGAACGTGCTATGCCATGTTCGCCTATGACATTGGTGCGTCCATTAATCTTGAGCAGGCCGACCGGTATATCACCGCTGAGACCGAGCGCGGGCGTCTACGACACAAGGCGAGGGCCCCTCAGTATTTCGAATATCGGCCAGCGCCGCTCCGATTGATGCAGGAAGGTGGCTCGTTGACCGTGGGATCGTATACGTCGAGCCCAACGGTAGAAGTGATGGCGTACGATTTTGGCGCGGTCACTACTACGTACCGCTTTCCAGCGGATGGTCCGTTTGAAGGGTTGCTCGAACTTAGCGAGTCACTCTACGAACACGAGTTGCTGCTAACGGAATCTCGTTCACGCGTCGAGCAACTTGTGCAAGCGATTCGACCGGCCATTGAGCGCCCTAAGATCGCGACAGAGGTCGAGGATTACCTGATTTTTTCGATCGAATCGTGGGCACCCATTCAGCCGTTGCCGATCTGGAGCAGTCACGAGGTCGCGCTTGCCGGCATCCTCCGGGGTGTGCGTACGCCGTTGTCCGAACAGGAAATTCGCGATGCGCTGGCCTGCCGCATTTCATTCGGGCTTGAGGACGCAGCGTTAATCGACTGGCATGCGGCGGTTCTTTTCGGGAAGGAAATGGATGACGTACGGGCGGTATTGGAGTTCGCCAACGTAGAGCTGCTTGAAATGCGGATGCTCGACGAGCAACTGGATCAGGCGCTTGATCAAGGATACGAGGCTCTGACCAGCCGTCCACCATTACTGTCTCTGCCCGGGTCCTACGATAAGCACACAACGCACATCGCGCAACTGCAGGTCGACGGCGCACTGCTGTTCGAGCGGGTTACCAATACCCTGAAGCTTTTGGGCGATCAGTATCTCGCACGGGTGTATCGTCTTGTCTCTCAACGCTTTCACCTGGAAGAGTGGGACGCCAGCATTTTGCGGAAGCTGGAAACACTCGAGAGCATCTATGGCAAAATGTCGGATCGTGCCGGCACTCGCCGCATGGAACTCCTCGAATGGATTATTATCGTGCTCATCACTATCTCCATCGCGGTGTCGTTCATCCCATGGGCCAGCCACTGATTTGGTCACACATTGCAACGTCACAGCCTACCCCACATCGCATCGAATCAATCGATGACGAGAGCCGTCGTATTCTGTCACGAGCCGGTGATATTCCATCGGCATTAACGGCGAAGAAATCAAAAAATCTGCGGAAGCACGGTTGCACGCGATGGGAATATTCCATACGACGGCGATGCGGAGCAGTGCCTTGACGTCGGGATCGTGAGGGTGAGGCTCCAGCGGATCCCAAAAGAAAATCAGAACGTCGATTTCGCCCTCGCTGATCTTCGCCCCAATCTGTTGATCCCCACCCAATGGGCCGCTCTGCACGCGTGTGACCGGTAGATCAAGCTCGGCCTGCAGCAACAGACCGGTCGTGCCAGTTGCGATAAGCGAATGGGAACACAGTGCATCTCGATTGAACTTCGCCCAGGCCAGGAGATCTTGCTTCTTATTGTCATGCGCCACAATCGCAATCGTCTTCTGACCGCCCATCGTCAGAGTTGTGGTTTTCATGAACACCTCCTGTCAGGCTCGATCGGCACGGTCTCAATATGCCAAGGTCATGTCATGGAGACGTTTCGAGCCATGGTCTCATCGTGGTGTGTGCTAATCCTGAATTCTTTTGCCATTTTCAGCGATCGACGATAAGAGGAAAGGAACATGTCGGACGAGACTGTGTGATCGGCTCCTCGCCCTCCTCTACGGCTCCACTGGCTGGTCTTCTCCTCACCATCTTGATGGTGACAACGTCGTGCGGCGATTTGCAGGATCCGGCGTCCGGCGCGGTTGCTCCCGTAACTCACCTTGCCGAACAGGCCGGCCATCCGGATTTTTCATCCGCTGCGCAAGGGGCTGGACAAGCTCCAACCGGGCAAACCGAAGTGCAAAGCTCCCAAACAACACAGGAAGGACTGAAATCTGTCACGCTGGGCTGGGATCCTTCCGCGTCTCAAAATGTCCTTGGCTACAGGGTCTATTTGGTTACGGCTTCTTCTCCTGTTCCGCAAATGATTGACGTAGGGTCGAAAACGGAAATGGTCGTCCCATTGAAGATTGGTGAAAGTTATGGATTTACCGTGACGGCGTACAATGCGTTTTTTGAAAGCGAAGCGCTTCCCTACTTCCTCTTCCAAGTGTTCTAATTACACGTCACACAGCGACTCTTGGCCGTTCGCTCCACCGACCCGGCCGCATGATCGTTCCTAAGGCCAGCATGCCCACGATGGCCAAGAAAAAGGTGAAGACCACAAGCAACACCAACGCTCCACGCAATTCGCTTATCACATGCACACCTCCAGAGGGACAACGTTCACGCGACTGCCGTCAGGATTGATTTCGCGATCTGAGCGATCCAGATGCAGGCAGTCTACATCTCTGCCCATCACCGCAGGGTTACGAGAGAGTTACGACGTTGTTACTTTTTGCTGCCCGCACCGAGCACGGTCCCGAATAGGACTATGCTGCAGCTGCAGGATGGCCGTTCGTGCCGCTGGGGCGTCGTGGCCTTCGGTTTTTGCGTTTGGCGGTCTGCCGGTTATAGGCTTTCTGCAGCTGCAACCAGTAGTCCGGCGTGGTCCGACAAATGACGCTCAGTTGCATGGCCAGCGAAGGTGTGATTGACCGGTGCCCCTCAATGAGATCCGCCAACACCTGTTCCGGCACGCCCATGGTTCGCGACAAGAGCTCCACCGTGACCGGTGGAATAGCCGGCTTCATATAGACCTCAAGGAGCACTTCGCCTGGATGGATTGGCTTCATATCGGTCGTCATGGGTTCCCCTCCTCTGCTCCATACACGGGTGAACCTTAGTGGAAGAAAACCGTGTGGCCCACTGGGTAATCCTCTAGTCGATATAATTTTACATGCCCGTAACAACGCTCAAACAAGGTTGCAACGCGGACTCAGTAGGATGCGTTCGACTCAACCGTTTCGTCTCAGTCGAGACTGGCATCTTGGTCTGTAGACGCAGCGAAAGTGATGAAGTTTCACAACGTGGGGGAGGTGCTTGAGCTTTAATTGCATGTCTATTACTGAGTCTCGACGAGGCGCCAGCCTTCTTTTTGAACGCACCGTTCCGTCGCGTTGAGGATCATCAACTGGCTGCCCTGCTGCAATTTGGGGTCGCGCAGGACGAGGTTCTGGCATTTGTTGTAGTCGTTAATGTACTCGGAAGACGGTTTGTTGGGATGGACCCATTCGGTAGATGAGCAAGCCGAGAGCATCAGTCCGCAGATTGTGAGCAATAACCAGGCACGCATGCAGCTCCTCCCGCAAGGTTTCAAGTCGCCGGCACCATAAACGGTCTAAGCAGTGCCGTCAAGCAGTACTGCAAGGATCAGCACGCAAGCAGTTCAGGGAATCGCACTTCAACCGCCTTAATTTCCAGTGGGATCCATGATGGAGCTGAACTGTTACATGAACCACCCATCGGTATAATTGTCTGCGTGAGGCGGCTCTGTTAAAGTGACCTCTCATTCAAGGCAAGGAGGCAGCATGACGTCGGTCGATTGCCTATTGTTGGACGCGAAGCATGCCATTCTTGACGAACATCACCGGAAGTTTCAGACATTGCATGATGAGGGACGGTTGGATGAGGCGATGAAGCAGTTTCACGTCACCCTCTGTTGTGCAAGCGACGTGCTGAACGATGCCCTGCGTCTCCTGGACAACATGCTGGAAGCCCACCATCAAAGCGCTTTGCAAAGCGCTTTGCCCGATCCGCCGTCTCAAGCTTCGACGAACTGATATCCCTAGGGCGTTGACGAGTCCTTCCTACTCTGCGACACTTCAAACGGGCTGGCGTAGCTCAATGGCAGAGCAGTGGTTTTGTAAACCACAGGTTGGAGGTTCAATTCCTCTCGCCAGCTCCAAACCAACCTTCGGTTGACCCGGCGGCTAATTCGCGCTTTATCGTGTTGAGCCGCCGGATAACTCCTCCAGTGATTGGTCTCCATCCGACCCGACCCGGAGTCTTACGATGTTCTTGGCGACGGGATAAAACCCTCAAGTGTCATTCTTCTAAGATCGGCAGGCCTCTCGTAGGAGCCGGGAGCCAAGCTTCAGAGCCGATCCGGCGACGGTTGCAATTCCTCTCGCCTGCTCCAATACGTAGCGGGTTCCTCCCTCACCGTTGCTACCACTTTGCTACCACTTTCTGAAAAAGGCGCGTCTAACCGATCTACGCACTTTCGATGAACGAATCAGTAAAATGGATTGTTGTTGTAGCAACGGCCATTGTTTTTGTTGGAGCTCTTATTCAAGTGCAAGCACAATGTAGGAAACCAATCTCGCAGGAGGAAGCAATAGAGATTGCTAACCGAACTGTTACAACAACCGGGTTCGATCTTAATGACTTAGATCGGACCATTGCGCGAGACGTAGAAGAGCGGAAGAAACATCTCAAATGGTCGATCGACGGCCAACTGGGAGAAGAAGCGAGGCAAGAAGCGCAACAAATGGATACAGCGCTCCGAAATCATACCAATGTCTATGCTGTTATTTACCAGCCAAAGAGAAAGCCGGGTGATCGTGAAGTGTTAGGCGGAATTTCTGTAATCGTGGATGTTGACACCGGCGAAGTTGTCTTTACCAACCTGCTCATAGGAAGGCCATCTATCCAACTGAAATTACGAAAACAGAGACCGATCGCTGCTCGCAGTGAGTCGTTTTTCGCCGCCTTTCTTCCCAGCCACAATTCAGCCACACCTTAGTACCTCGCGCTGTTTTTCCTAAGGTTATATGTTAGCGCCTTTCGGTGTCGTCGATCTTGAAGCGGCTTTTGATCGCGTTAATGATTAGCTTAGATTCTGCATCATCAAGGCCAGACCCGAATCGGTACGTCTTGGCACCATAGTCAAACGCAATGCTGCCTCCACCTATCCCCCAAAACTGAAGTGAGGATGAAAAATCTGCGGGGTTAAAGGTAGACGAGACACGCAAATCTCGAATTTCGCTCAGAGTGAACTCTCTCGTTCTCCCAACGCTCCCTAGCTCACGGCGAGTCGTTAACGACTGCATGTTGACGAGGACGACTTCCTTTCCCAGAAAATTCCAGATCCAGATGTAAATTGCCGCTGCCGTTGCCACTGCCCACAGACCTAACATTGCAGGCTTGAATAGCAATCCAGCAGGTTGTTTTACGTTTCCAGAAATCATCTGTGGTGCAGCCGATATCCAGATGCAAAGCCAGAACCCTATAAAGATGATGTGAAACCAATTTCGTCTCACGGGAATGACAATTCGTAAATTCCCACGGTCATCCGAAATTTGTACCCGAGGCTTAGTCGGTTCTATCTTGGCCATGATTTTCCGTTAAGGGCCGTATTGGAGGCGACATCATTGCGAAGCTATATTCCCTTACACCGTAAGTCGTTTGGAACCCATCCAAGGTTGGTGTGGACAAATTGCCGCAGACCCGCAGACCTTCCTCCACCTGGCAAATCATCATGGTGATGGGTTTTGTATCGCACATCACCCGCCGCTGGTAACTCTGTAAATGATGGCCCAACGAAACGATAAAAGGATTATCAGGACCATTAGTCTCAAGGGTCAGGAGCGTTCAAATCTCGCATTCCCGGCCTCACACTTGGCACCCGTTGGCACCATAATCTTGAAAAAGCCGAAATTTAGACGAGGTTGGCGAAACAAAGAGGTCTAACCCCTTAAATTGATCTAAACGGGAAAAATTAAGTGGAATGCGAGTGCGCCGAGCGCAAACAAGAGGTAGAACTACTGACAGGATTAACTCACGTCGAGTGAAGTTTCGCTCGGGATTACGATCCGATAACACCCGCCAAGACATTGGATAAGCCCACCATCGATAAGGCCACCGCCGATTTTTGAGTCTCTCTCCAGTACAAGCGACTCCATTGTTCAAGTGGAGACAGTGCAATCCAAACGATCACCGCCTATCCCGCCCCGAAAAGGAGAATCACCAAGATGCCAATCACAATATCCACGTAGACCCTGTTCTATCGAGTTGGCCTATCTTCACTTCAACGTTGAATATTTTGGTACCCTACGAATGTTGAGGTGCGGCAGGATGGCCGCAGTCTCAAACCGCTTCCATACTGAAGCACAATTGAACTAGTCAGGAATAGCCTGTTAAACGTCTGCACATGAAAGAACTCCCAGTGGCACGCATGGCATTAATCTTCTGCTTGTTATACCTCTTCTCATTTCATGGGGTATTTGCCGCGTGGTTGGGTTACGGATTCTTTCATGCGAAAAATCCAAACGGGGTTCAGGGGATCTTGTTCCTAATTTTCGGCGGAGCGAGCCTCTTTTTTGGTGTCCACCTGCTTCGCGCATTCACGGATCCTCTGCCGGCTTGGCTCGACTACTGGTTGACGCCGGCGCATCGTGCGCCAATGACAGATAGGCAGAAGAGAACACTGTTCATACTGAATGCGTTCTGGTATGTGGCGATGATGGCTGTTCTCGTATTCATCATCATGGGCGACCGCTTAGGACTTTCGCTCGAGCGCATCGCATTGCCACTCGGCATTGGCCTCCTCGCCATCTTACTTCTTTTCTTCTTGCTCGACATAATTCACGCAATCTATGTGTTTCAGAAAGACCGAAAGACTCCGGATCCTCCCAACTTGAACGCGAAATCGAGATGATCAGGTCATCTTTCCTATGGCATGTGAAATGTTAGCTGACAAGCTTACCCCTTATTATTTTGCGACCTTCGCGATACTCGTTGTTGCATCGTGGTTGTTTAATCGCTATGCCACCTTTGACACTCGCCGAAGATTGCATGGCCACTTGGCCGCAGGAACGGTGGGCATCATTGGACTTTTCATGCTAGTGATGGGTGCTGACTGGCCCACGTTTCCCTTTCTGGCTCTCGTGCTTGTTCCTTTTATGTCCTGGATGATATGGACAGGCTATCGAAAGACTCGGTTTTGCCTGCGCTGTAGTACGACATACGGAGGATTACATCCTCCCGCTTACTGCCCCAAGTGTGGGACACCAACTGTAGGCGCATCATAGATGACCTGAGTCACCACCGCCAATCACCTGATACTTGATGGAACCAGTACTTGACCTTGTCGGTGCGATACATGATTTCTTTGCATACGCCATTGGACGCGTCATTCTGCGATTTGTAGGTGTTCAGCGACCTACTGAAGAGACATCTTTCTGGGTGGGGATGGGCATAACACTTATCATTTTGGTATTGGCTGTCTACTACTTATCGACCTAGCCCTCTCCCGCTTGGTGCCAACCTGGTGCCAACACCCTTACAGACCGTGACCCATGATGAGATGAGTCATCACGAATCCTTCCCTTTTGCCGCTGATTCGTTCTGTTGGTGTCCTGAGGTCCGTCTGCGACGGGACTCTTAATCAGCGGGCGTAATGCGCCACCATACAGGTCAACAACCCCAGGTATACAGCGATCCTGCTTCGCCCACCAGCCCGCTTTCTGCGAAAGAGGATAGGAAGAGTACATACCTGTGCACGTTATAATGGGTACGAAGATCCGCCACGATGTCCGCGACGCGATCACCATCCAAGTCGCCAACCCATAGAATCTCCGGCAGACCATCGCCATCGAGACGCTCCAGCGAAAAGACAGTGGCTTGACGACCTGCTCTGGTCATCCAAATTTCGTAATCGGTATACTGCAAATCGTAGAGTGGTGGTCGAACAGTTCCAAACGCAACCAAGGACCAATGATCATGGCCGCCTAGAGAGCCGTATAACGATTCTCCAGGGTGAAGGAATTTCTTGCCGTGAAATCCGGTGACGACCGGACCAGCTTTGACATCCGGGAAGCCACGAAGCAGCAGCAGTTCGCCTAATGCGGGAGAAGCGTTGACCGTAAAACCGATATCGCCACAGATCGGCTTTTCGTCGCGCGAAGTTATAACAGTAACTTCCCGAAGCTCAAAACCTCCGTCCCGTTCTACCAGCGCCAGCCACTGACCATTCCAGCTCTCCCACGGCCCATTGCCGAGGAAAGACCCAACTATGCCAATCTCGCCTGCCGACCGTCCGAAGAGGTCCGCGCAACCCACGGCGATGCTTATAACGACTGCGATGCTCTGTAACCACTTCACGTTTACACCGTACCGGACGAAAAAACGAAGACGTGCGTAATCTTGGATCGAGAATGATACTCTCGCGCATAGCTGCTTGTCTGGAAATGAATGCCGGTATAGGTAGAGCGGGAGCCAGTCATGATAAAACACGATATATTCTGTTGCCTGTTTTGTATTGGTCTTCTTCTTGGTCCGGCTGTTTACAAGAACACTTGGGCACAAGAGCCCGCATGGGAGCAAATTGCAAGTATGCCTGTGTGGGCCAGTTCCATTTTCACCGGCCCGGCGTTTTTGGATGATTTCATGCTTTCCAGTCGGCTGAACCCTTATCTAGTGTATGGAGATTTCAACGGAGATGGCGCGCTGGATATTGCTGTCCTTATAAGGCGTCGCAGTGATGGCTTTCAAGGAATTGGTATCCTCCATGGAGGCGACACTAAGCCGATTATCCTCGGTGCAGGAAATGCTATAGGGAATGGAGGTGATAACTTCGACTGGCTTGGGGCATGGAGCGTATATCCGAAGGGCCCAGTCGAAAAGAGTGTGTACGAAGAGGGCCCACCGCCACAGATCCGGGGAGATTTGTTGTTTGTTGAGAAATTGGAATCCGCTTCGGGGTTGATTTATTGGGACGGCTCGGCGTATCGCTGGTACCAGCAAGGCGACTAAACGGTCAGGCTTCGGCAGGACTCTTAATCAGTGGAAGCGATTTGAAACAGCGGGGTCTTGGAAGGCATGTCTAATAGGGAGAACTAGAGAACTCTTATCCCGATTCTCTCCCACCGAATTCGCTCATTCCATTTCCCTTCTCCATTCCATGACCAATAGACGATCGTAGCCTTTCCTCTGATTTTAGATGCCTCAACATACCCCCAAAAACGGCTGTCTAAACTCTGATCGCGATTGTCTCCGAGAACGAAGTATGAGTTGGCAGGAACCGTTACGGGTCCAAAGTTGTCCCGCGGATTCACCTTGCGGTCGAAGATTGTTGGATCGACCCGCTGTGTGTAGGCCCGGTCGTCGACGAGCTGAGCATTGAGCATTAGCTGCTTGTTTCG
>DATEEH010000064.1:0-17630 GCA_035281245.1 Nitrospira sp.
GACTCGCCGGCCATGCAATTCGTCGAACATGTCCAGTGGATCCCTGCCCTGGGTATCAGCTACCACCTGGCGGTGGACGGCATCAGCGTGCTGTTCGTCGGCCTGACCGCGTTCCTGACCGTGTTGGTGGTCATTTATTCCTGGGACACAATTCGCTATCAGACCAAGCTGTACATGATGGCGCTCTTGGCGCTCGAGACGACGATGATGGGCGTCTTCATTTCCCTGGACCTGATTCTGTTCTTCGTGTTCTGGGAATTGATGCTCATTCCCAGCTACTTTTTGATCAAACTCTGGGGCGGCGGCGCGGAGCGGCACTACGCGGCCTTGAAATACGTGCTGTATACCCTGCTCGGCAGCGTCTTCATGCTGGTGGGAATTGCGCTCCTCAACATCAACTACCACGCGTACGCCACGCTCCATCACATGGATCAGCCCTACTCGTTCGATCTACTGGAGCTTCTGGCGATCCCCATTCCCTTGACCCAGCAGATTCTGATTTTCTGGCTCATGTTCATGGGCTTCGCGTTCAAGGCGCCCGTCTTCCCCTTTCACACCTGGCTGCCGGATGCCTTGCTCGAAGGCCCCATCGGCATGGCGGTCGTGCTCGCCGGCATCAAGCTCGGCACGTTTGGATTCATGCGCTTCAGCATTCCGCTCCTTCCCGAGGCGTCGAAAAGTCCGACCGTCGTGTCGATCATGATGGCGCTCGGGCTGGCGGCCATCGTGTATGGTGCGATCATGGCGCTGGTGCAACCCGACCTCCGCCGTCTTCTTGCGTACAGCAGCATCAGCCATCTCGGCTTCGTCGTGATCGGCCTGTTCGCCTTGAACTATCAGGGTCTGCAGGGGAGCCTGCTGACGATGATCAATCTCGGCTTCAGTACGGCAGGGCTGTTTTTCATCGCAGGCTTCCTGCATAGCAGACAGCAAACGACACAACTCATGGCCTTCGGCGGAATGGCCAAACATACGCCGTTGCTCGCGGCGTTTTTCCTCTTGATCGGGTTGGCTTCCATCGGTCTGCCGGGCACGAACGGATTTGTCGGCGAATTCTTAATCTTATTGGGCACGTTCAAAGCCTATTGGGTCTACGGCGCCATTGCCGTCACCGGCGTCATCACCGGAGCGGCGTATTTTCTCTGGTATTACGAACGGGCGATCATGGGGCCGGTCGGCAAAGCCGTCCGAGAATCGATCGGCGACCTTCATCCTCGAGAAACGGTGATCGCGCTCTCGCTCTCGATCATGATTTTGTGGATCGGGGTCTATCCGGCTCCGTTCCTACGGATGATGAATGGATCCGTGCAGGCGTTGGTGGATCGGATCGATCGTGGAACGGTCGCAAGCCACCAATCGTTAGGCGTAAGGCGTGAGGCGTTAGGCGAGCATGCGGTCCAGGCGATTCATGCGTCGCCTGAGCCACCTCACCCTTCGCCCCTGACGCCTTACGGACTGTGAACATGAGCGACTACATTCTGCTCTATATCCTCTTTGCTCCGTTCGCCGGCGCGATCGCGCTGATTTTTGCCTCCAATCGTCAACCCATGCTCGTGAGAGGCATCGCCGCCGTGTCGGCGGGGGTGTCGCTGCTGGCGTCGCTGTATCTGTTTTATGCCTACGATCCCGTGAAGGGCGGATTCCAGTTCATTCAAAAGTTTGAATGGTCGAGACAGCTGGGCATTGCCTTGCATCTGGGCGTGGACGGCATTGGCACCCCGCTGGTGCTGGCGTCCTCAATCCTTCTCTTTGCCGGCATTTTCGTATCCTGGCATATCAAGGATCGGACCAAGGAATTCTACATTTGGCTCTTGATCCTTGCCGCCGCCACAATCGGCGTGTTCATGTCGTTGGATCTGTTCTTCCTGTACTTCTTCTATGAGATGTCCGTGATTCCGATGTACCTGCTGTTGGGCATGTGGGGCAGCCATACCAAGAAGTATTTGGAGATGACGGACCAGGAGGGTCTGAAGCTCCGCGATTCCGTCGGGTTTATTTTCAATTTCGCCGCCAACAGCAAGGAATACGCGGCAATGAAGCTCGTGCTGTTCTTGTCGGCATGGGCCGTCGTCGCCCTGATGGGCATCTTGCTGATCTATCGCTATTCGGGACTCAACACCTTCGACATTCTACAGCTGCGCGAGCATGCCAAGCTCATGAATATTCCGGTGCTGGGCACGACGCTGGACCGCATCATTTGGGTGCTCATTTTCTTCGGCTTCGCGTCGATCGCCCCATTGTGGCCGCTACATTCCTGGTCTCCGGTCGGCCATGCGGCGGCTCCCGCCGCCACCAGCATGCTGCATGCAGGCGTCTTGATGAAGCTCGGCCATTTTTCCATCATCCGGGTCGCCTTCGAAATCCTTCCGGATACCACCCGGGAACTGATGCCGATTGCGGCCGTGCTCTGCATCTTCAGCATTATCTATGGCGGGTTTGTCGCCTTCTATGCCAAGGACACGAAGTACGTGATCGGCTACTCCAGCTCGAGCCACATGGGCTATGTCTTCCTCGGCATGGCGGCGCTCAATTACATCGGATTGAGCGGAGCGGTGATCTATATGTTTGCGCACGCGATGGCGACGGGCATGCTCTTCGCCATGGCGGGATGGGTCTACGATCAGACGCATAGCCGCGATATTCCATCGCTCGGCGGACTCTCGAACCGCATGCCCTTCATTGCGGGCTGCTTCGTCATCGCCTGCATGGCCTCCGTGGGCATGCCAGGGACCGTGAATTTCATCGCCGAGGTGATGATCATCGTGGGCAGCTGGAACAAGTATCCCTTCCAAGTGATCGTCGCCGTCATCGGCATCGTCATCACGCTGGCGTATTTGTTCCGGATGATGCGCGGTCTGTTCTATGGTCCGATGGATCAAAAGTACAGCCATTCGCATGACGCCGTGGCCGTCGTCGACCGCCTCCCGTTGTTGGTCATGATCGTGGTGAGCATCGGCTTCGGCCTGTTTCCAATGCACATGTACAACGTCGTCCGCTCCGGTGTCGACCCGCTCGTCGCCAAGATCACACAGGTAGTCCCGGTCTCCGCGGATAACCGGACGGCGCCGGATTTGATCTCTTCAGTCTCGGAGGCGTCCCACGTCTCTTCCCGTCCTGCACGGAGGCCTGAATGACCTTTTCGCTGACCATGACCTCCTCGGACCTCCTGCTGTTGTTGCCGGAGATCTTTCTGACTTGCTGGCTCTGCGTCGTGTTGGTCATCGATTTTTCCTTTCCTCGGCTGCCGAAGGAGAACCTGGCGTACTTGAGCATCGCCGGACTCGTCGGGGCGCTCGGCTGCCTGGCCTGGTTCGATTTCGCCGGCATATCCGGAACGCTCTTCTCCAACATGTTCGTCGTCGACCGAATGGCGCTTTTTTTCAAGATTTTCATTGTGGCGGCCACGATCCTCGTCATTCTGGCATCGATCGAATTCATTCACCGCTTCACCTTCTTCCGCGGCGAATATTATTTCCTCGTCGTGATGTCTGCGTTGGGCATGATGTTCATGGCGTCGGCCAATGATCTGCTGTCCGTCTTCGTCACGCTGGAATTTTCGACGTTCGGATTCTACGTGCTGGTTTCCTATTTGCGCGAAGACGTGGCCAGCAACGAGGCCGGGCTCAAATTCTTCATTCTCGGCGTGTTTGCCGCCGGCCTCCTGGCCTACGGCATCAGTCTGGTCTACGGCGAGACCGGGCAACTGGTGTTCTCGGAGATGAAATCGCTTCAAACCACGCCGGGCCTGATCATCGGCTTTTTGCTCATCTTCGGAGCCCTGGGATTCAAAATCGGCGCCGTGCCGTTCCATTCCTGGATTCCGGACACCTATCACGGCTCGCCCACGCCCGTGACGGCGTTTCTCTCGATCGCGCCAAAGGGTGCGGCCTTCGCCATCCTCTTGCGGATGTTCTTCGTCGCCCTCGGAACGTTCAAGCCGACCTGGGTGCTGCTCATGATCGGCGCCTCGATCCTTTCGATGACCTACGGCAACATCGTGGCGATTGCGCAGAAGAACATGAAGCGTCTGCTGGCGTACTCCGGCATCGCCCAAATCGGCAATGTGCTGATCGGGCTCGCGGCCGGGACGAAAATGGGAAACGACGCCATCTTGTTCTACCTGCTGACCTATCTCTTCGCGAACCTCGGCGCGTTTGCGGTCATCATCGCCGTTGGCCAAGCGATCGGCAGCGAAGAAATCGACGACTACAGCGGGCTGGGCCGCCGGTCACCGTTTCTCGCATTCTCCATGTTGATCTTTCTGCTCTCGCTGGCCGGGGTTCCCCCGCTGGCCGGCTTTATCGGCAAGCTCTACATTTTCGTGGCGGCGGTGAAGGAGGGCTTGTATACCCTGATCACGGTGGGGCTGATCAACATCGTGATTTCGATGTACTACTATCTCATTGTCGTCAAGAAGATGTACATCGTCGAACCGCACGATCCCTCCGCCCTGGCGGTCTCAGGCCCCATGAAGGCCGTCATTTACGTCGGCCTGGCGGGAACGTTGTTCATCGGCATCTATCCTCAACCGGCGGCTGATTGGGTTGTAGCCGCCACCATGATGTTCGCCAACCTCGGTGCTACAGCCGCCCTCCCTGATCCAACTGCCGTCATCGCCGCCGGCCACTGAGCCTCCACCGCCGCTTACCGCCACGTTCATCAGAAATATAGCTTGCAGGCCCTGGTGGGCCAGGGTACAGTTTGTTAGGTTTTCACGCTATTTAGGCGATTCACGCCACGACTCTCATGGACTCCGCGACGCAGGACCGTCCAACGACAAGGCCGCCCGCCGCACCGCCCTCGCCCGAGCCGATGTCACCCACCCCGGTGTCAGGCTGGGTGCGTGTGTTCGGAGAACGAGCGGAACGGCTGGCCGCGTGGATGAGTCAATGGTCCATCGAACAACGGGTGCTCGCCGGCTTCGGCTTGGTCTTTCTGGGCATCATTGTCATCAGCATCATTTCGTATCGGAACACTGCCGACGTCGTAAAAAATAGCCGACTCGACACCGCAAGCCATGAGCTGATCCAGCTGCTCGGCTCGATTGAGGAGACGTTGATCGCGGCGGAAAGCGGCCATCGTCGTTATCTCGTCACCGGTGATGAGTCGTATCTCAAAGCCTATCGAGGTCTCGTAGACGACATGCCGGAATTCTCCCGGTACCTTCAGGCCCTGGCCTCTTCCTCCGAGCAACAGGCGCGCATTGCCGAACTGGAACGACTCATTAAGCAGCAACTGGACATTGAGACCGACGCCATCAATCGGCGGGTTACCCAAGGCGCCGAAGCGGTCCGACACCTGGCGCTGCCCGGCGTGGCCAAACGTGAATTGGACGAGATTCATCGACTCATGGCGGAGCTTGAAAGCTCGGAGCAGCAGGCCACCCGCACCAGAGTGCTGCGATCCGCGGGAACGACCCGCAATACCATTGCGCTCCTGGCGCTGGGAGCGGTGTTGCAGCTCGTGCTTCTCGCCTCGGTATACGTGCTGATTCAGCACGACATTACGAACCGTCGGCGCGTCGCGGCGGAATTGCGTCGGCAGGGAGAGTTGCTTCAGGCGGCGAACAAGGAATTGGAAGCGTTCAGTTATTCGGTGTCACACGACCTGAGGGCACCATTGCGTCATATCGACGGTTATGCAGCGCTTCTGTCAAAAACGGCCGGCGAGGCCCTGAACGACAAGGCACGTCGCTACCTGGAGACCATCTCCGACTCCGCGAAGCAGATGGGTCAATTGATCGATGATCTTCTGGTCTTCTCCCGCATGGGGCGCCAGGATATGCTCCACAGCACCGTCAATCTGAATCAGTTGGTCAAGACGGTGATTCATGATTTGCGTCTTGACTTGCAAGGGAACACGATCTCTTGGACAATTGGCACGTTGCCGGACGTGCCGGGCGATCCGGCCATGTTGCGACAGGTCTTCATCAACTTATTGTCCAACGCGGTCAAGTTCACCGCGACTCGGCCGACGCCATGCATTGAAATCGGCGCGACACGTGACACCCCCGGCGAGGTGACCGTGTTCGTGCGCGACAACGGAGTCGGCTTCGACATGCAGTACGCGAACAAGCTCTTTGGCGTGTTTCAGCGGCTCCACCGGAACGATGAGTTCGAGGGCACCGGCATTGGTCTCGCCAACGTGCGGCGGATCATTCACCGTCACGGCGGCCGGACCTGGGCAGAAGGAGCCGTGGATCAGGGCGCAACGTTTTATCTGTCACTTCCCTTGAAAAGGACGTCCTCATGACCACCGTGAAACCGATCCTCTTGGCGGAAGACAATCCGCGTGACGCCGAATTGGCGTTAGCCGCGATGGAAGAGCACCACATTGCGGACAAAGTGGTCGTCTGTCATGATGGAGCAGAAGTACTGGATTACCTGTACTGCCGGGGCGCCTTCAAGAGCCGGGAATGCGGTAACCCGGTCGTCGTGTTCTTGGATCTCAAGATGCCAAAGGTCGACGGCATCGAGGTGCTGAGAACGATCAAGAACGATGCAAACCTCAAACCGATTCCCGTCGTGATGCTGACGTCGTCCCGTGAAGAGCGCGATTTGGCCCAGAGCTATGCCCTGGGCGCCAATGCCTATGTCGTCAAGCCCGTAGAGTTTCAGCAGTTCATCTCGGCGGTGAAGGAGCTCGGCGTCTTCTGGGGAGTGATCAACGAACCGCCGCCTGAGGGGAACTAAATCCGCTGCAAGATCGAGGCTCCTCATGCGCCAAGGAGCCTGCCCGAGAGGATCTGTGAAAGCCCCGCTCAGTCTGCTGTTTCTCGAAGACGATCCTGTCGACGCCGATCTGGTCGCTGCCACCCTGTCGGAGGCCGGACTCACGTGCACCCTCAAGCGTGTGGACACACGCGTCGATTTCCTGAAAGCTCTCGAGTCAGGCGACTTCGATCTCATTCTTGCGGATTATTCCGTTCCTGGTTTCGACGGCATGACAGCCCTCTCGCTCGCGCGCCAACATGCACCGGAGATTCCCTTCCTCTTCGTCTCCGCCACGATCGGCGAGGAATTGGCCATCGATGCGATGCACCTTGGCGCGACGGACTACGTCTTGAAGCAGCGACTAGGGCGCCTCGTCCCCTCCGTGCAGCGGGCGCTCCGCGAACGCGATGAACGCCGGGAGCGCAGGCGAGCCGAAGAGGCGCTGGCGCAGAGCGAGCGGCAGTTCCGTCAAGCCCAGAAAATGGAGGCCGTCGGGCGCCTCGCCGGGGGCATTGCGCACGACTTCAATAATTTATTGACCGTCATCATGGGATACAGCCATGTCCTGGCGACGGAACTGGGCCGCGAGCATCCGCTCTACAGCAAGATCGAAGAGACCCAAAAGGCGGGCGAACGAGCCGCCATGCTGGTGCGCCAACTGCTGGCCTTCAGCCGTAAGCAGCCGCTCGAACCGAGGCATTTGAGCCTCAACAACGTCGTCGCCAACCTGGAAGGCATGCTGCAGCGATTAATCGGCGCCGACATTCGTCTGGTGATTTCCCTCGACCCAGGGAACGGCCAGGTGCGGGCGGACCAGGCTCAGTTGGAACAAGTGTTGATGAATCTGGTGTTGAATGCACGAGATGCCATGCCCAACGGAGGGACGCTCACGATCGAGACGGCTCAGGTCGAGTTGGCCAGAAGCCCGCTGTATCATGTCGATCCCCTCCCGCCGGGACCCTACGTCAAGCTCTCCGTGGGAGACACTGGAAGCGGCATGGATCGCGAGACTCAGGCCCACATCTTCGAGCCGTTTTTCACCACCAAAGAGGAGGGAAAGGGGAGCGGGCTAGGCCTTTCGACCGTGTTCGGCATCGTCACCCAATCCGGCGGCGCGATCGACGTTACGAGTCGGGTGGGGCATGGCACGACATTCGACATCTTCTTTCCCAGAGTGGCGGCCGACGCCCACGCCGCCTCGTCCGGACCGGCATCCACTCAGCCGGCGGGGGGCCACGAGACGATCCTGTTGGTGGAAGACGATGCCAGTGTGCGCATCTTGCTGAGGGACGCCCTGAGAAAGCTGGGATACCGTGTCATCGAAGCCAAGCAGGGCTTGGAGGCATGCCTCCTCGCCTCTCAAGAATTGGATCGTTTGGATTTGCTGCTGACCGACATGGTGATGCCAGGCATGGGCGGGCGAGAACTGGCCCAACATCTCATGGCGATCAAGCCTGAGCTTCGGATTCTCTTTATGTCGGGCTTTACGGACGATGTCGGCATTCTCGCCGGCCATGAACGGGGCACCAGCGGCTTCCTTCAGAAGCCTTTTACCCCCGAGCTCCTGGCCCGCACGGTCAGAAAAATTCTTGATGTTCCGTCGAGCACCTTTCCTCAGACAGCCGCGAAACGAGCCGTACGCTGAGCGTACACTCCGATTGACAGGTGCAGATTTAATGCTGAGGAGGACCTAGACTTCGCTTGAACACGATGAAACGGCGTCGATATTCGATCTGCATCCGTCTGTTCGCCGTCGTCGTCGGAATGTTCGTCTTTGGATCATTCTCCGATCCACTGTCCGCACAATCCATCCCGTGGGACCATCCGACGGACGGACTCGCCATCGGCGTCTGGGACCCGACACCCCAGTGTCGCGACGTACCTCCGATGGTCGTCTCGGACGTTGACCCGGCTCACTACCAGATCTCCGTTCACTATTTCCGTAACGAGCCGTTGCGAGAACCGCCCGATATTCATGAGTGGCAGAGACGGACCGGCCATGATCTCGTGTTCAATGCCGGCCTTTTTCGGGAGGACTTTTCCTACCTCGGGCTTCTCTATACACGGGGGAAATCGCTGAGCAGTAAACGGCATGCATCTTGGATGGGGCTCTTTGTGGCCGAACCGACGGAGGCAGGTGCACTACGAGCCGGCATTCTGGACTTGTCGATGGATCCGTTCGACGAGCAACGTCCACCCTATGAAGAAGCCGCCCAGTCCTTGATGCTCTTGGATCGTACGGGGAAGGTCCGTGTGAAACAGACCGGCAAGCAATCTCAGCAGACCATCGTCGCCGAGTTGCTGAACGGCCATATTCTCATCATGAAGACGACGGAGGTCGCCTCTCTCCACGCGATCGGCCAGTGTCTGCACGATGCGTATCAGCAAATTCGTCAGGCCATGGCCATGGATGGAGGGTCATCCTCGGACTTGTCGATCAGCCCCACGCTGCAAAAAGCAGTCGAGAGAACCGGCGGCGCGCACCCTTGGATGGGACTCCTGAATGCCGGGCCAACCGGTCATATCGGTTTGCCGGCGGTCATCGGCATCAGTCCACGCCGGAATGCATCACGACCGTGACAACGAGGGGTTCCGTCCTCGCCGTGAGATGCCTTATCGCGTGACCGGGTAGCCGGCCTCCACCCAGGCATTCATGCTCCCTCGGACGTTGTAGACATGGGTGTAGCCCAAGTCGGCCAAGGTTTCAGCGGCAATATTGCTCCGATGGCCCGACTGGCAGTACACAACGATGTGCTCATCCATAGGGACTCCGATTTCCCGATGGCGCGTTTTGATTTCGCGGAAATCAATATTAAAGTCAGTGCCCGGTATGAAGCCCCCTGCGTGTTCCTCGGGTGAACGAACATCGATGAGCACAAAGCCCTTTTGCGCCATGGACGGCGCTTTGTTGAGACCCACTCGAAGTTGCTGTACGGACAGCAAGTAGGAGTGGTGTGCGGAGACGACCGTCGTGGGTCCGGCGATCAGTAGCAAACCGGTCAACGTGATGACAGCTTGGCGAATCATAGTAGACCTCCTGAAGCCTGTCTCGCAGTGCACGGTATTATGGTTATCATAGGAGCAGCATGAAGAATTGGTCAAGCCTCGCCAGCCCCCTAATGCTGCTGCTTCTAATTGGATGCGCCGAAGGAGCAAGGTTGGCGCAGCGCAGTGAGGATGGCGGCGTCGTGACCTATCCTTTCAAAGGGGACCAAGGTCATATGCTGTCATCATTTCGGAAGGACGCACTGAGTCTCATCCAGGATACGTGCGGTGGCGGCTATGCGATCATTCGTGAAGGGGAAGCAAAGGGACGCGCACGCGTGGTCGGAGGCATCGAAGGTGGACAGGAGATCGTGCGTGAACGGAGATGGGGGATCGAATTCCGCTGTAAGTGACGACTTTTCTACTGGGCGGACGTCAAATCGTCGATCGTGAGCAGGCTGATGACCTTCACCCCTTCCTGCTCGACCTTGATCCGCCCGTCCTGTTCTTTTCGATCCACGATGACCAGCGCGTGCCCCACCACAAGTCCTGCTTGCCTTGCCGAGGCCACAGCTTTCAGCAGAGAACCTCCGCTGGTCAAGACATCGTCCACGATCACGGCACGGTCACCCGGGCGAATGGCACCTTCGATGAGCTTCCCTAAGCCGTGGTCTTTCGCCTGCTTGCGCACGACAAACGTCCGCCATTCGCGCTTGGAGTCGGCGGCATAGGCAAAATCAGAAATCGTCGTCGCAATGGAAATCGCTCCAATCTCAAGCCCGCCGAGACAATCCATCTCGACCCCCATCAACGCCTCATGGGCGAGGTGGCCAACCAGTCGGCGTGCGGAGGGATGAGCCATGAGGACGCGGCAATCCACATAAAACGGACTCACCTGGCCGGACGCCAGCGTAAACCCCTTGGTTTTATCCCACTTGAACGAATGTGTCTCGTGAAACATCCGAGCCAATTGTTGACGGAACGTCGGCATCTTTCTTCCTTTCCGTTGGACGGCGGCGACGATTCTACACCGACGATCGGATCATTGTCAGAACTATATCCGACGAGATATGGGGATTAAAAAAAGCGCTTCACTTGTTGGAACAACGTTTCAGCAATCAACTCGATGTCGAATGGCCAGGCATAGCGCAGTTCGACCCCTGGATGCTTCGGCCGCAAGCGCGCCAGCGTTTCGGGGATTTCAACTTCCGAATGGGCGCCACCCGGGGTAAACATCGTCGTCGCGACCGTGATGTGGGTCGCACCCTGCTCGACCAGATCTTCCACCGCCTCCTCCAATGTCGGGGCGCAGAACTCGTTGTACGCCACGGCGAACAAGACACCGTCAAGCTTGCGTCGCAACGCCGCGGCCACCGCTTCGAGGCCACTACGGTAAGGGTCAGTGGCATCCGTTCTCGGCCATCTCCGGATCGTCTGGTCGAGCTCGACCTCTTCCTGCGAAGCCGGTATCTTCGCAGCGCGTCGTTGCGCTTCAAGGCGCTTCAACTTTGTCACGAGCTCCTGAGGGCAATCCTTTGGAAGCCCTCCATGACCGACCAACACGATGCCACGTACCACTTTAGCCATGTTCTACTCCCCTGAATGTTCCACACGTGCCGGCTTCCATGCGACACGTGCTACACGTCATTCCGCAGCATCAGTTCTTTCGGATGGGGATTCAAATAGATCTGATGCTGGAGGCAATCGATCTTGTACATCGTGACGTAGTGCTTGACGAGAGTGATCGGAACGATGAGCGGCACCAGGCTCTGGTAATAGTCAGAAATCACTCCTTCGAGCTCCATGCGCTCTTTGGGCGTCAATACCTTCTTCAGCTGCCCCACCAAGTGCTGCAACACGTTCACGTGTTTGCGCCTGGTCGCCCTGACGGTCAGTGCCTGCATAAAGAGCACGCCATACCGCCGGATCAGCTCCTTCTGGCTATATCGATGCGCCTGTCCGACCAGGCGTCCCAACGACTGGTATCTCTCGCGGCTGTGTGCCAACAGCAGATATTTATGAACGGTGTGAAACACGACGACTTCTCGGCGTGTGAGCGAGTCCTGCACAAGCTGCTGCCATCGGTGATAACAAAAGATGCGCTCGATGAAATTGTCACACAAGGCGGGGTCGCGCAGGCGGCCTTCGTCTTCGATCGGCACGAGCGGAAATCGTTCTGTGAATGCCCGCGCGAAGAGGCCGACGCCGGTGCGATTCGGCATGCCGTGTGAGTTCAAAAGCTTGACGCGCCGGATGCCGCAACTCGGTGAATCCTTCTTGAAGATATAGCCTGATACCTTCGTCTGCTCGAGCGCCTCGAGTTTCCGTTTCGCGAAGACGATGAGCGGCTCCGTCATATTCCGCCCGCTCGTGATCGTCACGAGCTGCGGACGCGTCGAATCGCCCACGAGCCGCATCGCTTCCCTTGGAGTCCCTAGGCCGGCTTCCACTTCGGGACAGACGGGCACCCATTCAACATGGCGACCCAGCACATCGGTGAGAAACCGGTCCCGCTTGTGTCCTCCGTCGTAACGAACTTCATCGCCCAACAGACAACGGCTGACGCCGACACGAATTGGCAGCTTTCTTGGCATCATCGCCACTCTGTGGTAAGGCTCATCTCAGACTCGGGTTTCTGCGGCCTCTGATGACTCCATGCACCTCCTATCCACGCTGTTAACGATCAGTATAGACCTCGCGTGTGCCATCTTCATCCTGTATTGCTTCACGCTCCTGGGGCATAGCCTTCGCTCGCTGCTATCGTCATCAGAATGGACACCGTCCCTCGCGGTGCTATGGGAAGCGTACCTTGGGATGACCGCTGCGGCAGTGGTGATCACCCTTTTCGGAATGGCAGGGCTATTTTATCCGTCCATCTTCGCCGGGGTACTCGCGGCAGGACCGCTCATGAATTACCGCGACACACGAAGGCTCCTGGCCCCCATGCACGCCATTGCCGACGCTGTGGGCTCGTTGAGAGGAGAGGGCTGGGCTATCATCACACTGGCCATCCCGGCAATGATCGCGCTCGTGTCGACCGCAATGCCGGAAATCTTCTATGACGCGCTGTACTATCACTTGGGGTTGCCACAACAATATTTGCTCAGGGGAAAGATTGCGTGGGATCCTGCTGTCGTGCACAGCGCCTTTCCGGCGTACCTTGACGTACTGTTCGGCGTTTGTCTCGGAATCGCCGGTCCCGGCGCCGCAAAGTTTTTCAACCTGCTGTTGTTTCTTCTGGCTTGGGCTGCCACCGCCGCGTTCGTGTCACAGGTACTCGGCGACCGCCGGGCCGCGCTCATGGGCACGATGACCATCGCCACCGTGCCAGGTGTTCTCGTCATGAGCACGATGTGCGCGATCGATGCAGCGCTGATCGGTTTCAGCGCCATGTCTGCGCTGGCCGTCGCGAGAGCTCGTCATGCCGTCACAGTCGCTGCCGGCGGTCTTACCGGAATCATTTCCCTCGGAGCCGTCACCGCCGGATTCATTGCAGGATCCAAGTACACCGGCCTTTGGCTCATCGCCGCCTTGGCTCCTGCACTGGTAACGAGTCGCCATCGGAGCGTCACCCTGCGCATGGTGTTAATCTTTTCGGCGACGGCTCTCACGATCGCAGCTCCATGGTATGTTCGGAATGCCCTGCTGACCGGTGACCCCCTGTATCCGGCCATCAAGTCATGGTCAGGAGATGCAGACGCCGTCTGGGCCGTGGAACGTCTGCAACGAGACGTGCAGACCATCGGTATCACGTGGACGGCTCCGGTCGACTTGGTCACGGCCTTGATCCATACGCCGGAACGACTGGGTGCCGGCGCCGAAACGGGAATCTTGCTGCCCTTCGGCGCGGTGGCCCTACTCGTCGGCGCGCTGTGGCAACAGAAACTACGGCCCTGGACACTCGCCTTTGCTCTCTACTTACCAATCTGGATGAGTTTCACCGGTGTCATGCGGTACCTCTATCCCATCTTTCCATTGTGCGCCCTGGGCATTGCCCAAGCTGCCAATCTCTTCGTCGCGAGGTGGTCTCGGACGCGGCTGGCGCTGAGCGTCGTGACTCTTCTTGCGATTGCTCCCTTGTGGCAATCCGTGGCGGTGCTCAACGAGGTGTACGTGGGCACCGATATGGCGGCGCTGTTTTCCGGCTCACTCTCGCGCCATGACTATCTTTCCCGCCGCCTGGCCTACTATCAGGCGGCACAATGGGTCAATGCCCATACTGCGAGTGACGCGCACGTCCTGTACCTTGGAGAAACCCGCCTCTTGTATGTCGACCGCCTCGTCACGTTCACTTCGGCTTACGACGCGGGTCATTTCGACCGTCTCCTGGCCCCGAAGGCTCCGCCATTATGGACGACCTTGAAAGATCTCCGTGTGACCCATATTCTAATCAACGGACGTGAAATCGATCGGCTGCGAGGCAGCTATGAATATTTGGCCCTGTCCTCAGATGCCGAGCGACAGTTGAAACACGCCCTTCAAGAATGTCGGCTCCTGTTTCGTCAGTCCGGCGTGCAACTCTGCGAACTGCCCCGCCGTGAGGTCAGCTGACCGTGCTGAACGGAATGAAACTGATCGTCGTGATGCCCGCCTATAACGCTCGCAAGACGCTGCAAGCCACCTATGACGACCTCCCGCACGACGTTGTGGATACCATCCTGCTCACCGACGACGCTTCCACTGATGCGACCGTCGCGCTCGCCAAGGAACTCGGGATCCGTACGCTGGTGCATCCCCGAAACCGTGGATACGGCGGCAATCAGAAGACCTGCTACCGGGAGGCGCTTGACGCAGGCGCCGATATCGTCGTCATGGTGCATCCGGATTACCAGTACTCGCCAAAGCTCGTCACGGCGATGGCGGGAATGATCGCCAGCGGCCACTATGACCTTGTGCTCGCCTCACGAATTCTCGGCGGCCGCGCCAGGAAAGGAGGGATGCCGTTCTATAAATACGTGGCCAATCGACTCCTCACCCTGATCCAGAATCTCCTGTGGGGCGCGAAGTTATCCGAGTACCACACCGGTTTCCGCGCCTACTCGCGAAGGCTACTCGACTCGGTTCCCTTCGAAGCCAACTCCGACGATTTTGTGTTCGACAATCAAATCATCGGACAGGCCATTTACTTTGGCTTCTCCGTCGGAGAGATGAGCTGTCCGACGCGGTATTTTCCGGAAGCCTCGTCCATCAATCTCACAAGAAGCATCCGCTATGGATTGGGAGTCCTTCATACGACGGGGATGCTGTGCCTCCAGCGAATGGGACTATTGCGCCTGGCCATGTTCTCGCCGAAACCTGTGCGCTAATGAGCTGTGCCATCTGTGAGAGCGTCCGGACAACTCCATTCCTCGTCGTACGGGACATGTACACGGGAGAACCCTATCGCGTTGTCCGCTGCGAATGTTGCGGACTCATCCGAACGGAGCAGCACCCGTCATCCGAAGCCATGTATGTTTACGGCGGGACGGCCGACGCAGGGTCCCGGTTCGGGAGCATGCAGTGTTTGCTGCGAATGTTCCGCCGCAAAAGAGTGCGACAATTGGCCGGCCTGCGTGCAGGGCGCGCCCTCGATGTGGGCTGCGGGGACGGATCGTTCTTGGATTCGCTCGCGGAGCGCGGCTGGGACGTCTATGGGACTGAGCTCTCGGAATCGATCGCGGAAACCGCGAAGCGGCGCTTCGGTGATCGCATTCACATCGGGAAACTAGACAACGCAACATTGCCCGAGGCGTCGTTCGATCTGGTCACGTTTTGGCACGTGCTCGAGCATCTGGACGATCCACGTTCTGCGCTACACCACGCGCGGCGCCTCATCAGACCGGACGGGACGGTCATCATTGCCGTGCCCAACATACAATCGCTTCAAGCGCAGATGTTTAAGCAGGATTGGCTGCATCTCGACGTCCCGCGACATCGATGGCACTTCGATCCACATACAATCACACACTTGGCCCAGGGGTGTGGTTTCGACGTCAAACACGTTCGTCATTTTTCACTGGAGCACGGGCCCTTCGGCATCGTGCAAGGACTTGCCACCAAGCTCGGCGGAGAACATGTGTTGTTCACGCGGCTGCTTCGACTTTCGCCGCTTCGTCTCATTCGCGACGCGAGCTTCTGGATGCATCTGCTGCTTGTGCCGTTCCTCATTCTTCCGAGCGTCTTCGTAGAGGCCTTGGCGGCAATGAGGGGGCGAGGAGGATGCGTGGTGCTCGTGCTCAAACCCAAATGAAGTGTGCACCGCTCACCGTAAAGCCATTCGGCTCCAGCGGTTATTCTGAGCGGAACAAGGGTATTCCCAGGGTAATCTCTCCACCTCTTCTCTTCTAGACTGCTCCGACTGCACAGGGAACGGCCTGACGGCAAAGGCCAGCGGCCCATTACCGCCAGTTATGGGAAATCAAAACGCATTGAGTCACGGAGTGTATTCGTCAACAGGTACGTCACATGACTGCATCCCACATTCCAGGCGGTCTCACCGCACTTGGTGGGAATATTTCATAAGCCTCTTGGGTTGGTATCCTTGGCTCTGCCACCGGTGTCGCAAACGGTATTACATGCGATGGAAGTGTTGAGTCATGGCGACGATAAAACCAACGTCGGCGCAATTTACCATTCCGCTTCAGGTGATTAGGCTGTTCTTCCTGCCCACACTTCTAGCGTTGGCGAATGGAATAGCACATGCCGAGTGGAAGTTTTTGACCACAGACGGAAAGGGCAACACGGTGTACTTCGATCCCGAAACGGTCTCTCGCAGCGGAAGCTTCGCAAAAGTCTGGGTTCTTCTCGATGCCATAACGGCACATGAAACGCTCGAAGGCTCCTCCTTTCTGTCGAGCCGGACGCTTCATCAATATGATTGTGCCAAAAAGCGTTTTCGGTTCTTAGCCTTTGCTCTTTTCTCCGGCAAAATGGGTACAGGGCAGTTGGTAGCAACCGACCACTATCTTTTCGGATGGGAGCGCATCCCGTCGAAAGGTTCTACGCATCGCCTGCTGGAATTGGTCTGCAGGACATCCGAACCTCAGGAACGCTTTGCAGGGCCCTGATGGAAGGTCCAGGGTCACAATGAGAAGCGGGCGGGGGCAGTCAGCCAGGGATAGCTTCTTGTTTGGTCAGCATTTCTAGGCAGCGTCCGACAAAACCGCGGGAAGTTCAATAGGACCCGCCCACATCGCGTCTAAATTTGGAAGGTCTTGCACTATTCCAGAACCCTTTGCGCTGCTCGCAGGAATCAATACCAAGGAACGGCCGCTCTCCCAATCCGAGACAATTTGAACGATGGTTGGCAGACCAGGCTCGTCACTTGGATTCAAGAGCCAGTACCATCCAGGTTTGCTGGGCCTCTGCTTCGTCCACGTCAACATGTCGGGGGGAATCGTAGACAATCTGAAATGATGACGCTATTCCCTGAAAGGGGTAAGAAGAATGCGGGCGTTCATTCTTGGATGGCCAGCTGGCAGTTCAGCGGTGACGTGCAGCGCTGCACTCCCTCCACACCTGCTCACAGATTCTGGCAATATCTCGACCACGCCGAGTACCGGCGGTGGGCCACAGTCCACCTACTATACGCTCAGGACATTAGCCCAGTTGCCGAAGTAGGCTCGACAAATCGAAGTAGTGTCGAAGAGACTTGACCTTGTCGCCTGAGACCTCAATGATCTGACAGGCCCGCAGCTCCACTTTCTTGCCTGTGGCTGCGAGGTCCTTGCCGGGCAGCTGTAGAGGGCCCGCTTGTGTTGCGCGCCAGGTTAGCTCGAGCACCACGGTGTTGCCGCTCACCGTTTCCTTGTCGAGGCTTCCCTTTCCGTCTGGAAAGGCCTTGGCCCATCCTTTCCATGCTGAAATGACTTCCTCTACGCCCTGAATGTTGCGCTGTGTTGCGACTTCGTCGTAAACGGTGTCCGCCGCGAGAACCTCTTTCGCAGCGCCCCA
>DATEEH010000065.1:0-3589 GCA_035281245.1 Nitrospira sp.
TCGAAGGAAGGGTGACCTGAATGGGCTCATGATGGGCATTGATCAAGAGCAAAAACGTATCATCGAGAATGGGATTGCCCAAATGGTCCTTTTTTTCGATGCGATCGCCCGCCAGTCTGACGCCCAAGCAGCGGACGTACCCCTGCTTCCAATCGTCCTCGGTCATTTCCTGCCCGTCGGGCCGGAACCATGACAGGTCTTTGATGTCGGCTCCGTAGATGCTGCGACCCTGAAAAAACTGCCGGCGCCGAAAGACGGGATGGGCGGCACGCAACATGATCAACGCGCTGGTGAACGTGTAAAGGGCCTGCTCCTCGCTGGAGATGTCCCAATTGAACCAGCTGATCTCGTTGTCCTGACAGTACGCGTTGTTGTTCCCGAGTTGCGTACGTCCGATTTCGTCGCCTCCACAAATCATCGGCACGCCTTGAGACAACAGTAACGTGGCAAGCATGTTGCGCTGCTGTCGCGCTCGGAGCTCTCGTATGGCCGGATCGTCGGTCGGTCCCTCGACCCCGCAGTTCCAGCTCTGGTTGTCGTCGGACCCGTCTTTGTTGTCTTCGTGGTTCGCTTCATTGTGCTTCTCGTTGTAAGACACCAGGTCGCGCAACGTGAAGCCATCATGGGCGACGACGAAGTTGATGCTGGCAAACGGCTTCCGGCCGCTGCCTTCGTAGAGATCGCTGCTGCCCGAAAGACGGTAGGCCAGCTCGCTGGCTTGTCCCCCGTCGCCTTTCCAGTATCGCCGGATGGTATCCCGGTATTTGCCGTTCCACTCGGCCCATCCAGCCGGGAAGTTTCCCACTTGATACCCGCCTTCACCGATGTCCCACGGTTCGGCGATGAGCTTGAGTTGGGAGAGCACCGGGTCTTGCTGAATGATGTCCAAAAAACCGCCCAAGCGATCCACGTCGTGCAACTCGCGGGCGAGGGCCGCCGCGAGATCGAAGCGGAAGCCGTCGACATGCATCTCGAGCGCCCAGTAGCGCAGGCTGTCCATGATCAGTTGCAGCGTCCGCTGATGCCGCACGTTGAGCGTATTGCCCGTGCCCGTGTAGTCGAGATAATACCGTGGCTGGTCCGGCACCAGGCGATAGTACGCCGCATTGTCGATGCCGCGGAACGACAACGTCGGGCCCAGGTGATTGCCCTCGGCCGTATGGTTGTAGACGACGTCGAGGATCACTTCGATGCCCGCAGTGTGCAGCGTCTTGACCATGGTCTTGAATTGATTGACGGCGTACTCGGGATCTGTGGCGTAGCGCGGCTCCGGCGCAAAAAAACCAATCGTGTTGTAGCCCCAATAGTTGGTCAGGCCTTTGTCGACGAGGTGTTTGTCTGCCACGAAGGCGTGGACTGGGAGCAACTCGATGGCGGTCACGCCGAGACGTTGAAGATATTCAATGACAGGGCGTGTGGCCAACCCCGCATACGTGCCGCGCAGCGTCTCCTGGATGAGCGGATGCCTAGCCGTGAATCCCCGGACATGCATTTCGTAGATGACCGTTTCGCTCCAGGGCCGGCGCAACGGCTTGTCTTCTCCCCAGGTGAACGCCTGCTCTACCACGACGGACTTCGGAACGAGCGAGGCGTTGTTGCGCTCGTCGAACGAAAGATCTCCTTCGGGGTCGCCGATGGTATAGCCGAACATGGCATCGGACCAGCGCAGGTCGCCGTGTAAGGCCTTGGCATAGGGGTCGATGAGCAGTTTGTTCCGATTGAAGCGGTGCCCGGCCTGGGGATCATAGGGTCCGTGCACGCGATACCCGTAAAGTTGTCCCGGCCGGGCCTCCGGCAGAAAGACATGCCAAACCTGATTCGTCCGTTCCTCGATCCTGATGGCATGCGTCTCTTTTTCTTGATCGTGGCAATCGAAGAGACAGAGTTCAACGGCAGTGGCATTTTCTGAGAACAGCGCAAAATTGACTCCTTCCCCGTCCCAGGTCGCACCGAGCGGGTAGGGATGCCCTGGTCGGGTCGTCACACGTGGCATAGCATCGCTCCTTGGTATTCGCCTTCGATCTCCTTCCGCGCCAACCGTACGTCGATCTTAGACTGCGGACAGTCATCGTTGTGTTCGGCCATGGCTGCTTGCCGCGCGCCCCGTCGATGGCTTACGATTTCGCGAGAAGACTCGCCAGTTCTTCCGCATGTTCTTCTTCCTTAGCCGTCACCTCTTCGAGCAGCCGTCGAGTCGTGGGATCGTCGCCGCCAATATACTCGATCATCTGACGATAGCTGTCGATGGCGATACGCTCAGCCACGAGGTCTTCCTTGATCATGTCCTCCAATGTCGTTCCCTCTGCGTATTGCGAATGGCTCCGGTCAAGCAGTCCTTCGGGAGAAAGGTTCGGCTGACCGCCCAGTTGCACGATGCGCTCGGCAATGGCATCTGCATGTTCCTGCTCTTCTTTGGCATGTTCGAGGAACTCACTTTTTACGCTTTCCGAGCTCAATCCTTGCGCCATGAAGTAATGACGCTTGTACCTCAACGTGCAAACCAATTCGGTGGCCAGCGCGTCATTGAGAAGTCGAAGGACAACCGGCACCTTGGCTTTGTAGCCCGGCGTCATTGCCCCATTCTCTAGGTGACGGCGTGCCCGGTCGCGGATCGCTTTGACATCGAGCACAAATTGTTGCTCCTGCATTGGAAACCTCCTTTTGGTGGATCTGTCAGTGATCGTAGACGATGTGTGGAGAGCGGAAGGGAGAGACAGCACGGTGATGCATCCTGACCGCCCACCTGACTGCCCCGTTCAGAAAGACCGGTGGTATCCCATGTGAGTCACAATCCCAAGACGGGGAGGGGCCCATCTTCCCCTGGAAGAACGCCTAGTTGTTGGTCCTCACTCATTAGGACGTTTCTTGAGCTCTTTCCCAATTCGCTCATACGTTAACGTAAGCCCAGTCGAACTATGCTGACACTCGGAGGACCCCGAGCGCTCATGGCTTCTCGCTAGGGTATGGCCTAGTTCTCGCATGCGGCTAAGTTCAGGTAAAAAAAGAATACGCGGTTATTCCCTTGAACCGAAGGGTGGGTTTGTACCATCATGGGGGTATGCTGTTTTTGCGTTGAACGGAAAGAATGTCTATGTCCTTACACACGCATACCGCGAAGGTGCTCCTGGTTGACGACCATCCCCTCGTCCTAGAGAGCATCCGGCAGTTGCTGGAACCCCATTTCACGATCGTTGGTATGGTCCAGGACTCCGGCGACATTATCAGCCGTGCGCTTGAGCAACGGCCGGATGTCGTCCTCCTGGATGCCTGCATGCCCGGTCTGAGCGGTTTTGCCGCGACCAAGCAACTCAAGAAGCTGCTTCCCTCGGTGAAAGTCATTCTTGTCACCATGCTGACCGAAGCCATCTCGATCAGCGAGGCCTTCAGAGCCGGAGCCAGCGGATATGTCCTAAAGCAATCGGCTTCGGATGAATTGCACGCGGCGATTGAGAGCGTGTTGGCGAACAAGCGCTTCTTGTCGAAGAAAATCGACGCGGAAGTGCGGGAGGCGGTGGAACACGAATGGTTCAGGCCGGAGGGTTACTCCAGTGATCTCACGGGCCGGCAGCGGGAAATTCTGGTGCTGCTG
>DATEEH010000066.1:0-10535 GCA_035281245.1 Nitrospira sp.
TTGGAGCCCGGAAGGGTGGCAACCAATTCTTCGACGTTTTCTTTTAGACGGTCGTTTTGATAATTGAAAAACAGTCGTGCTCCCTGCCCGGCGGCCGATTGAGCAATGGCCCATGCAATGCTGTGCTTGTTCGCGACCCCGATGACAAGTCCTGTCTTGCCGGCTAATAGCATAGAACTCCTGATCTCATTGTCGTGAATGGCCCTGCCGGAGTGGGTTTGGCGCTACCAGCAAAGGACACGCAGCCATCCGACATCGGCGCGAAGATAGCACGATTTCCCGTCACTGTGCACCGGCTTCCTTTCGAAGCCTGCGAAACGCGTCGAGCATGGTCTCGTATGAATAATGTGCATTGCGTCCGCTCGGATTGGGAAGCAGAAAGACGGGAGCGTCGGCCACACGGGCCCTGGTCGGGCCGAGATCAAGCAGTTTGGATTCGCACAAGTGCGGAAACACCGCCCGATAGATGGTCACTCCGAGAAACGCAATGATTCGGGGACGGTAACGCCGAACCTTCCGTTCGAGGGCACTCAATCCTGCCTGATATTCCGTAGGATGCAGCGCGTCGATGCCGACCGTACTGCGTCCGATAATGTTGGTCATTCCGAGCCGCCATTGCGGGAGACGCCAGTCCTGCTCGTACGTGAGCGGCTCATCGACCAGGCCTGATTCGAACAGCAGCTTCCAAAAGCGGTTGGAAGGTCCTGCAAAATGGTGTCCGACCGCCGCCGATCGAATCCCCGGATTGATCCCGACGAAGAGGATGCGAGCCCCCGGTCGGAGATAGTCCAACAGTCGTCCCGGCTGACGTTGTGAATCGGCCATAGCCCCACACTGGCTTTGCCTGAGGCAGTTTAGTCGAGCCCGACTATTTTGCCACAGTAGGATGGCTGCATCGATGGGATCTGTCCTGGGTGTGTACGCGTGTAAGTCAATGATTTTACTCAAGGGCACAGCATCAATTCATCGGGCACCAAGCTTGCTCAAACCCGGGGGAGTGCCCATTGAGGGTACACTTTTAAAAACCCAGGGAGGTATCTTTATGAAGCGCATGTTGATGGCAATCATGGCAGTCGCGGTGGCTATTTCCTTCAGCGCCCCGGCCTTTGCTGATGATCAGAAGAAGGGCGAAGAGAAGAAGAAGGGTGGCGGACACGTCGTTATTAACGCTGATGACATGGGCAAGAAGAAGGACGAGAAGGACAAGGGGAAGAAGTAATCGCTTTTTGGCGAGGCTAGCTGGCTTGAGGAGCCTTCCGCCAAAAGCGGATGGCTCCTTGAGCACCTAAGGCATCGTCTCCCGCACCAACTGCAATCCAATAATCGTCTTCGCATCTCGAATCGTTCCCGCACCGATCATCTTGATCGCCTCCTCGAGCGGAATTTCCTGAACTTCCAGGACTTCGTCGCGATCCAATCGTTGGCTGCCAGCCGTCAGACCGGTCGCCTTGTAGATGTGGATGACTTCATCCGTAAAGCCCGGAGCGGTGAAAATGCTCGAGAGACGCTCTAACCGGCCGGCGACGTACCCGACCTCCTCCTCCAATTCCCGCGCGGCACAGTGCATCGGATCTTCGCCCGGTGACAGTTTCCCTGCCGGAATTTCATAAATAAATCCTCCGGCGGCATGACGAAACTGTTTGATCAACACGACCGTGCCGTTTTGCTTCAACGGAACCACGGCAGCCGCACCCGGATGACGAACCGTCTCGAGATCGATCGTGACCCCATTCGGAAGCATCACGGTATCGATGTTCAAAGTGACGACCTTGCCGGTGTAGATGTTCTTGGTCATGAAAGGCCGATAGCTAATGACTCATGACGCATAGCGTATAGCACGAGATGGGACGTCACTATTCTCGTCCTGTTTGTGCCATATGCTAGAGGCATTAGCTCCTGTTTTTCTTGTAGAACGGCGGTTGCACGATCACGGCGGGAACGACTTTTCCTCGAATCTCGATTGAAAGAGCGGTCCCGACAGCGGAGAAGGAGGAAGGCACGTATCCCAACCCGATTCCCTTTTGAAGCAAGGGCGAAAGATTGCCACTGGTGACCTCTCCGATCGGTTGCGACGAGGCAGGATCGAGAATTCGGAATCCGTGACGCGGCACGGCTTTCTCCATCAATTCGAAGGCAACTAATCGACGCGCGGGACCCTGTTGCGTTTGCCTGTACAAGACGGGACGCCCAAGAAAGTTCTCTTTGGCGAAGTGGACGGTCCAGGCTGCGCCGGCCTCAATCGGCGTGGTCTCCTCCCCGATGTCGTTGCCGTAGAGTAAATACCCCATCTCGAGACGCAAGAGATCTCGAGCCCCGAGCGCAGCCGGCTTGAGGCCCTTTTCCCCACCTTCGCGCAACAGGTGCCTCCACAGCTCGACCGCCCTATCGGCCGATACGTTGAGTTCGTATCCAAGCTCTCCGCTGTATCCCGTTCTGGCGACAAAGCAGCTGATGCCGGCGACCTGTGCGTCTCGACACTGATGCAATTTCATTTCACCGATGTCAGCTCCGGCGGCGAGAAGAATGTCCCGGGACGCTGGTCCTTGGATGGCAATCTGTGCGAGAGCGGCCGTCTGATCCTCGATGACGCACCGGTCGCCTGCGGTCCGATGTTCGGACAACCAGAGGGCAATCTTTTCACGGTTGGAGGCATTGACACAGAGCAAATACTGCGTGTCTTCTGTGCGGTATACAAAGATATCGTCTTTGATGCCCCCCTTTTCATTGCACACCATCGAATATTGAGCCCGTCCTGGTGCCAGAGCCGAGACGTCATTCGTGGTCAACCGCTGAAGAAACGCCAAACTTCCCTGTCCGGAAACGATAAGGCGGCCCATATGGCTGACATCGAAGAGGCCGGCGGCCGATCGAACGGTCTGGTATTCGTCGATGACGCTGGCATATTGGATGGGCATTTCCCACCCGGCGAAATCGACGAGTTTGGCTCTATGGGCACGATGCTCTTCGATAAGTGGAGTCTGTTTCATGACGCTATGGAACGCTGGAGGGGTCAGACCCCGAGCAGTTCGACTTCAAAAATGAGTGTGGCATGAGGCGGAATGGCCCCGCCGGCTCCCCGGGCGCCATACCCAAGACTCGAAGGAATGATGAGTTTGCGTTTGCCGCCCACTTTCATGCCTTGGACACCCTCATCCCATCCCTTGATGACGCGTCCGGTGCCGAGAGGAAAAGAGAATGGTTGGCCTCGATCGACGGAACTGTCGAATTCTTCCCGTTTTCCAACCAGCCGCTGTAATGGACTGTGACTGTCTGGCCGGCTTGCGCTGTCGCCCCCGTGCCGATGGTGAGATCGATGTACTGTAATCCCGAAGATGTCGTGACTTCCTTCCCTTCCGATCCTTGCTGTTCAAACGGCATGAGTACTCCTGATCTGCACGGCGTCTAGCCCTGTTGACTCTCGTCCGGACGTGAGAAGAGCGCGACGCTGGCCGTGTAGCCGTGCAGAAAGTTCTTGCCGCCGACCGGACCGATTTCCCCTTGTGCAAAAAAGCCTGCGACCGGGATCGGCCCCACGCGTTCCTGCACGACCATGCTGTCATGATGGCTTCGGCCGAAGAGTCCTTCGCCGCGGCCACAGCAGCTGAACAGGAGCGCACCCAACGGCGGATTCCGATGCTTGGTGCGATCCGCAGCGAGAAGGACATGCAGATCGTCGCTGGCGGACTTCGCATCCCGCAGCTGAAATTGAACGGTCTGGCCCTCCTGCACGACGTCGCCGATTGCAATCGCTCCCGCCTGCTGGTCCGCTCCCACGAGGTTGCGCACCAGAAAATCGCCGCGCTCGAAGCGGTTGCGATGCTCATCAATGGCGATGCCGATGTGCAAGGCCCGATGCGCATCTCGACGACTGGGTCCTTCCAATGATTCGAATACTTCCTGAAGGCGAGCCAGGGCGGGTTTCCCGCCGAGTTCAAACACCATGTTCTGCTCGGCTCGTGTGACCACATATCGCTCTCCAATCGGACAACAGCCCTGCGAAATCACCGTCCTGATGGCGATGGGGCCGGACAACTGCACCCCCACCATGCCTCCATCGAAGCTTTCGCCGTCCTTCAGCAGGCGATTGTCTCCGGCACCGCGGCCGCCTCCCGCCAATCCTCCAACCGCTTGTGCGTTGGGATAACGTTCAGCCATGACGGTCAGGACATCATGGATCGGAGTGCTGAAAGGGTCGGCGAGAAGGATGAAGGTACTGGGCGCCGCGCTGGGGTCCGGCCAGCCCGGCATTTGGATTTGGTCCTGAACCTCGGAGAAGGACAGTCGCAACGGGTGCAGGCGGACGCGAGGGAGGCAGCCCACCCAGAGGGTCAAGGCCGGCGCCGTTTCCAGTTCCTCGCCATCGGCGATCACCCCTTCGCCCGAGCAACCGAGACAGACCTCCACGGACAATTCTTCGCGGATCATCCCTGCGATCAAATCGGCCTTCTGAGCGTGGTGAGGCGAGAAAAACACAAAGGCCAGGTGGATGGCCGACTGTCCAATTTCCGCCCGTACCGTATCCGCGAGATCTCGGATCGCCGCTTCCGTATCGGTGCTTCTCGAAAGCGCCGACGCGAAACGGATGCCGGTCGCGGTCTGACTCTGGGTCTCTTGTGTCACCATGGGAACGTTCGGATGTTCATACGCCCGGGTTCATTCGTTCCGCCCGCTCCTTTGCGAGCTTCTTGTAGTAGCGCCACATGTAAGAATGGTAGTCGTCCAATTGCGCGAGGAGGTAATGCAATTCCGTGGGATCCTCTGTTTCCAAGGCCCGCACCATCCTGGTCTTCAGAAATTCGCCGAAAGCATCGGTTTTCTCAACGGCCGTGAGCAGGCGGAGGCCACCACCGATCTGATATTCGTTCATAGCGCCCTCCACATCAAGATGCGGCGTGAGAATAGCGAGCAGGGCGAGCAAAATGCAAGCGTCGCTTCACGCTGCACGTCATTGCCTGCGCGACGCGAGAAGCTCGCGCAGTCGCGCAAGCGAAATAGCCTCGACGCGGTGACCATCCCGACCAACCACCGTCGTCGCCATGGTCAGCGCGTTCAGGATCGCCTCTTCCGTCGCTTCGACGGTTGCTGTGATGACAGGATTGAGATGCGTGTCCGCCAGATGGGTCAGGGGATAGGTCGGTTGCTGAGGATAGTGCGGAATCACATTGGCGGTCGAAAACGCCAGAATGAAGTCGCCGCTGCCATGTCGTGCGGTTGAACCGGTCCTGGCAAGCCCCAACGCCGCCCGTTTGGCGATTCTATTGAGTTGCCTGGCATCGAGCGGGGCGTCAGTTGCGACGATAATGATGATAGACCCTTCGCTCTCCCCAGGATGCTCGGTACTCGCTGCGACAGGCGAGGCGTCGTAGAGCCGACCGACGGGAACGCCCGAGACGATCAACTCCGGTTTCCGGCCATGATTGGCATTGACCAGGACGCCGACCGTGTAGCCCCCTTCCCGATCGGGTAGCTTTCGTGATGCGCTGCCGATTCCTCCCTTGAAGCCATAGGACACCATGCCAGTGCCTGCTCCGACTGTGCCTTCTTTCACTGGACCGCTCAAGGCGCCGTCGAGCGCCGCGACAACGTCCGCTTCGGAGACATGCCGACCCTGGATATCGTTGAGGCGGCCGTCGTCGCATTCGGCCACGACCGGCGTTAACGTGTCGTCCGTGATCCCGATGTCCGGATAGTGCCCGATCATCCATGTCATCACGCCGTTCGCGACTCTGGGCACATTCAACGTATTGGTGAGCGCGATCGGATACTCGAGAAATCCGGCCTCGCTCACCCACGACAATCCCGTCATCTCGCCTGTCCCATTCAAAACAAAGGAACCAGCGGGGACTTTCTTATGCCACACGTCATCCCGGGGGATGATGACAGTCACGCCGGTCCTCACGGGACCACGACCGGGCGTGAGGGCACCCTCACCGGAGATCAGGGTCGTATGACCGACCTTGACGCCTGCCACGTCCGTGATCGCATTGAGTGCACCACTCGCATAAGTGCCGATGACGATGCCGAGTTCGCGCGCCCGGACACGGGTTTCTTCCGGATCGTTCGCATGGGCGGTCATGCAGGAGACAAGCAGGCAACACAGCGCCAGCATCGCTGCCTGTGGAAACCCTGGTTTATGAGATGTCATGTGCCGGTAATCGCCATGGGGTAGAAAGAATTATAGTGGTCCGACTGGAGAATTCGCGCTCCGTACGACGGTTAAAACGGATAAGGGTGAAACGGGCGGTCTGTCACGTGTCTCAAAAAGCTGTGTTGAACCACCACACCGTTGAAATCATAAAAGACCTGAAAGGCATCGGTTCCGAACCCGGTACGGGAAAAGATGAGATCGGGATCGACCGGAGACCAGGGTCTGGCCAGCCAACCGAAATTCACGCGAGCGTATTTCATGTCCAGGAAGCGATAGATGGAAACAATGCCGGTTTCGGAGTTATTGATGGAATCCGGTGATCCGAGCTTGTCGACGACTTCGGGTAACGTAGTTTTTCCTGGAACGATAAAGGCGACATCATCCGGGGTCAGCGGGGTATTTAATGTGATGCGCACGACGTTGCAGGCCGAAAACAGCGTGCCGATGAGAACCAGCAACAGAAAGACGGTGAGTCGACCGTGGGAGCGCAGCATTTTAGTCCCCGAAAGGCCAGAAGCGGAACTCCAAGCTGTCTGTCCGCTTGGAGGAGATCACGTCTTCAACGATGCCGCTTTGATTCATCATGACGAACAGATCATCGCTCTTGATGGAGACGCGGGAAAAATTGATGATGATCAGTAATAAGCTCCCTACCTTGCCGTCATACCGATAGTATTGGTACACATCCCGGCCGTTGAGTGGAAGTACCCGATCCGGCGCTCCCAGGAGCGCCAAGACATCGGCCTTCGTCGTGACTCCTTTCTTTATTGAGGTGATGGCCTCGGTGGTGACTTCATCGCCGAGCGTGCCTCGACTGAAGGCACAGCCTTGCAAAAACATGGCAATGACGGCAAGCAGAAGAAGAGGGTGAAGCGAGTGCATAGAATCTCCTTTATTATGAGCGCTTTGGGTCGTGCCCTCGATGCTGGGCGTTCAACACGAAGTCCTGTTCGTAGACCTTGTAAGCCGAAAGAGACAGCCCGAGACGCCGGTACACCGTTTGCGCCGTCTGGTTATCCTGCTCCACATACAATCTCACTCCGCAGACGTTGGTCGCCGCCTTTGCCGCCGCCATGACGGCCTCGTGCATTCGCCGAAAGACCCCTCGCCGCCGCCAGGCGGGGTCAACGTAAACGCTCTGAATCCACCAGAACGCCCCGTCGCGCCAGTCACTCCATTCATAGGTGATCATGAGTTGTCCGACGAGCCGAGGCCGCTCGGATTCTCGTGCTTCCGCCACCATGAAAAACCCAAGCGAGGGAGTGCGGAGCAAGGACAGCGTGCCTTGTCGAAGCCTGGCCTCGTCGAGCCGCCGTTGTTCCGTTTCCAGCGCCATGGCGGCGCTAAAGGCGACGATCGCATCTACGTCTTCGGTGACGGCGGGTCGGATGGCCAGCTGGTGCGCGAGATCCATTACGCTACGCCGAAGCCTTGGGAGCGCCGAGCCAGCCCTCTGCCGGCTTGTAGAAGCCGGCAGAGAATTCCATCTTCATGGCGTCTTCAGGAAGCAAATTGAGGGGACGAACCTGCGATCGTGGGACGAAAGCCAGGTAGCCGGTAAACGGATGAATGGCGGTCGGCACGAATACCATCAACAAGGTTGAGGACCGCTCGATTTGAACCGCTTGAGGGGCCGGCCCCATGATGAACCCCAACGCCCAGACTCCGTCGCGCGGAAAGGGAAAGGCAATGACGGTGCTCCGGCCGAAACGTGAACGAAACTGAAACAGGTCGGTCATGCCTTTGATGGTGAGGTAGATGCTGCGAACCAGAGGGATTTGCGTGATCCACCGTTCAATTGCCCCGATGATTCGACTTCCCAGCACGTGCGCCGCGAAAGCGCCGGCAGACAGGACCAGGACGACGAACAGGACCACTCCGAGAAAGGGGCTGGCGATCACGCCGACCTGGCCGAGCAGGTCGGAAATAGCGTGATTGACGGCGGAGACGAGTGCGGACAGGATGAGAAACGTGGCCCAGGTGGGCACCAGCACCAAGAGGCCGGTCAAAAAATAGCGTGAAAGTGTTCTCATGGTCTTCGGTGGTGAAGGGAGATGGGGTCTGCCGTAGTGTAACAGAAATGCCCGGCGATTGAATGTGACACCACAGTCTTGATCTCAAAACGACCGTGCTTTATCCTGTCGTTACGTTTCGGGGTCATCACTAGAGGGAGCCATGGCTGAGCAGCAGAGCGGAAAGCGTCCCGCGCAAGTGGACAAGGACTTGTTGGCCATTCTCTGCTGTCCTGAGACCAAACTCGACGTGAGCTTGGCGGACGAGGCGCTAATCAGCAAGATAAACGACGCAGTCAGCCGTGGTGTGCTCAAGAATAAGGCGCAAAAGCCGGTGACCGAGCTGCTTGATGGCGGCTTGATCAGGGCCGATCGAAAAATTCTCTACCCCATCCGGGAAGACATTCCGGTCATGCTCATCGAAGAGGGCATTCCGCTCGATCAGATCCTCTGAACAGCTTCCTCCGACATTGTTACAGACGACTAGGGCCGCAACATGCCGCCGCGTTCTTGTTCGGTTTTCGAGCCGGTAGAGGTTCCGCATTGCTGGCACAAGTATTCATAGAGATTGCCGGTGGGCAGGACCAAGAGGAGCCGTTCCCGTGTCGGGGTGGCGACACGGCACCGTGGGCAGTACAGCAGCGAAGCTTGCAACGCTCCGAACTGGTCTTCTGGTTCAGGAGGATGAGCTCTTGCAGGTTTTCGCATTGGGCCCGGAGGCCATCCGGGACCGCCTGGTTTTCGAGGAGGCAAGGGCATAGCGAAATTGTAGGCAAGCGCCCGTGCGCGGTCAATGCTGTTCGTCTTCCCGCGACCGTCCTACCACGAGCTGTGTGACGAAGGCTGCTGTTCCCGACTCTTGGGCGTTCTGAACAGCATCCACAGTCCCCGTCCTCCCTGCACAGCCGCATAGATGGCCAGGCCGCTGAGCAGGCCATAGAATCCGGCTGTACTCCAAGGCCACAGGTCGGGGGCATGGAGGATTACGCCGAGGGCGACATGTCCTCCGACGCCCAAGCATAATGCAAAAATGATCCACTCGCGCATCACGTGAATCAACCGTGACCGGACGGGGAAGAGACGAAGCACTTCCGGAGGATGAAGCCTAGGCGGCGGGAGTCTTGGCCGATTCGATTTCCGTTGCGGTAATCAGACTGGACAAGTAATCCGCCACAAAGTTCAATGCTTCTTCACGACCGTCGGCGCGGCGCCCCTTTTCACGCCTCTGTACCGATAGCTCGTGATCGAGGTCCGACTTGACCTCAGTCAGGACTCGTTGGAGCGACGACGGCGTCAGATTCGCATCCATGTCCTCGAGCTCTTGGCAGCGATCCAAGACCCAATTGAGGCCTTCGATTCTCCCGGCATAGTGCTCCTGCTCGGCGGTATCGATCCGTGCCATGGTCGTGGCAAAAGTCTGGGCTTCATAGACCAGATTGTAGAAGCTGGTGACGGCGCGCTGAAGAGTCGGATTCATAGAACTCCTTTATTTTCCAGAGCGATAGACGAGAATCCAATTATACATGAGAATCGGGGAGTCACAAGGGGAAATTTCGCGGCCTTACGTAAAAAGCAGAGAATGGAACTCATTCATAAAACCATAATAGAGCGGGGCAAAATCCTTCAAGCTATCCGGGCTTGTTTCCTTTAAGCGTTTGAAGAAAAAGACCTGTGCCCGTGGATCGAGGTGCTCGAGCAACTGGCTGAGTTGAGCCATGGTATAGCTGCCGGAAGGCACGCTCAAAATGTAGTGAACAAGGCGCTCCACAAATTGCTGCGCCACGTATTCACTCGTCAAATACCCCTCGGGAAGCTTTCCCACGGCTAGGAACTCGTCGAATGGTATCGCCTGTGCCGCAAATGGAATTGATTGGTCTTGACCGGAGGTCACGCTGCCCGCACCTCATAGAAGGCCGAGAAACCTAGGCACAACTCTACTGGACCCCCCCTACCCCGTCAAGCGCGCAGAAGTCGCATAGCGCCTGAGGCAAAAGACCGGTGTAGCCATTCTGGAAGTTGACCAAAAACAGAAAGGGCGAGCAAACCAAGCTTCGCTCGTTCGCCTAATATCGAGGCGAACGGATAGCACCAAAGCATCACTTGGGCGATTGTCCTCTGAATATTGAAACATGCCGCCCATAAATAGAAGGGGCAGGGCCCCTTTCGGAACCCTGCCCCTCCGTGAAGCGATCCTAGCTGCAGTTTACAGCCAGTTCACGCGCTCAGCTGGCCGAACATAGATCGGCTCTTCGACCTGGATGCGCGCCACTTCCTTGCCCGACTTGTTGAAGCCCAGCACGGTATCGTTGTACATCTCGAACCGCTTCCCGTGGATCTGGGTTTCGAACACTTTCGGCCCCGGAATGACGTCGTAC
>DATEEH010000067.1:0-9047 GCA_035281245.1 Nitrospira sp.
CACACGGTTGTCGGTGCCGGTGCAGCGGAAGGCGCGATGGACGCGTCTCAGATGCTGAAGCCAATGCTGGCCCGGGGCGAACTGCACACCATCGGCGCGACGACGCTGGACGAATACCGGAAACACATCGAAAAGGATGCGGCGCTGGAGCGGCGCTTCCAGACGGTCTTCGTGGACCAGCCTTCGGTCGAGAATACGATTTCGATTCTTCGCGGGTTGAAGGAACGCTATGAAGTCCATCACGGTGTCCGGATCAAGGATGCCGCGCTGGTGGCGGCCGCGAAGCTATCACACCGCTATATCGCCGACCGGTTTCTCCCCGACAAAGCCATCGATCTGATGGATGAGGCTGCCGCACGCCTCCGTACGGAAATTGACAGCCTGCCGGCTGAACTGGACGAGGTGTCCCGGAAAGTGATGCAGCTCGAGATCGAACGCGAGGCATTGAAGAAAGAAAAGGACCAGGTCAGCCAGGCCCGTCTTGAACGGCTGGAAAAGGAACTGACGGAGAAACAGCGTGACTTGCAGACGCTGAAGACGCGATGGGATTCCGAAAAAGCGTCTGTCGGAAGACTCAGGAAGACACGCGAGGCGATCGAAGAGGTGAAACTGGCGATCGAGAAAGCCGAGCGTGCCTATGATCTGAACCGGGTCGCCGAATTGCGTTACGGCGAGTTACCGCGTCTCGAACGAGAATTGACCATTGAGCAGCAGCAGTTGGGAAAGAAACAGGGCGAAAGCCGCCTGCTCAAGGAAGAAGTCGACGAGGACGATATTGCCGCGATCGTGAGCCGCTGGACCGGAATCCCCGTCTCCCGCTTGATGGAGGGAGAAACCGAGAAGCTGCTCAAATTGGAAGACCTCCTGCATCAGCGGGTCGTCGGCCAGGACGAAGCCGTGCGCGCGGTCGCCGATGCCGTGCTTCGGGCGAGATCCGGCATCAAGGATCCGAACAAGCCGATCGGATCGTTTCTCTTCCTGGGTCCGACGGGCGTCGGCAAGACCGAGCTCGCACGGGCGCTGGCCGCGACGCTGTTCGACGACGAAGCGAATATGATCCGCATCGACATGTCGGAATACATGGAAAAGCACACGGTGGCCCGGCTCATCGGCGCTCCACCCGGCTATGTGGGGTACGAAGAAGGCGGACAGTTGACCGAAGCCGTGCGTCGGCGTCCCTTTTCCGTCATCCTCTTCGATGAGATCGAAAAGGCCCACCACGATGTCTTCAACGTCCTGCTCCAGGTGTTGGACGACGGCCGGCTGACCGATTCGCAGGGCCGGACGGTCGATTTCAAGAACACCGTGCTCATCATGACGTCCAACATCGGGAGTCCGCAGATCCTCGAGGCGCAACAGCAGGGCTCGAGTTACGAAAACGTGCGCTCGGTCGTCATTGCCGAATTACGACGGCATTTCAGGCCCGAATTCCTGAACCGGGTGGATGAAACGGTGGTGTTCCATCCGCTGGAGACCGACCAGCTCACCAAGATCGTCGAGATCCAGTTGGAACGTCTGCGGGCGCGGTTGTCGGAACGGAGAATCACCCTGGTGATTTCACCGGCAGCCCTTCGACGTCTCGCCGAGCGCGGCTACGATCCGGTGTACGGCGCGAGACCCCTGAAGCGGCTCATTCAGCAGGAGATCGAAACGCCCATCGCCCGACAGTTGGTGAAAGGCGAGTTGCGGGACGGAGATACGGCGACGGTCGACATGAAGAAGGAAGGCCTGGTCATCGTGCCGACCAAGGCCTGAGGATATTCTCAGCGGTGACTCAGCCGATCTTTACGGCGCCGCCCTGGACGTCCTGCGTCGTGCCGCTGGACCGCTGCTTGTCGACTTTCCATTCCGTCGGGGAGACTTCCAGGAGATGGCCCTTGACCGTGTGAAATCCGCCTTTCGTGAATGCGACAAGGTCGGGCTTCTTGAGTTCCATCTCCAGCACGACGTTTTTTGATTCCACGTGGGTCAGCGTCACCCGGGAGGGCGCTTTGGTGAGTTCATAGGCGCGGCGCTCGTTGAACATGAGCGTGCTATCCACGAGCTTCGCCGTCATTTTTCCGGACGCATCGAAGACCGCGAAGCTAACGAGCAAGGCGTTGGGTTTCAGCGCCACCTGAATTTGCGGCACGCCTTCGATTTCGATCGTGCCATCCGTATTCTGATACAGGTTCGAACCGACTTCCAGGTCCATATCGCTCCTTTGCGTGATCAGTGCCCTTGGATTACGATTTCTTGATCCGGTCGAGAATGAGCGCGACGCATCCGCCGAGCAATCCTCCCCCTACGATGGTCGTCACCAATTCCATCAGCTTTAATTCCCAGACCGATCCCTGCGCCTGCATGACCTCGCGCATGCCGCCCTGCAGCATGATGACCGCCAGTGCCATCGTCGCTCCGACGAGAAACCACCAGACAAATACTTTGATGGTCGCGGCCACAACGCTCCCTTAGAAATCAATACGGCGATCCAGACTGCGGTACTGGATCGCTTCGGCGACATGGAGAGCCTGGATGTTTTCGGAGGCGCCCAAATCGGCGATGGTTCTTGCGACCCGAAGAATGCGGCCATGTGCCCGAGCCGACAGGCCGAGTCTGACCATGGACTGTTCCAGCAGCTCTTGGCCCCGTGCGTCGAGCCCACAATACCGCTTCAGGAGCCGCGGCTTCAACTGGGCGTTGGTGTAAATGCCGTCTTCCCGGTAGCGCGCGGCTTGCCGTTCCCGGGCTTCAACGACCCGTGCCCGCAGCGCGCTGGAGGACTCGGCCGCCGGACCGTCCTCCCGCAACTCGCGCATTGGCACAGGCGGCACCTGAATGTGGATGTCGATCCGGTCTTGCAGCGGACCGGAGAGCTTGGCGCGATACTTCCGAATCTGGTGCGGCGTGCAGACACATTCCCTTGCGCGATCACCGTAGTATCCGCAAGGACAGGGATTCATCGCGGCGATCAGCATGAATCGGGCCGGGTACCGGAGAGATCCGCTGACCCGGGTCAGGGTCACCGCCCCTTCCTCGAGCGGCTGCCTGAGGCCATCGAGCACCGGACGTCGAAACTCCGGTGATTCATCGAGGAAGAGCACGCCATTGTGGGCCAGGGAGACTTCGCCCGGACGTGGAACGGTGCCGCCGCCGATGAGCCCCGCATCGGAAATGCTGTGATGCGGCGATCGGAACGGCCGAACCGTCAGAATTGGCCGATCGGCCGGCAACTGCGCGGCCACGCTGTGTACCCGCGTGGTTTCGATGGCTTCGTCGGGTGTCATCAGCGGAAGAATCGTGGGAAGCCGCTTGGCCAGCATGGTCTTCCCCGAGCCGGGCGGTCCGACCATCAACACATTGTGCCCGCCTGCGGCGGCGATCTCCAACGCGCGCTTGGCCTGATCCTGCCCGCGCACGTCGCCATAGTCGTCGTCGTGCATGGGCCTGACGGCAAACACGCTGTCACGATCCGTCTGCTGCGGTTCCAGGCGCAGTTCATTTCTCAGAAAGGCGACGGCCTCCGGCAGCGTGTGAAGGCCGTACACGGCCACACCTTCGATCATGGCCGCCTCCGCACCGTTTTGCGCCGGCAACAGCAGGTCGTACGTCTTTCTACAGGCCAGGCCGATGGACAGCGCACCCGAGACCGGCTTGATTTGACCGTCCAGCGATAATTCGCCCACCAGCACGCGCTGTGCGAGCCCGTCGGCCTCGATCACCTCTTCGGCGACGAGGATGCCGACCGCAATCGCCAAATCGAGCCCCGCCCCTTCTTTTTTGACGTCAGCCGGTGCGAGGTTCACGGTGATTTTCTTGGCAGGAAAATGAAAGCCCGTGTTCTTGAGCGCGGAGCGCACGCGATCGCGGCTCTCTCGAACCGTCGCGTCCGGCAGTCCGACGACGGAAAATTGAGGAAGGCCGCCCGCAATATCGACTTCCACGTCGATCAGATGTGCATCGAGTCCGACGAGCGCCACGCTTCGCACTTTGGCCAGCATGAGGATTCCTATGAGAGTGGTGAGGGCTGAATTATAGAAAGCGTGGCGTGCGGATTCAACAAAAACGCCGTCCAGCATTGGGAAAATGCATTCATTTCGACTGAGTCAGGCGCCGATCGCAAGCGGGTGGTGCCCTCTGCTGCCGTTCTGTATAATCGCGCCATGCATCGGTCCGGCGTGTGGTTGTCGCTCGTGGTGTTCTTCGGAGTGGCGATGCCGGCGCCGGTACAGTCGCAGGGACGCACGCCGCCGGGACCGGTCGGGGCGTCCATGGCCTTGTTGGCGACATTGCAAGACGCCGGCGTTCTCCCTCCGGAGGGAAGTCCCGAAGCCAATCGCGTCATTCAAATTGTGATTCAATTTCAAGGACTGTTCATGAAGAGCATGGAGCCGGCGGTGCGTCACTTCGTGGACGAGACCTTCACGACAAAGTTTGCCGGTCGGGCGGAGGAGATCGCTGCGGAGTTTCGCAAGGGGGGATGGACCTCCGAGATCGTCGAGGCGGTCTGCGACCGGTATGGCGAAATTTCGACGGACGAGCGCGCGCAGCTGAACGGATCATTCGCCCGCGTCAACATGCGGGGCGAAGACTTTCAGCTGTTGAGCGATCTGTTTGCCGGGGCTCGATCGGTGTTCAGCCGGCAGGGACGCAACATTCATCGGATCTTCGCCGAGCACAGGCGCGAGATGCCGGGCGGTAAACGTTTCGACCGAAAGGAGAGACGCGATGGCGACGAAGGCCTACATACTGATCAAGGTCAAGACGGGTCGCACCAAGGACGTCCTGCAGGCGTTGAAAAAACTCGCCGGGGTCGAGCAGGCGCATTCGTGCTTCGGTCAGCCTGACATCTTCCTCTTCATCAGCACCCAGGACGAACGATCCTTGTCGGACGTCGTCATCACCAAGATTCACCAGATTGAAGGCGTCGAGGAAACGGATACGCACATCGTCGCGGATACCTAGTCGTCGTCCCCTTCCGGTTTGCATCGCACGACCGCGCCGCCGTGAGCCGCCGAACGGTAACAGGCATCGGCCGCTTCCACGGCTCGACACCCGTCGAGGCCGGTAATGGGCGGGACTGATCCCGTCCGGACCGCCTGAACAAAGGCACGCAGCGTCGCGAGAATGGTCGGCCGGGCCTCGACCTCCCATGTGCATGACGTTCCGTCATTCGCAGTTTTCGTCAGCGTCCGGGCCACCCAGTCCGCCTTGATGGTCCCGGTGGTTCCGATCCATTCCGCCGCTCCTTGCCGGTGAGACTCCACACGAGCAATATCGAGCGTACATCGAATACCGCCGGTCGTTCGAATGTGAGCACGCGCCCGCGTTTCCGGCTCTGTCCCCGGCAGCGGTGTCGTCGTGCATTGCACCTCGAGGATTTCCTGCCCGGTGAGAAAACGGACGAGATCGAGCAAGTGAACGCCGAGTTCGAGGACCGCACCGACCGCCACCGGCCCTCGTTCCCCGGCGAACACGTTGGCCTTGGTTTCGATATGACTGGTCATCGTTGCCGACTGCAGTGCCCCGATGGCGGGAAGTTGTTTGTGCAAGAGCGCGATGGTTGGATCAAAGCGTAGCGTCTGCGCCGTCATCAGAAGGACCCCGCGCCGCTCGGCCGCGGCCACCATGGCCCGCGCCTCGCGGCCGTTGAGCGCCAGTGGTTTTTCGATCAAGACGGCCTTTCCCGCCTCAACGGCGGTGAGGCAGATCGGATGACAGAGTGAAGGAGGCGTGACGACGACGACGGCCTCGACGCGAGGATCCGCAATCATCGCTCGGTAATCGCTGTAGACTGGAATATCGGTTCCCGGGTACGAACCGGTGCCGGTCTTGCGGCAGATTGCGGTCAGTGCGGCTTCCGGCAGATCGTGGAGCAGGTGCTGCACATAGCGCCCGCCGTGTCGGCCGGCGCCGACGAGGCCGATCCCGAGAGCTGTAGACGGCCCGTCATTCATCGGTCGAACGCGCATGGAATTCGTGCGCCGCAGCGTACCGCTCTTCCGGTTACGTTGACAAGCCGGCAGAGCGGTCCCTATAGTACGGAGCAGTCCGCGAAAGGCGTGCATCGCCCGCGTTCACGGAACAACACCTTTCAAAGGAACGCTCCACCTCGATGGTATCAACAACCGCTCCGTTTACCCTGCAGCAGATCGGCACATGCGCGAGCCGCTTTCCGAGCGGCGTGGCGCTCCCGACGATCACCGACGCGTCGGTTGATCCCTACATCAGAACCAGGCCCATCAAGACCGTCCAGGTCGAGTGCATTGAGTTCTGGCCTCAGGAAAAGGGCACCTACCCCGGCATCGTGCTCTTGCACGAATGGTGGGGCCTGAACTCACAGATCAAGGACCTGGGGGCTCGCCTCGCCTGTGAAGGCTACGGCGTCATCATCCCCAACCTGTACGGCCGCATTGGAGGAATGGTGACGGGCAATGCGGAAGTCGCCGAAGCGTTGATGGGAAAACTCGATGAGTCGCTCGCGATACAGGACATCAATTCGTGCTGCGAGTTCCTGAATACCCGGGAGTTCATCAAGCGCAATATTCACGGCGTGGTGGGATTTGGCATGGGCGGGACGCTGGCGTTGAAATTTGCCTGTCATCGCAAGCGCCTTCGCGGAGCGGTGTCCTACTACGGGCGGATGATTCAACCGGAATCCGCCCTCAAGGAGATGTTCTGCCCGGTGCTCTACCACTACGCGGAACAGGACCCCTGGGTATCCGCGCAGGACATCGAGCGGCTGCGTCAATCGGCACAAGAGCACAAGAAGTCTCTCGACATCCGCTCGTATGCCGCGCCGCATGCGTTCAGTAACGAGTCGCGGGCGGACAATTACCGTGAAGCAGCAGCCACCGAGGCATGGAACGCCACGGCCGTCTTTCTGAAACAGCACGTGCAGGGCGCCTGACAATCGCCATCATCCCGCAGAAGCGGAGTCTCACCTCACCGCCCGCCATGGTCATTCGGCTGACATCGACGACTGTTAGCGCGATCGGCACGGCGCTGCTGCTCATGCTGGTCGTTCATCTCTCGCCGGACGCTTTATCCGCCGCGGCGGAGGAAGCGGAATCGACCTCTCTTCCGAATTGGGGACAGGTCATCGATGCGCACCAAGACTGGCTCGCTCGCGTCGAATCGGATGCCGGGGCCAGGGACGTCTTCGTGAATGCCGTCGGACGTGCGGCGGCCTTGCACGATGTCGCCGGAACATTGGCCGTTCAGGGGATGTCTCCCAAGCTGGTGAAGGAGCTCATGGTGCCTGAGATCTCCACCTCGGCACAACGATTGATCGCGGCCCTGGTCGCCTGGCGTCTGGCCGACCACATGATGCAGACGCTCGAGGGAAAGGTGGCTCGGACCGACGGCGTTCCTCTTCCGGCACAGGTCGCGTGGCTGGCGGCGAACGGACCGTTCCCCTCGCTGGACGATGCCGTCAAACGGTGGGAGGCGGGTGACACGACAGCCGCTGCGGGCGCGGCGGCGGGCCATATGGCGCAGGAGGCCGGGCGGCAGGCGATGGAAGAATGGTGGCGGCTCAAGACCTGGAAGGACCGCGTACGAAGCACCCGTGGCCAATCCCGATTATGCGGTACCTGGCAATGGGTCATCCATAACCATCAACGACATCACGAAGAACAGAAACTTTCGCTCGTCTTTCCTCCGCCGGGGCATGACGGCGGGCGCATTCCCGGTCTGGCAGAAACGGTGGTGTTGGGCGATGTGGTCTATCTTCGCTGGGAACGAGACGGAAAGGTCCAAGAGGACAGCCTCTTGTTCTCGAAGGAAGGACAACGGCTCGAGGGAACCTTCATCAATTCTCAAGGCGGCTGGGGATCGATCAGCGGGAAACGGACGGCATCCTGCGGCCCGTGATTAGCGCCGCTGTCTGACGGCGGTCCACGCCAACAGAGCCCAGCCGGCCATGAAGGCCGCACCGCCCAACGGAGTCAAGGCACCCACCCATCGGATCCCGCTCAACGACAGCAAATACAAGCTTCCAGAAAACAGGACGATTCCGATGGTAAATAACCATCCGACGACCGACAGGCGAAGCGTTGGATGGCGGTCGCCGATCCATCCGACCAGGCAGAGGCCAAGCGCATGATACATCTGATACCGCACCGCGGTTTCAAAAACACCGAGCATGCCGGCATCGAGGGTCGGCTTAAGCATGTGCGCTCCGAAAGCCCCGGCGGCCACGGCCAATCCGGCAAACACCGCGCCTGTGGCCAACATTCGATTGCCCTCCATGGTGCCGACTGCCCTCCTTTTCGACTGCTTCCCCCTCCTCTGGTGGGATAGCCAGTCCGGCTTTTTCGCTCTACCCTGTCTTCACATCATGGGAGCTGGAAATCACCAGGCCTGTTGGGCCATTCCAAATCTGACGATCGATTGCATGCTGGCCCGTGTGCATCAACGGTTGGAAGCCGATGGCTGCGTGCTCAAGATCGACGAATCCAGCTCTCAGGTCGCTGCTCCGGATTCGCTGAAGGCCGGTGATTTTGTCAAGGTTCGATTGTGGCTGGACGATGGGAGCGCGTGCATCAATATCGGTCTCGCCGAAGTCAGGCAGGTTCAGAATCATTGGATCACCGTTGAAGTCATCCATGTGAGCCGACACGAGCGAGCCCGGTTACAGCGGTATGTGGAATCCTGCCAGCCGATGTCCTCAGACAAGCCGGTCTTCATCGACCATCTCCTCATACGCGCGTAGTCCACCACAACTCCGAGAGCCAGTAGCCTCTTGGGACGGTGCGGGCTGAAAAATGGGTTTGCGATCTTGGTGCAGGAGACGGGGATCGAACCCGTACGGCCCTTTCGGGCCACAGGATTTTAAGTCCTTTGTCAAGTGTGGAATTTCAACGGGTTAATTCGAATTTTCCCGCAACATTTGGCAACATCCGCAACAAATCGGCAACATTTTCCGCAACACGAGGTGCAAGAGGATTGGTCCTCTGCACGTGGGCAAGGTGTGGTGCGCGGGACGAGGGTCGAACTCGTACGGCTCTTTCGAGCCACAGGGTTTTAAGCCCTGTGTGTCTGCCTATTTCACCACCCGCGCACGG
>DATEEH010000068.1:0-23473 GCA_035281245.1 Nitrospira sp.
TGGCGACCTCCTCACCAGCTCCGCCGAGCACGCAGCAAGTGGCGAACTATCTGTCGTCGCTGCCGACGTCAAACGCGCTTGCCCCTGAGTCACAAAATCAGCCGGTCGGGACCACGGGGACCGCGCCCGTCGGGACCGCTACGACCACGGATATCCCCGTCACACCGACCCAGATGCCGACGACGGTCAAACCCTCGAGCACCGGAGCGACCGGGGATAGTGTGGTGAATCCCAATGAACCGGCCCCGCAGCAGACCACCCAACAACAAACCCAAAGTGCGACCACCACGACCACGACGAACCCGGACGGCTCACAGACCGAGCAGCAAACCGCGACGGTCACCTGCTCGGGCGGCCAACATAACGCGCGGAGTTTTGGCTCGGTGCTCCAGGATCATTACAACGTCTGGAGTGCGAGCGGACTATTGGGCACGCTTGAGCTGCTCAAGAACCTTTCGTGGCCGACGACATTTCCGACCTACACCTTGCAGTCCACCGTGATGGGGACCTTTACCTTCGACTTCAATGCCTGGTCCGGCGTGATCAATGCGCTGCGAGCACTGGTGATCGCCGGCGCCGGCTTTGTCGCCTACCGCATCATTTTTATCGGAGGCCACTGATGCAAGCGATTCTCTCGATGATCTACTGCTTTCTCGTGGACATGATCGCGTCGTTCCGGGATGTCGGGATTGAAAGCTGGGATTCGGTGTTAGGCGTGCTCGATACGACGCTGAGTGCCATCGGCACCGGGGGACTCGCGCTTCCCGTGATTCCTGCCGAATACACGTGGATGCTCGGCGCCACCGGAATGAGTCAAGCGCTGACCATCGTGGCGGGGGCCATGGGCGTGCGGTTCCTCCTGCAAACCGTGCCGTTCGTCCGCTGGGGCTCCTGATGATCGAACTCTACGAGGGCGTGCCGGGCAGTGGGAAAAGCTACAACTGCGTGAAGGATAAGTTCCTGCCGTGGCTGCGCCATGGCCGGCGTCTCTATGTGTATATCGACGGCATCTATCTGGATCGTTTGGCCGCCTTTGAAGGCAAGGCAGAGGCCGAACTGAACAAGCAGATCACCTGCTGGGTCGAACCGGCAGACGTGTTATCGGGCCTGCTCAAACTCGATCCTGGGTCAGCGGTGATCATTGATGAATGCCAGACGCTCTTTCGCTCTCAGACACGAGTCGACCCAGAGGTCCTGCGGCTCTTGGAAGTCCATCGACACTATGGGCTGGACCTCGTGCTGATGTGCCAGGACTACCGGCAGATGACGCAATCCGTCACGCGCCTGGTGGAAGTGACGACGAAGTTCCGTCGGCTGGATCGGATCGGCATTTCGAATCGGTACCAAGGCTTTGTCCGTGGCAACCCTGAGGAGACGGAAGTCATTCGGAAGTGGATCGGCAAGTATGACCCGAAGGTCTATGCCTATTACTCGAGCTATGCCGCAGCCGCGGTGAAGGAGCAACGACAAATGCGAAGTGCGTTGGGTTCGGTCACTGTGATTGCCGGCGTGTGTGGTCTTGCGCTCGCCCTGTGTTGGTTTTTCTGGGGCAATTGGATCGGATCGGCGCCGCTGACGGCAGAGCCAGCAGCCGAGAATAAGGCCATCGCCAATGGAACGCCTTCAAAGGAAGATCCTGTGGCTGTGCCGATTAAACCTTTGCGGATTGTGGGCGGGGTGGGATTTGTGCCCGCAGGGCAAACCCAGGAGCAATGGCGGTACCTGACGGAAGAGGGTCAGATGCTCACGGTCGCCGAAGTGGCTGTGTTCTCCGGCGGGGCCGTTTCCGAGATCACCACGGGTTCAACCCGCAAACTCGTCGGATCGGGCGTCGTCTGGGTGCCTTCGGAACCTCAGACGGAGGTTGCCGGCCTTCGAGACGGGGTCGAAGTGTTGAAACAGATGGATGGGCACTGAGATGAACCAAGCAGCCGTCGATGCCTTGGTGCTCGGCATGGGCACCTTCTTTTTAGGCGGCTATGCCGTGGGCCTCATTTTGAAGTTTCTCACCAGTCGATGGGACTAACCTCTCTCGCGCTCGTGGACCGAGCAAGGCGAGAAATCTGGAGGGTGAAAGGAGGTGAGCAGCATGAAGAAATGGACAGCGGGGTTTGCGGTAGCGATCCTCAGTCTGTATCTGCAGGCGGTGTCGGCCTTCGCGCAGGTGTTTCCTGTGGATGCAGCTAGTACCACCGTCTTGACCAATGTCAAGGCGGATATCGTGGCCTGGGGCGTCGTGTTTATCAGCGTGCTCTTGACCATCTATGCGTATAAGAAGGTCAAGGGGCTGGTCCGTTAACAAAAGGAATCGGAGGGCGGGAGGGCTAGCACTCTCGCCCTTTGAGGAGGGTTCAAATCGTGATGCTCGTATTGGCGGATGTGGCAGCGGACCTGACAGCGATTAAGAATCTGTTGATTCCGGATATCGTGGCCTGGGGAGCCGCGGCGATTGGGCTCGGACTCACCGCCTCAGCGGTGATGTGGATTATGCGGATTGTCCGGTCTGCGTAGGTTCCTTTCTGTTGCGATCATCACTCCCAGCTTCAGGGAGAGGATGGGTGTGGCCATTAACGGGTTTTCCAAATTTATTGATGAGCTCGGACGCGTAGTACAACACGAAGTGTTTTTCGTCTTCCGAGAGGTCGGGCTGTTCAGTGATGGACAACAAACGTTCGCAGGCTCTGGCGAGAGTTTGCAGGTCTGGTCGGACGATGTGCATGGTTCACCGCCTTTGCTTCCAAGATTGTTATGCCCGGAATATGAAGACAGTGAATGAATGATAGCTACGTAAGACAGGCCTAGTATCGGCCGCGGGGGGGGGGAGTCAATATCCTATAAACTGGCTCAGGGAGCCGGCCAGCCGTGATCGGCGAAACTAAAGTGTCGATCTTCCCCAAGAACGATGTGATCGAGAAGTGCAATCCCGAGTAGCTCGGCGCCTTGGCGCAAACGCTGCGTGAGAACGCGATCTTCTGGGCTGGGCGTCGGATCACTGGACGGATGGTTATGGGCACAGATGCAAGCTGCCGCATTCATGAGGATGAGCGGCTTAAAGACTTCGCGTGGGTGCACGATCGCCAACGTCAAAGAGCCGATAGAGACAATGTTGATGCCAATGATGCGGTGTTTCGCATCGAGTCCGCACACGAGGAACTGCTCACGATCCAGGCCTTCAAAACAGGGGCGCAACAGTAATGCCGCTGTCATCGACGTATGAATAGGATCGAGGGTTTGAGAACCAGTCTCTTCTGAGACAAGCGTAATGCGGTACCGCGGAAGACGATAGGGCTTCAATGGTGGCACAGATTTGAACTGCCGTTTGCGAGTGCTGCTGATCTGTTCCGATTCTTGATTCATGTTTTTCTCCTTGAAAATGTTTTGCCCCACCCCGCACAGAACACGGGGGTGGGGCAGGCAAGGAGAAAGCGGGAACAGCGCATCTCGCAGCCGGCAGGCCTGAGTGCTTCTTTCGAAGGCCTGACTGCTGCTCTGTTGCGATGGGCCGCCGCAATGAGGAACGCTCGAGAAAAATGGGAACACAGTTGGAAAGAAGTTAAAGCACAGAGGTCGAAGAATGACGGTTTTAACTCATCAGGAAGCTGCTGCCTTTCTAAAAGTGAATGATGCGACGCTTCGCAAATTGCGGCGATGCGGCGACATACACGGGACACTGGTGGGTGCGCAATACCGTTACATACGCGAGCATTCGGAGGCTTATCTGGAGGGAGCTCAGGCCCCAACTAAGCCTAAGGCGTCAGAGCCCACGTTAGTCGGTGTGTCTACACAAACGCCTATTGACCGGCCTCGGCGACCGGTGCATCATCGGCCGTTCTATTCTCTTCATAGAAGGGGTTGACGTTGAAGATCATACGCACGCCAACACATCATGGAGTGCAGTCTCGCCTCGAATACCGCTATGCCGGCGGTAGGTACCGCCCGGTCCTTGGTTACGATCTGACGCTGGACCAGGAACGCGACGAAGCCCACCGACTGATCACGATCATTCATCAGAATGCCCGGGGAGGGGCGGCGACACAGTTAAAAGCAGGGCCAGCTTTTGATGGATTCTCTGGACAATACCTGGCCTTTCTACGAAGCAAGAAACTGAAGGACCTCGGACGGCCTACCACAATTTTGGACAAGCACCTTGTTCCATTCTTTGGCTCGCTATCATTGCCGTCGATTCAACTGGAGCACGGATTGCGATATCTCGAGCATCGGCGGAGCCAGAAGGCCGCCGAAGGGACGATCGAGCGTGAGTGCAACGTTTTGCTTGGAATGTTGAATCATGCAGTTGCAACCGATGTTCTGGATAAGAACCGGCTTGCTTTATTACCGACTCCTCAAGGAGAAAAGCGGGAACGAGTGGCTGAACCGTGGGAACTGTGGCGGATTCTCCGTATGAACTCGACTGCTATCGGAAGAATGGTATTGGTGGGAATTCAGATACCACTACGGCAAGAAAAACTAATCGAAGCGCACTCGGAGTGGCTAATCCAGCGCTCAGACGGTTCGTGGATGATGCCTTCGGCTGGGAGCCGCTTAAAACGCGTGCCGAAATCGCTACCAGTGAATCGCTTAGGGTTTGAGATGCTGCATGGCGAGGAAAGGCGCATACGCGGACGGTTTTTTGAGCAGTGGAAGAATGGGAATTCTTTCAAGCATCGATGGATTGATGCGTGTGAGCGCGCGGGTGTTCATGATCTGCATTACCATGACCTCAGACATACGTCGCTGAGTTGGCTATTGGAGGGTGGTGTCGATTATGCCGTCGTGCAGCGGCTTGCCGGACATAAGATTCCTGGAATGACCGAAAGCTATCTTCATTTGTGGGAATCGCGTCTGCGTGAGGCTGTGACGATCTTGGAGCGAGTAACTATTCAGAAACTACAGGCGGCGATGAACGATCAACGTTGCATCATACAAGAGTCAAAAAGTGGTCAGTCGGGTCGGCAACGGGCAGTTTTGGGCAGTTCGTGGGCAGTTGGAAAAGTGATGGAAGCTTGTAAGTCCGCGGAAGATTGGTGCCGAGGGACAGAATCGAACTGTCGACACCAGCCTTTTCAGGGCTGTGCTCTACCAACTGAGCTACCTCGGCATAATTCCAAACAAGAAGCGGCACTGTTGCAGAATGATCGACGAAAATCAAGTTCGGTGTCTCTCAAATCTTTCACAACTGAGTAGAGCAAGCTTTGTTTGGCGGAGAGGGAGGGATTTGAACCCTCGGTAGAGGTTTTAGCCCCTACAACGGTTTAGCAAACCGTCGCCTTCGGCCACTCGGCCACCTCTCCATGACTCAAGACTGCATTCTGTACGGATTTCCTTGTCGTCGATAGCGCTAGGCGTTGACGATCTGGTGATCAGCTAGCAGGCTGTCTCTCACATCTCGTCTTGCTTTTTCATCTGGGACGCAAGCCACTTGATTGAGGGGTGATCATACCTGACGGCTCTGTGAGGTACAAGAGTTTCAAAACGTGGTTCGGCGGAGGCAAGGCGGCTGGAACGGCTCGATTATTGTTCGGTCTGAAGGCGGGACGGCCTAGTTGCGAGAGCCAATTGTCGGAGCTGGGTCCAGTCGAGGGTCGCGGGCGTGTTGGAAGAGACTGCGACCCTGTGCCGTTTGGCTTGCTGACGGTTCACTGCGTCGACACGCGCCGAAGACTCGAAGTAGCGTGGCTCAATGTGGCTGGGTCTCACAACACCGCTCACAGACAACATATGCAGCACCTTTTGCAGTTGACGGCGTCGAGCGCGCTGTTTTCTCACATAGTGAAAGGGAGACACGAGAAATTGCATGACTGGTCCTCCTCCCGACCTCACATGCTTACATCCAGAGGATGCGCTCGATGTCCTCATCAATTTCCCGCGGGCGATGGCATTGAGTGCATCGGGCAAAGAGCTTCCCCACATGCGAGTGCTTCACGGCTCGAAGGACGAGCTGGTAGCTCCGGCTGCCACAGCAGGAGCAGGCCGTTCCATGCACATTTCTCCGAATGGCTCCTATCTTTCCCTCTTGCTTGTGCATGGTTTCCCTCCACAAAGAAGACAGGTCAAGCGTAGTTGAACACATCTTGTGAGAGGGACCGGCGGTTTGGAAATACCGAAGAGGTAGGCATTACCTAGCCCAAAGAGGGGGCTTTGGGCGCGGCAAGTCGGCGAAAAAGGGAGGCGGAGGCAGGTCTCCCAGGAGGGAGCAGAGACCTCTTGTCGCTCCAGGGTGGGCATGCCGGAAACGACACCTCCGCCCGCCTTCACTAAAGCAAAGACGCGAGGCGGATTCAAGGTGGTAAAACACTAGTCAGCTCAAGCGTTTTCGGATGAAACCCCTCGGGCAAAGCGGCCAGGGTCCTCCCTAGTGGTGGACTTCGAGCCCTCTGTGGTCTTCTTCTCCCCCAGAAAAACGTACAAACGTACGCATCACTAACATGCTGCTTCGCTACAGCTCCAGCGCCTCACAAACCGACCCTCCACGAGACTTCTTCTGTCATCGTCCAAGCTGCTGACACACCGCGGGTTTTGTTGATCTTCGTCGAAGCTCTTCACCGCCGACAGCAGCAATTCATCCGTCACGGTCAACCTTAAACGAGCCGTCTCTTTGCGACGCGATCTTGTCGTCCGCGAGAGACCCGCGGGGTGATTTCTATGCGCCCTTGTTTTTTTCATCAAGCTCTTCCGAAGGCGGCAGTTCGGTGCGTCCTGGGCTTTTACCTTGCTTTGGTGTCTTGCGGGTCGGATGATGCGCCGGCAGGTGCCAGCAAGACGCTGTCATGGACGGCAGTCCCTGAGCCGTCTGTGCGCGGATACAAATTGTATTATGGAACGATGTCGCGACAGTACGATTCCCATGTCGATGTCGGCCCCGACGTCAGTTATACCGTCAACGGACTCACGCCTGGTACGACCTACTATTTCGCGGTGAGTGCCTATAATTCTGGAGGCGAGAGCGCGCTCTCGTCAGAAGTGAGTAGTTTCGTCGAATGACGGACGGGGACTTATGATACGGAGAAAACGATCAAGCTGCGGCGATCCGATTCATGAATTCGGCGTAGCAGGCCGGACAATAGGTATGAGTAAGACGGTAGGCCGAGGCATCCATATTATGAGTTTGACGAAAGACCTTCTTGGTCACCCAAGTCTCTGTCGAAGACCCGGAACTTTCCCGGATCAATCCACAGACGCAGCAAATGGGAAGAATCATTGTATCCATCGCGGCATCCATCGCGTCTCCAGTGCAACATACGGCATGGAGCTGGTTGACCGAGCTAGTAATGACCCCAGTTTTCGGCTTAGGAAGGCCCGAGAGGAAGGTCAGTGACTGGTGGTCGAGCGTCCGTTGATAGCCGCTTGGATTTCGACGTACAACTGCTCGACCGCCATGTATTTCGAAATGAGAGCCGTCGCCCCGGCAGCGGTCATGGCGCGGCGATGTGCATCGCTAGCACTGACTGAAAGTCCGACGATGACTACATGGGGGTAGGAGGTCTTAATTTTCATGGTGGCATCGATGCCGTTTAACTTCGGCATGTTGATGTCCATCACGACGACCGATGGTGACAATTCTCGGACCAATCGAACGGCCTCTTCACCATTAGTAGCTTCTCCAACTAAGGATAAATTGGGATAACTTAGCAGCAACTCTCGTAAGGCAGCGCGTACCCGTGCGTGGTCATCCACCAGCAGGACACGAATAGCAGGTCTCATCATCGCGTATTGCAAGTTCGTATCCATCCAACAATGGTTGTTTGGCAGCCGGCTCTTCGTTCGATGATCAATTTCGGAGCATATATAATTCACACATGTCCGCTACTGGGATTCCCCCCCGGCGTACTGTCTTTGGTGTTTGAGAGGTTTGAGCGTGTTGTTCAGAAGGGAAGCGCGCGGCGTGGGATTGGCGGAGGGGGCGAGATTTGAACTCGCGGACCCCTTGCGAGGTCTCCGGTTTTCAAGACCGGCACGTTCGGCCGCTCCGTCACCCCTCCATATCCTGCTGCCCCGACTGGGAGTCCTTAGAATGGATCTTGGCGACCGGGATAAGACCCATTGTGATTTCTCATTCTGTCTTACGTTTTCGTAATTCGCTCCAGGCCCCCCATATACTGCCGCAAGGCCGGAGGAATTACCACTGAGCCATCCGGCTGCTGATAGTTTTCTAGAATGGCGACGAGCGTGCGCCCGACGGCAAGGCCCGAACCGTTTAATGTATGAACGAAGTCTGTCTTGGAATCTTTTTTCCCTCCGGAGTTTTTGAAGCGGATGCCGGCGCGCCTCGCTTGGAACGCTTCAAAGTTGCTGCAGGAGGAAATTTCTCTGAACTGATGCTGCGAGGGAAGCCAGACCTCGAGGTCATAGGTTTTGGCTGCCGCGAATCCCATGTCACCGGTGCAGAGTGTCATGACGCGATGATGGAGGCCAAGGCGCTGCAGAACCGCTTCTGCATGACCGGTCAGTCGTTCCAACTCGTCATAGGATTGTGTCGGCTGCGTGAACGCCACCAATTCGACCTTGTTGAATTGATGAAGCCGAATCAATCCTCGCGTGTCCTTGCCGTACGAACCCGCTTCCCGACGAAAGCAGGGCGTGTAGGCGGTATACCGGATCGGCAACACCGACTCGCTGAGGATCTCCTCGCGGTGGAGATTCGTCACCGGCACTTCCGCGGTGGGAATCAGAAAGTAATCCTCATCCCGCAGCCGAAACAGGTCTTCTTCGAACTTGGGTAGCTGACCGGTTCCCGTCATGGCCGCCCGATTGACCATGAACGGGGGCAACACTTCTCGATAGCCATGTTCCGATGTATGCAACTCCAACATGAAGTTGATCAGCGCCCGCTCAAGTCGAGCTCCTGCGCCGGACAGCACGGCAAAACGGGCGCCGGATATTTTTGCGGCACGGTCGAAATCCAAAATGCCGAGCGCTTCCCCGAGGTCCCAGTGGCTTTTCGGGGCGGCCAAGGCAGGGGCGTTTCCCCAGCGACGGACCTCGAGGTTCTCATCAGCGCTGCGCCCGATCGGCACCGAGGAGTGCGGGAGATTTGGGATGCGAAGGGCGATGCCGTTGAGGTTCTCCTCAATCGTCCGGAGTGCTTCCTCGCATTCGGCAATCCGCTCGCCGACCCGTTTCATGGCCGCAACGGCTTCATCGGCCGGCTGTTTGTGCCGTTTGAGCCGTGCGACCTCTTCCGAGCCTTTGTTTAGCTCGGCGCGCAGCTCTTCCGCTTGCATGGTTGAGGCGCGCCGTTCATCGAGGAGCTTGCGCAACGCGTCCCACTGCACCTCCTGGCCACGGGCGCCAAGCTGATCGCGGACTTGATCAAGATTCTCGCGGAGAAGCCGTAGATCGTACATATACACTCGTGTTCAGTAAGCGGCTGGAATCTAACATCGGGCTTCGGTGGAGGTCAATGAACGCACCATCGAAGCGGGTTGACAGCGTGAACGGCATGGAGAGACGATGGCTCATGCGTCCTATCTCCAATCCGCCGAATCCGTATGACTCGAAACACCGTGATTTGCTCGAGCCGGCGTCTGCTGTACGGCTCGAGATGTACGATGATGCGAGCAGGGAGATTCTCAGTAGGAACGATAGTCCCGACCTCTCGTTCCGCTGGAGCGTGAACCCGTATCGAGGCTGCTTTCACGCGTGCGCCTATTGTTATGCGCGCCCCACCCATGAATATTGGGGCTTCGGCGCTGGCACCGACTTCGAATCAAAGATCGTCGTGAAACGTCAGGCGGCGACGCTGTTACGGCAGGCATTTGAAAAACCCGCGTGGAAAGGCGAATTGATCGTCTTCTCCGGCAACACTGATTGTTACCAGCCGATGGAAGCCTCGCTGGAATTGACGCGCGCCTGTCTCGACGTGTGCGCGGAATACCGCAACCCGGTAGCGATCATTACGAAGGGCGTCCTTGTCCAACGGGATCTTGATGTGCTCGCGCGTCTGCATCGGGAGGCGTGGGTCAGGGTCTACTTCAGCATTCCCTTCGCCGACGATGACGTCGCTCGCCGGGTCGAGCCGCAAGCACCGACGACCCGCAAGCGCTTTGAGGCCATGAGCCGACTGTCAGAGGCCGGCATTCCGACCGGGATTTCGATCTCACCGATCATTCCCGGGCTCAATGACGAGGATATTCCGGAGTTGCTGCAGAGAGGGTATGAAGCGGGCGCCCGGGAGGCGATGTCCACGCTCTTGCGGCTCGCCAAGTCCGTTGAAGCTGTGTTCGTCGAACGCATGACCGAAGCTTTTCCGGAACGAATCGGCAAGATGATACATCGGATCCAGGAGGTCCGCCGCGGCGCCATGACGGATGGTGCATACTTTTCACGGCATCACGGAGAAGGGCCTTACTGGTCCATGATCGAACGCCTCTTCGCGGTTGCAAAACGAAAGGCAGGTTTTGCGGAATCCGACCCGGAGACCGTGCCGTCGACGTTCCGTCGTCCGGGACGCGAGCAGGCGCGGTTATTTTGAATGGAAGAGAGGAACGATGAAGCACAATCCAGGCTTTCTGAAGATGGTCGACGCCGCCCGGGCTCGAATCAAGGAATGCACGATCACCGAGGCCAAGGGCAAACTCGAGAGGGGAGAGGTCGCGCATTTTTTCGATGTGCGCGAGGACCACGAGTTTACAAAGGATCACGCAAAGGGCGCTCGGCACCTCGGGAAGGGCATCATCGAACGCGATATCGAGAGCGTGGTCTCTGACAAGCATGCATCGATTCTGCTGTACTGCGGAGGAGGGTACCGGTCGGTGTTGGCCGCCGATGCGCTCAGGCAGATGGGTTATACGAACGTCACGTCGATGGACGGCGGCATCACAGCCTGGAGGGAGGCAGGATATCCGATGGAGTCCTGACGGAACCCCGCAGACGAAATTCCGTCGATCCTCATATCCTACTTGCTGTTGACCCGATCGAATTCCTTGATGACCTGGTCTGTCAAGTCAATCGTATCTTTGCTGTAGATGACGATCTTAATGGTCTGTTCGCTGCCTTTGTCGACGACGAGCGAAAAACCACCCTTCTCGGCGACCGTTTGGGTCGCGGAAGCGATCCGTTTCATGTAGTCGTCGACCAACTCTTTCTGCTTACCCTGAAGCTCTTGATTGAATTCCTGCGCCCGCTTCTGATACTCCTGAATCTTCGTGCGGAATTGCGCCTCTTTTTCTTTCTTCTCGTTCTCGGTGAGCTTCGATCCGGATTCCTTGAGAGTCTTCTCCGTATTGCGCAACTCTTCCTCGTCTCGTGAGAGCAGCTTCTGTCTCGTCGACACGTATTCCTTGAGGCCATCCAGCGCCTTCTTGCCCGCCTTCGATTTTTCAAGAACCATCTGGGGATCGATGACCCCCATTTTGAACGCATCCGCCGCGTTGGCTGGAACGGCGGGCATTAAGAACCACGCCGCCGTCATCACCCATGCAACCACCATCTGACCCCAAGGGGTCTTCGCCGTAGGCATATATCCGCTCCTTCGTGGATGAGAAGCCGTCGTCTTCCGAATAGGAAAGAATAGCGGTCGAGGGTAGCACTGTCAAGGGAGCTGCAGCGGGCGCAAGCGGCTTTGCTCACCGCCGCGTCTTACACGAAGTACCGGCTGGTGTCGAATTTGTGTTCCGTATTATCGATGAGGCGAACGATGTAGTGGCAATACTCCCCGTTCTCGTCTTTTTCACGAAGATCGAGTTCTCGACCGTTGTCGATCGGGGTTCCCTGCGCATCCGTGATGACTTTCACATAAGGATATTCCGCCTCGGCGGGATCCGATGCGGGCTTCAGCACGACAGCCAGCTCATTGCTCTCCAGCAGCACGAGGCTGCCGATGGGAATGATGCCGACGCAGGTCATGAACAGCTTCATCAGCGTGGGGTCGAAGGATTTTCCCGCTTTACTGAACATGAAGCCCAGGACCTTCGACGGGGACATGGGCTCACGCCGATAGACGCGGGAGGAGGTCATGGCGTCATAACAATCCGCGATCATGAGGATCCGACCGGTCATCGATAATTTCCATGAGACGTTCAATTTGGGATAGCCGGAAAAGTCGAGGTTCATGTGGTGCTCGAACGACGCGGATGCCATTCGTCCGGGCAAGTTGGTGATGCCGCGCATCTTTGCAAGACTGAGCGCACCTTCAGTGGGATGGTTGCGCATCAGGGTCCATTCATCTTCCGTGAACTCGCCGGGCTTATTCAGCACGTCCATGGGAATCGTCGCCTTGCCCAGATCATGAAACAGCGCCGCGAGACCTAAATCGGCGAGCTCGACTTTTGGATAGCCGGCGCGGTTGCCGAGCGCCATCGACAGCAACGCGACGTTGACCGAATGGTTGTGCGTATATTGATCGTGACAGCGAAGCGTCGTGAGACCCAATAACGAGGCCTCATCGTTCATCATCAGGTCGACGATGCTCTGAATCGCACGCTTGGCTTGTTTGAACCCGATCGTACCTTTGTCACGGCAGTCTTGCACGAGCGTGCCGACGGCTGTCGCGGCATTGGCATAGCGGGTCTTCGCCGTCGCTTTTCCGCGCAGCACACGCCGCTCCTCGAGTTCGATGCCTTTGACGGCATGCTGCTCCAATGCGGCACGCAGAGTGGTGATCGAACTGCTCGCCCCATCGAAGGTGCCCAGTTGAAAGATGAACTCGCGAAAGTCCCTTGACTCGACATCCTTGGAGAAGGATACGCCCCCGATGCTCCACTGATTCAGCGTGTCGATCACTGTGGAAAACACCGGCATCTGCGCCGACGTCACTTTGAGATGTCGCTGGCCCAAGAATAGAAAATCATTCTGCAGGCGCACGGAGATCGGTTCGTCCTGGGCGAGGGTCTTGATCACCGTGAGCGCACTCTCCACCGGACCGTCGAGCGCCGTATTGGTTCGGCCGTGGAGCTTGGACATTTTGACCAGAATGCTGATTTGCGTGACCAACTGGGTCCCGAGCATCAGGACCTGTTGATCGTAGATATCCCCGGCCTCCGAGCCTTTCGCCACCTTCTTGGTCAGCGACTTCTCGTGGGTGAGGATCGGTTGAGCGGCGGCCGCGATGTCGCTCGCGCGCAAGGGATCAGCCATGACGGAGATTCCTCATGTATCCTCGAATGCTAGGCCGTGCGCTGATGCCTGCCCACGCCGGCGATGGCCGCAGCGCAGGCTTGCTTGACTGCAGCGGTGCCCTTCTTTGTGCCCGTGTCCAATGCCGCGAGAGCGGCGGCGGTGCCTAATTTCCCCAAGGCATCCACCGCCAGCAGCGCCAGGTCTTCCCGTTTTTTCCGGTTGGTCCACCCCCATTCGGTCAACAGGGTGGTCCAATACGGTACGGCGTCATCTCCCGCCGTCATCCGGATGGCATGGAAAATATTGCGCTTTTCCGCCGGCTCGCGATCGTTGAAGTTGTCCGCATTGACGATCGGTTCCCACAACGCAAACGTTGCGGTGTAGTGGCCGGTCAACAAGGGCTTCAGCGTCGCCAGGCGCACCGCCTCATCCGCGTCGTTCAACAACGGGATGAGTTTTGCCGCGCTGCCGCTCGGCTTGAGTCCGGCGAGCGTTCTGATCACCTCTCGCCTAATCAAGGGGTCGGGATAGCGCAGAATTTTCTCCACGCTGTCGGCGAGCTTCGGATTATTCCATCGGGTGATGATGCTCAACAGATTTCGCACGAAGGCTGGCCGACGGTCAGTCAGATGTCTGACGAGAACATCCGGGGTTTCTTTGGCCAGCTCCACCAGCGCATTGCCGATCACTCCCTGGTGAGCCGCGTGTTCCAGGTCGCCCAGCAGCGCGCAAAGACCAGACAAGGCCGACGGCTTCATCATGAGCAGGACGTTCTCGAGTCCCTCGGTACGGGCTTTCTCAGTCGTGTTGAGATAGTGCTGCATCAGCGTGATGAGTTCGTGGCTGCCGAGCTGGTCAAACATGCCTCGAAGTTTGTTCTTGTGCGCCTCGGTCAAATCGGGGCGCACGGCCTCGGCTTCCGCGAGCAGCCCCAACACGTGTTCGACGACTCTCCAATGGCCTCCCTTGAACAACGAGCGTAGAATGCCTTCATAAATTTCGAACAACTTGTCCAACAACGCCGGCGACCGTTCCGACGACATGACCGCGGTAAGAATGTCGAGGAGATAGAGAATGCTGTCTCGACTGGATTCCTCCGCGATTTCGCGCGCCATCGAGGCGATTTCCGCCTCGGTCACTTCGTACCCCATGACGCTGGTCGACACCTTGGCTTTGCGCTGTTGATCGCCTTTCCCTTCTTTGACGTTCTTGGCGTTCGCTTCATCGAGAATTTCACGAAGCGATCCTTCGTCCGGGGCCTTTCCTTGGGGGGTCAAGATGTCGTCCACTTCCGACAGCTTCATGACCTCGTCCGCGGTGACGATCGATAGCGTCGGGAGGTTCCTTGACCACAGCCGGGTCACGATATCGTCGTCTTCATTGCCGTCGCTGCCGCCGGTATTCCAGAGCGCGTCGAAGAAAAAGAGCACGTCGTCTTGTTCGATGCCCTGGTGAAACGTCAGCTCCCGGATGCCGTCGCTGTAGAGCTTGAATGCAAAGTTTTCGCTGGATTCTCCCGCCTGCGAGTTGTAGACGCAGGCGTCCTTGAAGAAGAGACCTTCCCGCTGGATGATGAACGTCAGCGCGTTGTACCGTTCCACATGGTTGATCAGCTCGGTGTAGAACTGCTCGAAGAATCGTTTGGCGACGCTGTTCTGATGGCCGAACGTCCGGACGTTTTTCGACGCCCGATCCAAAGATTTCAGCAGCTGGGCAACGGATCCCAGTTCCGGGTCAATCGTGGGCTTGGCGGCCATGGCGGCCGCCATCAAGTCCTGGGCAGCTTTGAGATCAGACATTAGGACTGTCCTACCGGTAACCCGGCATTTGGTCAAGGAATTCACAACATTTGGATGCCTAGTTTCTGCATGGAAAACGGCTGAACAACCAGCGGATTGTCCGCTCAGGATGCGACTGGGTACAATCGACAGTCGGACAACCAGCGAGGGCAGAAGAGCGTGACCATCATTTGCTTCGGCGACAGCTTGACGGCGGGCTTTCAGTCTCCGACGCCGGAGTTCCCGACCGGACAGGAAACGCCATACGGCCACTTCTTACAGGAATGGCTGGGGTCGTCCGTCGAGGTTCGGACCAGCGGAGTCTGTGGCGAACTCACCGGTGAAATGGCCATGCGTTTCCGGCGTGACGTGTTGCAGCACCGTCCGGATCATGTCGTGGTCCTCGGCGGAAGCAACGATCTGGGATGGAATGCGATGCCCGCCGACATCATGCGGAATCTGGTCAAGATGTATGAACTGGCCCGGGCCTCTGAGATCATACCGGTGCCCGTAACCGTGCCCTCCCTGCTGGTGGACGTGACAGGAGGCGGGCCGGACGCTCAGGGGTGGCTTGAGCAACATCTCGAGCGGCGGCGCGTGTTGAACGGGTTGATCAGAGACTATGCCGCCTCCAAACGTCTGGCCTGCATCGATCTCTTTACTGCAACGGCCGATCCGGACACCGGGCGACTGGCAGCGTCCTATTCCAACGATGGGCTGCATCTGACGACCGCCGGCTATCGTCTGCTGGCCCGCTTGCTGTTCGACCATGTTTTTGCCAAGGCCGCGGGACGTACGTGATGATTGCGGAAGTTTCGGATCGGGAATTCGACACGGTCGTGGGCGGCTCGAAGGTGCCCGTACTCGTGGAATTCTGGAAACCGGGCTGCGGCGGCTGTGGAGCCCTGTCTCGGCAGCTCGAACGGCTTGTCGAAGAGGTCGGCGAGGCACTGGTCGTGTTGAAGATGAACGTCGAGGAAAATTTTCAGATACCGGCCGAGTTGGACATCTCATCCTTGCCGGCGCTCGCGCTGTATCGGGGAGGACAATTCGAGCGGTTTATCGGAGGCCTGGGTACCAAAGAGGAGATCCTCCGGCAGTTACGGCTGCCGGAGGGGCCGACTAGAGCGGCCTCCAAGTCCGGCCGTCCTGCTGGATGAGCCGATCCGCCTCGATGGGTCCATGTGAGCCCGCGGGATACTCCGGCAGCCATCGCGCGCCCTGTTGCTGCCAGGCTTCCAGGATTTTCGTGATCCAGGCCCAGGACGCCTCGACCGCATCCCGCCGCATGAACCGCGATGCATCGCCGGCCATCACGTCAAGCAAGAGCCGTTCATAGGCTTCGGGCGAAGGCCGACCGAACACCTCGCCATACTTGAAGGCCATCTCGACGGGATGGGTTTGCTCTCTTGTGCCGGGCACGCGGGACACGATGCGCAGCGACAACCCCTCTTCCGGTTGAATGCGCAGAGCCAGGACGTTCGCGGGTTGCGGATGCTGAGGGTTGGCGTTGAATAAAATCTGCGGAATGTCTCTGAATTGCACGGCCACTTCGCTCGCCCGCTGGGGCAGGGCTTTTCCTGTTCGCAGATAAAACGGCACGCCGGACCACCGCCAATTCTCCACGAAGCATTTCAGGGCGACGTAGGTTTCGGTGGTCGAATCCGGCTTCACGCCGGATTCGCGACGATATCCCGGCACTGGTTTGTCCCCGATCTTTCCCGGGGCATATTGGGCGCGGACCGTATACACATCGACATCCTTGCCCGTGATTGGCCGCAGGCAGCGCAGGACCTCCATTTTGGCATTCCTGACCACGTCCGGATCGAGCGAGTAGGGCGGCTCCATGGCGACGAGGCTGAGCAGCTGCAGCATATGGTTTTGCACCATGTCGCGCAGCGCGCCGGCCTCCTCATAATAGGTCGCTCTCGTCCCGACGCCTTCCGCTTCACTGACCGTGATCTGGACGTGATCAATATACTTGTGATTCCAGATCGGCTCGAAAATGCTGTTGGCGAATCGCACGACCATGAGGTTTTGAACGGTTTCTTTGCCCAGGTAGTGGTCGATCCGGTAGATCTGCGATTCGTCGAACACGCGTCCCGTGACGGCATTGATCTGGCGGGCTGAGTCGAGATCACGGCCTACCGGTTTTTCGACGATGATTCTCGCGTACGGTTTGGCCGATCGAACGGCGAGACCGGATTGCTCAAGCCCTTCGCAGACGGCGGTGAAGGAGCTGGGCGGGATACTCAAATAGAAGATGCGATTGCCCGGCAATCCCACCTGGCGTTCAATCTCCTCGGCGCGCCCTTTGAGGGCCGCATAGGTCTGGGGATCGTCATTGCTTCCGGAAAGATAGAACAAGCGTGAGGCGAACGTGGACCAACGATCCTCTTGTAGGGCCTGGCGCGAATGAGCCAGGACGCCTTCGCGGAGAGAGGTCCGAAAATCCTCGTTGTTCATGGTCTTTCTGCCGAGCCCAAGGACGGCGAAGTTGGCCGGGAGCAGACCGTCGAGCATCAAATTGTAGAGCGCTGGAATCAACCGGCGGCGGGCGAGATCGCCTGATCCGCCGAAAATCACCAGAGTGCAAGGTTCGACCGGTGGAACGGCTTCGTGCCCCGGTGTGATGTCGATTCGTTGAATCGGCGGCATCGGGTGCTCCTACCGTCTGACGGCGTGGCCGCCGAATGCGTTGCGCAGCGCCGCCAGCAATTTCTCGGCGAAGGATTCCGCCTGGCGCGAGCGAAACCGAGTGAAGAGCGCGGCGGCCAGTGTCGGCACCGGCACGTCCTTGTCGATGGCATCGGCGATCATCCATCGGCCTTCCCCCGAGTCCTGGACGAAGCCTTTGAGTTGCTCGAGGCGAGGATCTTCTTTGAGCGCCGAGGCGGCAAGTTCCAGCAACCATGAACGGACGACGCTCCCTTGCATCCAGAGGTCGGCGATGCGAGCGAGATCGAGACGGTACTCGCTCTTCGCCATCAATTCGAAGCCCTCCGCATAGCCTTGCATGAGGCTGTATTCGATGCCGTTGTGCACCATTTTGACGTAATGGCCGGCGCCGGCGGCACCGACGTGCGCCCAGCCGTTCGGAGGCGCGAGCGCCTCAAAAATCGGCGCCAGCCGGTCGACCGCCTGCTTTTCACCGCCGACCATCAGGCAGTAGCCGTTTTTCAGTCCCCAGATGCCGCCGCTTGTACCGGCGTCGATGTACTGAAGCTGCTTGGCAGCCAGCTCTTTGGCACGCCGGACATCGTCGTGAAAGCGGGTGTTGCCGCCGTCGATGACGACGTCGCCGGGCGCGAGGAGGGCGGCGACGGCATGCACCGTCTCTTCCGTCGGCGCCCCGGAGGGGACCATGACCCAGACGGCACGAGGAGCTTTGAGTCGTTGTATCAGATCCGCGAGCGACGACGCGCCGGTGCAGCCGGCAGCAGTCGCCTTTGCGAGCGCATCCGGTGCGCGGTCATAGGCGGTGACTTGATGCCCGGCTCGCTGCAAGCGGGTCACCATATTCAGGCCCATTTTTCCGAGACCGATAAATCCAATGTCCATTGGACTCCTTCAGACGATCGGATCGATGTTGCAACCGTCGTCAGTCAATGCGTGCCGGATTCGGCACATCCTTGAATAGGAGGTTGACCATGTCTCTTCCGCAGTTCAGCCGTTCAGGCAGGGTGTTCGCCACGAGGAAATGCGACGCGAGTTCACCCAACGCCGCGTCGCGCGAAGCGATGAATCGCGGCACGTCGACGGGTGCCGTCAGCCAAAGGCCGCGGAGCCGGAAGAACGCGTTGACGAAGTCTTCAAAGAAATTCATCAAGAGATATTGGGCCGTGGCGGGCTTGTCGGCCAGATCCTGAGCCTTGCCGAGCCAATGAAAACACTCGGCCTTGAGGCGGATTTGTTCGTTCATGTTGGCCGGCTGAGGGCCCTGACGGAAGCGGTGGCTGGCCCGTTCGATCAGCTTGGCGCCGATCGCGTCGTGATCGTGGAGCACACGCGCTTTTCGAAGGAGAGAGGGCAGGTGGGCCGAATAGGAGAGCTCGTCCTCCACCTCTTTATGGCCCCAATATCGGATGTCGGCCATGCGATCCGCGACGCGGACAATTTCGTGGCCGTCCGCCTGGCCTTTCACGAGCACCACCAGATCCACGTCGCTGTGAGCCGTCACCGCTCGCCTGGCTCCGGAGCCCACGAGCAGCACGCTCACGAGATCGCCGCCACGACGGCCCTTGGCATGCCGCAGGGCAGTGCTGACAATTTCTTCATACGCCGGCTCGTTCGGCGGTTCCGGCGGCTCCAGTGGCTCGGGGACCGGAACCAATTCGGACTGCAGTTCTTCCTTGGTAGGAAGCGTGTGTGTGCCGTCGCCATCCATGCTCACGTTCCTTGCACTGCTTGTATTTGTGTCGGCAGCGACCCCAACCATTCCTCGAAGGGCCGGTCGGCGTCGACGATGATCTCCAATTTGCCATTCGGCAAGCGTCGGACAATTCCCGGCCGCTCCGGAGACAGCGGAATCTCCACCCATTCCCGGTTGAGACCGAGAGAGTCGGTCAGTTCCAAAATGCGACTGATCTGCGCGAACGAAACGACATCCATTGGCTTGTCGGCCATGAAGTTCGCATTCTAGCAGGATGTTCGAAAAATCCGCCAGCAGAGAAACCGGGGGTATGGAAAAGACGTCAGCGGAGGACCCGGGCAAACGCTTCGGCAGCGGCATCGATCTGCTTGGTCGAGACGTCGAGATGCGTCACGGCCCGAAAACTTGTCCCGCCGATCGCATTGATCAACACTCCCTCTTGCTTCAGCGCTGTCACTATGGCTGAAGGGGACAGTCGGTGGCCGACGACATCGAAGATCACGATGTTGCTGTCGACGTGTTGCGGGTTGATCGCGATGGCGGAGATCTGCTGCAGTTTTCGAGCGAGCCGCTTGGCGTTTTCGTGGTCGTCTTTCAGGCGTCCGACGTGGTGCTCGAGGGCGTAGATGCCGGCGGCTGCCAGAATACCGGCCTGTCGCATGGCCCCCCCGTACATACGTCGAAATCGCCTGGCCCGGTCCATCATCGCGTGGTCATTGCTCGCGAGGAGCGACCCCGCGGGTGCTCCAAGTCCTTTCGAGAGGCAGATGGAGACAGTTTCGAAGTGCTGTGCATAGGCGGCGGGCGGCAAGGTCGTGGCGGCGACGGCATTGAAGAGTCTCGCGCCGTCCAAATGCATGGGAACGCCCTGGGCTGCGGCAATGGCGCGGATGCGTTCGATCGTGGAGAGCGGATAGATGGTACCGCCTCCGGCATTGTGCGTGTTCTCGAGGCAGATGAGCGCGGTTTGAATGCTGTGGGGATCTTTCGGACGGATGGCCGCTTCCACCTGCTCGGGCTGCATGATGCCGCGGTCGCCGGTGACCCAGTGGAGCTGTACACCGGCGAGCGCTCCGGCCGCGCCCTGCTCGTAGCGGACGATGTGCGCCCTGCTCTCGGCGATCACTTCCTGACCCGCTTGCGTTTGGCTACGGATCGCCAATTGATTGGCCATCGTCCCCGACGGGACGAACAGGGCCGTCTTTTTGCCGAGCAGTCCCGCCACCATTTCCTGAAGCCGGTTGACGGTCGGATCTTCTCCGTACACGTCGTCGCCGACCTCCGCCCGCGCCATCGCTTCGCGCATGGCTTCCGTCGGCTTTGTGACCGTGTCGCTTCGCAGGTCGATAATGCGCATGGCGGGTTCCTACCATAACGAGGTGTACCGGAAAAGTCCAAACTGGGTAAAGCGCACGTCTCGGCGTGCGCGGGGCGGGCGGGTGAGCATGGGTAAAGCGCACGTCGTTGTGGTTGGGCCTGTCTTGGCAGGCCGGGTGGGTGGGTGAGATCCAGCGGAAGTTTTTGCTTGCGAAGGGAAGGGCGGCCCGTCAGGATGCCGCCCCATGTCCAGCGCACGAGCCATCCAGACGCTCACCGGCGCCGAACCCCAGGAAGTGCGGCCGCTCTGCTGGTCCTTCCTGTATTTCTTCTGCCTTCTGTGCGGCTACTACATTCTGCGCCCGGTGCGCGATGAAATGGCCATCGAGGGAGGGGTGCAGCATCTGCCGTGGATGATGACGGCGACGTTCGCCACGCTGCTCGTGGCGACCCCGGTGTTTGGATACGTGTCTGCGCGTGTTCCTCGCGACCGGTTGCTCCTCGCCGTCTATGGGTTTTTCGCCAGTCACCTTGTCGGATTTTTTCTGCTGATGTCCAGCCATGTTGTCCCGCACTGGATCGCGCGCGTCTTCTTTGTCTGGCTGTCGGTCTTCAATCTGTCCGTTGTCTCGGTCTTTTGGAGTTTTATGGCCGACATCTTCCGGCCCGATCAGGGGACGAGACTCTTCAGCATCATTGCCGCCGGCGGCAGCACCGGCGCCATGGTCGGCCCGCTGCTGACGACCGCGCTCACGTACCTGATGCCGATTCCGGGGTTGATGCTCGTGTCGGCCGCGCTCCTGGGCGTCTGCTGGTTGTGCATCAGGGCACTCGACCGGTGGTCCAGGCAACAGCCTGGACGCGAGCTGGAGAGGCGAGGGGACGCCGTCGGGGGCAGCATGTGGGCCGGCATGCGGCTGGCGTTATCTTCCCCCTATCTGCTGGGCATCTGCGCCTACCTGTTTCTTCTGACCACTTCGGCGACATTCCTGTATTTGGAACAGACCAGATTGGTCGGCGAAGAAATCGCCTCTCCGCAAGGCCGTACGAGGCTGTTCGCCATCGTCGATCTCGCTGTGAACGTGCTCACCTTTTTGACGCAACTCTTCATGACCGGGCCGATGATCGCCCGGTTCGGATTCGCATCGGCGCTGATCTTCTTGCCCGCTGCGAGTGTGATCGGCTTTGCGGTCATTGGACTGATCCCCGTCCTATTGTCGTTCATTTTGTTTACCATCGTACGACGCGTGAGCGAGTATGCGATCGCGAAGCCGGCCCGGGAAGTGTTGTTCACGGTCGTCGGCCGCGAGGAAAAATACAAGGCCAAGAACTTCATCGACACCGCGGTCTCGCGGGGAGGTGACGCCGCAACGGGATGGATCGTCAACGGCGTGAAGGCGGTGGGAATCGGCATGACACACATCGCTTGGGCGTTGGTGCCGTTGGCGTGCGCGTGGGCTTGGCTGGGGTGGGTGCTGGCTCGACATGAAGAACGAAAGCGCCTCGAACGGTCGCCGTCGGGATCTGAGCGGGTTTACTGTCCAAAAATCGACGTGGTATAGTCCCACGCGCGAAATGGCCAGCAATGGAGTCTTCAATGCCTGAAGTACCGGTTAAGCTATACATCGATAAGTTACTGAAAAACTGCAGGACCATTGTCCCAAGCATCGGGAGGATGTCGGGAGCTGTCAAGGACAAGGCGTTGCGTGCGATGGCCGATCGATTGGTCGCCGACCAAGAGGCCATTCTTGCAGCCAATGAAAAAGATGTCGACGCGCTCGGAAAATCCTTCGGAACCGAACTCAACAAAGACCGGCTCAAAGCCGCCGTCGCCCGGGTTCGCATGGGGAAAGAAGACGTCAAGGAAATGGCCGAGCGGCTCCGGATGATTGCCGACCGGCAGGATCCCGTGGGAGCCGTGACCGGGCGATGGGAACGGCCCGACGGGCTCATCGTGTCACGCGTGCGGGTGCCGATCGGCGTCATCGGAATCATTTCCGAACTGAAGCCGCTGGTGACCGTGGAATCGATTGCGCTCTGCCTCAAGTCCGGCAATGTGAGTGTCTTCCGTGGATCACCGGAGTGGGCGCAGACCCACGACGTCATCGGGAAAGGCCTGCGGGACGCCGCGCGGGAGCACGGTGTCCCCGATGGCGCGTGGGTGCTGGTCGATCGTCCTGAAAAGGAGGTGGCGCTCGAGTTGATCCGGGCAGGCAAGGCGCTGGACGCGATCATTCCGCGCGGCGGGGCCGGCTTGCGCAAAGCCGTGCTCGAGGGAGCCAAAATGCCCGTGCTCTGTCACGACGGAGGGCTGACGCACCTCTATGTGGATGCGGAGGTCGACCTCCCGCTGGTGCAGAATGTGGTCATCAATTCAAAAGTGCAGCTCCCGGTCGCGGCCAACGCGCTCGATACGCTTCTGGTGCAACAAGGCGTGGCCAGACAGTTTCTGCCTGCCTTGATCAATCGACTGCTCGTCGAATTCAAAGTGGATGTCCGCGGCTGCCCGAAGACGATGGCGCTGATGGGGCAAATGCCCATCAGCGGCCACACCTCCATCGTCCCTGCGACGGAGGAGGACTGGAGCCGACAGTTTCAGGCGCCATCGCTGGCGGTGAAAATGGTGGTCGACATGGACGAAGCGTTGGCGCACGTCGCGAAGTATGGTCCCTGCTTGACGGCCGTCATCGCCACATCGAATTATTCCTCCGCCTTGCGGTTCACGCGTGAAGTGGATGCCAGTGCCGTCTTCGTCAACGCGTCGACGCGTCTTCACGACGCCGAAGGATTTGGATTCGGCAGCGACATCGGGCTGAGCAGTGCGCGGCTCCATGCCAAAGGCCCTATTGGGTTGGAGCAGCTGACCTGCGAAAAATACGTGGCGTTCGGGAACGGACAGTTGCGGTTGCCGCATCCCGTGCCTGAAACCTATTTTGACGCCATCATGCTC
>DATEEH010000069.1:0-19222 GCA_035281245.1 Nitrospira sp.
GTGAAATGAGAAGCAGGGGTAGCAAATGTACCGGGAAAATAATTGCTGCATCCTGCTGTCCCGCAGACGGTCCAGACCAACTCGTAGCCAGTCGACGTAGATGGTGGATTTGATCCAAGGTAATACCAAGTCCCGCCCTCGGGGTTGCTCGCCGGAGTTTGGACATAGCCCCTACCCTTAAATTGAGAGTTCGTGGCCAAATTGTTGGTGCTATCACGCTTGAAATATCCCTGAGCTTCCAATCGATACACGACGTCCACTGAGGAACCCGAGGTCGGGGGGTCAGTGTGGGCTGCAGTCGAATAGAATGTGACATGTAAATCGGGGGCGGCCGCCGTCCTCGAAATCTTTGCATTTACGATTTGAATTGTATCTCCACTGGTTTCGTCTCGAATGATCTTGGCAGCACCACCCACCCCCTGGACTCTGTAATTCCCACAAGTCCAGGTAGCTCCAGAAGCAGCGATGGTGATCGTGTTCGCCGTCGCCGAATCATCCAGGTTGCATGTAACATTGCCTTCGAATTTTGCTTTGAGGTTTACGGCAGCAGCGTGCCGTGGCAATGAGAGAAAAGCTGCTGCGATAAGACAAATGGTAAAACCGGTTAATCTTGTCAGCCCTGTCATCCTTTTTCCTCCTGGTTAATTTGGCGTGCGGTGCAGTAAGTGTCCCTCCAAGAATTTTTCCATAACTAACGCTCGTAACGCTTTAACGCTTCCTTCATCACTAATTGCAATCCTATGTCATCAGTCACGAGCGATGTGCGCAGCTCTGCTATTCCACGAGGTGAGCCAATAGCCGCTAATGCAACCGCGGCTCTCTGTTTGTATTTGCGAACGAATTGTGTACGTCTTTCGTTGGTGAAGTCATCTACGCTTAGTGCTCCAAGGCGACCTCTCCCTCTAAAATTGGCTCGCCGTTCCCCATCTTTTCTGGTCGCGCGTTCAAATGTTTGTAACGTCTTTGAGTCTGGCCCTGTTCTACGAATATCTATGAGCTGTTGCTCAAAATGAGTTCGTAACTGTGGATCAAGGACTGAATAGGCATCGAGCAACTGATCAATCGGTTGCTTCTTTTCGCCGACGAGGCAGTCGACGTTCAAGTAATAAGTGAGTGAAAGTTCGGCCTCCCTCGGGAGTTGAGCGCCCTGACCAGGAACGACAATTGCGAGCATGCTCAGTGACAGAAAAAGTGCAGTTCTCCCCCCGAATGTTGGCGAACGTTGCATCCTTCTCTTCATGTCATTCTGATTTTAATTAGAAGGCCAGACATATGGGTCCCCCGTTATCGAATTTTCCTCTCCCTCGTCATCCCATATTCTTCGCTGCACCTCGGGGCACTCGGCGGTGGCTTGTATTCTTACGCCGCAATGCAAAGAAGCTGTCGGCAGACCCGGGCGGGCATTGAAGAAAGCGTTGATGGCAGATGTTGGATTGAATATGGCGCGAAAGCTTTGGCCTTCTGTCAGGCGATTGCGAAATGGACTCGCGCCGTGCATGACGTTGGTTCTGTCAAAATATGGTGTGTTAGAAGGACATCCAGGGCTTGGCGAGGTGGACCAACAATCAATGTGATCATTGCCCAACAATGCATGTCCAAGCTCGTGAGCCAGTAGATGATCTGTGACAGCTCTACCGACAATGATGATACTCTCTCCTGCAAGGGAGCAATACGCTCCCATATAGATGGAATTCTCTACTTCATGAACGACGTAGACGTTTATCCCACCCGCTATGAATCCTATGTCGTTTTTCATCCTGGCAGTAGAACCGCAGGAGAAACTTGCAGACCTGTATCCAGAGACGCTCGTCCTGTCAAAGACAAGAAAAGGATGTAGAAAAAACCCCTGCCTTTCATCAAGCCAAATCAAATTCGTCTTTTCCTTTGAGTCGTCAGCCCATTCTTGGGGGATTCTTTCTGTAATTGGGTCTCTCGTATCAAAATGGTCAATGGCGATCCAAATGTAGACGGGAATGGGGTACTGATCCTCGAATTCAAGAGTCAGCGCGTCACTGTCTGACGTCCAGTTTACGCTTACGGTGGACGTTGGCCAGACTGTTGGAGGCCGCCTTTTTGAAAACGCAATAATTTGCGCAGGAGAAGAAGATGGTGAAGATTGGAAATTTCCAATACTGACCTTCGGGCCACCCGAGGTAGAGAATTTGTCGTCGTTCTTGTCAGCTCCCCATTTTTTTCCGTCGATCAGGACTCCGACGCCTTCGCCCCAATAGTTTGTAAATAGCAGGGAGTCCTGAGGCCACACCACGAAGAGGATCCCAATTATGGATACAATGGCTGCTATGATAGCCCAATTTACGGAGGTCATGAAATTACCCTGCCAGAGGAGTTAGCTATGCCCTTTACCGGGCAATTCTCAATCCCACTTTGGAATAACGTCTGGCTGGAAATCTTCTTGATGAGATTTCAACGTCAGGGGGTTTCATCTAATTGAGTCCCTTAGGGAAAAGGTTGAGAATCGTGATCCTTTTTCCCAGGGCGGTCAACAGGTCCATTCGTCTCTAGGAAATAAGCTGTTCAGCAATCGATATGCCGAGGCTACTTTTCGCCTCTCTAATGTAGGTATTTGCCTTATGCTTCGAGGGCTTTCATGCTTTTTGGCCAGAGGAGCCCTTCGTAAAAAAACCAGCTTGCTCACCCTTAATGGATCCATTTTGATTCAATGGATAGAAGGAAGCGAGTCGGCTCAATCACAAATCTCAAATCTCAAATGTCAGATAGGGGACGCCCGCCATTTCAAATTTCAGATCTCATATCTCAAAAGGGACCCAGGGAGGGCGAGGGGGCGGCCGCAATCACAAATCTCAGATCTCAAATTTCAAATTAGAAGCAAGGGGGCCTCGGCTCGAGGACGCCGAGATTTCACATCTCAAATTTCAGATTTCACATCTCAAACGGGACACGGGGAGGGCGAGGGGTGGCTGGAATCGCGCGAAGCGCGAATCTCGAATCTCAGATTTCAAATTTCAGAGACGAAACGCGAATCTAGCCTCGCCTTTACCCTTGCGCCTTTCATCTTCTCGCTTTGAAACAGCTGCTCTATGCGGATCTGCCTTGGGCAGTCTCGCGCGCACGGTCCCTCGTCGCCGCCCACGGGCAGCTTTGCGAACTGTCACCTCGACGTCTTGAGCAGACGAGCGAAGGATAGATGTTGGCTTGAGCTAGGATGCCCACTTCATCTGAAGTTTCCGGTGATGGATGGCACAGTCTCGAAGATAGAGATTGATGAGGCTCTGATACGGAATCCCCATCTCCTCCGCGATCGACTTGAAATATCCGATCGTATCACGATCCAGCCGCATGGTGACCGGTTGTTTCAAGTATTTGATGTAGGGGTTCCTGTGCCCTCTCATTTTTCGAAAATCGTAATGGTCTCTCATCGTCTTCGCCTCCAGTATTCTTGTTCCTCAGCTGTCTCCGCCTTTCGAGCAGAGATCAACCGAATGACATTCTCGCTTTCTCGCGAACAATGGCAAACGACAATCACGCGCAATTTATAACTGATTCCCAGCAGAATGAAGCGATCTTCTTCTTGCGAATGATCAGGGTCGTAAAATTGAATAGCCTTTTCATCATAGAAAGCGGTTCGCGCTTCCTCGAAGGAAATTCCATGCTTCCTAATGTTGTTCTTTTCCTTCGCACGATCCCATTCGAAACGAAGCCCATCCATATGTACATTGTACATATGGGCAGAATTTGGTCAACACACTTTTTGGACGCAAATGGCGGTAATTCGCGAAGAGTGTTTCTCGAGATGATTGGGCGGATGCGTCGAGAAAGATCTTCACGCAGACTTGCGGAGCTTGAGGAGGGTGCTCTTGGAGATAGGTTGGTGTAGGGATGAGAGAAGGCCGCGCTGCCAGTGTTATTGGAAGCGCGGCCTCATAGCGTGAAGGCGACCGATCAGCTTCTGGAAGGGTCAGGACCAGAACCCGTATGGCCATCCGTTGGCGCTTGACAGCAGGTGGCCACTGGTCGGCTTCACACCGAAACGCGAATGTCAAATCAGGCCCGGCACTGATGCCGGGATCTCAAATCTCATATCTCAAATCTCATATCTCAATTCGGACCTCAAACGACCGCCTAAACCTATTTGAGATTTGAAATTTGAGATCCAAATCAGTCTTGCCAGATCCGAGTCACGACAAAATAGATGAACGCCGCTAATAGGGTGTTGCCTACAATGAGAATAATTGCGAAGTCCATTGTGACTCCTTTCCGACCCTTTGGGCTATGCAAGAGTGCAAAGCGCAGACCAAAAGCCGTACATTCAGGGTCGTTGGGTGGGCGAATGAGAAAAAAGCAAGTCTGTATTGATATTTAGGCGAAATGTAAATTACGGCGAATCGATGTAGAGGCTGTGGATAGCGCCCATAGGTGAGTCAAATTCGATTCGTCCTGGATCGAATTAGATTCTCGCAAGCTAATAGGTTGATTGAGGAATTTTACTAATGCGTGCGTCTCCAATCGATCCCATGACCGCTCAATTGCCCCGTTGGTTTCCTGCCTGCCAGTTCGCTACACTAGCCCGACCATGATTACGGAATTACTCCTGCCGCCTTCCTGTGAACCCGCCTTGCTTGAGCGCTTTCTCAAGGCCGAAGCGATGGCCTTATGGGCGGTGCGTTCGGCCAAAGCGAAGGACGTGCCTCCGAGAGTGCTGACCTTTCTGCTGCGGCATGAAGAGGAGGAGGCCAAGCACCTCCGAGAGTTCGAGAAGCGGCTGGGCGTTCAATCGCATGTCCGCGAGAGACTGCCCCGCATGCCGAGCCAGTGGTGGGCCCTGGTCATCCAGCTCTTTGGCTATGAGGCCCTGGGTTTGGAATTTGCCAAGCTGCTCGTCCAAGTGCAGGCCGATTTGCGAGCGATTCTGGAGGACGAGCTGGTGCATGTGGAGTTTTTCGAGCAGGAAGTGAGGAAGGTGCTGGAGCAGGCCGGGCAGGCGGCGGAAGGTGCCAGGGACTCGGCCAGAGCCTGGTGGCGCCGACTGCCTCCCACGGTCGATCGGTACTTGGAAGGGGACGCGCTGGAGCCGTTCCGGCCGGAGCTTCGGCAGCGAATTCTCACGGCCGTTCACCTGCGCTTTCGTCGAGTGGGTCTGTTGGATGGGACGACATCACGATCATAGAGGTGGCAATGAACTGCGTATTGGTTCGCCATGGGATTGCAGTGGAGCGGGAGGAGTGGGAGGGCGAGGACGATGAACGCCCGCTGACCGAGCGGGGGGCCAAGCGCGTCTCTCAGGTGGCGGCAGGCTTGCTTTGGCTGGAAGTGAATCCCACCCATATTTTCTCCAGTCCGCTCGTGCGCGCCCTGGAAACGGCCGACATTCTTCAAGCCTCGCTCAGCATTCCGAGTGCCATCAAGCGCGTCGACGAACTATTGCCCGATGCGAACCCTGAGCGCCTGCTGGCGGTGCTTCGCGATCTTCCGCCCGAATGTTCCGCGGTCTGCGTGGGGCATGAGCCGCATCTCGGGTTGGCGGCGAGCGTGATGCTGACCGGCAAGCCGTCGACGGCCTTTCCCTTCAAGAAAGCCGGCGCGTGCCTGATCGAGCTGCCGTCACCGCCAAAGATCGGCCGGGGTGTGCTGCGCTGGTGGCTGGAGCCGGCTCAGTTGCGGGCGCTGGGGAAGAAGCGGGCTAAATTAGAAGCCTAGCGCGCTTCTTCAATTTCAAATCTCAAATTTCAAATCTCAAATTTGAGATATCAGATCCTATTTGAACTGAAATTTGAGATTTGCGATTCTTTAGAAGGTGGCGTCCTCGATCACGGGGGCCGTTCGGGCGAGGCCTTCTTCGTTGAGCAGCTGCTGAATCTTCGACCGCAGCTCGTCTTGAATTTCTTCCAGTGATTTGCGGGCGTCCACGACTTCGAACTTGAACTCCGTCGCCATCTTGTCGAATTCCTCGATCAACAGCGACTGATATTTCTTGAAACTGTCGTAGAGATCGTTCCCCAGCCGCAGATCCATGCCGGATTCCCAGTAGTTCATGGCCTTGGTTTCGATGACGCGCAAGGCGAGCGTTTCGACGTCGATGCGCAAGTAGCAGACCAGGTCCGGGACCAAGGCGAATCCGAAGACATCCCTGATCCATTTCCGATCGTTGCTGCGGACGAAGTCCCGGGCAAAGGCGGTGTAAATGTACCGGTCGGCCAGCACGATGAAGCCGGACCGCAGGGCGGGAATGATTTGATGCTCCAGCCGGTCGGCGAAGTCCGTCGCATAGAGCAGGCTGAGCGACCAGCGATCGATCGTGTTGCCTTCCTTGGCGACTTCGATCGTCTTGGACATCAGATTCGACCTGGTCCAGCCGGTGGTGATGACTCCGTAGCCCTGGACCTCGAGCCATTCCTGCAACGCCTCGATGTGGGTGGAGCGGCCGACGCCGTCGGTGCCTTCAATGGCGATGAGTTTGCCCTTGAGGTCACTCGGATTTAGGTACGTCAAACCGTCGCCAAAATAGTGAGCGTCTCCCATGAGTTCCCCGTCTCGGTTTGTAATCTTTCAACGCCTCGTCCACGACCCGTCGCATGGCGTCCTGCTGCAGCGCGATGTCTTTCGTGGCGTCCATCGTGATGAGATGATATTCGTCGACGATCTTGTCGTATTGGGCCAGGATGCGCGACTGGAAGATGCGGAAGCTTTCCGTCACGTCCTGGCTCAGGTTCATGTCCATGCCGGCTTCGTAGTACTTGAACTGGCCGCGCGTACCGCCGAGCAGGCGGGAAATCGCCACCTCGATCGGGACCCTGAAGTAGAACGCCATGTCGGGCTTGATCGCAAAGCTGTACAGCTTGCGCACCCATTCGTTTGAGACGCCACGGACGACGTCGCGCGCAAAGGCCGTGTACATGTACCGGTCGGCGAGCACGATCATGCCGGCTTTCAGCGGCGGCAAAATCTCATGGTACAGGCGGCTGGCGAAATCGGTGGCATGCAGCAGGCTGAACGTGGTGGGGGTGAGGCTCTTGTTCTTCTTGCCCCGCTTGGTCGTATCTTTGACGAGTTCCGAGGAATTCCATTCGGTGAAAAAGACTTTGTGTCCCTTCGATTCCAACCACTTGTGCAACAGCAGCAGTTGGGTGCTCTTGCCGGATCCGTCGATGCCCTCGACGATGATGAGCTTCCCGGGGTAGGGATGGGGGGTGCTGCTGTTAGGCGGTTGCTGCTCGGGGGTCATGCCACGTCCTCCTGCGACTTGAGCGTCAATTGTACCCGCCGGCGGAAGATTCGTTCAAATAGATCGGCCCTCCCCTTGGCCGCCCAGGCTTCCAACTCGGCGTCCCCCGTCACATGGGCAATAATCTTAATAGTGGCGCCTATTTTGACGTCCACCGTCGTGACGACCGAGAAGTGCGTGCGGTCCAGGCCGTCAGCGATCCGAAGCAGCGACGACAGGATGCGAACCGTGCGCTGCAGTTTCGGAGTGAGCTCCTCGAAGGCGTCATGTTTCCTGTGGGGATGCGCCCGCCGGTGGTACCGCGCAACGTTGGCGATCACCATCAGCTCTTCGGAGGACAAGCCGCCCAGCTCGCTGTGGGTAATGAGATAGTGCGTGTGCTTGTGGTGCTGGCGTTCGCTGATGAGGTAGCCGATGTCGTGAAGGATGGCCGCAAACTCGAGCCAGTCCCGTTCGGTGTCCCCCAGGTTGTGGAGGCGCTTCGTCTGGTCGAACAAGCGGAGCGCCAGCGCGGCGACGTGGAGGCTGTGGGTTTCGGGCACGTGGCAGCGGCGCGCCAACGCCAGCACACTGCGGCGCCGGAGGTCGGGAATATCGGCTTCGGCTTTGATGCGTTCCCGGTGGCGTTCGATGAAATCGTAGATCACCCCTTCCCGGATGGCCTTGTCGCAGAGGATGAGTTCGTCCCGGCCGGACAGTTCCATCAGGCGGCGGATGACGATGGTGGCGGGGAACAGCGTGTCGCCGCGTTTGGGGTCCAGGCCGGGAATGGCCAACCGTTCCTTGATCGTCGAGTTCCGCAGGACCTGCTCGATTTCCTTCACTTCCTTCAGCGAAACGGTGGCGAGGTTGAGTTGGGGCAATGGGCGGCTCGTCCGGCGCAGGTGGATCACCTCGGCCAGGTTCGCGGCCATGCCGGAGGTGGCGATGAGGCTGTCGAAGCGCTTGGGTTTGAAGCCGTCGAGCGTTTGCTTCAACTGTTCGGTGACCAGGTTCTCGAGCGTCTTCATCATGCCTTCGGAGGGGGGCGTGCGTTTGAGGAATTGATCGGCGAGCCGGATCGCGCCGAGCTTCAAGCTCTTGGCGTTGAGGAGTTGCTCGCGGTTGCCCGCCATGACCTCGACGGACCCTCCGCCGACGTCGACGGCCAACGACGGTTGCTCGGTCATGGGCACGCTGTTTTTGACGGCCAGGAAGATCAAGCGGGCTTCCTCCGTTCCGCTGATCACGCGAACCCTGAGACCTGTCTGCTCTTTGACGAGGTCGATAAAATCGCCGCCGTTCTTGGCTTCGCGCACGGCGCTGGTGGCAACGGCGATGATGCGGTCGTAGCCCTTGTTCTTGGCGAGTGTCACCAGCCGGCCGACGACGCTCAATCCTCTCGAAATGGCCTCGTCGGACAGGCGTTGGGTTTCGAAGGCGCCGTTGCCGAGCCGCGCCATGTCCTTGAACCGGTCGAGAATCTTGTAGGAGAAATCCGGCAGGACTTCCGCGAGCACCATGTGCACGCTGTTGGTCCCGACATCGATGACGGCGATTTTTGACATGATGGAAAATCGGGCGAATTCGACCCTCGATCCATTGTAATGAAGTGCCGGGAATTAGTGAAGGAGGCAACAGGAGATTGCGCTGGTCGAATGTTAAGTTTCTGTTACAATCCGCGGCACTCGAAACGCATTGCTCATGAGCCCTCCAAGTTCTCGATACGTCTTGATCACAGGCGCTTCCACCGGCATCGGCGCTGCATGCGCCATCGGCTGTGCGGAGCGCGGCATGACCGTGTTTGCCGGGATCCGAGACCTCCAGGCGGGTGACGCCCTCCAAGCGAGAGCAGAAGCCGCCATCATTCCTGTTCAGCTGGATGTGACCGATCACGAGTCAATTGCGCGAGCGGCTGAGCTTGTCGACCGTCAGGTGGGGGCGAGGGGACTCTTCGGCCTCGTGAATAACGCCGGCATCGCGATCGGCAGTCCGTTGGAACTCATTCCAATCGCCCGATTACGCCAGCAACTCGAGGTCAACGTCGTCGGTCAAATCGCCGTGACGCAAGCGATGTTGCCGTTATTGCGACGGGCGCGAGGCCGGATTGTCAACATGGGATCGATCGCGGGCCGCGGCACGATTCCGATGATGGGGCCCTATTCGGCCTCGAAGCACGCGTTGGAAGCGCTGACCGACGCGCTGCGCCTCGAACTCTATCCGTGGGGCATTGAGGTATCGATCATCGAGCCGGGCGCGATCGCGACCCCGATTTGGGAGACGTCGCACAAGTTCTCGCTGGAGGTGGAAGCGGAGATGCCGGCGGAGGGCAAGCCGCTCTACCGCGCTGCCGCGGAGAAGATCAGAGAATCCGTGGGCCAGGCTGCGGCTCGCGCGATCCCGCCTGATGCCGTCGTCGTAGCGGTGCTCCATGCGCTGACCGCAACGCGACCGAAGACACGCTATCTCGTCGGCCGCGATGCGAAGCTGCGGGCGGTCATGCTGAAATGGCTTCCGGATCGGCTTCAAGACTGGATCCTGAAGAAGGTGCTCAAATTGCCGACAACAATTTGAGCACTTTCTTCCAATCTCAAATCTCAGATTCAAAATCTCAGATCGCGAAGCGCGAATCTCAGATCTCATATCTCAGATCTCAAATAGAATTCCCTATCCGAAATCTGAGACTTACAATTTGAGATTTGAAATTTGAGATATGAGATCCGTCGGCGGTTCAGCCGACGAGATCGGGGTTGAGCCGATTCAGGGACTTGATGGAGAGCGCCTTGATTTCGTTGTAGATGATCACGCGTCCCGCCTGGCGAAGTCGTGAGAAGATGCCCTCGACGATCACTTGATCGCCTTCCTTGACTTCAACCTGCCCGAGCCCGATGACCTTGACGGTTCCCGACGAATCCTTGAGGAGGAATCCATAGGCCGGCTGCCCCTGGCGGTTGGTGGCGAGCTGGACGTTGCTCACCTCGCCTGAGACGACCACTTCCTGACGGTCATATTGATCGGGATGGGCGATGATGTCGGCCAGGTCCAGCAGGTTGCCCGCATACACGAGACTCGCGGAGAGTAGGCAGCCGAAAATGGCCAGTGGGAAGAGTGCGGTGGTGCGTCTCATGGTCGCCATGATAGGGCTCACTATAAACGAGAATGAAAATTTTGCAAATGGAACTACCATTTGCCGCCGCCGGTGAGATCCGGGTGCTGCTCGCCGAACATGCTCCTCAGCACGTGTTCCTTCATTTCGTTCGTGACCGGTTCGGCGGGCTTCTCGGGCAATTGCGGCACGTCCTGTGACTTGGGCGCGCTGCGTGCCAGCAACGCTTCATCGAGCGTGTCGGCCGATGAATCGAAATCATTGAGAATGGCGGCCAGCCGTTGCAGACCGAAGAGACTGCGCGTGATTTCCGAGTGAACCGCATTCGAACTCGCCCCTTGAACGAGCGAGAGCCAGAACTTGGTTTCCACGTCCTCCGTGAGGCCGCCCCAGGCCAGCGTCGACAACTTGTCGAGAAGTTCCCCCTCGGTGCGCTCTAACCCGTCATAAACCGATATCGACCGCTCCACCGGGCGGGTCGCCAGGACGGCGAAGGTTTCCTTCCAGAGATCGACGGGCGGGGTCTGTGAGCCAGCGGCCGGCGCGCCTTGCTGGAGAGCGGCCTGCAGCGCCTGCAGATACTGCGTCATATATTTGACCTTGCGCGCCGCGAGGCTTCCGGCGGGCAGGCCCCAGATGTGACAGACCTCGTGGTCCTGGAGCGAACTGAAGTCGGCGGTCTGACGTTCGCGTTCGGCGAGATCGAGCCGCTTGCGATATTTTTCCGCCAGGCGGAAGTGGGTTTGCATGTCGATGCTCAGACGCTGCTGCTGATATTCTTCGGCCGTCAGCTCATGGGCCTCCCACCGCTGATCGAGCGCCCGGAGCGCCGGTTTCGGCAGCGCAGTGCGCGCCTGGGCTTTGAGCTGGGCGATCGCATCGGGTGCCATCCCGAACTTGGTCGTCAATAGAACCGCGGCCCGGTCGGCCATCGCCATGCGATTGGCGGCCAGCTTGGCCAGGCAGTCGCACTGCAGTCTCGTGCGTTCCCGTTTGAGCCGGACGTGCCGGAGATATTGGTCGCGCTTGTCCGTGACCGACTTGATCGCGTCCTGCGTCAGGATGTTGTGCGTGGGCTTTGAGCCGGCGACGCACCGAGGATCCGGTCGATCGGCCGTCATGTAGCGAATTTCTTCCTCGGTGACATCGAAGTGTTGCAGCAGGATCAGGCGGAGCATGATGCGGCCCTGAATCGGGAGGCTGCTGATGACCGATTCGATGAGTGCCGGCGTCAATGGTGAAGCAGGGATCGCGGTTGTTGTTGTTGCCATAGGGGTTCTTCAGGCGGTTCCAGTTTGTTGAGATTCCAGATAGAGCGCCACATATTCGCGAATTTGCTGGATTGTCCCGGTGGAGTACAGCTCGCGGGGGATGACGACCCGGGTCAGCGTGCTGGGATCGACCCCACGATCGGCCGCATATTCCTCGTCGATGTAGAGGCTGACCGACCCGTCGGCATGCCGGATACAGTATAGGGCGTCGTTCTCGGTATCGGACATGGGCGCCGTGGCCTCCGACATAAGTCTCTACAGGTACCACAGGCAGAAAGTGAGTGTCAAAGCGGGGCGGGGAAAATGGATGGTCGCTTGAGCTCAGTCGCACGGCCCTTATAACCGATTCGGGTCCTGTCGTTGACCAGCCCAACTGTCCTCGCACCTCGCCCGGTGTGGGAAGGAAGCAGGGCGGCCCGTTAGCCTCTTGTGCTCGCGGAACGCGGCACACCAGATCCATCCATATTCTTAGATAGGCGGTGCTCCTTCACGCGCGCACGTTTGAGGCTAAACGGGCCACCCCTCAAACAAGAAGAACTAGTGCAGGAATGTCCGGGCCCCGCTGTGGGCGCTTGGCGAAAGCCGCGTCTTGGCGAGGCGGGGCCGGGTGGGTGAGAAAGTCGCCCAGATCAACGCCACCCGAAGTGGGAATAGGCCGTGCGCTTCACGCAATCATGGGCGACCAATCGCCTTCTGCCCTTCACCGCTTCGACACTGTGGAGGAAAGAGGAAACGAGCTAGCTTGGAGGGAGCATTGGTTACCAGGGGCCAATCTCAAATTTCATATCTCCAATAGAGGAGGATAAGGGCGCTCCCAAACCTCAGATCTCAGTCGGAGACATCTGAAATGTGAGATTTGAAATATGAGATGTTCTAACTCTTTAGGAGGACGTTTCGTCGCCAGACGATATAGACGGTGGAGAGAATCACAGCAGCGAGGAGCGTGTTGCGGATCCGGCCCGGGCCGAAACAGGCCAAATTGACCATGCCATTGGTAAACCCATAGGCGGCATAGACCAGATAGATGAGAAACGCCCAGCGTGCCAGGCGGAGAAAGCCGTATCCCACGGCGAGATGAAGGATGGGTGAGATTGCCTTGGTCAAGAAGCCGGGGATGCCGGAGAATTTCGTGCAATAGAAGGGAAGCAGATAGTCGAAGTTCTCGAGAATGATGATGGTGTCGTTGACCGCGCTGATCAACAGCAGGACGCCCAAAAACCGAATGTCATGGCCGCGCCGCCAAGCGGTGCGAAAGGTGCGTTGCCAGTCCGAGCCGGCCGCGGCCGGACCGAGAAACGCGTCGTAGGCCTGCAAGGCCCACCAGGGGAGCGCCAGGATCATGAAGAAGAATACTTCCGCCGCGCGTCCGGACACGCGTCCCAGCATCAGGCTCGCGCCGACCAACGCGACCGCATAGAACAGCGCAAGGGCGGCCTGTTTATAGCGGCGTTGGGTGAGTTGCCCAAGACCTGGGAGCAGGACGGAGTACATTCCCGCAGCGACGTGTCTGGAGTCAGTCATGCGGAAACGAAAAGGGCCTTCGACTCAATCGTCGAAGGCCCTTCATTGCGAGGATGAACATGCTACCGCAGCGTCATCAGCCGCCGAGCGTATCCAAAGTCTCTTTCAAGCTGCCGCGGATGCAGGTGAAGATCGGCGTGTCCCGCAGGGTATAGCGCGAGCCTTCTGTTTCCCTGAGCGCCATCACCAGATCGAGGAAGTCCTCGGGCTTGTCGCTTTCAAACGCGACGACCCATTCCTGATCATCCAAGCCGAAGGAATAGGTGGTGTTGAGCTTGACGGACGGAAAGCGGTGGCCGACCTCGATATGCTCGTCCATCATGCCTTGGCGCGCGGCCTTCGTGAGCAGAAACCATTCGCGCGTCTTGAGGAACGGATAGACGAAGATGTATTTGGCTTTCCCGGGAACGACGGTGAGGCGCTTGCTTTCCTGCCCTTCATGCGTGTGATGGTCGACATAGATCGACCGCTTCGTCATGGAGAGATAGGAATAAGGTGTCGTGACGTACTTGCCCAGCCCGGAAGCCAGCATCTTGGAACTCATCTGCTGGAAGAGTTCGAGTTCGTAGCTGATGCGCCAGAGCATGAAGTCGCAATCGCCGCGGATGCCCACGGTCGTGTAGGGAATCACCAGCACCTTGCCGGCAAAATCCTCGATCGCGCGGATGAATTCCTGTTTGCCTTTGGTCCGCTCGTCTTCCGGCAGACGCCGCCACGCCGGATCGACCTTGTAAAATGCGAAGTTGACGTACTGGCGTCTGGGTGTTTGGGGCGATGCTTGCTGTTCGGGGGCTGCCATGACCTCCTCCGCGTGACTTGATCGAAAGGAACCAAGCTGAAGAGCCATTTCTGTAACACTTCATCTTTTGTTTTGTCAATCGCGGAAAGACGCGTCATGGGCAATCGATTGCGCAGCAATCGGTGGGTCGGGCGGGTGCAAAAAGACCGTCGGGGGTGGGCGGGTGAAAACTGATGCGTCCCGGGTTCGGCGACCGAGAATAAATCCGAGGCGGGGCTGTAGCCCGCTCGTTGACAGGCAAAAACTGATCTGCTAGTGGCTTGCTATGAGGAACGGATCACGGTATGTGACAGCGGCCGCCGCGGCATCCTGGCTCATGGTGTTTACGGCAACGGGAGTGTCTGCGATCGACACTCATCCTTCCCAGGAGGAGATTCAGGCCGCTCTCAAGAAAGGGGCGGAAGCCGCCAAGGAACATCGCTCGCCGGATTCCTTCTACACGCGCTTTGGCGCGACCGACGAGCTGCATCCAAGCGGGTTTCTGATCACGAAGCTCGGGGCCCTTGCCGTCATGGCCACCCACATGGGATTGCGAGGAGTCGAGCCCGGTGAGGCCGATATCGCCCAGACGCTCGAGGGCAAGACCATGATGATCAGCGCCACCATTTTCGGCAATGTCGGGAACTTTGCCGTCGACAGTTATATGGTGCTCGACCAGGGGGGCAAAACCATCAAGCCCGTGACCGTGCGGTTCGACGGAATGGCGAGCCGCAGTGCCGCCTATCCTGAATCGCCGCGCTTCAAAGCCAAGGTCGTGGCTTCCTTCGCCTATGCCGACTTCGATCCGACGGCCCAAACCACGATTTCCATCTTTCCCGCCAACGGCGGCGAAGTCACATTTCCTCTGAATTTTGCTGAAATCAAGTAATGGCACCTCCCTCTCCTCGACTTGTTATCGCCGAAATCATTGCGGTCGGCTCAGAGCTGCTGCTTGGCGGTCGCACCGACAGCAATTCGTTGTTGATCACGGAATTGCTGGGTACGGTGGGCATCGAAGTGCGCTTCAAATCGGTGGTCGGCGACGACCAAGCCGACATCGTGCGCGTGCTCAAGAATGCAGTGGCGCGCGCGAACGTCATCGTGATGACCGGCGGTCTCGGGCCAACAGTCGACGATTGCACGCGGGAAGCGATCGCCGCGGCGGCGGGACGCAAATTGGTGCCTCGAAAGGAAGCGTTCGAGGGCATGAAGAGGCGGTTGGCGCAATGGGGGCGGGTGCCCAACAAGGGGCAGCTTCGACAGGCGTTGATTCCGTCCGGCGCGACGGTCGTTGCCAATCCGGTCGGGTCGGCGCCGGGATTTTGGCTGTCGTGGCGCGCCGCGACGGTGATCTCCCTGCCGGGAGTGCCTGCGGAGATGGCAGCGATGATGCAGCAAAGCATCATTCCACTGCTCGCTTCGCAGATGAAACATGGCGGCCGCAGCCTCCATCCGATCCGGCGCCAGGTGTTTCACACGTGGGGACTGCCTGAGGCCGATGTCGACGCCAAACTGCAGGGACTGGTTCCTCCTACTGGTCCTGTGGATCTTGGCTTGCTGGCATCTCCGTTGGGCGTCTTGGTCTCCCTCACCACCAAGCCGCACAAGCGCGTGGGAGACACACTCTGGAATTCGTTGTCGGCGTCGGTGCGTACCCGTTTGCGTGAATGGATCTTTGCGGAAGGCTCCGACTCGATGGAAGCCGTGGTCGGCAGCCTGCTGCTCAAAAACCAGCAGACGATTGCGCTTGCCGAGTCCTGCACCGGCGGCCTGATTGGTCATCGGCTGACGCAGGTGCCGGGATCGTCCGCGTACGTGGACCGAGGCGTCATCTGTTACAGCAATCAAGCCAAAATAGAACTGCTGGGAGTTGCGCCCGAGCTCATCGACCAACACGGCGCCGTCAGCGCGGAAGTGGCGGCCGCCATGGCCAAGGGCGTCCGGGAACGCAGCGGCGTGTCGATCGGATTGAGTGTCACAGGCATCGCGGGACCCGGCGGCGGGACCGCCACAAAGCCCGTGGGATTGGTGTACGTCGGGTTGAATGCGAGCAACGGCGAGGCGGTTACACGTGAGCATCGTTTCCATGGCGATCGTTCGGTGATCAAACAACGGTCATCGCAGGCGGCGCTTGATCTGCTCCGACGCTGGCTGCTTCAACTATGATCCGCGCCTTCTTGGCCGTCCAGTTGTCGGAACACCTTCGAACGACCCTCGCGGGGATCCAATCGGAGCTGAAACGGCGAATGACCCATGATTTGTCGCGAGAGGCGAGCCTCTCCTGGGTACGCCCGGCCTCCCTGCATTTGACGGTCAAGTTTCTGGGCGACATTGACGAAGGGCTGGTCACATCGCTTCGAGACGCGATGGCCCGGGCACTCAGCCGACATCGAGCCATTCAGATTCCGCTCCATCGTCTGGGTGTCTTTCCTCGACCGCAACAACCGCGCGTGTTGTGGATCGGACCGACGGATCAGTGGGCATCGAGCGAGGATGCGACACGGTTGACGGCGCTGCACCGGGAGATCGACGGCTGCTGCTCGGCGCAGAACCTGGCGCCGGACACCAGGCCGCTGAGCGCCCATCTGACCCTGGCGCGCATCAAGGCGGGGCATCGTGTGGTCGGACAGGCCTTGGCACGGAGCGGCGTCCTGGACGGGGCGTTCGAGGGCATCTCGCTGCCGGTCGATGCGATCGCCTTGATGAGAAGCGAGCTGAAACCGACGGGGTCTATTTATACGGTGCTGTGGGAATCGACGTTGCAGGCCGCATAGTACGGGAACGTAACCGTTGCGGCGGCGAGATGCTTACTTCTGAGGCGGTTGTTCCCGGATGGTCCGGCAGAAGATTTCGACGAGAGACGGATCGAAGGCGGTGCCTGATTGGCTCTCGATCAGCGTGAGCGCCTGCTTCATCGGGAGAGGCGCCGCGCCTGGATAGTCGGCGGTCAGTTCGTCGAATTTCTGCGCGAGCGAGACCAGGCGCGCCAGGTAGGGAATGCGCTCTTCCTTCAACGCGAAGGGATAGCCGGTGCCGTCCCACCGCTCGTGGTGCAACGCGATGATCTGGACCGCTTCCGCGGGCAGGCCGATCGCTCGTCCGATGCGCGCCCCCACATCGGGGTGGTGCCACTGACAGTCGGCGTCGTGCGGGAGCAGGGTGCCGGCGTCGCCGCGGATCAAATCCAGATCGTGCGCCAGTGCGCCCAGGGCCAGATGCTGCTGTTCCACCAGCGTCAGTTGCAGCTGGTTTGCGACGAGCGTCGCATAGAAACTCACGCGGTTGCCGTGATTGACCAAATGACGGTCCTTCGCTTCCAGCAAATCTGAAATCAATTGAATCAACGGCGAAGTCGCTTCCCGGCTGGAGACCTCCAATAAAGCGCTCTTGACCTGCGAAGCATAGCGTCCCATGAGCGCCTGCCAGGCTTCCGTGCACACCGGTTCCGGCTGCCACAGCGCCTGTTCCTCGACCATCGCCCGTCGAAGCATGTCGAGCCGTTGCTTCTTGTGCGAGGTTTGCAGGCTGATCGACAGCAGCTCGGAGGCGTTGAAGGGTTTCAAGAGAAATCCGGCGGCCCCGTGCCGTACGCAATCCATCGCCGATTGGAGCGTGCCGTAGGCCGTCACCATGATGACTTCGATTTCCCGATGCGTCCGTTTGATTTCTTTGAGGATGTCGGATCCGGAGCTATCGGGCAACTTGAGGTCGAGCGTCATGAGATCGACCCCGTGATCGTTGATCACCGCCAGCGCATGGCTGCCATTTTCTGCCGTGAGAATGTTGAAGTCCTGTTTCAGGATCTGGGTCAGCGCGGCGCGCGGCGCCGGCTCGTCGTCCACGATGAGCACCGTGGGCCGTTGCTCAACCTGGCTTTTCCCAATTGTGCTTTGTTCCAAGGTTTTTGCCATACTCCAGCTGTATGCCCGGAACGTCGTTTCGTCAAAGAAAATCACAAATGGATGTTGTAGGAGAAAGCCCGAGGCAGCAAGCACGCTTGACTGGTTTGGAGTCGCGTTATAAATTGTGCTCCATGAAGTGGCTCGCGGACGCAGTGCTTCTAGGTGCAGTGCTTATAATGGTGTTGGTCGCCCCGCCGGTCTGGGCAGGAGCCCCCGAATTTGATCCTGACCAGCCGTTCAAGGGCATGGGGCAGCAGCTGCTGGAATCATTCCTGGGACAGGCGCTCCAGGCGTTGGACGATCACTTCGAGATGGCCGGGAGTCTGGATCCGAAGGCTTCCCAACCTGACGCAAAGAAATCCCTGCGTTTCAAGTTCTATCCGAACGGAAAATCGAAATCGAATGAGCACATCACCGCGGAAGGCTGGTTCGGCCCTTCGACCGACGCTCAAGAGGAGGAGTTCCACTTCCGTTTCACCGTTCCAAAATCCTTGACCCCACCATCGCCCGCTCCGCCGGAAAACGTCCTGTAACCGCTTTCGCCCGACGAAATCCTTCCATTTTGGCCAGCTTCTGTCCCATTCTTCGCTAGGCTTCCTTCCTCCAACTTGGGTATAATCCGCCACCTTCACCTTCATAAGGAGGAATGTCCATGGCGGAAAAAGACGACAAGAAGCGCGCGCTCGATCTCGCCCTGTCCCAGATCGAAAAGCAGTACGGGAAGGGAGCGATCATGAAGCTCGGCGATGCCGAGACGCCGGAGAACGTGCCGGCAATCTCGACGGGATCGCTCGGCTTGGATATCGCGCTTGGCGTCGGCGGATTTCCGCGGGGGCGCGTCATCGAAATTTTTGGCCCGGAGGCATCGGGCAAAACGACCCTCACCCTGCATGCGATCGCCGAGGTGCAAAAGACGGGCGGCGTGGCGGCCTTCATCGATGCGGAGCATGCGCTGGATTTGACCTATGCACGAAAACTTGGCGTGCAAGCGGACGACCTGTTGGTCTCGCAGCCCGATACGGGCGAGCAGGCGTTGGAAATCGCGGAAACCCTGGTGCGCAGCGGCGCGATCGACCTGATCGTCGTCGATTCGGTGGCGGCCTTGACGCCGCGGGCCGAGATCGAAGGCGAGATGGGGGACGCCCACATGGGATTGCAGGCCCGGCTGATGTCCCAGGCGCTCCGCAAGCTGACCGCGGCCATTTCGAAGTCGCAGACGACGGTCATCTTCATCAATCAAATCCGGATGAAGCTCGGCGTGATGTTCGGGAACCCCGAGACGACGACCGGCGGCAATGCGCTCAAGTTTTATTCCTCCGTGCGCCTCGACATTCGCCGGATCGAATCGATCAAAGAAGGGCAAGATGTGGTGGGCAGTCGCGTTCGCGTCAAGGTCGTGAAGAACAAGATGGCGCCTCCCTTCAAGCAGGCGGAGTTCGACATTCTCTTTGCGCAGGGGATTTC
>DATEEH010000070.1:0-5781 GCA_035281245.1 Nitrospira sp.
GAGTTGTCCCGCATGATCTCATTCACGTGCCAGAACAACCGGACCGACGAGCGAATGTAGCCCATCAATCCCATCATCCAGGTAAACGCCGTCGCGAGCATGATCAAGGCGTACTGCGAACGAGCCGAGATCTTGCCCCACTCGATCGGGCCCATCTGCTTCGCCCCTTTCATCATGAACCCGTTCAAGGCCGTCATGAAGAAGAGACAGGACAGGGTGGTCGCCACCTGGGGCACCGAGAGACCGACGCGGACGTTGGCGGGAATGTAGTACCCGTAAATGGCGAGCCAGATGATGTTGACGTACGCAAAGAAGAAAAACACGCCCATGAAGATGTTGCCAAACTTCGACCACGAAACGGTCGAGACTTTATTGCCGCGCATGTACCAGATGAAGCTGAGCACCGTCGTCGTGATGATGACGTTGATGCCGCCGTTCTTGGCCGACATCACGCCATAGTTGCCCAAGACCGGATGCTGCTGCCCGCCCATGGCCTTGAGCTCGGCGGGACTCATGACCATCGTATGGGGGGTGATGAATACGAGAAACCCGCAGACCAGGAGAAATACGAGATACTTGATGTAGCGTTGATACTTCTCCGCGCCACGCATTCGTCCGAGCGCTTGCCAGAGATAGTAGTTGGAGCTGAGGAAGAGAATCCCGATCATCGTGGCTTGGATGATGAACAACCAGGCCAGCAGACCGCCCATCAGCGTGATGCCCATCTGTTGCCGGTAGGCGTACACTTCGCGCATCAGCCAATAGCCGGCGAACGGCAACGGAATCAAGAACGCGACGGCGATGGCCATCGCGATGTAGCCCATCCAGTCATAGTGGGCGCGATCCTCATCCGTTTTGGAAGCCAGGAATCGATACGCCGCGTAGGCCGCGACGACACCGCCGCCGAAGGCCATGTTGCCGAGAATGCGGTGCACGTTGAGCGGGTTCCACAAGGCGGTATGGATGACGTGCCAGATATTGCCCAGGAAGCGCCCCTGCTCGTCGACTCCGGCGGGCGACATCATGAACCCGATCCACGAATTTGCCAGGAACATCAACAGGGTCCCGATGACGTTGAGCACGACCGACATGCTCAGGTGAATCCACTTCAAGAACCCCTCTTTCATCTTGTCCCAACCATAGTAATAGATGTAGAGGGTGCCGCTCTCAGCCACGAACATCAGCGCATAGATGTGCATGACCGGCCGGAAGATGCTGGAGAGATAGCCGAAGAATGCGGGATACAGAGTCAGGAAGGTGAAGATCAGGATACCGCCGAGGATGGCCGTGAGTGAGTAGGCCGTGAGACTGATCTTCACGAAGTCATAGGCCAGCTGATCGTACCGCTTGGCAAGCGCTTTGTCCTTGCTCACAACTCCCATGAATTCGATGATCATGCAGAAAATAGGGACGGCCAGCACGAAGCTGCCGTAATAAAGGTGCTGCTGGTTGGCGAACCAGAGCAACACCCGGCTCTCGAAGTTGTACCGCGGATAGTCTTTGGGACCGTCCGTGGTCTTCGGCGCCGGAGCTCCGACCACGATGCCTTCGGTCTTGTAGTAGACGTCGCGTCCTTTCTCGACCTTGTCGCCTTCCTTCTTTGCTGCATCGGCGGCCGCTTCCTCACCGGCTGCCGGCGAAGGAATCGAGACGACCACGGGAAGCAAGAGAAGGCTGATCATCGCGCAGAGCGCCATGACGGAAAACACCTTCTTGCGGGTTATAAGGCCCATGGGATACCTCCTTGAAGCATTCCGATAAAATTCCTCAAACATTCCTCTAAGGGGGGGGTCGACTCTCCGCGGCTGTTACTTGCGGAACAGGTACCAATAATCCAACCCCTGCATATCCATCAAGAAGTGATCGACCACCGTGAAATATGCGACGCAGATCACGGCCGAAATCAGGATATAGAAAATCGTCTGCCCCATCTTCAGCTCCTCCTCAACTCAACGAAAGGCGTAGGATGAATTCATTGCGGCGACCCTGCCTTTAGCAAGGGCACTGAATGCCGGCGAACCAATAGAAGAACCACAGGCCTACCGCAGCCGTGATGTAGAAAATCATCTTCCCGATTTTGATCTTGATTGGACTATCTGGAGCGGTTGCGGTTGCCATCAATGTCTCCTTTTGGTGGGAAATAAAAATGCGTGTGATTTCCTCGGCCCATTTCTTGACACACACTGATACGTGTGTTATTCAAACTTTGTCGTTGGGCGCGTAAACGCAGGGAAAATCATGAATAAAAACTCAAAAGTGTTCGACATTATAGTTTTGGCCGGAATGGTTGTCAATATCATTCTGGCCGTGTTTCTGATCCTGTATTACTTCGATTTTCTCTAGACTTAGCCCAACTTTTCCCTAGCTCCAGCCCCCCCAAAACTGCCTGAAATCGCGCATCGAAATCCGATTGTTTCGTCGCGGAAGTCCGGCACCATTTTGCTACGGCTGGTGATACGAATATCTCCTCCGGTCGTCGTGTACCCTCCGCCCCGCATGACTCGGAAAGTCCCGTATTCCGGACTAGGGGGATCCCTGTCGGGAGCCTCTTTGTAATAAGTCTCCTGATACCAATCGCCCACCCATTCCATCACGTTGCCTGCGCCATCCATGACGCCATAGGGACTCTCGTCCGTTGGAAACGATCCGACACGAGCGCTGACCTCGTGGCCGTCTTGCACGCGAGCCCAGTTGGCTCCATTGGGTTTCTCCTGATTGCCCCAGGGCCAGAGCCGGGCATCGGTTCCTCGCATGGCCTTTTCCCATTCCGCTTCAGTCGGGAGACGCTTGCCTTTCCAACGACAATAGTCGTTCGCATCGTCCCAGGACACGTACACCACCGGCTGATTCGTTCCGCGCATTCTGCCGATGCTCTTGGCATACCGTGATGGAGGGCCGGCCTTGCGGTGGCCGGTGGCCGCAACGAATTGCTGATATTGGTGGTTGGTGACTTCGTAGCGGTCGATCGAGAAGGTCTCAACGTAGATGGTCCGCTGGGGCTGTTCGTCAAATCCGCCGCGCGTCGTGCCGCGCACGAACGGTCCGGCTGGGATCGTGACCATCTCCTCTGGGATGGGATCTTCGTTCGTTGCGGATTCGAGTTCGGAGCGGGCATCTTCTGTCACAGGAGCCGCCTCTTCATAAGGCGTCATGATCGTTCCACGAAGAATGCCCATGACGGGAAGCGCGGCAAAGGCGAGAACCACGAGTAGGAAGGCGACCTTGAATTTGGTTTCCAGCATGGCGTCCCATTATGAGGCGGGAGCATGCCCTCCCGGCTCGAGATCGCTCGCGCAGCGGATGCCGATCGTGATGTCCGTGCGCCAGTGTTTCGCCGCAAATCGTTTGGACAACCGGGCATTGTGCTCGGTTTCACGCCAGGAGCCTCCGCGCACGACACGCAGATCACTTGCGCCCTCCGGACCTTTGGGATCACGGTACGGAGATTTCTTGTAATAGTTTTCGTCGTAGGTGTCGTTGACCCACTCGGCGACGTTGCCGGTCATGTCGTACAAGCCGTACGGACTGCGGCCGGCATCGAACGAGCCGGGCGGTGCCAGATACTTGTATCCGTCCTCGCTGCCGTCGACGTTCGCGGCATGTGCAATAAATTTATCCCCCCAAGGATATTTTCGTTTGCCCTCGCCACGGCCCGCCTTTTCCCATTCGGCTTCGGTCGGCAGACGTTTCCCGGCCCAGCGGCAATAGGCGAGCGCGTCGTCCCATGAGACGCTCATCGCCGCGAATTCTGGCTTCAGCAACTTCGTCTGATCGTCTTCGAAGACTTCGATCCTTGGAGACCCGCGCTTCGTCATTTTGGCGAACCGCATGTACTCTTCCTGCGTCACTTCCTTCCGATCGAGGAAAAACCCCTTCAGAAACACCTGATGCTCCGGCGTTTCATCGGGATCGCCTTCCTGACTGCCCATCGTGAAAGGCCCCTCCGGGATTTGCACCATTTCCCGACCTTCGTCACCCATCTTCGTTTTGTACATCGAGTAATCTTGAGCGGGAACACTGCTTGCCGCAGGCCGGCTTTCGGTTTTTACCGTCTGCGCAAGTTCTTTCATTTTGTAGGCCTTGTTCGACTCATAGAGCATCATCACGATCATGAGGATGAAAGACCCGAACACGAAGATGATGGATCCGATCAACACACCTTTATTATCCATGACCGTTCACACTCACCGCTAAGGGTTCATCAAGAAGGATTTGCCGGCTTCGACTGCGCCTTCCTCGCGGCCCGCACATCCAACAACATTGAAATTTGCACGCCGAGAAATCCGCCCATTGCCGCTCCCGCACCGGCGCCCACGGAGATGCGCTCGGCACCGGCCACGAGCCAAGCCAACGCACCGCCCAGTCCGCTGCCGATCAAAATACTGATGAGAAAGCGCCGCCCCCCGAGATAGCCGATGACCCCGCCCATCGCCAGCCCGACGGCGATAGCCACTGGCATGAGCCCTCCGCCCATGATGAGGCCGATCAAGGCGCCCACTGTGCCCATGACGGCCAGCCCGAATGCAATATCGAGCCACCGATGTAAGGGCATGGTGTCCGCTGTCATGACATTCAGGCTCACGGGGCCTATTTGCCCGACGTCGCCACCATCGGTCCGAAATCGATTTCCACACCGGGTCCGGCAATGATGGAAATGCCCCAGGCTTTTGCCGCGGGCTCGTGCTGATGGATGCGCTTGAAATCTTCGTAGGCGTTCACTCTCTCTTCCACCCACTGTCCCAGTTGAGTCGTGCCGCTTTGCACGACGATCTCCGACCCGCTGAACATGCCCCCCTCCGTCACGGTGCCTTCCGGCTTGGTGGCGCTCCAGATATATTTGGTGAAGACGGGGATGAACAAGAGATCCGTATCCAGCGACGCATAGACGGCGGCGAGCGGTTCTGTCCCCTCCGATGCCTTGTTCAACCGCCAGCGCCAGGTCAACACCGGATAGGCCTTGGGATCCCAATCGATTTTCTTCTTTTTGATCCGTTGCCCGGCGTCTTTCGCCGCCAGGAAATGCGCTCCATTCTCGGATTGGACTTTGTAGGCATCCCGCCCCTTCGAATGACTGCGCTGGCTTTCGTGATCCCAGCTTGCCGGAAAGCCGTCCGCCTCTTTCGTCTGGAAATCTTCGAGCACCAACTGCTGCGCCTGCGCCGGAAGCCATCCGAGCGGCAGGACCAGCAGGGTGATTACACCCGCAGCCGCAGCCACTCTTTCCCTTCTGCTCATCTCGTCACGATCCTTTCTGATGCCTTAGGCCTCCTGGGACGGGGCCGGTGCCAGCGTCTGCGAAGGATTCTCGAACAATTCTTCGTTCAGCTCCTGTTGCTGTCCCCGCTGGCACATCCAAAACAGCGCGAGCACTGCGCTCCAAAACACCACCATGTTCAACGTCACCATCTTGGCGGCAAATCCCAACTCAGGCGTGAAGGCCCACGGCGACACGTCGGCCATGACTTCATTGACGTGCCAGGACAATCGGCCCGAGGAGCGGATATACCCCATGAGTCCCATCACCCAGGTGAAGGCGGCGGCGAGGCCGAACAGCACGACCATGCCCCGGACCGAAATTTTGCCCCACTGCACCGGTCCATGGACGACGGATCCTTTCAGCATGGCTCGGTTGATCGACAGACCGACCGCGATGACGGTCAATGTGGTGACGGCTTGCGGCGTCGAGAGACCGACGCGCAGCTTGGCGGGCAGATAAAATCCATAGACCGAAAGCCAGATCACATTGATGAGGCCGACGGCAAAGAGCGTCCCAATCAGCAC